>NZ_JBIWHT010000042.1:0-36856 GCF_044764265.1 Streptomyces sp. NPDC094147 | reverse complement strand
CAGGCACGAGATCAGCAGGCACACAGCAGATCCTGCCGACACATCACCCAACACACAACCCACCAGGCGAGGTTCATTCTGAAACGATCAGTAAGGCATCCACCGGGGCTACGGCTCCGGCGACCAGAACCTGTGGTGGACCAAATACCGCACCGGCAGCACCTGGACGCCTGACCGAAAGTTCCCCGACCACCTCAGCGGAGCAGGACCGGCCGCCATCGTCTACCGGGACAAGAACGGCACCGAGGACCAGCTGCTCGTCGTCCACCGCGGCTGGGGCAAGAACCGGGCAGCCGGCGCCGACACCGCCGAAGACGAAGCACGGATCGCCTCCGAACAGCCAGCCGCCACCACGCCCGACACGCCGTAGAACCGTATCCCCGCAATGCGGAGCGTGATCCGTGCTGGGGCCTGGGCTTTCCCGAAAGGCTGGCGTGTGCCTGTGCCCGGCGGGTGCGGCCACCGTGAGCGGGGTTCGGTCCGCGACCGTCTCGCCCGGGGCCGCCGGGGGAGCGACTGTGGCGACTGTGGGGTGGGGACCCTGGCCGGGCGGGAGGCCGTTGGGGTCGGGGCCCCCGGTGGCGGGGCAGGGTCTGGGGGTGGGCAGATCCTGCCTGCGCCGTCCGGCTCAACCCGCTGGTCGGACACGGGGACACGGTCCGGCTGCCTGTCCTGCCTGCATGGTGGAACTGCGGCCTGGCCCGGATGTTCGTAGGAGCCTGGCGCGGGGCTGTTGCCCCGGCACTGACGGGCCCGTACGCCCCAGGCGCCCGGCGGGGAGGGTGACGGCCCCGCCGGGCCCGATGACCTGCTGGTCGTTGGCGTCCGCCCGGCGCCTGGTGGGCCCCGGTGCGCCGGCACGCCGAGTGCCCGCTCCTGACCGTACCGGTGCCCCGCCCCTCGAAGGGCGCGGCCCGGGAACTGCGCCATGCGACGGCGGCGGACTTCATCCTCCGGGGGTGAACTCCCGGCTCCGTCAGCCGCCGCCCCGGTCGTCCTCCGCCTGCGGTGGCAGGATGTCCTGCGGAGCGTCGCGGGCGAGGAGGGTGAAGAGCTCCGTCGCCGAATACGCGCGGTCCGCCTCGACGCCGGGCGGGGCCGGGGCCGCCGGGATCAGCGTGTCCGACGCCTCGCCGTGCAGCCAGACCGCGATCAGGTGGACGGCCGGCAGATGCAGCAGACGCACCTCCGCGTCGCCCGGCGCACGCCCCGCCGCGTCGAGCGCGGCCGCCGTTCCGGCCACGAACGGGCCGTAGTTGAGCTGGCTGAAGACATGGCCGCCCGCCTCGTCCCGTACCGTCTCGGCGAGCGCGACCGGGCCCGACGCGTGCTGGACGAGATAGCGCCAGGCCACCGGCCGCGCCCCGGCCAGCCCGTCCGGCAGATCGGCGAGCCCGATCACGTACATCTCCAGCGGATGGGTGAGCCGGAGCTCGTCGGCCCCGGCGGGCACCAGCGTCGCCGTCGGGCGGACCCGGCCGAGGCCCGCGAGGAGCTCGACCCCGGCCTCGGCGGCGGAACGCGACTCCTGGGGTGGCTGCGGTACTTGAAGCGCCATGGTCCGTCCCTATGCCCGGGTGTAGTAGCTGTGGGTCCAGGTTCCACTGCCCTGGTAGTTGGTAGCGAGCGTGTTGTACACCTGGTCGGACCGGCCGTAGATCGGGTCGTCGACGGCCACGATCGCGTCCGAGCTGTTGAACGGCGCGTCCACGCCCATCGCGGTGAGGAAGTGCCCGCCGCCGGTCGACCAGCCGATCCGGATGCAGAGCGGGCGGCCCGCCTTGATCTCGGACTCCACGGTCGCGAAGTCCACCTTGTTGGAGACCATGTGGTCGAGGTGGCCGACGATGCTCAGCGGGTTGTCCAGCGGCTGCTGGGAGTTGCAGTTCGCGCCGCCCGCCCCGGCGCCGCAGCAGTCGGTCTGCCCGGTCTGCTGGTTGGCCACCGCGCACTGGGTCCACGTACTGCCCGCGTTGTAGAAGAGCGAGATGCTGGTGGAGACCGCCGCCCAGCACCAGTTGGTCTGCTGCTGGTGCTGCATGACGAAGGCCAGCCGGCCGCCGTCCCACAGCCGGTAGACCGGCTTGTCGTCCAGGACCGTGATGTCGGTGACGATGTGCAGCGGGGAGCCCCAGTCGACCGTGACCACGAACCCCACCCCGTGGTTGGGATCGTACGGCGGCGAGTGCGGGCTGATGTTGCTCACCCGGACCGGCGCCGCGCCCACGAACCTCGGACTGTGCTTGAGGTCGTTCGGGTCGACGCTGTACTCGGAGACCGTGACGATCACGGTCGAGTCGTGGTCGATGATGCCCCAGTTGAAGTTCAGCGCAGTCCGGCCCTGCAGACCGGCCCAGTACTGACGTGCGGTACGCGGCATCGGCCCCCCTCAGCCGTTCTGGTACTCGATGTCGACGGGTGGCCCGTCGAGCACCGTGATGTCGGTGACGATGTGCAGCGGGGAGCCCCACTCGACGTTGACCGTGAACGTGACGCCGTGGTTGGGGTCGTACGGCGGCGAATGCGGGCTGATGTTCTCCACGGTGATCGTGGCGGCGCCGACGAACCGGGGGCTGTGTCGGGGGTCGTTGTTGTCCACGCTGTACTCGGACGCGGTGACGATCACGGTCGAGTCGTGATTGATGATGCCCCAGTTGAAGTTGAGCCTGGTGCGTCCTTGAAGATTCCACCAGTACTGGCGTGCTGTCTGTGGCATACGGGCCTCCGCGCGGGGTCAGGCCGGGCACATGACGCATCCATGCCCCGCACTGCCGCCCCTGACGCGGGGGCGTAGACGAATTCACCCCGGCTGGCGAATGAGCCGGGGCGCCGAGGCGGCCGCGACCGCCGCCGTGCGCGACTCCACTCCCAACTTGGCGTAGATACGCACCAGATGAGACTTGACCGTCGCCTGGCTCAGGAAGAGCCGCTTGCTGAGCTGCTGGTTGGAGAGCCCGTCGCCGACGAGTTGCAGCACCTCCAGCTCGCGGCGGGTCAGCGCCTCGGTCAGGGTGCGCATCCGGTCCATCAGCCGGTGCGCCACCGCCGGGGCGAGCGCCGACTGACCGGCGGCCGCCGTGCGTACGGCCGCAGCCAGTTCCTCCGGCGGCGTGTCCTTGAGCAGATACCCGGCCGCGCCCGCCTCCGCCGCCGCCAGGATGTCGGCGGTTCAGTGAAGCTCCGCCAACTTGATTTTCGCTGGTCAAGGGAGCTTGTGTGCTGCTGCCGAGGGGACCTCTGGCCAGTGGCGGGCGGTAGCCCGCCGTCTTGATCGTCGGGGAGCGGTCACGGGCGGTCTGTCCGTTTCCAGGTCACGGGGCAGAGCGGGTTTCGTAGGCTCGCGGGATGACGGAGATCAGCGAAGTCGCCGAACGCGTCGCCGCCCGCCGAGCCGAACTCGACGAGGAGGAGAAGCTCCTGGTCGAACAGATCGAGCAGGTCCGCACCGAGCGCGAGGATCTCGCCGCGGCGATGCGCGTGTGGGAGCGCATGCACGCCCAGCTGGAGACGGAGAAGGCGGCCACGCAGGCGGTGCCCGCGCAGGTCGGTGGCCGTGGCGTGCTGCTGGTCCCGCACCGCGGACCGGGCGTCGGCGAGGACGCGCTGCCGCCGGACTACCAGCGGATCATGCAGATCCTGCGGGAGGCGGGCGGCCCGGTACGCGTCAAGGACGTCGGCACCGTGCTGGGTATCGAGGTCGAGGTGCAGGGCCGACTGGAGCCGCTGCGCGGCAAGTTGACCAAACTGTCCGGCCGCGGCTGGCTGCGCAAGCTGCCCGACGGACGCTTCCAGCTCACCTTGTAGAACCAGGGCCGCACCCATAACCAGGGCGCCCCCGGCGGCCGTTGACTTCGACGTGTGCATGAAGAACATCAACGAGACCGTCGGAGACACCGGCTTCCCTGTCTACCAGTGCCGCCTGCCGGTGTCCCGGAAAACCAACGAATACTGCGCCGACCTGCTGCGCCGCCATCTCAAGACGATCGGCTCGCGCTGGCGCCGCTTTCAGCCCGGACAGATCGTCGTCATCGTCCTCGCCGTGCTCCGCCACGACCAGCGCATCGCCGACATGGCCGGCGGCAAGGAGGTCGGCGAAACGACGATACGGCGCTGGCGAGACGAGCTGATATCCCTGCTCGCCGTCCGCGCCCCGCGCCTGGACCGCGCCCTGAAAAGGATCGCCACGCAGGGCGGAGAGGTCGTCCTGATCGACGGCACCCTCATCCCCACCGTTCGCCGCACCGGCAAGGACAACCGGCCCAACTACTCGGGAAAAACACCGACGTCACGGCCTGCACTTCCTCGCCCTGACCGACGAGAAGGGCCGCCTGATCTGGATCTCCGCGGCCCGCCCCGGCCGCACCCATGACATCACCGCCGCCCGCCGCGACCACATCCTCGAACATCTGCGTGCCGCCGGTCTCGGCGCCCTGGCCGACCTCGGCTTCCTCGGCCTGGACGACGACTCCGACGCCCCGGTCGTCGTCACCGGCTACAAGGCCACCCGCGCCCGCAAACTCCCCCAGGCCAGAAGGAGGCCAACCGCGTCCAGGCCGCCGCACGCGCCCCCGTCGAACACGGCTTCGCCCACCTGAAAACCTGGCGCATCCTCACCAAACTCCGCACCGACCCCGCCCGCGCCACCAACCTCCTGCGCACCCTGCTGGTCCTCTCGAACCTCGAACTCTCAAGTTGACGGACGATCAAGAGCGCAGACTGCCGACCACGGCCAGCACGAGCACCCTCGCGGACGATCACGCCACCCCGATGACCTGTGACTTCAAGATGGCGGGGCTTCAGTGATTCCGGCCGGTAGACGCGGGTGCGGAGGAACGCTGCGATGGTGGCGGGGCCGCGGGGGTGGGAGAAGTGGAGCAGCGCCGACTCGACAGCGGCCTGCGTGTCCTCCTGGTCCTCACCGCCGCTGCCCCCATCGGCGTCGCCGTTGCTGTTGGCGGCGCCGATGATGTGGCCGTCCGCGTCGCGCCTGACGTGCACTTGTCGTTGGTGTGCGCTGCGGGTCAGGGTGTGGGAGGCGAGTTGTTCGACGAGGTGTTCGTCGTGGGAGCGCAGGCCTTGGAGGATGGCGACGAGCGGTGCGTAACTGGCCGAGGCGATCATGTCGTGGGGGTCTTCCCCGGGTTCGAGGAAGACCGGCACGACGATGCGGGCGGTCTTCGTCGTTCCGTTGGGGTTGGGGCGCAGGGCGCGGCCGATGTTCTGGACGATTTCGACCTGGGAGCCGCGGGTGTCCGCGAAGCACACGGCCTCGACGCCGCGCTCGCCGACGATGTCGACGCCCTCGCCGAGCACGCGAACGCTCGCGAGGAAGGCGCGGTCTGGAAGTCCCCGTCGTGGTCACCGAAGGGGACAGCACGGCCCCCGGGCCGCCGCTCTCACCAGCGCGATCAGCGGATACCGCAGCCCGCGACGATTGCGCAGATCGACGCTCTCCGCCGCGCCATCACCCGCCGGGGCGACAGAACACGACAGCATGGGCATGGCAAACTCACGCATCACCGAAGCTCCGTTGTTGGCAAGGGGCCTGAGACCTCTCTCACCACAACGGAGCTTCGTTGCATCCAGTCACACCTCCACCACCTGCAACGTCAGAAGATCATCAGACTTTGCAAGAGCCCTGGGGGCCGGTAGGTGGGCGTCGTGGAATCCGGCCCGGCGTGGGGCCTATTGGGCGAGGGTAACGCGGGAGACGAGCGGCTGGTGGTCGGAGGGGATCCGGGACAAGGGGTCGCCGTCCGCGCCCATGGGCAGGTCGTCGTAGCTCACCACGCGTCCTTGTGTGAAGGAGGGAGCGGCGGCCGTTCCGTTGATGTATCCGATGTAGTCGAGGCGGTTGCGGTACTTGGCGTAGCTCTTCTTTTCGTCGTCCCGAAGCTTGGCCCGCGCGTTGTCCACCATGTCGTAGGTGTATGCGGAGATCTGCTGCGGAGCGAGCTTTCCGCCGAGTGCCCTGTCGGCTTTGGACAGTTCGCTGCTGTCGAGATCGATGGGCGCGTGGCCGTTACCCGGGTCCGTCTTGTAGTACTCGACGTTGAAGTCTCCGGCAACGATTACAGGGCGAGCGCCTGCCTTTTCCGAGGCCCAGGACCGAAGTTCCTGGAGCTGCTTGAGACGGACCTGCCGAGTACTTGCGATCGGACTGCTCGACGGCTCGTCTGCCTGGAGGTGTGTGCCCGCGACCCATACAGGCGCCCCGCCCACGTTGAGACGCACGAGCGCGGCGCCCTTGTTGGATTTGTAGTCGCTGGTATTGCTGTCGGAGTTGTTGTACACGAGCTGGTGGGACTCGGCGATCGGGTACTTGCTGAGGATCGTCACGCCGCCGTTGACCACGAACGGGGAGTTGCTGCAATTGCCCGCGTAGCTTGTCCATCGCGTCTGTCCGCTGCAGTACTCGCCGACGAGCGAGCTCTGGTAAGGGTAGCGCTGCCTCAACTCCCTGCGCATGCCTTCGGCGTACACGTTGAACGCCTCATCCAGGACGACGACGTCTGCGTTCTCGCGTTGGATGAGCCCCGAGGCGATCTTGCTCCGTATGGCCTTGCGGTCGCTGCCCGGGGTGCCGGCGATTTCGGTGATGGACGGCAGCTGTTCCACGTTGAACGCCATGACGCTGAGGGACGGAGTACTGGTCGCGGCCGCCGCCGTGCCCGTGGGCAGCTGTGACAACAGCAGTGCCGCCCCGGTGACCGCGAGCGCCGTGCGAGGGAGGTTGAGGGCCACTTGTCTCTCCATTCTTGGTCGGGTTCGGTGAGGCTGGTGGTCTCGCCTGTGACCTTGCGGAGCGAGAACCGAGTGGACCGAGAATCCCAACGCCGTACCCGCGCTCGCATCCGGGGAATGCCGCAAGGTTCTCGCGGATTTCCCGCAAAGTGCTGTCACCGCTCTGCGGGGAATTCGTGGCGCGATGCTTCGGCTACCGCTCGTGCACATGGTTGACAGTGGTGGTCGCGTACCGGAGGGTGGGACGCGTCCCGTTCCCGCATAAGGAGCCGTGGTTTTCATGCGGTGCCCAGGACGCGGTAGTTGATGGCCGCTCCCGTGACCGTTGTTCTGGTCGATGATCACCTGACGGTGAGAGCCGGTACCCGGGCGCTTCTGGAGCCGGAGGGCTTCGTGGTGGTGGGGGAGGCCGCGGCCGAACACGAGGCGGTCGACGTCGTGAGAACGAGTCGCCCCGATCTCCTCGTGCTGGACATGGTGCTGGAGTCCGGACCGGTGCTGTCGGTCATTCCCGCACTGCTGGCGGTAGCCCCGAAGATGGGAATTCTCGTGCACAGCATGTACGAGGACGCAGCGCTCGTGCGCGGGGCCCTGACCGCGGGAGCGTCTGGCTACCTGTCGAAGAACACGTCCGTTCCCGAACTGGTCCTGGCGGCGCGCACGGTGGCCACCGGCGGGAGCTACGTACAACCCCCGCTCGGTGTGGACGTGGCGCATGTCCCGGTGTCCCAGCAGGCATTGAGCCTGCGGGAGGGGCAGGTGCTGGCGCTGCTGGCCGACGGGCACACCAACCGCGAGGTCGCCGCACGCCTCACGCTGAGCGTACGCACTGTGGAGAGTCTCAGGGCCGCCCTGCGCAACCGGCTCGGACTGGTCTCCCGGGCCGACCTCGTCGCCTACGCCCGGCGCACCGGCCCGCCCCCCGGGGCCCAGGGGCCCCATGGGTAGCGGCCGCCGCGAGCGCTCCGCGATCCACCGGCCGCACGTCCTCGGCCTCGTACGCGATCTGTGCCTGGCGCTGGCCCTCCTCGGGACGGTCGCCTACGCGGTGGACGCCGTCGCCGAGGAGCCGCTGCCCGTCCGGCCCGTCGCGGCCCTCGCCGTCGCCTCGGCCACCGGCGTCCTGGCGGTCATGGCCCGCGCGATGCCGAAAGTCCGTGTGCTGCTGGCCATGGTGGCCTGCGGATTCGCGGCCCTGACCGGCAGTTGGCTGTTCCGCGCGGAGGCGGGATACGTGGCGCTGGCCTTCCTCCTGGCGGCGGTGGTGTACTCGGTGCTGGCCTGGCCCGAGGCCAGGGTGCTGCTCGGGCAGGGCAGGGCCCGCGCCCTGCTCGGCAGGCAGGAGCACTACGCGGGGTTGATCGCCGGAGAACTCCACGACGAGGTACTTCAGCTCCTGGCCCTCACCAGGCGGCAACTCGACGCGGCGCTCACCGAAGAAGACCCGGATGTGCTGCGGGCATCGGTGCGAAAAGCCATGGGCCGCCTCGACGAACTGGCCTCTGTACTCCGCAGTATCGTCGCTACCCTCCACCCGGTCGCCCTGCGCGGGCTGGGCCTGGCCGAGACGGTCCGCTCGCTCGCCGCGCGGGTGGCGGCCGAGAACGGGCTGATCGTGGACGTCAACGTTCAGGGCGACCGGCTCGGAGCCCCCATGGCGAACGACGAGGCGTGCCTCGCCGCCTACCGCGTGGTCCAGGAAGCCCTCAGCAACGTGGTCAAACACGCAGACGCGGAGAAGGTGCGCGTGTCCCTGGAATACCGCCACCACCACGTCGTGCTGTCCGTCACCGACGACGGATGCGGACTTTCACACACTTCCCCGGCGACCGTACCCGGGTACGGGGTGGAGGGCATGCGCTGGCGGTGCGAGGCGTACGGCGGGACGTTCTCCCTCACCTCCGGCGGCACCGGATGTGGCACCACCGTGCGGGCCGCAATTCCGGTCCCTTGTGACCGCCGCAGCGTATGACGGCCCCCTGTCCTCTCCGAGGCTCCGGTCAGGCCGTGATGAGGGCGGCGGCCTGATCGCGGGATCCGGCCAAGGCAAATCGCAGTAGGGAGTGTTCCCCGCTGCCGCGGCGAACCGCGGTGAAGACGCGGCGGTGGAGCCCGGCCTGCGCAGGGGGCGGACGGCGGAGGGCCGGGGAGAACGGCCTCGCCGCCGAGGTCGGCTACGGGGCTGCCGGCCGCGAACGCGCTGGCTGGCCGCTCGATGTCTGACGCGTCCAGGGCGCGGATACTGTCGGCACAGCGACAGGGGCTCGCCGCTGCCATGCGTGAACTCTCCGCCCGGTTGCGGGAAATCCGCCGAAACCTTGCGGGTTTACACCGATGTCCCGCGCTGACCGACCGGAGACGATCACTTCGATGGTTCTCGCGATGAGTGAGGAACGGGGCGGGGTGGCCATGCTGAAGCTCCCCGTCTTCTGGCTTCGACGCCCATTTGGCGCAGTGTCCCTGTTTCAACCACGTGCTCAGGCCATGGGGAAGGAAATTCGATGTCATCGACTCGTTCCGGCAAGTTCCAACCGGTTGGTCGCTATGCGCGACACCGCCTCACGGCGTTTGTCGCCGCAGGTGCGATCACGGCGATCCTGTCCCAGACCCAACCCCTGTCGGCGCATGCTGCCGTTCGCCAGGAAGGGGGGAACAGGCCTGTCATATTCGTCCACGGATGGAGCGGAAAACCCGCAACGTTTGACGACATGAAGAAGAATTTCCGGAGCGCCGGATATGCCGACGGTGAACTCTTCGCCTGGGGATACGACTCGACAAGAAAGGGGAACGAGGAGATCGCGGCCGAACTCAGGAAAGTCGTCGAAGAAAAAGCGAAGAACTCGCCTGACGGAAAGGTCGATCTCGTTTCCCATTCCATGGGCGGCTTGTCCACCCTCTGGTACCTGAGGAAAATGGGAGGAAGCTCTCTGGTCGCCCATTGGGCGGGAATCGCCTCTCCGATCCATGGAACCGCCCTGGCTGTCCAAGGTGCCGAGATGGCCGAGGGGTCTTCTTTCGTCAAGAGGCTGAACGAGGGTGAAGAGGATCCCGCTAAATCCACACCGGGCCCGACGCGGTATGCTACATTCCGCTCAAATGTAGGAGAGGGAAGAACCAACGAACTGCCGGGGTATTACTGCGATGGAATCGTCGGTGGAGTACCAAGCAATTTCCCTGTGAGGGCAGGCAAGACCTCGGCCGTCAACGGCGCAACCAATGTTGTCACTCCCTGCCTGGGGCATAACGAAATCCACAGGGATCCATGGGTGGTCAACAAAGTCATAGACTTCCTTGGCTCCCCCAACAGGGGCATGACTCCGAGGAGAGGGAACACGTATTGCAGCGACGGATACGACTACGAAGGCCGGGATGGCCTGGTGGAATCGCGCGTACAGCACTGTCTGGAAACAGACGGCAACGGAAAGATTCGCGCGGTTACCCGCGTCCGGAACTGCGCCTACAAATGGGGAGGGGTGTGGTATGTATCGAAGAGCAACTACAAATGCCTTCCGGAGCAGTCTCATGCCATCAAATACCAGGGTGTGGTGTTGTCGACGGGGAATGCTGCCGGCGGCACCGTTGAACGTGCCGGTGAATTCCATGGCGAATGGGTGAGGCTTCCGGGGAGCGGAAATTATTCCGTGTCCGTGAAATATTCACAGAAGGGCCCGTACTGGGGTGTCGGTCCGGTGTGGAGTAGTGAATTCTCGCTGAACATCCCGGAGTAAGAACTGTCCGTCTCTCGCACCCCATGGCCGACGTTATTGTGCCGAAACTGATGGGGTTTCCGGCTCAGTGGTCGGGTGCGATCGAGGGTGACATGCGGCGGCTGGCGCCCGCTGCGCGGGAAACCCTGGGGCTGCGGGTGGTCGCGGCGTTGGAGTCGGGTCGGGTGCGCACGTACGGTCAGGCTGCGGAGGTGTTCGGGGTCTCCGAGAGGTCGGTGGGCACCTGGTGGCGGTCCTTCCTGGCTGGGGGTGGTCAGGCTTTGCCGCGGCGGTGCGGCAACCGCGGTCCGGAATGGGCCAGTTGCTCGACGGCTGCGCGCGCGGGCCGTGCTGCAGGCGATGCGGGACTACACCCCGGCGGACGTCGGGCACAGCGGGGTGCTGTAGACCCGTGCCTCAGTGAAAGCCCTGATCAAGCTGGTGTGCGGGGTGTCGATGACCGAGCAGAGAGTCGGCAAGTGGCTGCGGCGGTACGGTTTCGCCCCCGCAGCGCCCGGCTCGGCGTTCCTACGCCAGCAGCCGGAGAGGGCGCGGGCTTGGCTGGAGGAGGAGTACTCGGCGATCGCCAGCTCTAACACGGCACCTGGCGCTGCGCACCGGGGCACTCCACCGACCCGCCGCCTACGAGGCACCGGCGCACTGGCTGCGACGACAACAGCGGCACCGCCTCCAGGTCCCCGAACCGACCCCCTCTGTGACACCGTGACGTGAAACGCCCCATTATATCTTGTTAGCCTGAGAGGGCACGACCGTCAGATGAAGGGCGGGGTGCACGGGCCATCCCGCCGGTTGGGGCCGGGAGGTACGGCAGACTGGGCCGATGACCACAGACCTACGCACTCCCCTGGACAGCGACGCCCCTTCCTTCAGTTCTCCCGAGTCGGCACATCCGCGTCAGGCCGAGCCCCGCTCCGCGGCCGGTGCTCCGCCCGCCACCTTCCTCGAGCCCCGGCTTCGGCCTGACCCGTCGGCCGACGCATCCATATCCTGATCACGCGTCAGGGTCTCCCAGCCCAACTTCCGCATGCAGTACCGCAGTCATCCTGACGTGACTGACGTGACGATAATGTCCTGAGCCTGAACTCTTCCGCCAGGATGGCGCCCAGCCGACTCTGGTGCATTCTCTATGACGGTCCGTCACCTCAGTGTGCGGGTGCTCCCTGCCATGTGATCTCGGGGGAGTCGCCGTTGACCATGGCTTCGGCATCCGTCTCATCGGTGCCGGCCTGCCGCAGGAACTTCACGAGATCGCGGTCGGAGTGCGCAAGGCCGATGTCGTGGCCGTGGACGGTGCCGTGCCGGCCGCCGGTTTTACGGGGCCGGTGCACGGTGATCGTCGCGCCGGTCATGCTCCCAGCGTGATCCGGGCGCCGACCGTCCGCATGCCGAGCCGGTACCTCGGCCGGGGGTGAGCAGAGGTTGCGCGGTCACGCGGGCGCCCGCACGCCCGGCGGGCCGTGGATCGCACATCGGGTCGTACCTCTTGGTGTCCGGGACGCGCGTTCCGTCACTGGCCTGATGGCCAGCCACCCGCCCCGGACCCGGCATCCCTGATACGAAAATTCGTTGGTGGCAAATACCGCCGGGCCGTTCAGGCGGCTTCGACGGGCTGGAGGCGGACCTGGTAGCCGAGTTGGTTGAGCTGGCTGACGAGCCGGCGGGTGGCTCGGCTCTTGCCGGTGCGTTGGAGGAAGTAGTCGCCGCCGAGGTCGGCGTATTCGATGTCGTGGGTGAGCATGTGCCAGACGGCGATCAGGACGCAGTGTTCCAGCGCGACCAGGGCCCGGCGTTTGCCACGACGGGCAACCAGGCGTCGGTAGCGGGCGGCGAAGTAGGTGTTCTTGGTGCGGCTGGCGGCCATCGCGGCCTGGCCGAGGGCGGCCTTGAGCCAGGGGTCGCCGTGGCGGGTCCTGCCGGTGGGCTGCTTGCCGGCGGACTCGTGGTTGCCGGGGCAGACCCCGGCCCAGGAGGCCAGGTGTCCGGCATCGGCGAAGCGGTTCATGTCGGGGCCGATCTCGGCGAGGATGACCTGGGCGGCCCGGGTGCTGACGCCGGGGATGGTGGCCAGCAGCTCCAACGCGCGGCGGTGCGGGACGAGAACGGCGTCGATGTGCTGGCTGAGACGGTCGACCATGGCGGTGGCGGCGTCGATGCGGTCGAGCATCGCGCGGGCCAGAAAGGCGTGGTGGTCGGTGAAGTTGCCGGTCATGGCCTCGACCAGGATGGGGATCTTGCCGCGTATGCGCCGGTGGGCCAGCTCGGCCAGCTCCCGCGGGTCACGTTCACCGGCGATCAGGGCCTCCAGCATGGCCCGGCCGGACACGCCGAGCATGTCAGAGAACACGCTGGAGAGCTTGATCCCGGCGTCTTCGAGGAGCTTCTCCAGGCGCTGGGCGTCCCGGGTACGGTCGCGGGCGATCTCGGTCCGGTAGCGGGTCAGGTCCCGTAGCCGGCGGATCGGCTCCGACGGCACGAACGAGGGTCGCACCAGGCCGTGTTCGACGAGCCGGGTGATCCACTGGGCGTCCCTTGACGTCGGTCTTGCGACCGGGGACGGCCTCCATGTGACGGGCGTTGAGCAGCCAGCACTCCATCTCGTGCTCGAGCACGTAGAAGACCGGTTTCCAGTCGGGTAGCGGCGGCGCATTGCTACGCCGCCGCCCCCTCAGAACCGGCCGTGCCCGCTTTCCAGGCAACCGGCTCAAGCAAGCCCCGAAGGCTCGCGGGCAGGCAGAAGTGCCGTACTGCCGAGGCCGGTTCGGCGGTGGCAGTACGTGTGAACGAGACGGAGCATGAAGGGGCCGTCCGGCCTCCGGGAAGCCGTATCGGCGGTGATCACCTGTCGGTGGACCGCCGTGCGGACCGTGGTGCACCACTGCTCCCATTCCTGGGGGTTCTGTGGCTCGCGGTCGGCGTGCAGCAGCAGTTCCCGGCAGAGCGGACAGCGTCCGTGCTGGGCCCGCAGAAGGCTCAGGCCGGTGCGGTCCAGCGGGGGTCTGCTGCGGCGGCGCCGCTGGTCCCAGTAGCAGGTCAGGGACGGGTCGTCGGGTGACGCCCAGCCCTTGACCAGCACATGCCGGACGATCTTCGTCCAGACGAACTTGAGCAGGTAGGCGCCGGATTGACGGTCGCCGAACACCCAACGGTCCTGCCTGGAGCGGTTGAACCTGCCGAAGTAGCGGGCTGTGATCCATTTCTTCGGCTTGTGCGGATGGGTGTACTTGGCCCACTTGTAGGTGAGTTTCCACAGATAGTCGTCCACATCGTTGAACGCTCTGCTGGACACCACATGCCGGTAGTAGGCCGCCCAGCCCCGGATCACGGGGTTGAGCTTGATGAGTACCGCCTCGATGTTCGCCCCGCGCAGGGCCAGCATCTCGGCGGCGAGCCGTCTCTTCAACCGCTTGACGGCCGCATCGCTCGGTTTGATCAGCAACTTGCCGTTGTAGCGGCGGACGTTGAACCCGAGGAAGTCACAGCCCTCATCGAGGTGCACGATGCGCGTCTTGTCCTCGTTGAAGGCCAGCCCCCTCGGCGCCAGCCACCCGGCCAGTCTCGCCTTGACCTGTTCGGCCTGATCACGTGAGTGACACAGAGCCACAAGATCGTCGGCGTATCTGACCAGAACCGGGGAGCCCGGCACCGCCGTCCCGGCATCACGATGCGAGGACGGGTGGTAGCGGACTCCGGCGGCCTGCTCCATCCCATGGAGGGCCACGTTCAGCAGGACGGGGCTGATCACACCGCCTTGAGGGGTGCCCTCGTCGGTCGGCGTGAAATGACCTCGCTCGACCACACCGACCTTCAGCCACCCCCGGACCAGTCCCCGGGCGGGGAACGTACCGAGCGAGGCAAGAAGGTGATCATGGTCGATCCGGTCGAACGCCGCCGCCAGATCTGCGTCCAGCACCCACAGCCGCTTGCAGCTCGCGCCGCGCGCGGTCACATAGATCGCCTGGATCGCGTCCTGGCAGCCCCGGCCGGGCCGAAATCCATACGATCTCGACTCGAACCGGGCCTCCCACTCGGGCTCCAGCGCGGCCGACGCGACACCTTGCAGTGCCCGATCAGCGATCACGGGAATCCCGAGGCCGCGCCGACGCCCGTCGGGCTTCGGCACGTACGCCCGCTTGACCGGCCGGGGAGTCCACGGCTTGGCACGATGCTGCACCCAGTCCGCCAATTCGGCTTTGGACTGCGGCAACAGCGCCGTCTTCCCGTCGATCCCGGCTGTCGCGCGGCCAGCGTTGAGCTCCGTGACCCGCCGCACGCTCAGCAGAGCGTTGCTGCGGGAGCGGAGCATCAGCTTCTGCAGATTGCGGACCTTCTTCAGGTCCCCTGCCTGCGATGCCGTGAAGATCCTCTGCCGCAGACGCCGTACGTCGTCCTCGACTTGCGGCCAGTCGATCCCGGCCCAGTCGGTGACATCGTCCTCGGGTCCGTTCACCACGCCGACAGCGGCCGTGACGGTCTGCGCCGCCCCACCCGTCTGCGTCGTCATGGCGTCCAACTTGCCCCTCGGTTCCGGTGCCGTCATCCATCGATCTCTTCACAGGCTTACCCGGCCCACGTCAGCGCCCTTTCAGGCCGGGACAGCTGTCCTTATCCGGCCAGTTATGCGGGAGCCGCCGGGAGAGGTCCCGGCCTGCGGCCCCGGTTTCCTGCTGCCTTTCGGCCACCGGCATTCGCTTCTTGGGCCATCCTGCGCCCGCTGGGGAACTCGGCCTTCCTCGCGGTCGGCTTACCAGGCAGCGCCTGGACCCCATCGGGGTTGTCGTGTTGCACATGAGCAAGCTGCGACCGGGCAGGGCGCCCCCTTTACTCCGAAGACGGTGGTGCGCTCCCGACCGGCACATACGCTCCGGCCGGCACCTGCCGCTTTCCAGCGGCCAGTCCCTATGGCCCCACTCGAACATTCCACCGGCGGGGGTCACTGTCACGAAGCCTCATCAGGGGTTCACTCGCATTCGCCCATCACCCCGCCTGACCGTGTTGACAGCCGAGCGGAGCCGGGAGTTCCGGGTCTCCGGACTCCCGCCGGTCTTCTCCTCGCCTGTAACCCCTGGGTGGTACAGGGGTCCTTGGGCTTCTTCTCCGAGCTTCGCACCCCGCGGTTACCCGCGACGCACGTCGGAGCGAAGACAGGCCGTGCGCACTGGCCTGAGTACTACACCTCCGGCATCAGCCGAACCTCCAATCGGTGCCTCCCACTTTGCCCATGCACCCTCACGTCGCACGTAGATCCCGGTCGCCTCCATACCCACCAGCGTGATGCCCTCGGCCAGCAGCCAGTCCCGCATCGCCAACAGGTCCCTGGTCATCGGCAAGCCGTCCGTGCTGTTCGTGTGCGTGCACAACGCCGGACGCTCCCAGATGGCCGCCGCCTTCCTCACGCACCTGTCCGCCGGCCGGGTGGAGGGCCGTTCGGCCGGGTCCGCCCCGGCCGAGACCGTGAACCCGGCGCTCATCGAGGCGATGGCCGAGTCCGGGATCGATCTGTCCACCGAGGTGCCCAAGGTGCTCACCATCGAGGCGGTCCAGGCATGTCGAGGGCGTTGCTGATCTGGCTGGTGGTGAGGCCGTCCAGGTACCAGGCGAGTGCCGCCCGTCGCAGAGGCGGCAGCCCGCTCACCGTAGTCCCGGGCTTCCTCTTCTTTGAGTTCCACCAAGCGCAGCGGGCAGGTATCGTCCGGCAGTTCGGGGAACTCGTGGGTGAGCTCCTTGCCGCGGTGACGACGCTCGATTTCCGAGCCGTGCTCCTGCTGATGGCACGTGCTATTGGGAGCTGCTGTTAGCCGGGAGGCGAGGGGCATTCTCATGGATGGTCTGGAGGAATGCGCGGGCGAGGGGGCTGATGCTGGTTCGGGGCCAGACGGCGGCGTATTCGAAACGGGGCAGGTGTGGGAAGGGCAGCCAGGCGGTGTCGGGGCGGGCGTAGTACTGCTCGGCTTGCGCGGATGCGAAGGTGATGCCTCTGCCGGCGCCGACCATGGCCAGTGCCTCTTGCCAGTAGCCGGCCACGAGGTGAGGGATGGGCCGGCCCGCGGGGGTCTGGTTCGGGCAGTGGTATTCCTGCCAGTACGGGGGTATGGCCGCCTTGAACGTGATGATGGTTGTGGTGGCGAGGTCCTCCAGTGTCACCGCGGCGGAGCGGGTGAACGGGTGCTGGTGGTGGACCAGGAGCTTGCGGTCCTCTGCGATGAGGACGGGGCCGTGGGCCAGGTCGGGTTCGTCGACGGGGAGTTCGGTGATCTGCAAATGGACCTGGCCGCTTCGGATCGGTCCCAGGGGGTCGGAGAGCTGGATCTCCTGGATGTGGATCTCCGCGCCGGGACAGCGGGCGGCGAGCTTGTCGGCGGTCTTGAGGACAAGCTCAGCTGCCATAGGGCTGGAGTAGCCGACCCTGAGCACGTCGCGTGTACCCCGTGCGGCAGCCGTGGCATCGGCGAGGGCCCGTTGCACCTGCTGGTAGGCGGGCAGAAGGTCGTCGCGCAGTTTCACTCCCACTGGGGTCAGAGCCACTTTGCGGCTGGTGCGCTCGAACAGGCGGGCGCCGATGCGGCGTTCCAGTTTCTGGATGGTCTGGCTGACCCGGCCCTGAGCCAGGCCGAGGCGTTCAGAGGTGCGGCGGAAGTGGAGTTCCTCGGCCAGCGTCAGGAACGCCTCCATCTCATGCCGTTCCACGGTCGGTTCTCCTGGTGGTTGTTGATTGGTGAGTGTGGCGCACCGATTGTAGATGATCTTGGTATTGATCACGGCTTCACGCACGTGGAGAGTGTGGGCCGGGGCGCGACGACGGTGCACGGGTGGATTTCCCGTCGCAGAAGTGTCCGTGTCCTGGGCTGGGGCGATGGGCCGGTGTTCGCATGCAAACGGCAACGTCGCCGCGGTCGTCATGTTTTGGTTGTGAAAGGTTCGTTGTGAAGTTCATGGGAAGGGCTGCGGCCATGGCCGTGGCCGCAGGGTCGCTGGTTCTACTGACGCCGACTGCAAGCAATGCCAGCTCGACGTCGTTCGTCAACGGGAACAGCAGGAAGTGCCTGGAGATCGAGAACTCCAGCACCGAGAACGGCGCCCATGCCCAGCAGTGGGACTGTAACGGTCAGCCCGGCGCCGGCTGGGAATGGGAATGGGTGGGCCCGGGCCAGCAGTTCTTCATCAAGAATGCCCACTCCGGCAAGTGCCTTGAGGTGGAGAACGGCAGCAAGTCGAACGGCGCCACCGTTCAGCAGTGGACCTGCAACCCGCAGGCCAGGGGCATGCTCTGGATCAAGAGCTATGGCGGGAGTTGGTACGTCACCAACTATGGGTCCGGCAAGGTCCTGGAAGTGGAGAACTCCTCCACCCGCAACGGCGCCCGCGTCCAGCAGTGGGACAAGGGCAGCGCGCCCGGACAGCGTTGGTACTAGTGGGGCCAGGCACCCGGAAAGGGGCCCGGCGCCTGTTGCCGACGTTGTTCCTCGTCCGGGCCGGTCTGAGCCGATCAGGCCCAAGCGGTCGCAGCCTCCTGGCTGACCTGGCCACCGTCTCCGTGCTAGCCGCCTCCTTCCGGCCTCGGTGACCACGAGCGGGCGGGCACGCCTGCTGATCGACGGCCAGTGGGCACGCCGGGCGTCCCGCCTTCCTACGGGGGGAAGGCGATGATGTCCCACACGATCCCCAGCGTCTCCAGCTCGGCGGCCCGCTCGCTGCTCATCTGCCCGGCCCGCAGCACGCGCTCGCTGGTCCGACAGCCATCGGCCCAGCGAGTAGGTGCCCTCCAGATGCCCGTAGGGCACCTTCAGATCACCCATCCGCTCCCGGTAACGCTGCGCGGCGTCGTAGCCGCGCAACCAGCACTGTTTGTCGGGCTCGATCACCTGGAACTTGATCCCTTTGGCGACCGTCAGCGTGGCTGCCCCGTCCTCGCGCACGCCCTTCTCGGCGGCCGGCGGAGCGCCGGAAGGCACGCTCGCGACAGCCCGGCCGGGGGAGGGGCATCATCGATACCGTTGAGCAGAGTTCCCAGCTCAGTCCATGAGGCGCCCGTCGACATCACTGCCTCGACAAGCTCCCCGATGCGGCGGCTCTCAACCTGCGCCTGCCCCATAGATCGCGCGCCAGCCTGGACAAGCTGTTGTGCCTGTCGATGGAGGGCGCCAGCTGTGCCGATTGCTCACTGTGTTCCATATCTGGGAAACGGCCGGGTCCCGTCACGGTATGTGCCCGTAAGGAGGTCGAGCCTGCCCGGTCAGGGCGCTCCAGTGGTGGAGCGGCTTGATCAGGAGGAGGAGATCTGGGGCCGTATGCGCAGTCGTATGACCCGGCTGCCTACCGGGACTCAGGCGGTGATGCCGAGTTCAGAGCGGATGCGGTGGATGAACTCGCGGACGGTCGGCTCGCGGCGCCAGGGGGCGAGGGCGGTGTTGAATTCGCGGACGTAGTCCAGAACGCGGCCTTCTTCCTGTTCGTGTCCGGGACCGTCGCGATCCCGGCCGGACACCTCGTCGGTTCCGGGGTAAGCGCCTGGGCGGGCGAAAAGGACCGGAAACACGCTCCGGGCAGCCCTTTCACCGCCCGGCTCAGCGTTGGCGGGGGGCAAGGGCGTCGGCCGGCGGGGCTCTGAAGGGTGTACGGCAGGCATTGGAGGGGAGGGCACCTCCGCGGACGGGGAATCGTTTCTGTGTGTACTCGTCCGGGTGAGTGGCGTGTCCGATCATCGGCTTGAGCGGTTTACGGAATGACTCGGTCCGTTTGCCGGGTCGGGCGTCAACCCGCCTTCTTTGAAAGGCCTGTTGTCATGCGTCGTATCGCTGCCGTTTTCCTGGGAACCGCCGCGCTCCTGGGTGTCCTCGCCACGCCCGCCTCGGCGGACGTCGCCGCACCGCTGGTGCGCTCGTCGCTACGGGCCAGGATGCGGTCACGGGCGTCGAGACCGCCGTCGGCAACCTAACCAGCGGCCTGTAGGCCGGCCTGGCACGGCACGGCACCTCCCTGGCTCCCGTGCCGTGGCCTCCCGTGGTGACCGTCCCGCCCGCGCGGCGGGGCGGCCGCCCTACGCGAGAGGACCGGTGTCTGACCAGGGGCGATCCGAACCGGGCGCGGACACATGTCGATCGTCCTGGTTCGGGTGAAACGGCTGGCCGGGAACTCTCCCGGGCAGCCGGTAAGCGTCTGAGTACATCCCTGACGCGTGAGGACCCCCTGTCTTGACTTGTCTACGCGCCGTCACCACTGCTGCCGTCTCGGCCCTGGTGCTGCTTGTCGCCGCTCCCGGCTCCGCCTCCGCCGTTGCGACCGGACAGTTCAACTACAAGTACACCGATGAGAACGGTCATGTGGTAGCCGTTCAACTGGTCAACCCGGCAACCGGCATCTGCAAAGACGTCGCGGAAGTAACCAGCGGAGTGGCCAAGTTCGCGTTTGCGCCCTATAACCACACCGACACGGTGCTCTGGGCCTACACCGAGAAGAACTGCGGCGGCAAAAAGCGCCTCGGCAAAAGTACGTCATCCGCCGGAAGGCTAATCCACTAGACACCCTGCACTACGTCTCCTTCGCTTTCCCCGCCGACGCATGATCCCGGTGTCCTGGGTGTGACCCCGGGCCCGGGGTCACACCCAGGGGCCGTCGCTCGCGGGTGGCGGCCTGAGCGGACACGGACGGGACACCTGCTGGCGGCGCAGCCACACCAGCCGAGATTCCAGTGGACATCTCTGCGCGCGCCGGCAGGCGGTGCGCCCCCGCCCTTTCAGGGACGACACTCCCCGGTGGGCGGGTTACCCGAGGTGGAACCGCTTTGGGCGGTGTCTCGTTGCCGGGTGGGGGCGTCGGGCCGGTGGCCCGCCGCGACGGTTGGCGGCCCGGTTCGGGAGGCTTGTCCGCCGGACTGCCGTATCTGGTACGCCATTCGGTACGCGTATCCGGTACACCCCGGTTCCGGCATGCGACGGGAAAACCCCAGTTCAGACCCCATGGTCGGGTGCGGTGGGGGGCAGGCATCCCCGCTCCGGCCGGATCCGGAGAGGCCCCCTTCTGCCCGTCTCTCTGCGCCCGATGATGGAGGTGGGGGGCTTGGTTGGGCGGCTGCGGCGGGGATCGCGCGGTGCTGGGGTTCCTCGTGTTCCTCGCGCGCGATGCCGGCCCGACGCCGGCGGGTGGTTGACGTGCGCGCGGCGACCAACCACGCCATCGGCTGTCTGATGCTCGACGTCGCCCCCGCCTACCTGACCGACCAGGAGGCCGCCGGCCGTCTCGCGCTGCTCTGCGGGCAGATCGCCGAGCCCCTCGGACAGGGCCGCGCTGCCGGCCGCTACGTCCGGTCCGGCGGCCGCCGCGCCCTGTAGGGCACTGTCTTGTAACGGAGTTGCAGGGGGGCGGCTGCCGGAGGCGTGTGTCAGAGCGAGCCGACGATCTTGCGTGGGGTGATGCGGACGACGACGCGTTCGGCGTCGTCCTTCGAGGCCGGGTGTTGGCCGCCACCCCGGCGAGCGCGGCCATCACGGATATGGGAATCCACTTGACCACCGGGCACAACGTGGGGCTGTACAACGACTACAACGTCATTGACAACGCCGACAAGGCCACTCAGCAGGACCTCATCTACAACGCGAATCCGAACGTCACGGACGGTATCGAGGTCGACTGCTGGAGCGACAAGGGAAAGATGCTGGACCAGGGGAACCGCTGGTACCACACGAAAACCGAGTACTACAACCACCTCGGGTACTCGCTGCACATTTACGCGTGGACCTACGCCCCCTACGTGGACGGCGAGGCCGGCATCCGGGCCGGCCTGCAGAAGTGCGGCTACTAAGGCGTGTTTGAGATGTGGTCATAGTGCTTGGCGTATCAGGGCGAGTTGGACGGTGGCTTCGTAGCGGACCGCGAGTTTGTCGTACCGCGTCGCGATGCCTCGGGCCTGCTTCAGCAAGCCGATCCGGTTCTCGACCGCGTGTCTGGCCTTGTATTTCTCGCGGTCGAAGGCGGGCGGGCGTCCGCCCGCGCTCCCGCGGCGGCGTCGGTGGCCGGCCTGGTCACGCTTCTCGGGAATCGTGTGCGGGATCTGCCGTCGACGCAGGTACTCGCGGATCTCGCGGGAGGAGTACGCCCGGTCGGCGAGCACGTGGATGGGACGGGTTCTGGGGCGGCCTCCGCCGGGCCGGGGCACGCAGATGCGGTTCATGACCCACCGCGGTGAACAGCGGCGCGTCGCCCCGCTGCCCGGCGGTGACAGCCGTGGCCAGGACGCCTCGGCTTGCGCCCCATCACCGGTAACTCCGGCAACACCGCCTCCAGGCGCTCCCACTGTTCGTCCGTCAGATCTCCGCGAGCCGTCCGAAGGTTATTCCACTGAAGTGGCCCGACAGCCACGGGAAGTCGGTGTCGTCGATCAGGATCTCCCTGACCGGTTCGCCGTCGCCCGGCATGTGCCGTACCTCTGTGTCGACCCCCGACTCCGCCTCCCTCGCCCGCTGTCGATCACACGGTCGGCCGACATGCTGCCGGGCGCTGGCAAGCGGTCCGGTCCTGCCCTCGGACCGGACCGCTCACCGCGCGCTACGCCTGGCTATGCCGCTTGGCGCGCCGGGGAGAAGTTGATGCGTTCACGGATGACGGGGAAGCCGGCCTTGGCGAAGTTTGCGGCCATGGGGAAGTTGCCCTGGTCGGTTGCTCCGCCGATGAACTCCGCGCCCTGCTCGGCGAGGAGGTGGGTGCACTCCGCGAGGAGGTCGTAGGCGTAGCCGCGACCGCGCTGTTCCGGGACGACTCCGATGAAGCCGATGGTCGGGCCGGAGGGGTTGTGGGCCGGGATGTGGATGCCGGCCAGGTCGCCCTCCGGCGTGTGCGCGATCTGCCACCACTCCCGTGGGGAGGGGCACCAGTGGAAGAAGTCGAGTTCCTCCTGGGCGGCCTGGTCGAGGCCGCCCTCCTCGATGGCCGTGAGTGCGTGGGCGTCCAGGGTGGCGGAGTGGATGCGGCGCAACGCGTCGAAGAACACGGTGTCGTCGGGTTCTGCGCTGAAGCGCAGGCGTCCGGGTCGCTCGGGCAGACCTCGCTCCGGGGTCCAGCGGTACAGGAAGCGTTCCACCAGGGGTTCGTACCCTGCGGCTCGTGCGGCGGCGAAGCGGGCCTCGGCGCTGGCGCGCAGGTCGGTCTGTTCCCGCCAGCCGCTGGGCAGGTTGATCTCGAGTTCGACCTGCCAGGGCGCGGAGCGCAGGAGTTCGGCCCCAGCCTCCTCCTCGCCCTCGGCCACGTCGAACCAGTTGATGTTGACGGGCTCCGAGTCGTCGGGGCCGCCCCACCACGCGCCGCGTGCGACGACCTCACCGTCGCGCAGGGCGACGCGCTTCCAGTCGGGGCGGAACTGGGTACGCCGATGGCCTTCACGGGCGCCCAGGGGGTCGGGGTGTGCGTCGAAGAGATGTGCGTCGCTCGCGGTGAGCGTGCGGATGACCGGATCGGTCATGGATTCCTCCGGGATACAGGCTGCTTGGAGCGCTCCCGGTCAGAACTGACGAACCACGCCGGGACAACGGAAGAGGGAGCGCTGGAAAGGCGTGAACTGCACGGCACTCGCCTCCTTCCGTTCATCTCAGGGCGTTGGGCCACACGGTACGTGATCTTCCGCGGGTCCGTCCACGGATTTCCGCATCCCAGACATGAAGATCACGATCTGCAGCTGGAGTACCCGCGCTGCCGCGCCGCAGACGGTGTCCGGCCTGGTCACGCTTCTCCGGGATAGTGTGTGCGATCTGCCTGCGGCGCAGGTATTCGCGGATCGAGCGGGAGGAACACGCACGGTCCGCGAACACGTGGGCGTCCGCCGCCGGCCGGGTAATACGGATGCGGTTCATGACCTCGGTGAACACCGGGGGTATCGCCGCGCTGTCCGGCGGTGACCACGGTCGCCAGGACGTCGGAACGAGGCGTCCACGGCCAGGGGAAGTTTCGTGGTCAGGCCGCCGCGCGAGTGTCCGAGGCCGTGGGCGTCCGGCTCGGCAGCCAGCCCATCCGGGACCGTCCGGCCCGAATCGCGAGCCCCTCTGTTCGGGCCCCGACCGCGTGCTGGTGGGCCCGGCAGACCGTGGAGTCGACGGGCACCCCCACTCGATGTGCCCGGCGGTATCCGCTCTGACCTGCAACTTCTTGAGGATCAAAGCCCATGTTCCGTCGATCTGCCAGCGACGGAACCGCATGTACGCGGCCTCCCCCGGCCCGTACCGCTCGGGTATGTCCCGCCACGGCGGTCCGGTCCTCGCCCGCCACCAGATCACGTCGAAGCACTGCCGCCGATCCCGCGCCGGCCTCCCCATCTTCGGTATCGGTGGCAACAGCGGCTCCAGCCGCGACCACTGGTCGTCCGTCAGATCTCCACGTGCCATTCAGTGGAGTGAGAGCGCATGGCAGGCTCGAAACTGGCTGCAGCAGCCTTCCCACGCTCGTGAGCGGAGCCCGTGCATGAATGACGACCTGGTGGCCGTGTGCGATGTCTGCCTGGGCGAGGTGTCCGATGGCGGGGGTGTGCTCGAAGTGGACACCGCGAAGGCTGACCGGGCGTTGCGCGTCTGGCGGGCGGGGGACGGTGCGGATCCGCATGCGCTGTTCCATCTGACGCCCGGGGCACGCCCGGTGATGTGGGCGGTCCGTCACCACGGTTGCGGTACGGGGCCGGTGTTCGCCTCCACCATCGCGGTGGAGCGGGTCCGGTGCTGGACCGGGCTGCTGGAGTGGAACGTGCACCTGGCGGACAAGCCGTTCCTTGCTGCGACGGACTGGTTCGCCGTGTTGGACCGGGCGCTGCACCCGCGCCGTGCCGCGGTCAGCGGCATTCTGCCCCGTATTCCCAGGGACTTGAGTGGCGGCCCGGTCGGCGACACCTAGGGGTGCCGACCGCCGCAGGCGACGATGGTGTCCGACAACGTTGCGGTGCCCTTGCCGGGGCACCGCAGGCTGCTACTCCGGTAAGCGCTGGTGGGCGGGGTGGTTCATCGTCGTCGTACCGCGCCGATCCAGGCGGGCACGGCCATGCCGGCGAAGACGAGCATGCCGCCGGTCACCTGGAGCGGTCCGCGGACGGACGGGTACTGGATCAAGAGGATGACCACCATCGCCATGAACTGGAGGTAGGCGAGAGCGCCGAGGGCGAGCGCGGTGTTCCTCCACCGGGAAGCCGGCCAGGGCGCCGGGACCGGTGTCGGGGGAGCGGCCGGTGGCTGGGCGGGGCCGCCGGCGGGAGCGGTCGGTGCGGAGGGCGTGGGGTTGGTGGACACGGTCATCCTTCGGGACGGGGCGTGCGGGAGCACGTCGATGGGGTGGAGCCTGTATGGCATGTGGTTGGTGTCGCGGGCGCGGACTGGGAGAAAACGCGGTTGTCCGATCCCGGGCAGCACTGTGAAGGAGCCAGGTGTTAGCCGCGCAAGGGGAGTTGAGCAGCGGGGCCGGAGTGAGCATGGCCGATGCGCGGGCCTCATTCGATAGCTGTGACCTGCGACTTCCTATGGCGTCTCGTCAGTGACACAGTCGTCGGCACGCATGCCGGCCCGTTCAGGGCCTGCCGGGCTCCGTCAAGTCCGCAGCAGGGCCGGTCCCGGGTGCCGGATGTCTGCGGGTCGTTGGGTTCGTTATGGCTATGCGTGTGGTTTCTCGGCCGTGCACGATGTGCAGCGCGGACCTGTTACGCGGGACGGCGTACCTGGTTGTCGGGAGTACCGGCCGGGGCCGGCTCTGGGTGTTCGGCTGCTTCCTGACCTGTGAGCGGTGCTATCGCCGGGGGTGTCCGGACCCGGTCACGGGGCTGTCCCGCCCGGATACGGCGCGGCAGGCAGGCACGGCCCGGCGGGTGGAGCTGGCCGGCCGCGGAGCGGTCCTGCCGCCAAAGCCGTGCCTGGCCTGCGGGCTCGTCGTCGTGCGGCGCGCGGAGAAGCTCCTGAAGGGGGTGACGTGCTCGCGGGCGTGCCGGACATCCCTCACGCGCAAACGTGACGGCGGCAAGGGTTCGGGCCGCCCATGCGGCAGCTGCGGCACGCTCGTTACGGCTGGGCGTGCCGATTCTGCGTACTGCGTGCGCGCTGCCGCCAGAAGGCCTACCGGCGCCGGACCGCGGCACGGGCGGCGGATCCGGTCGCGGAACTGCGGGCGGCGATGGGCCCGTTCGTCGTCGCGCTCAAGCCCGGTGCCTCCCAGGCGCTCCACAAAGCCCTGTACCGGCTGCAAGTCGCGCATGTACGCGGCCATGACCAGAGTGCGGCCGTGGCCCGGCTTGCCTCCATGGACCCCGAGCGGGTCAAGGTTCCCGCATCGGACGAGGGCCGTCGCCTCCGGGCCGCCCTGCGCGGCATCCATGCCCCCTGATCCCTCACACCGACCCGTAACGACTGCCCCGCCCAAGGGGCGGTGCGTGGCTATTCGCCTCGCGGCAGGCGCGCCAGTTCTTCGTCCATGTCGGTTTCGCCGGTCGAGACGGCGTGGGCCACCCAGTCGCAGGCGGCCCGTACCCGGGTCAGGTTTCCAATTGAGAACCAGGAGGCCGGACAAACCGGTCACCGACTGGGGCCGGGGCGGCGGTTTCTCATTTGGCCATTTATGCGAGTCACGCAGGGTGCGGCCGTGACCACGGGCGGCTCGTGCGCCGTACAGGGCGGCTCCTCTCCGTCGACTGTACGGCGCACTTCCCCAACGGACGTTCGCATCACCCAATACCGTCTGTCCCCAGCCGACATTCGAGCTGACCGGCCCAACCCGGGCAAGACCAAGGGCAACGGTTTTGGACAACCGACGCATGGCAGGCACGAGACCAACCATCGTCACAAACTGTGAGATAACACGCGGCCAGGTGTGTCCCGGTCATTGTGAGGCGCTCCGTGACGGGGAACCCGTGTTGCGGATGGGGCAGGGCTGGGTCATGGGGCGGGGTAAGGCAGTGACGCGGTGCTCGCGTGGTGCATGTGTGATGCCTGCGGCCATCTGATGCGAAGTTGGGCATGCCGTTCAGCTGGCAGGGAACCGCATCCGCTCTCCTGGCCCCTTTCCCCAGGAGCCCGGCCCGGGGCCAGGATTGCCCGGCGTACCTCACGGATCATCGGGGCGTTCCATTGCATTTTGCGCATGAGTCGGGCGGGCGGCTATGTGGCTATGGGCGGGACCGGATCGACGCGGACAGCCGCGTGCCGCGTGGAGTGACGCAGACCGCGAGCCGGTCGCGCGAACTGGGGGACCGGGCCTGACAGTTCACCCCTCGTTCCATCTCGCAGGCCCTCATGTGACAGCAGCACGGTCTGCACCGGGCGACGTCGGGCTGAGCGGCAGGGCCTCGCTGCCGGGGGCGAGAGGGCGACTGCTGTGAGCGATTGCGAACCCACGGCGGGCGACGAACAGGGGCTGACGGCCGAACCCCCTGGTCCATTCCCCATCGCCGGGGGAAGCGGCGAACGTGGCGCTGTCGCACGTCGGCGCAACCGGATGCGTGGTGTGCGGCCGCAGCCGCACACCGGCCCCTTGCCGGATGGCGGGCAGACCCTCGTCGTCGAGAGCGCCGCTGGTCTCCGTCCGGAGAAGCCTCGGCGCCCGTGGTGGTCGTCCCGGTGGTCGCCCACCCACCCAAGGACGCCCGGCTGGGAGGTATGAACGCGCCGTTGCGCGCGAGGTCGGACGTCAGCATCCCTGCGCGTAAGCATCTGAACGTTCCCAAAGACAAGGAGCCAGAATGACCACTTCTGTGACAGTCGGCGACACCACGGACCTGGAACGGTCAGGTATCCGGACGCTCGGCTACGCGAACCGCTTCGGCTGGTGGGATTCCGAGTTCCGTTTCGACGGCCGGATGCGCGTCCCGACGGGTGTGCGGATCACGGAGGTCCGCTACTCCTTCCGCGGCGACGGCAACACCGACAGCCAGGCCCAAGAAGTCAGGCGCGGCCAAGGCGGCACCGGCCAGGAGTACGAGGTCATCGACCGCACCTTCCTCGACGGCGCCGACGTGGTCACCTTCACCCTCCGCGGTGACCTGGACGTCGACAAGGACCCCCGCCCCAACAACTCCAGCCTCAAGTACCGGATCAGCGTGGTCGTCAAACTCGACAACGGCGAAGTCCGCACGGCCGCTCCGGAGGTCGACGTCCTCGCTTCGACCTGGGACAGGAACGACGCCCCGAACGTGGGCCGGCCCTTCGTCCGCCTGCCCTACGACAACAACTGGGGCGGATCGCCCAACAGCCAGGCCGGCTTCGGCTTCGTGTCGGACAGCGGCTACATCCCCGGCGACAAGTTCATCATCGACCTCGTCAACCCGCGCGAGGGCCAGCGGGACGTCCCGGGCAGCCACAGCGTGTACTACCAGCTGGTGCACGAGGACGGCACGCCTTCCCTCGAAACCCCCGTCCCGCAACTGTGGAAGGCCGACGGTCACACGGACCGCGGCGATCTGGGCCGCAAGACGATGCTGCCCCAGATCAACCTCGCCCAGAAGGGCGACAAGCCGGGGTACTACCGCTTCCTGGTCTGGCCCCAGGCCAGCAACCCCGACGGGTCGGTCAGCAACCTCAGCTGGGATCCCACCAAGATCGAGGACGCGTTCCAGCTCGGCAGCGTGTACTACCGCTACAAGGGGGACGGCGGCATCGGCCCTGTGCCCCCGGGCCAAGGCCAGTTCCTGGTCTCACCCGGCGGGCCGGTCACGCTGGACCGCAACGGCGAGACCAAGTACCCCGGTGTCGAACTGCAGGCCACCGGCGACGGGAAGATCCCTCCGCAGACGGTCTCGGTGACCCTGCCTCTGGGCAAGGGGCTGCGTTTCACCGGACGCCTGATCGTGGGGGTCATGCAGGGATCCCAGTGGGTGGAATTGAAGTGCCCCGACGGGACCTTGTCGTCCGACGGGCGGGTTCTCACCGTCAAGGGCGTCGATCTCGCGCTGGCGGGAAAGGGCTCGAAGTCCGCCGTACTGGTTGAGGTTCAGGCCGTGGCCGGTGCCATGCCGGGAGACACGAGCCTGAGTTTCCTCGTCGGCGACCAGCCCGCATCTTCCTCCTCGCTCATCCGTATCAACCCGTAGGCCGGACCACGCCGGCGCTCCACCCTTGTGGTCGCCACACGGAGTACCCCCGCCCGCAGGGGCCCGGGGCGCGGTGAGGCCGCGGCGCCGGGTACCCCTGCGGGCGGGACCACGAAGACGCCCAGCACCTCACTTTTCCCCAAAGTCGCCTCCGGAAGGAGTTCAAGCACGTGGACACGGTGGCATCCCGCCCGCACAGGCCGACCTTGATCCCCAGGCCACACAGCATGTCGATCGCGGCCCGGGTGTACGGATATCCACCGGCCCACAACGCGGGATCCGAATGGATGCTCCACTCCACGCTCCGCCCCCTGGCCGAACGCGGCCACCGGGTGACGGTCTGGCTCTCCCACCCCGGCACCATCGACAAGAGCTACGAGATCGACGGAGTGCGCGTCGTCCCCTACCAGGAGGGCACCGACTTCGCCGCCCACGCCCACACAGCAGACGTGCTCCTGCCCCACTTCGAGAACGTCCCCCTCGTGTCGGGCCTCGCCGCCGCCCGCCAGACACCCGTGATCGTGATCTGCCACGACAACTTCGCCACCAGTTTCCACAACGCGGCCGGCGCCGATCTCGTCGTCTACAACAGCGAATGGATCCGGCGGGACGGCGAGATCCACTACGCTCGCTATCCTCCGGAATTCCTGCCCAAGAACGGTCGTCGTCCGCCCGCCCGTCATCGCCGACGAATATCGCACCGAACCGGGCGACTGCGCGACCCTCGTCAACCTCAACGCCGACAAGGGCGGCGACCTCTTCTGGCAGATCGCCGCCTGGACACCCGAATGGAACTTCCTCGGCGTCCGCGGCGCCTACGGCCAGCAGATCATGCCGCCACCCCGGTTACCCAACTGCGAAGTCGTCGACGGCGTACCCGGCAAGCAGATGCGCGAACACGTCTACAGCCGCTCGCGCGTCATGCTGATGCCCAGCCTGTACGAGTCCTGGGGGCGCGTCGTGGTGGAGGCATTCGCCTCCGGCATCCCTGTAATTGCCCACCCCACCCCCGGACTCGTCGAATCCCTCGGCGAAGCCGGGATCTTCGCCTACCGCGACGACCTCAACGCCTGGACCCACGCCCTGATGTCCCTGCGTGACCCCACCAACCGGGCAAGAGCATCCCGCCGCGCAACGGCCCGCTCCCATCAGCTCAGCACGGCCCCCGACCTCGCCAACTGGTGCGACGCCGTCGAGTCCCTGCACGACGCCACCCGCCCGAAAACCTCCCGCGCACGCACGCTCGGCACCCACGTGGACGCCGGCGACCTGGACCTCACCACCTGGGACGACACCGCGAACCTGGTACGGGGCGAACGCCACGCGTGACCATCTCGACAAAGGGGCAGCAGGGGAAGTTAAAGCATCAAGATCATCCTGTGGCGGCTTTTGAGTTCGCCTTGGACCCCTTCTTGTGACGGGGTGTGACTGGCATCTGGTCGGGCTGCTGCTCGTCTGTGCCCGGGACGGTCCTGCCGGTACGGGCTGCCGGTACGGGGCCGGTGGGCCCGCACATGCCGGGGCGCCCGGGGATCTCCCCGGGCGCCCCTCTGCGCTCATGGCGCCGATCGCCGCTCTGCTACTCCTCGCAGAATCCCCGCCTGGCCGAGCGGGCCGGGAAAGCGAGGTCGCGATTGGTTTCGCGCGGGTTCAGCTGGAGCCGCGGGCCGCTGAACGCCGGCCCCGTGTAGAAGCACCAGGGCTCGCGGTCCTGGTTCTGCGCGCTGCGGACACCGCCGGGAAGGAAGAACTCGTCGTGGTTCAGCAGCCGCAGCCCTCCCTCGCCGTCGGGTCCGGTCCAGGTGCACACCACCCCGAAGATGTGCGGGCAGGGCAGCGGCTCGTCGGCGGCGTGGGCCTGGGCGGCCGGCAGGACTGCTGTGCCTAAGACTGAGGCGGCGATCGCGCCGGCCGTCGCCAGCTCATGCTCGACACCCGCCTGGACACCGGCTCGCGGCGCGCGATCTGGACCAACGAGACCACCATGTACGTCGATCTCTTCGAACTGTTCGCCGAGTTCTCCCGACTGCTGGAGTACGGCGGCCGGTACGTCTGCATCACCGGCTGCTCCAACGACGTCACCGGCATGCGGTCCAAGGCCGTCAGCAAGATCGACGAGCACTACACGTGCAACATCCACCCCCCAGCGAGTACTTCAAGGCACTCGCCGCCAACAATCTCGTCCCCATCCAGGGCATCGACCTGACCCCGGACACGATCCCGTACTGGGAACTGCGCGCGAAGTCGTCCGTGGCCGCCGGCATCGAGGACCCCTTCCTCACCGCCTACAAGGAGGGCAGCTTCCACTACCTCCTGATCGTCGCCGACCGTATCTGACCTCGGTGCTGCGGCCCGGACATCCCCGGCGGGGCCCGGACCGCAACACCGTTCAGTCCAGGAACGTCACCTGCGGCAGGCGTGTTGAGGGCCCTCTGGCAGGCGCTGCGGTTTGCCTTTGACGCGGGTCGAGGAAGGCGATGGCATAGGCCCGCTGGGCGTCGACGGCCAGGCCCCCTTGATGAACCGAGGAGGACGGGCATATCGTCCGGCACATGGCGCCCAGGGCCGGACAGATGACAGCCCAGGCCATGAACGCGTTGTGCCCGGCTCAGGTCAGCTGCAGGTCACGGTGGAATCCGCGGGAGGGAACCGCTTTCAGGTGGCGTCCACCGACGGGCGATCTCGGGCTGCTCGGAGCGCACGAGCATCACCGGCCGGTCCAGCCCCGTTTTCCGTACCGGCTGCGGCACGGGACCGTCCAGAGCCTATCCCCTTCATGCCGGCATCGCTGGGAGGGTGGGACGGACCAGGGGCTCCTGCCAGTCGAGACGTTTCCAACCGCGGGTGGCTTGGCTGTCCGGACACGCCCCCAGGCGCGTCCACCATATCCGCACGGACCTCCGATCACCACAGTCACCCGGCCGCCGGAGGCGGCTTTGCGGCTCGGTGATCTCGCCGGTGACAACCTTGACCGGCCGTGTCGCAGTGATCGATGCCATCGTTGATCCGTGTGATTCGCCCTGCACCAGCAAGCGTGGGAGACGACATGAAGACGAACCGCCCCTGGGGCAAGGCCGTTGTCATCGGCGGGAGTTACGCGGGGCTGGTGACCGCTCGGGTGCTGGCCGATTTCTTCGCGGAAGTCATCCTCGTCGAGCGGGATGCCGTGGACGAGGACACCGGCGCCCATCCGGGTGCGCCGCAGGGTTATCACGCGCATGCGATGCTCGCCAAAGGCGGCGAGATCCTGCAGCGGCTGTTTCCGGGGCTGCGAGAGGAGCTGCAGGAAGCCGGTGCGCCGGTGTTCGACTACGGGCAGGGGATCGACTTCCTGCTGCCGACCGGACTGGCACCCCGGGGACGGACGGGGGTGCAGATCCAGACCTTCACCCGCGACGAGCTGGAGCGCCGGCTGCGCCGCAAGGTGCTTGCGCTTGCCCAGGTCACGCTGTTGGCCGACACACAGTGCTCAGGCCTGACCCGGGACGCCTCGGGGCGGGTGATCGGTGTGACGTGCCGACAGCCGGGCGCGGAACCGATCGACCTGGCCGCCGATCTGGTCGTCGACGCTTCCGGACGGTCCAGCTCACTGGAGGACTGGCTGGGCGCGGCCGGTGTCACGGTTCCCGCGAAGCGGATCGTGAAGGCGAAGGTCACCTACACGTCGATGAACTTCGACCGGCCCGAAGATGGCCACCCGAGCCACCCGGACTTCTACGTCGCCTACCAGATGCTGTTCGCACCCCGTGTGCCCCGGGCCGGGGTCCTGCTGGCCGTGGAGCGCAACCGGTGGACGTGCTCACTGTTCGGCTTCCAGGACCAGCCGCCGACCGACGACACGGGCTACCTGCGGTTTGCGGAGAGCCTGGACAACCCGCGCCTGGCCCAGCAGATCGAACGCCGTACGGTCCAGGAGCCTACCTATCGCTACACCAACGTCGACAACCAGTGGCGGCCCTATCACGCCGTCAAGAACTGGCCAGACCGGCTGATCGCCGTCGGGGACGCGGTCTGCGTCTTCAACCCCGTCTACGGCCAGGGGCTGACCGTGGCTGCGATGGAGGCGGAATTGCTGCACCGGACGCTGGCCCGCCGCAGCGAGTCCGGGAAGCAGCTGGACGGGCTGGCCAGCGGATACCAGAAGCGGGTGGGGCGATTGCTGCTCGGCCCGTGGACGCTGTCCACCAATTCGGACCTGATGTGGAATCCGGACCGTCAGCCCCTTGGGGCGAGGGTCGCGCACTGGTACAACACGAGGCTCTTCCGTGTCGCGGTGAAGGACGCGGCCGTCTGGTCGAGGTTCGTGCGGGTGGTGAACATGGTGGCTTCCCCCGTCGTGCTTTTCCATCCCACCGTGGCCCTGAAGGTCTTGTCCACGGCGTTCACCCTGCAGGACTGAGCTTGTTTCTTAATGGTTTGTGAGCTTTGAGCCGATTGCGTTCGGCGAAGCTTTCGGGGCGTCCGGTGGATTTACCCCAAGGCCGCGTAGTTAACGTTTTCGCAGGTCACGCATGGGGAGTTGACGGGTTTCCGGCGTAGAGCAACGGAGTTCGTTGGTACAGGCAGCCGGCCAAGACAGCTTGTCCCGAAGGATCGCGTGGGGCTTGATGGGCTGATGTGGCCTCTGATCAGCGGAAGCACCAGTGATGGGGGTGGTTCGCGGCTGATCGGGCGGGGCCTGCGCTGACCGCTTTTTACCGCCTTGGACGGCACGTAGTGGCACGCGGCTGCCAATGGCAGGTGGGGAAGGCGATGCGGGCCATGGCGGTGTCCTTCGAGATCCCCGCCGTGCTCCCTGTGGGGCGGGCATTTTCAGGGGTGATCTCCCTGGCGGGCCCAAACACGGTTCCCAACTGTTCGTCCGGCCGTCCGCGGGTGGCCGGAGGCGTCCTGATCTGTGGCGAAGTGGTCTGCCTGCCGGGCTTCGGGCGGCGCTGGACTAGGGCGAATGCGACCAGAACTGCAACGAGGGCGCGTCTGGCGACGTCCCTGAAGACGGGCGTCGATGCGTCTCCGGTGTCGGGGAGGGGGCTCGCGGAGTGCCCCTCTGCTTGGTTGGCTGGCCCGCAGCAACTATGAAGGCCGGTTGCTTCCTTCGATGAAACTGGTCACACGCCTCGCGTAGGCGTCTGGGTGGCTGGCGTGGGGGATGTGCCCGGCTCCCCCGAAGGTGTACGTCTCCGCCTCGGGCAGGGCCCCGGAGAGCCGCGCGATGATCGTGGCGAACCACGGTGGGCTCTCCGTTCCCTTCGTCAGCAGGGCAGGCCCGGTGTAGCGGGAGAGACGGCCGAGGTCGAGATTCGCCCACTCCGGGTCGGCCTGCTCGTCCATGAAGGTGGGGGCGTTGACGATGAACGTCTCGCGGAGCTGTTCCGGCAGTTGGTCCCAGACGCCAGGCCCCAGGGCGACCTCTTCCACGAACTGGCGTGCTCCGGCGAGGAGTTGGTCTGCCCTCAGATGGGCGAGAACGGATTCGATCTTCTCTCCGGTGGCCGCCATCAGCGGCAGCAGCTCGGGGGCATCGGCGACGATGCCCATGAGCGGGGGCTCGTGGGCGATGAGGCCCCGGAAGAGTTCCGGACGCCGGGCCGCCAGACCGAGCGCGGTCGAGGCACCGAAGGAGTTGCCCGCGACGTACGCCGGCGCGAACCCGAGGGTCTCGATCAGCGCGGCCAGGTCTTCCTCGTCCTCGAACCGGGATCCCTGCCCCGGCGGACGTTCGCTCAGACTGTGTCCCCGCCGGTCGTAGACGAGCACCCGGAATCTCAGCGCGAGGGCATGAAGGACTGGGGCCCAGTTGCCGTGGTCGCCCCACGAGCCGTGCACCAGGACCAGCGGGTCGCCGTCCCCGCCCACCTCGTAGAAGAGTTCGACGCCGTTCACTCCGACCCGTGGCATGCCCGGTCTCCTTACCGACAGGCGGCGGTCGCTGCCGGGGCCATTGAGGCACTGCACGCCCGGCCCGTGCAACCGCGGTGGGCCGAAGGTCACGCGTACGGCCGACCCGCGCCCCCGGAGCGGATCAAGCCGCCTCGACGGAAGGAAACCCCAAAGACGCGCGAAAGCCAGAGGGCCGGTCCGCCGATGCGCTCCGGCCCTCTGAGCCGGCGGAGGACACGAGATTCGAACTCGTGAGGTGTTGCGCCCAAAACGCTTTCCAAGTCTTCGTCTTGGGGTTCTGGGGTGCGCGGGGGCGTTCTGACCTGCGGTGCAGTGGGGATGGGCAGGGCATCTGGACAGAGCTGTACAGAGAGGGACGCAACCAGAACTGTAACCACAGGTGACCAGCTCTTTTGGTGCCGTTGGGTGTCTCCTGATGCGCCGCCGGCAGTGCGCGCAGCACTGCCGGCGGCAGGGTGGAGTGCGTGTACGGCTCCGGTGCCTGCACCCTTGGACGCCAATCCCCGGGCATCGCTGGATCCGTACCACTCCACCGTATGTGGGCCGTGATCTCACTCGGAGCGACGTGTTCGTCCAGAGAGGTGAGGACGGAGAGGCCGCCCACGGTGGGCAGGTCCGGCTCGAACCGGCGAGCCTGTCCGTTACCGCAGAGTGCCCAGTCAGGCGTACTCCGCCACAGGTGTCGGTTCGTGCTCGTGCTCGCAGGCGTCGTCCGTGTCGTAGACGTCCCAGATGGGGAACGGGTCGGGCCACGGACCTCTCTCGTCCGGGTCCACGAGGCAGGCGGTCAGGTCCTGTTGAAGGGCCTCGGCACGTAGCTCCGTTCCGATGAAGACCAGTTCCTGCGCCTGCCCGCCGGGCTCTCGGGTGCCGGAGGGCTCGAAGCGGGCGACGCTTCCGGCCTGCGACCACAGCCCCGTCACCCGGTCGCGGCCGGCCAGCCAGAAGAAGCCCTTGGACCGCAGGACCTGGCCGTACGCTCCGCCGTCGAGGCCCTCGGTCACGAACTCCCACAGCCGTTCCGGATGGAACGGCTGCTCGGCGCGGAAGACGGTGGAGGAAATGCCGTACTCCTCGGTCTCCGGAATGTGGTCGCCGTTGAGCTCCATGACCCAGCCGGGCGCCTGCTGGGCGCGCTCCAGGTCGAAGAGGCCGGTGCCGAGGATGTCCGCGGGGTCCACGCGGCCGTGTTCCGCCGGCACGATACGGGCGGCCGGGTTGAGCCGCGCGAGCGCGGCCGTCAGCCGGGCCGCGTCGGCGTCCGTGACCAGGTCGAGCTTGTTGACCACGAGGACGTCGGCGAACTCGATCTGGTCCATCAGGAGATCGCTCACCGTCCGTTCGTCGTCCTCGTACTGGTCGAGGCCGCGCTCCACGAGGCCGTCGCCGCCTGCCAGTTCGGGCAGGAAGTTGGCCGCGTCCACGACCGTCACCATCGTGTCGAGCCGCGCCAGATCTCCCAGCATGGCGCCGTCGTCGCGGGGGAAGGCGAACGTGGCGGCCACCGGCATCGGCTCCGAGATCCCGCTCGACTCGATGAGGAGGTAGTCGAAGCGGCCCTCGCGGGCCAGCCGGTCGACCTCCACCAGAAGGTCGTCGCGCAGGGTGCAGCAGATGCACCCGTTGGTCATCTCGACCAGCCGCTCCTCGGTCCGTGACAGAGCGGCCCCGCCGTCACGCACGAGGGTGGCGTCGATGTTGACCTCGCTCATGTCGTTGACGATCACGGCGACGCGCAGTCCGTCGCGATTGCCCAGGACGTGATTGAGCAGTGTCGTCTTGCCCGCTCCGAGGAAGCCGGAGAGGACTGTCACCGGAAGCCGGGGACCGGCAGCCGAGCCTGTCGTCATCGTCAGTCCTCCGGGTGGATCAGGCCGCGTTCGTACGCCTTCACGAGCCGCTGCGGCACCCGGTACACGGAGCCGTCGACGGTGATGGGCACCAGCTGCGGGGTGGTCGCCTTCCACTGGGCGCGGCGGTGGCGGGTATTGGAGCGGGACATCTTCCGCTTGGGAACGGCCATGGGAACGGGACCTCCATCGTCGATACGAGGGACACGTTAGATGAAAATGGATGCCGTTATCAACGGGGGGGGGGCTTTTGTGAGGCCGCGCCCGGTCGGCGCTTCCGGGCAAGGTGCGGTCAAGTGTTGGCAATGATTTTCATCTACGGCTCCCGAAGTATGGTTGTGACAATCGTTTCCATCTAGCTTGGCGGGTGTCCCGCTCTGCCGGGCCTGCCTGTCCGCAGGGTCCGGCCCCCGCGCCGAGGAGAACCCCCGCCATGCGTACCTCCATATCCAGCCATGCCCGCGTCCGCGCTGTCGCCGGGAGCCTGGCCGTCATCACGGCGCTCGCCGCGCTGAGCGCCTGCTCCACCTCGTCGGGGACGAGCGGGACCAAGGGGGCCGCGAGCCCGGCCGACGGCAAGGGCGGCTCGGCCCCGCTCCATG
>NZ_JBIWHT010000041.1:0-38129 GCF_044764265.1 Streptomyces sp. NPDC094147 | reverse complement strand
TCTGACCCCAGAGCTCAAAGGCTCCGGCAGAGAAAGTGCTCACCTGCTGGCGGCTACAACATCAAGTCTCTACGACCCGATACGTCCCATTAGGCAGGCCTGGACGATGCCGTGGGCACGGGCCGCCGTCAGGTCATGGGTCCGGCCCGGCAGCGCCCGGGAGAACCACAGGGGTGTGCCGTCCGGCCTTGCGATGACCTGCACGTTCATGCCGTGCTTCCGGTGCTTCTGCGAGTAGTACGGCTCGTCCGCACGGATCCGGTCGGTGGGGATCAGGGTGCCGTCAACAACGACGAAGTCGCCTTCACCCAGGCCTACGCGGGCCTCGTGGATCCCTGGCGCCCATGCCGTCAGGACCTCGAGTGTCTCGTCGACGTACCGCCACGCGGTTGCCTCAGACACTCCGAACCCGGCGCCCACCTGTGCGAACGTCTCATTCTTCCGAAGGTGGGCCAGCGTGAGCAGGGCCTGCTTGAAGCAGCTCAACTTCCGCCACCGTGAGCCCAGTTCACGTCTCCGCGCGTACAGCAGCCATGAGACATGTTCAACCAGCTCGTACGGCACATCGAGCATGGCAGGATACGGAACCAACAGAGCCCCCCGGCCGCCAATACCGCGAAGTTAAGGGGGAGCCGGCCCACGTCAAGTAGGTTGCTGATATTGCTGGTTGAGCCGGGCGGTGCAGCGGGACCTCTGGTAGCCAGGAGTGATCCGCCAAGATCAGTCCGAGCGCCGAGGTCCCGTTGCTCTGCAAGTCTGCCACCAGCACGCTCATGCGAACGCTGACCGTCGCCCAGGGCATCTTCGCTCCTGGCCATCTGGGCGAGTTGACCAAGTACCTTCCCTTCGAGCTGGTCGACGCTGTGTTGACGGAGACCGGGGCCGTCCAGCGCCGGTTACGGGTCCTGCCCTCCCGGGTGGGCGTGTATTTCCTGCTCGCGCTCAGTCTGTTCCCACACCTGGGCTACGCGAAGGTCTGGGACAAGCTGGTCGCTGGTCTGGCAGGACTGCCTGTCGCGGTTCCCTCGGAAAAGGCGCTGCGTGACCTGCGGCGCCGTCTGGGATCGGTTCCGCTGAAGGCGCTTTTCGAGGTGGTGGCCGGGCCGCTGGCACAGCCACGTACGCCCGGAGCACGCTACCGGTACTGGCGCACTGTGGCCTTCGACGGCTGCAGCTCGATCAAGGTGCCCGACGCGGAACGCAACCGCGGCTGGTTCGGCCGAGCAAGGGTCCATCTGGGCTGGGCGGGCTATCCCACGCTGCGGCTGATGGCGCTGGTGGAGACGGGCAGCCGCGGCCTGCTCGGAGCGGCGTTCGGCCCCAAGTCCCACGGAGAGGCCCACTACGCGCGGCAGCTGATGCACCTGCTCGGCCCGGAGACGCTGGTGCTGGCCGACCGCGGCTTCGACAACGGCAAACTGCTGGCCCAGTTCGCCGGCACCGGCGCCCAGTTCCTGGTCCGCCTCACCTCCAAGCGCCGCCTGCCCACCACCCAGCGGCTGCCCGACGGGTCCTACCTGTCCAGTATCTGCTCGGTGCAGGTGCGGATCATCGAGGCCGACGTCACCGCGACCTGCACCGACGGCACCCGCATGCACGACGGATACCGGCTGGTGACCACCCTGCTGGACCCCGAACAAGACCCCTCCGAAGCCCTTGTCCGCCTGTATCACGAGCGCTGGGAGATCGAGTCCGCCTACTACGCCCTGCGCCACACGCTGATGCAAGGCAGGGTGCTGCGCTCCACAGACCCGAGCGGTGTCGAACAGGAACTGTGGGCCCAGCTCACCCTCTACCAACTCCTGCGCACCGTCATGGTCGACGCCATCGAGTCCGTGCCCGGCACCGACCTGGACCGGGCCAGCTTCTCCATCGCCCTGGAAGCGGCCCGCGACCAGGTCGTGGCCGCCCACGGCGTCCTCGACGATGACGCCGGTCTCGTCGGTCGGATCGGCCAGGCCGTCCTGGCCAATCTCCTGCCCGCCCGCCGCCCGCGAATCAGCTCCCGCAAGGTCAAATCTCCCGTGCCGCGCTACGCCAAAGTCGACGACGGCCGCCCCCTGAACAGCACGAATATTGCCTCCATCAGCATCAGCGTCCACGCCGCCCAACCGACCACACCTGCCTTCGTCTCCCGCCGCCACCCGCTCCCGCCCCCTGCATCGCTCCCGCCCGCTCCACAGCTGCCACCTCTCATCGACCGCACCATGGGGTTCCTGAACTCCCACCCCGGGCGTTGCTGGAACGCCACCGAACTCGCGCACACCCTGGCCGTGAGGAACGTCAACAGCTTCCGTGTCCTGCTGTCCCGCTGGGCCAGCCAGGGACACATCGCAAAGATCGGCAGAGGCACTTACACCTTGATCGAGGATCTGGCCGCCCTGTCTCCGCCGCCGCCTCCCCGTATCGACCCAGCCCTTTCCCGGTTCGAAGGCACTCTCGCTGTCCTGCAATCCGCACCGGAACGCTCCTGGACCGCCAGGGAGATCGCGCCAGCACTTGGCATTACCAACCCCAACGTCTTCGCCACCCAACTGAGCCGCTGGGCACAGAACGGGCGACTCGCCAGAACTCGCAGAGGGGCCTACACCCTCCTGCCCGACGCACCAAAACCACTGAAAGCGGGTTGACCTGCGACGGAAAACCTTAACTTCGCGGCATTGCCCCGGCCGCTGGTGTGTTGAGTGATGTCACCACCCCAACGACGAGGGGCTCTGCCATGTCACCCACCCCTCTGACCAGGCTCTTTCACTCCTCAGGCACAGGATGAAAGAGGTTCACTGCGCGAATACTTCCCCGCCGCCCTGAACGCCTACGCCGACCTGACACTGACCAGCACCGACGCGCTGGAACTCCTCACCAAAGCCACGACACCCCAGGCAGCGGCGAAGCTGACCCGCACCCAGATCACCGCCATTCTGGCCCGCCACCGCCGGCACAGCCGGCCCCAGAAAGCCGCCACGATCCAGACCGAGCTGCGGGAGGAACACCTCGGCCTGCCCGAGACCGTCACCGCCGCCTATGCGGCCGCCACAACAGCCCACGCACGCCTTCTGATCAGTCTCAACGAGCAGATAGCCGAGCTCGAAAGGCAGGTGAAGGCTCATTTTCTTGAGCACCCGGACGCGGAAATCTACCTCTCGATGCCCGGCATCACGGAGATCACCGGCGCCCGGGTGCTAACGAGCTCGTGCATGGTTGGTGGTGGCGCGTCGGAGGCCGCGGATTGGCGGTTGTGTTCACGTTCGTGCAGGGCTGGCCGTCGTAGCCTGCTGGTGGGAGAGCAGTCCTGCGACGGCTTGGATGGTGTCGCTCATGTGCTCACGGCGGCCGTGATGCCGGGCGAGGGACCGCCAGTTCTTCAGATGACCGATGCCGTGCTCGACTCGGATGCGGGGTGAGGAGTGCGCCTTGCGCTGGCGCTCGTGCATCTCCTCATACCATTCAGGCGGGTTCTTCTTGAACTTGCGGTGTGGCGGCGTCACCACGCGCCCGCCGGTCTGGGCGCCGAGTCCCTGATAGCCGGCTCTACCTTTTGACCGGGTTAGTCCTCTCGTTCGTAGGGTGGGGACACCCAGGGGAGGCGGGTGTGGCTTGTAGCCGGCTGCCGTTCGTGGCCTTCGATGCTTGGCCGCCTGCCTCCCCACGACGACTCGGCCGCTGATTGGGAAGTGCGAATGTGTCGCTGTGTAGAGCCTTGCCGACGAGGTCGTCCGTGGTACGTAAGGCACGTACGACCTGATGGAGCGCGATGAGCCGGATATGGGCAGGGACCGACTGCGGCAAGAGCCACCACCACTGCCTGGTCATGAACGCTGACGGCGACACGCTGCTGTCGCGTCGGGTGGCCAACGACGAACCCGAGCTGCTGGAACTGATTGGTGATGTCCTGGACATCGCCGGTGGCGACCGGGCTACCTGGGCGATGGACATGACGGGCGGTGAACCTGCCCTGTTGATCCAGCTGCTGCTCAACCACGGCCAGGAACTCGTCTACATCCCCGGCATTGCGGTTAACCGGGCCACCGACAGCTACCGAGGCGTGGGCAAGACCGATGCCCGGGATGCGAAGGTGATCGCGGATCAGGCCCGCATGCGCCGCGATCTGCAACCGATCCGCCCCGGCGACGAGGCCGCCATCGAGCTGCGGCTGCTGACCGAACACCGCTCCGACCTGGTTGCCGACCGGACCCGGACCGTAAACCGGCTGAAGTCCATGCTCACCAGCATGTTCCCGGCCCTGGAACGCGCCTTCGACATGGGCACTACCGGCGCTCTGGTGCTGCTCACGGGCTATCAGACACCCGCGGCGATCCGCCGGGCGGGCAAGCGACGCCTTGCGACGTGGCTGCGCAACCGCAAAGTCCGCACCCCGAGTCCGTCGCGGCCAGAGCACTGGAAGCCGCCGACCGTCAGCACACCGCCGTTACCGGGGAGAAGGCCATCGTGAAGATGGTCCGCACTCTGGCAACGGAGGTGATGGCCCTCAACGAGAAGATCGCCGAGACCGACAGGCTCATCGAGGGCCGGTTTCGCGAACACGAACTCGCCGAGGTGATCACCTCCATGCCCGGCATCGGGCCGCTCCTCGGAGCGGAGTTCCTCGCCGCGACCGGTGGCAGCTTGGATGCCTTCCCCACTGCGGACCGACTCGCGACCTTCGCCGGGGTGGCACCCGCACCAAAGGACGGCCAGGTCAGTGACAACCACCATCGCCCCCGGCGGTATCACCGACGGCTGCAGCGCGTCTTCTTCCAGTCCGCCATGGTCAGCATCCGCTGGGATCCCAACTCCCGCCGTTTCTACGACCGTAAGAGAGCCGAGGGCAAACACCACGTCCAGGCCGTGCTCGCTCTCGCACGCCGACGCGTCAATGTGATCTGGGCTCTCATCCGTGACCGACGGTGCTACACCGTCACACCACCCGTCACTCAAGCCACTTGACTTCCAGATTGGGAAGCATCGGCCAGGATCTCCACGGCGGACCCGTCGGCCAGGAGCTTGACCAGGCCCAACTTCCGGGCGTGCGTGATGTCCGCGCAGCTGGCTGGCTCGGCCGGGCTGCAGAACAGCAGCCGGCCCTCGGCGTCCGTGACGACCATGGACTTCACAGCGTTCTGCTTGTTTTTGCCGGAGATGAACTTGTCCCGGTCCTTGCGCCCGGCGGCGGGACGGCAGACCCGAATCCCGGTTCCGTCGATGATCCCGGTCGGGCCGCTCACTCCAAGGCGTTCGATGACCTCGGCGAGCGTGCGCAATCGGATGTCGGGGGGTGACCGTGCAGCCCCGCTGGGCCAGCAGGGGGCGTACTTCGCCGATTGCGCGCGTGATGGTGGAGCGGTCGACGCCGAACCAGCAGGCCAGCACATCGTGGGTCGCACCGTGGCGGAGGTGTACGAGGGTCGCCAACAGGCGGTCGATGAAGACCAGTTTGTGTTTCGCGCCGGCGCCCACGGCTCGCCGCCGGGGCCGTGCGGTCAGGACGGCCTGGTGTCGCTCGTGCCACAACGGGCCGACCTCGGCCACGAGTTCGGCGATCACCTCGGGCGTCAGGCCCGTGATGCGCCGGCTTCGGATGATCGCTGCACGTGCTCGGTTCCCCACCACACGGACCATGATCAACGATCAAGACGCTGACGCGCCACCACCAACCATGCACGAGCTCGTTAGCCGAGTTCGGGGACGACCCCACCCGAGACGCCAGCGCGAAGGCCCGCAAGAACTACCCCGGGACCAGCCCGATCACCCGGGCCTCCGGCAAGAGCCGCGCCGTCCAGGCCCGCTACGTCCGCAACAACCGCCTCGGCGCTGCACTGCAACTCCAGGCGTTCTCCGCGCTGAACACCTCTCCCGGCGCCCGCCGCTACTACGACAAGCAACGAGCCCGCGAAGCCGGCTACAGCCCGGCCCTGCGTCAGGTCGGCAACCGCCTCGTCGGCATCTTCCACGGATGCCTCAAAACCCGCACCCGTTACGACGAAGCGACCGCCCGGTCACACCACGCCCAACCCGACCTCGCTTGACATCAGACGCCATGGGATGTCTGACCCGGCAGATCCTCGTCCCCGCGGATCGCGCCTACCAGGGCACCGGCACCACCGTCCGCACCCCCTACAACCACCGCGAACAACCCGAGCACTACCAGCAGTACAACCGCGGCCACGCCCGGCTCCGCGCCCCGGCGAACGCGCCTTCGCCCGGCTGAAATCCTGGCGCATCCTTCGCAGAGCACGATGCTCCACCAACCACATCAGACGCGCCGTCACCGCCGTCCCACCCTCCTCACCTGCAGCTACTCAGGATGAAAGAGGTTCAGTCAGCCAGGGGCCGCCCTGAAGATCCTTAGCGTTGAGAACTCTTTGAGATTCCGAGCAATAATTGAATTCGAAAGTAATTCTGTTGAATACTACTCAAGATTGGGTCCGTCGCTCGAATATCGAGTTGAGTCACGAAGGAACTGCAGAGCACAAGCCGTGCTGTCCAGAGCCGATTGCCTCTTTTTTTATCGACGACTTCAAGTGATAATGCTTGCTGACGCCCGGTGCGTTGATTCTGGATTAACTTTCTAGAGAGGTCTGACTGATGGTGCGATCTATCACAGCTGCGATAGATGGGTCTTTGGAAGGTCTGTCAGCCGCTCAGTGGGCGGCCTGGGAGGCAACGGCGCAGAAGATACCACTTCGGGTTTTCTGCGTCTGGCGTTGGCAGGCGACGGAGTCGCTGTCACCCGCAGAAGCCACGGAATCATCTCACCGCGCCAGGCGCATGGCACGAGGGATTGCAGGGATCTTGAATACCCGATACCCCCGGCTTGATCTAAGGTGTGAAGTACTCGAGGACGCTTCGCCCGAGAGCCTCATATGTAAAACCCGGTCAGCACACATACTGGTCGTGGGATCTACAGGTTCTGATGCTGCCACTGGGTTCTCGCTTAAGCCGCTACTGCTGGGTGCTCTTCGCGGGTCTATGTGCCCTGTAGTGGTGATACGCAAGGTAACCAAATTCACGGATCTACCTGAACCAGATTCGGGAGAGGTTGTGGTAGATCAGGCCAGCCTGGGTGAAAATCGATACGTTATGGACTTCGCTGTTCAGCTAGCGTCAAGCAGACACGCAAGCCTTCGAATCGTACGGTCACAGGACCTGCAACAGGCGCGCGATCATAGGTCTACTTCCCAACACTTATCCGTAGGTACAGCCGAGGAGAGGGAGTTCGAAAGCCAGCATATCAACGGTCTCAGGACCCCAGCTGCAAAGAACCTTCCAGAAGGAGCCGCCATGCGGTGCCGGGTGTACCAAGGCTCAGCAATCGGATTGCTGCCCATCTTTACCCGTGCCCGACTCATCGTGATGGGACCTCAGTTCACGGACACGTTCGGGCATTCCATTTTGCAGCATGCACCATGTCCTGTAGTGGTGGTCCCGCATCCCTTGACCTCTGGGTAAAATTCGATCGGATCCGGCGGGGTAGGGTGCCCAACAAGCAAGAGAGAAGCCGTGACCCTGCGGTGTTCTTACTGTTCGAAATCCCGTTGTCGCGACTGCTAGAAGCCGGTCTGGATAACTGCCTGGAGACCTAGTGGCGGGCTGGCGGCGTTGGAGAGGAACCGCCGGGCGTCGAAGACCAGTGCCAACGATCCTATGCCAAGGGGAGCGATGATCCGGTCCATGGTATAAGATGAAGCCTGTGGGTCGTTACTCACCCTTCTGAGGCCCCCAAATTTCCGGACAGTGGTCCCACTAAGACCATGTCCCTCGCGGGCGGGACCGCCGGTATCGTCGTCGGCCTGATCCGTGGCGAGCACCGCGGATTCGGCCCGGCCGCCTTCTCCACGGCCTCCTGGCTGGCCCTCGGCTACCTCATTTTTTCGGCTCGCTCGTTGGATTCGCAGCGTACGTGTGGCTGCTCCAGTCGGCGCCGCTCTCGCTGGTCGCCACGTACGCATATTGAGCCGAAACTGATGGGTTTCCGGCTCGCTGTTCGGGTGTGAGTGTTGAGGGTGGGGACATGCGTCGGGTTGGTGCCCGCAGCGCAGGAGGATCTGCGTCTTCGGGTGGTCGCGGCGCTGGAGTCGGGGCGGGTGCGGACGGTACGGGCAGGCCGCTGAAGTGTTCGGGGTGTCCGAGCGGTCGGTGGGCAGCTGGTGGCGGGCCTTTCGGGTCGGCGGTCGGCAGGCTCTGCTGGCCGCCGCGCGGCAACCCCGAGCGGGGATGGGTGAGTTACTGGACGCGGCCGCGCGCGGGGCCGTACTGCAGGCCATGCGGGATTGCACCCCGGCCGACGTCGGACACCGTGGCGTGCTGTGGACCCACGCCTCGATGACGGCGCTGATCAAGCTGGTGTGCAGGGTGTCGATGACGGAGCAGGGGGTGGGCAAGTGGCTGCGCCGGCACGGCTTCACGCCGCAGCGGCCGGCCCGCCGCTGCTACCGGCAGCAGGACGTGCAGGTGCGGGCGCGGCTGGAGGAGGAGTACCCGTGCTCGGCGGCGAGCCGCCCCGGCAAGCTCACCCGTGCCAAGGTTGGTTACTGCACAGCCAGGGCACGTCGCCCGTCTTCCGGTGGCCACTACTCGGCGGAACGCCTGGAGCGAGGGCAGTCCGAGGGTGAGCGCGTTCGGATTCAGGTACTGACGGCTATTGCTGCGGCCGGGCCGCGCTGAGAGCGGGGGGTTTTCTCGCCGACGCGCTGGGGTTGGAGGGTGCGGGGGTCGATGGCTTCGCCGGGGGCGCCGACCTGGTAGACGCCGTTGGGTTCGGTGTCGCGGTCGTGCGGGAGGAGGAAGAAGACGCGTCGGCTGTAGAGGCCGCTGTCGGGGTCGGCTTCGGCGTTCTGGTCGAGTTCGGTGTAGCCGACCATGCGGCCGTCGCGTTCGTAGCGGGGCTTGCCGCGGCGGCGGGCGAGTTTGTCGAGGGCTTGGCGGACGTAGTCGAGGTTCTCGGGGTCTTCCAGCCACACCACTGCTGCCTCGTGGCAGAGATCGCTCTCGTTCAACAGCGAGCTCATGGCCGCAGTCCCTTCTGGTGCTTGGAGGTGTCCGGCGGCGGTCTGTGACCGCAGCGTCGGGTTCCGCCTTCATGGTAGGCGGAGCGGGCCGGGGGTGGCAGGGCGTGCATGTCAGTCACCTGCTGGTGCGGGGTCGTCGCTGACGAGTCCGAGGCCGGGGTAGTACTTCTTGCCGCTGGACTTCATCATCTCGGAGGGGGAGGCGAGGTTGAGTTCCTGGCGGACCCGGGTGGCGAAGGCGCGGACGGTGGCTGGGCGGATGCCTTCGCTGGAGCACCAGGCGGTGTAGGTGGCGAAGAGCAGGCCCTGCTCGACCCTCAGGTCACTGCCGTCGTTGCGGGGGGTGGTGGTGCAGGCCTCGGTGAGGAAGCGGCCGATGTGGTCTTCGGTGGTGGCGTATGCCTCTGTGGCGGTGCGGACGGTGGCTGGTCCGGTGAGCGGGTCGCGGGTGGCAAGGTAGCGCTGGGCGCCTTCGATGAGCCAGTGCAGGATGCCGGGACCTTCGCTGTGGACGAGTTCGCCCGCCAGGTTGTCGATTTTACGTTCGGTGGGGACGACGCGTTCGAACGGGATGAGGCGGATGCGGCGCCAGAAGGCGTGGCCGCCGGTGCCGACTTCGGGCCGGTGGTTGCCGAGCAGCCAGAGCTTGTGGGTCGGGTTGAAGCTGAAGAAGTCCTGCCGCATGCGCCGCGCCGTGATCCGGTCGCCGCCGGTGAGGAGCTTGACGCGGGCTTCGTCGAACTTGTCGTTGGGCTTCAGCTCGGAGCAGACCACGATGCGCCGGCCGTGCAGTTCGGTGAGTTCGGTGGAGTGCTCGCTGTAGTTGCCCTTCTCCATCAGGAAGCCGGGCGGGGCGGCCTGGGCGTAGTCGCCGATGATCTGTGTCATCACGTCCAGGAGCACGGACTTACCGTTCGCGCCGGTGCCGTACAGGAACGGCAGGACCTGCGCGCCGACGTCGCCGGTGATGGAGTAGCCCAGCAGCAGCTGCAGGAAGGTGATGGTCTCGGCGCCCTTGGCGTCGTCGCCGAAGGTGTCGGTCAAGAACCGGTGCCAGCGCGGGGTGGGCATCGCCTCGGGGGCGACGGTGGTCGCGCGGGAGTGCAGGTCGCGGACCGGGTCGGGTTTGCGGAGCTCGCCGGTGTGGAGGTTGATGACACCGCCGGGGGTGCACAGCGCGTAGGCGTCGCCGTCCAGGACGTCGGGGTCCAGGGCGAGGGCGGGTGAGGCCTTGGCCTGGGTGAGCATCGCCTTGATGCCCTGGGTGGACATGGCGCGCTTGCGGTGGGCGGCGAGTTCCCGCTCGGTGAACAAGCCAGTGGGGTCGCTGGCGGACATCTGCTCGGCCATGTCGCCGGCCGCCCACAAGGCGGCCTTCTCGCCGCCGGTCCGCTTCCACCGATAGGTGTCCCAGGTATACCAGCCGAGGCCTTCGACATGGCGGAACCGGTCTCCGTACAACGATGCGAACAGCTTCGCGTTGCCCCGGTCGGTCAGCATGCTGGGCAGCAGGCAGCCCAGCGGCACCTGCTGCTCCTGTACGGGATGGACGGCGGCGTTCTGCTGGGCGGGCAGGGTCGCCTGGGGGGCGCGGGTCTCCAGGTCGAGCATCTGCTGGGCGGCGGCCGCGGCGTCGAAGCGGCTCTCGGCGCTGCTCATGAACGTCCTTCGTGGTGGAGCGGCCTGCGCATTCCGGCCTGTAGAGCAGAGACGATGACGGACTGAATACGGCGCTCCTGGCCCGGCCGGGCCCGCAGGGCCTGCTCGGTCAGCAGTTCCAGGGCGCTCGCCTCGGTGAGGTGGCCGGCGGCCACCAGTCCCCCGGCGGTGTAGGCGGCGCGGTTCAGCTTCTCCGTGAACGCGGCCCCCTGCGGAACGGAGGCACACGAGGCCACCTCGGCAAGGAGCGGCTCCAGGGTGCGCACAGCCCGGACAGGAGCGCGGCGCTCCCGGCGCGGGCGCGGGCAGGCCGACTTGACCGCGGGTGCGAGGCTGTGGCCGGTGCGGTCCAGTTCACTCGCGAGCCAGGCGGGGAGTGGGGAGGGCTCACGGGCATCGTCGAGCGGTACGTAACTCCCGGCAGGAGTGCGGGTGGTGGGCGCGACGATGTAGCCGCCGGAGGCTCGGATGTCGACCTGCCAGGCCAGGGCGACCGTGGGGCTGGATCCGGTGGAGGAGCGGTATCCGGGATGGCCGGGCGGCAGTCGGTACCACAGGTGGAGACCGCCCGACGGGGTACGCACGCGCAGCGTGGTGCCGTCCTCGGCCGGGTTGGGCTGGCCGCGGTAGGCGGCCAGCAGGGCAAGTGTGTCGAACCCGGAGGCGAGGCCGGTCAGGTTGACCTGCTCGGGAATCGCGATGCCCGGCAGCAGTCGGCCCCGGGCGGGCACCGAGGCGCTGTGCGCATCCACATCGACAATCACCAGGCCTGCGGGGCCGCAGGCGACTCCGACGCCCAGCTGTGGGTGACTGCCCCACCAGGCATCCAGACGGGCCGGGTCAGTGGTCGCGGCGTGGAAGCCGTGGCACCAGCCGCCCTGGGCGTGGCAGGGGCAGTTCTGCGGCGCGTGCGTTTCAGCCCGGCAGGTGGAGCAGTTCGCGGGCGGGGTCTTGCGGCCCGGGGCCAGCGGATGAACGGGCCAGCTCTGGGCGGCGCACCAGCGGGCCACATCGAGCGTACGAACAGCCGTGTGAGGTGCGGACACGCTGCGGGGAGCTAGCACACGGCCTTCCTTGACGAGGGACTGAACCTGCCGGGGTCTCTCGGCCCCTGAACGAAAGATGCAGGTCAAACGCCTGTGTCAGCACATCGAGGGACTCAAGGGACTGAACTTCCGAATGACATTGAGAGATTAGCGCACCGTAGCAACGACCCGGAGCGAGCCGCGCCAACAATTCAAACTTCAGTCCCTTCGGTCCCTCTCGCAGCCAGGAGCAGGGCGCTTCCCCCGATAGAGGGGTGCCCCTGGCAGGGGCCAGCCGGAGGGACCAGGAGGTTGAGAGGTTCGGTCCCTGCCCTTCAGTCCCCCCAGAAACCGCAGCTCAGAACCCTGCACGACAGCGAGGAGGGACTGAAGGGACTCAACTTCCCAGTTATGAAGCGCATCTAGCTTCTCCGTCTCATACCTCGCGTGTACATGTATGCGCACACGCATAAAGAGCGGAACTAGAAATTTCAGTCCCTTCAGTCCCTTCAGACCCTCTTCCCCCACCACTGAAACGCTCCTACCTGCGGGTTTACAGAGGGACCGAACTAAGGAGCAGCGAGGGACCAAAGCCTCTCGTTAGAGCCAGCAGCCCCGCCGGGCTGATGCTGCGATCCCCGTCGCGAGCGGCGTGAAAGCGTCCCAGCCGAAGCTCGACCTCGTGCTCCAGTTGCTGCGCCAGGGCGACATGTTGAAGGTCACCCGGCTCGACCAGCTCTCCCGCGCCGTGCTGCACCTGTCCGTAGCGCCAGGGCTCCAGCGCAAGCTGATCGTGGCGAACGCCAACGACGGACCCGTCTCCGCACGGGCCCGCGGCAGGGTCGGCGGGCGACGCTCGCCGTCGCCCAGGCCACGCTCGCCCAGCAGCTCTACGACGCCGGTGAGAAGACCGTCCAGCAGATCGCCGGCCTGTTCGGAGTGCCCCGGTCGACGGTGTATGGACACCTCGACAAGGCCAAGATCGTGCCCCGCCAGCCGAAGAAGACCGCGGTCACGAAGCCCTGAAAACTACCGGGTTACTTGCTCCCTGGTGTCTGAGCTAGGACTTCGAGGTCGCACAGTACATGCGGTCTCACAGACGGTGCTGAACCCATATCGAAGCGATGCTGACGATGCTGGTGCCCAGGCCGTAGCAGATGCCGCGGAGCAGGAGACTGATGGCGGTCCGTCGGCGCTGCGCACTCCAGCTCAAGAACTGGAGAACTAGTACGGGGAGTTTGAGTGCGGGAAGGCGTGGGTCGCTATTGTTCATGACAGGTGTCCTTGCTCAGTGAGGCATCGGTGAAGAGCCCTTCTGACCCTGAGGCCTGGTAACCGGGGGTCGGAGCAGAGCTCTTCTGCTGTTGGCAGGGGTTTCAGCGGCGGGTGAAGTCGCGTAACTGCTCGGCCAGGCGCCGGTCGGGACGGCGCACGATGATGCAGGAGGTCCCGCCATCGGCCAGGCGGTCGATTTCCATCTCCAGGCTCCCGGTGGGGGCGTTGGCGGTGGAGCCGTGGTGGCGGACGTAGCGGGCGACGTGTTCCAGGAAGCCGAGGAAGTCTTCGTCCAGGGCGTTGGTCTCGGTCATCGAGTGCAGGATCTGGTAGCGCCAGTGGGCCGCTTCACGCTGTTCTCCCAGGGCGAGGTGGTGCAGGTGGAGGCAGTAGCCGGCGCCCCGGTGGCCGGCGCCGGCGGCAAGCTGCCACCAGAACTGCGCGCTCTCGGGATGGCCGGTCAGGTACAGCAGGCTGGCGAAGACGGCGGCGCCGTCCTCGTCGAGCTGGTCCTCTTCCACCGGTGAGGCCGGCGGGTCCTGGGCGAGGCGGTCGACGTGGAGAGCGGCGCCGGGGCCGTTGAGAAACCAGCGGGCGACCACGGCCAGCCGCTGGCCGGCCTGGGCGGCGCGCAGCACGTCCGGTGCAGGCGCGGTCCGGGCCGCATCCTGGGCGAGTCGGTGCAGCGCCGCACCGACGTCGAAGGCGGGCGAGGCCGAGGCCGCGACGTTCGCCTGGGCCAGCAGGTCATCGATTGTTGCGGTCACGTGCCTGCTCCGTTCCTGTTCCTGGTCTCGGCGGCGGGCAGGCCGAGCCGTATCCGCAGGCGTTCCTTGCCCTTGCGGCCGTGGTAGTCGACGGTCCGCACATCCAGGCCCATGAACCGGGCGATCTGGGTGGTCTTGTAGCCGAGCAGGTGGCGCAGCACGATCACGTTGAACTGACGTACGGGGAGATCGGCGATCGCCTCGTAGAGGCCGTTGGCGCTGTCCGTGATCTCCAGTTCGTTGCGGACCGCCCGCAGGTTCTGCGCGATGGGCCCGTTGATGACGAAGGCGGGGCTGCGGCCCTCCTGTTCGAGGCGGTGGTAGACGTGCCGGTGCAGGACGGTCAGTGTCCGTTGCTCCAGGTCGCCTTCTTGCAGGAGTCCCTCCCAGCTGGCCAGGATCTCCAGGAACACCTGGTGGACCACGTCCTCGGCGCCCCGCCGGGACCCGAGGTGGATCTCGGCGTAGGCGTGGAAGAACTCCTGGTGGCCCAGGTAGAAGCCCTCGTAGTCCAGCGGAAGATCGAGCGTTTCCCGCACCGGTACGTCGCGGCGCCTGCTCTGGGGTGCGACGCCGTCCAGAACCTCGTCGTCGTTCACGTCGGCCTCCGGCGTGTACTCATGGCGTACCTCTTCATCGAGGGCGGCACGGCCAACAGGCCTGCACCGAGAGTCAGTTGGACTCTGAGCACCACAATGTCGAGAACCAGGACAGGTCACTCAACGTACCGGGCAAAGAAAATGACCTAGTGATCACGAGCGGGGCACGGCGTGATTTCGACGCTCGTGCGCCAGCCCGCCAAGCCTCCACTGAGCAGGAGAAACGACGCGGTTCTAACCGCATAGTCCGCAAGGCCGAGTTCATCAAGTGGCCTATGTCACACAGGAGTTGCTCGAAAACGAACACCACCGCGCATGGAGGGTGTTGTCGCCAGACGCTCCACCTCTGCCTACCGGTCCGGACGCATCTGGTCGAAGGCGCGTGCTCGGCTGAGGAGATCTTCGAGGAGAACACCCGGCTGCTGGCCAACCCCCTCGCCTCACCCGACGACATCGAGGATCTGGACGGCTGGACGCTTCACCGGCTACGTCACAGTGCCCCGACACACGACGCGGAGGGCGGCACCTCGACCCCGATGCTGCTGGCCCGCTCCCGCCACGCCTCCGTCCGCTCCCTGGAGCGGTACGCCCGCCCCGGCGTCGACTCGGTCGCCCGACACGTCGCCGAACGCGACCCCGCGGCCCGCCACCGCAGGTGAGTCCAAGCGCATCAGGACTTCAAGATCATCCCGTTGCCCCTTTGGTACGTATCTAACACCCCAAGTAGAGACACGCTGCCATGCCGAAAGGCGCAGGCATCGGCTGAAGACTTGGCCGGGACCTGCGCCTGTGAGGGGCTCGCTGTGCGGCGGTTACAACGCCGCCGCCTTCGTGAGCAGGGCAGTGTTCGCGTCGGTGTCATGGCCCAGGGTCAGGGCGTGGTGTGGGAGCCCGGCGAGCAGTTCGGTGACGCGGTCGGCGTCCCGGCCGGCGCCGACGGGCAGCAGGTCGAACACGTCGGGGTAGCGGTCTTCCGTGGCGCTGGTGAAGAAGTCCGCTTCAGTGAGCGTCGGGGTGTCGTCGAGGACGGTCGGCACCGCGTCCGGGATGACGGTGGGGAACAGAAGTCGGGCGGCGCGGCCCTCGGTGGCGAGGGTGAGGCCGAGCCAGTCGGCGAGCTGGTGCGGGTGGAACTGGGGCTTCAGCTCCTTGCCCTTCGCGTTGCGGATCGGGGTGCGGGAGCTGGTCAGCAAGGCATCGGTCACCGCCTGGGCCTGCGTAGGGTGCAGTTCCTCACCTGCCTTGACCCGGTCGGCGACCGGGTCGTACAGGCCGAGGGCGTCGAGCAGTCCGAAGCCGATGGCGGCCGCTGACGGCCAGGGCAGGACGCGTACGCCGTCCGCGTCGGGCTTCACGAACACCCGGTCGTTGGCTAGCAGCCGCCATCCCTGGCGGGCCAGGAGGAGGCCGACCGTGGTCTTGCCTGCTCCCTTGGGCCCGAGCGTCAAGATGGTCTCTCCGTCGGCGTTGGTGACGGCCGAGGCGTGGAGGATCGACCAGCCGTCCAGCAGTAGCTTTCCCCGGATCACTTCGCGGGCGAGACGGGCGGCCGCGAGGGCAACGGCCGTCTGTTCCGTGCCGACGATCCGCAGCACTCCAACCCCGTGGTCGTAGCGGTAGGCGAGCTGGTCGCCGGGCTGTGCCGCCAGGATGGTCCGGCCCGGAGTGCGCCGGTGAAGCATCGGCGTGTTCGCATAGGTGGTCTCCTGGTGCTGGTAGTCGAGGACTTCCTGTGTGATCGCTGCGACCTCGGCCGGGTCGACGTCGGCCTCCACGAGACTCCAGCCGTACGGGGCGTCCTCGGGGGTGGCGTGCCACCACTGCCCGAAGTACTGCCGAGCCCAGGCGGCGACGGGCTCACTGTAGGAGGCGACGGTGACCGCGCACGTGCTGGTCTGGATGTGGGTGCCGTATTGCTGAGGGAGGGTCACGATGCTGTCCTTCGGGGCAGGTACGGGGCGGCGGCCCGGTACGCGATGTCGAGTTTGGCAGCGGCCGCCGCCAGGGCGGTGTCCTGGTCGGGCGTCAGCCGGGGCAGGACTACGGTCGGTTGCCCGGCGGTGAACCGCACCGGGACGCCGATCCAGGCGCCGCGGTGGCGGGTGCAGAGTTCGAGGGTGCCGTCGGTGAGGCCGAGGGCGTGGGTGAGTGCGGCGAGGACGGCTCCGGCCGGCCCGCAGCGTGTGCGGCCGATCCCCGCGTTGATGAGCGCGGGCCTGCTTTTGGCATCGGCCACCGTCCCGTCCGGGATGAGGTCCAGGGCATGGCCGTTGAGCGTGGTGTCGCAGGGCACCGCGCTGTCGCCGTGCTCACCGACCACATGGGCGCCGACGGCTGCCAGCGGTACGCGGAGCCGGTGTGCGAGCGCGATGCGGTAGCGGGCGGTGTCGGTGTGGGAGCCGATCCCGAACACGCGATCCGCGCCCGCGACCTCGGCGAACAGGCGGGTCATGACGTCGACGGGGTTGGTCACCACGGTCACCACCCCGCGATAGCCCTCCAGGTCCCTCGCCAGACGTGCGATCACGGGGGCGTTCGCGGCCAGCCCGGCCATGCGGACGTCGGTGCGGGCGCTGTTGGTGAAGAGGGCGCGCGGGCAGATGACCACAGCGTCACAGGCGGCGAGTTCGCCCGGGTCGCGGGCGTGGCTCACCCAGGCCGGGGCGCCGGTCACCGCGGCCAGGTCTTCCAGATCGCAGGCCAGGCCCGCGGCCGTCGGCGTCGTGCGGGAGAGGACGTTCACGCCGGTGCACCAGGGCGCCGTGACCAAAAGGGCGCCGACAGTCTGGCCGACGGCGCCGGCTCCGACGATTCCCACCGTATGGCCGGTCATCGCGCGACACCTTTCGAGAGGCGGCTGAGCGCCAGGGCCCAGACGGTGCGCGGGTCGCGCGTAGCCAGGTCCGCGCTCACGGCGTCGAGGAGACCCAGCAGTGAGGCGGCCCTCTTGGTGATGGCCACGGCCTGGGGCGGCATGGGCAGCACCACCGGGCAGGTCAGGTAGGTGGAGACGATGTTGACGGTGTCCATCAGCCACAGCAGCACCAGCTCCCGCAGCCACGCCGACCGCTGCGTCTTCCCGAGCCCGGCCACGGAGTGCTCCGCCACGGCCCCGAGCCCGGTGGTGACGGCGTGCACGGCGGCCGGGACGGGCGGGTTCGCGAACAGGGACAGGATCAGACGCGAGAGGAGTTTCGCGTGGTCGGCCTGCGGGCGGCCGCGCCCCATGCCGGGGTCAAGGAAGACAGGGGCACAGTCGGGGCCGTTGACGTACACGACGTGGTCGGGCTTGAGATCGCCGTACACGAGCGGCCGGGCACCGGTCACCGGGGCCAGGCGCATGCGCTGGAGGTGGCCGACGATGGCGGTCAGTACCGAGCAGTGCGGACCGGCCTGGCGCAAGTACGTCGCCCCGCTGATGCCGTTGAACTTGCGGGTGAACGTCGCCGGGATCGACCGCTCGCCGATGGCCACGGCCTCGGCTTCGGTGGTGTTGATCCGGCGCAGGCCTTCGCGCAGGACACGCAGCATGCTGGTGATCAGGGCGTCCGTGCGTTCGGGTTCCTTGGCGACCAGGTCGCCGAGGGTCGGCCCGGCCACCGGGGTGGTGAAGAGGACTCCGGTGGCGAGCCCGGCCACGTGCGGTGTTTTCAGGCCCGCCCGGCGCAGCAGGCGCAGTTGCCCCGCCTCCCGTCCCAGCAGCGCGGTGGGGGAGCAGACGTAGGCGTCCTGGGCCCGCTGGACTGCCGCCCAGGAGCCGCAGGTGCCGCGCAGCACCGACACCAGCGACAAGCCGAGCAGTGAGTACTTGGCGAACAGCGGGGCGCCGTCGACGTCGATGATCCGCACGTAGCCGGTGACCGACGGGATGTGCGTCCCCAGGTCTATCCGGGCGCCCGGCCACAGGGCGCCGGCTGATCGGCGGATCTGCTGGTCCGCATGCGAGAACAGGATGGTCGCCGGGATCGGCGTCATGGTCTGCGGCACGATCGCGCTCCTCTCCGGCACACCGGCTCAGCGTGCCGCTACAGGAATGGGTGAGGGGCCCCGGCAGGGGGCATCGGACCTGCGCCGGAGGGTGGGGCCGCCCCGGCGCAGGTGTCTCAGCAGGGCGTTCGGGCGTACTGCATGAGATGGCGGACCGACCCCGCGAGCAGCGCGAGTTGGGCGCCGGGGTCGCCGTGCCAGCCGTCGGCGTGAAGACGGCTGGCGTAGCGGATCGACTGCTCGGCGACGTCGCGGGCCCGAGACGTCGCCATGTGGCGCACCTGCGTCTCGGCCGGGTCGGCGAGCAGCTGGATGTACCCCCTCAGCCGCTCCCGGCACGCCTGGGCCCGCTGGTCACCGGGCCACCCGGCCAGGGCCTCGGCGAGCTGTACGTCCCGGGCCATGTCGGTGACCGTGGGTCGGTTGTGCTGCTCAGTGGTCGCCATGAGGGCGGTCCTTCCGCAAGACGGTGCGGCGGGGCCGCATGGGGCCCGCACGCCGTACGCAGTAAGTAACCGCCGATACCGGCCAGTTGGCCATGACGAAGAGCCGCATGGCCACTCGCGGAGCGGCTGACGAATTGACCCGGCCTTTACTTTCCGTGATCGGCCTGCCGCCCTACCGTGACGGTATGGCGCGGAGTAAGAACCGGGCGCTCGCCACGTGGATGGCCGCGAACAAGGTCGAGGTCCCCGACCTCACCGAGCTGGTCAACACCACCACGAGGCAGATCACCGGGCGGGTAGGAAAGACCAGTGAACGCACCGTGTTCCGCTGGCTCTCCGGCGAGAACCGGTGGCCCCGGGAGCCACAGCGTCTCGCCCTGGCAGCGATCACCGGACGCTCCCCCACCAACCTGGGGTTCGTCCCCAACCGCCGCGCCCCGTCGCAGGAGGAGCCCGTGAAACGCCGCACGTTCGTCACCGCCGCCACCGGGACCGTCCTCGCCGTCGGTGCACCCATGGCTGCCGCCCGTCCCACCGTCGGATTCACCGAGGTGAAGGACCTCCGCTGTGAACTCACCGCGCTGTGGCTCATGGACGACACCACCGGCGGCGGCGCAGAGCTGGAGAACAGGGCAAAGGCCCTTGCCACCCGGACGCTTGGGCTCCAGCGCAACGGGAGCGCCACGCAGCGGGTGCGCGGCCACCTCTACTCGCTGGCCGCTTCCTTCACGGCGGCCGCGATGTGGGCCGCCGTCGATGCCCGCCACTTCGACGACGCCCAGCGGCACCTGGAGGAGGCCATCACGCTGGCCGGTCTGTCCGGCGACGCGCAGGTCCAGCACCAGGCATGGCGCTACGCCGCCATGCTCGCCTCGCAGCGCGGCCGCTACACCGACTCCGTCGCCGCCGCCGAGGCAGCCACCAACACCCGGGTGCACCGCGCCGACCCGCTGTACGCCTCCCTGTCCCACTCCCGGCTCGCCCTGTCCGCCGCCGACGCGGGTGACCGCCCCCGCGCGCTGCGGGCACTGGACCGGGCCGCCGCCTCCTTCGCGCACGCCGACCCCGGCGCGAACCGCCCGGCCAGCATGGACTTCTACACCGAGGGCGAACTCCACGGGCTGGCCGGAGCCACTCTGCTGCGTCTGGATGACGTCGAGCGGGCCGAGTTCCACACCCACCGCGCACTCGCCGCGCTCCGCCCCGACCAGCACCGCAACCGGGCCTACTACACCGCACAGGCCGCCCTCGCCCAGCTCCGGCAGGGCGACATCGAACAGGCCGTCGCCACCGCCCACCAGGTCGTCCCTCCCGCCGGCGCCGCCACCGGCCGGGTCCCTCACCTGCTGGGCAAGTTCACCTCCGCCCTGACCATGCGCGCCCCCGACACCGCGGTCACCCGCGAGTGGATCGAACGCACCCAGACCGTTCGCCCCCGTCCCCGAGGAGCCACCACGTGACCAGCAGCCCGACCACCGCCGAGCTCATCCGCTACAACCGCGACCAGCTCGACGCGATCCGTCCGACCCTGGTCTCCCTGTACGGCGAGGTCTACGCGAAAGAGATGGAAGCCGACCCGTTCTTCTCCATCGAACGCTTCGAGGACCGCCTGGCCGGACACGCCTCCCGCCCCCGCTGGGAAGCCGTCGTCGCCTACGACGGGGGCGAGGCCGCGGGCTACGCCTACGCCTCCCCGCTGCCCGAGCGCACCGGCTGGTGGAACCACATGCTCAACCCCCTGCCCGAGGACGAGACCCACGAGAACGGACAGCGCACCCTGGCCCTCTTCGAGATCATGGTGCGCTCCGCCTGGCGCGGCACCGGCCTCGCACACCGCATCCACGAAGAGCTCCTGCACGGCCGACCCGAAGAGCGCGTCACGCTTCTGGTCGACCCCACCCACGCCAAGGTCAAAGCCCTGTACGAGACCTGGGGCTACCACAACATCGGCGATCAGCAGCCGTTCCCCGACTCCCCCCTCTACGCGACCATGCTGCGCACCCTGCCCTGACCAGCTGCTTCCTTGGGTCGTCGACTGAGCCGGGACACGATAGTTGGAACCTGGCCACGCATGTTGGAACCGAGTGGCTCACGACGCCCCTGGCGGGTCGGGGTGTCGGTGGCATCGGGTTGGATGAACCCGTGACTGTCTATGACGTGGCCCGCCAGCTCCCCGCCATCGCCGACCTGCGAGACCTGTGCCGTTCGCTGGCGATGCTCGATGCGATCCTGAGCCCGGACTGGGAAGGCCGGTACTACTCCTTCAACGCCGGTTGGGCGGACGGCGAGGAAGTGGCCTCGATGCGCAACGGGTCGGGAGACGAGTACTCGATCGTTTTCTCGGCGGCCGGGGCCTATGTGCGCGGCTTCGACCACGAATCGCCGATGAGCCCCTTCGGCAACGATGGCGAGCCCTGGCCTGGTGTGGTCGACGAAGTTCCCGAGCCCTTCAGAGCCTTCGTCGAAGAGCCGGCGTTCACCGATGAGGAAGGGGTGCCCGTCGTGACGGCCTCCTTGTGGCGGGGACCGACAGATGAACGGTGGCACCACGGGACGATCGACTTCCCCGAGGGCGCTGTCGATCCTGACGGGGCGACGAGCCTGTTCCACCTCCTGGTCGACCGGTCCCCGGAAGCCTTCCAGCGCTTCGCAGAGGACTACTACGAGGTCTCCATCGACCTGGGGGCGGTGAGCCAGGTCTATGCGTTGCGACCACTGGACCAGGAACTCGTATCGTTGCTGAACCCGGAGGTCAGCTTGGCGGACCTGGCCCAGGACATCTCCGAGATCGGCTATCCGCAGCTGGACCAGGAGGCGGTCTGACCGCTGTCGATCATTCGGATGAGGCGCTCGGCGTGCTGGAGCAGGAGCCCGCGTAGTGCCGTGAAGTGATGAATCCTGCCTGGACGGGCGAGTTTGGCCCAGGTGCTGCTGCGCTGGCTGAGCCATACTCTCCGGAGTTCTTCGGGTTGTTCTGCCTCGACCAGCCGGGGCGCGAAGAGCGGCTCGCCGAGTGTGACCTCTGCCCAGACGAACGCGGATGCCTCTTGGCGCTTTCGGTCGTCCAAGTTGGGCTGGATGTGACCTGGGACAGGCGGTAGGCGGCTGGTAATCTCTTGCCATGTGTCGCGGGTCAGAGCCCAGTTGTGGAGTGCTTCGCGGCGTCTGCGGTAGTTGATCGGGATGGCGATGGCGTCCAGGTCGACGGCCAGGTTGCGCAGGGCCCTGATGAAATCCGTCGGCCCGTGGTCGTGCATCCACCGGTGGAGCCCAGCTGTCGTGCTGTATTGGCCCCCTTTGGGGTTGATGCCGAGGTAGTCGGCCGCGTCGCCCATGGCTCCGCCGGCTGCCCACTGGACGAGGAGGACGGCTCCGAGTCGGCGCATGGACTTGGCGTAGGGGCCGGGCTCAAGCGGCGCGAGGTGCTTGTCGAACCAGTCCCGTTCCAAGCGCGCGGCACATTTTCGGGGCGGTAGCCGTCGGTGCGGTCAGGGACTCTGGTCCCGCGAGGGCTGGTGCGCCGGTAGGAGCGGGTGCTCGGTGCGGCGGCCTGCCGCATCCTCTCCGAGCACGAGGCCCGGTGTCGGTCGAAGACCTGCGTCCAGGGGGTTCTGCTGCGGCTCCCGTCCCATGCCTTCCGCGTGTGGCGGGCCAGTACTTCGTCGAGGTCGGGGGCATCGAGCAGGGCCGACGCGGCGGTCAGCAGGCCGCCTGCCGCGATCGAGTCCCTGGGTGGCCTGTCGAGTGCCTGCTTCCCGCCCGTTCCGAGTGCCTGGACGTGTTCGTCGACTGCCTCACGGGTCCGGGAATCGACCATGTCCCGGCTGTTGGGCCAGGTGGTGCAGAGCAATGAGGTGATCACGCGCAGGTCGGTGAACCGGAAGGAGGACTCCTCGGCGGGTCGGCCGGGGCCGAGGAGGTCGAGCAGGTCCTGCTGCGTCTTGACCATGCTGGTGCTGGGACGAATCGGTCCAGCAGGGTCGCGCCGCTCCAGGCGGGCTCCGCAGGAACGGCCCGTCCGGCCTCTTCCCGGGGCGGTGTCCGGGCCGTCGAAGGGGGCCGGGAGCCTGCACTGGGCCGGGTCGAGGGGGCCGTCTGCGGCCTGGGCGATCAGGTGGGGAAGTGTCCGCTGGAGTTCGTGGCCCTGCGGGCAGCCGTGCTGGAGGAAGACCTCGTGGATGGGATAGGCGAAGGTGACGGGCAGGTGCCACCGCCGTGCTGCCGCAGGGGGCCGCTGTCGTCGGCGAGGCATTGCGGGCAGTAGCGGGGAAAGTCGTTGAACAGCCAGTCTGCGCTGTCGCCCGTTCCCTATCCGCCAGGCAGGTTCCTCGACCGGCTCCACGACACTCACGCCGCGGTCCATGCCCAGATCGAACAAGGGCTGAGTCAGCGCGAGATCGCCCGCCGACTCGGCATGGGCCGTCACACCGTACGCAAGTACGCCCGCGCCACCAGCCCGGAGGCGATGCTCCACGGCCAGTGGTAAAACCGCACCAGCAAGCTCGACCCGTACCGCTCCTACCTGGAACAACGCATCGCCGAGGGCTGCACGAACCTGCTACAGCTCCACCGAGAGCTTCAAGAACACGGAGCCCGTTGCAGTTACAGCACCCTGCGCGACTACGTCCATCCCCTCCGCCCCAGGAAGCCACCCCGCTCCGGCAGGCCACCCATGGCCCGGCCGCCCTCACCCCGCGAAGCCACCCGTTGGATCATGAGCCACCCCGACCACCTACGCGACACCGACCAGCAGCGACTCAAGACGCTGTTGTCCCGCTCGCCCGAACTCACCGCGGCCGCCGCCCGCGTCCGCACCTTCGCGACCATCATGACCACCCGCGACGGCGGGCAGCTGCCGGGCTGGATCGCCGACACCTGCGCTGACCCGCAGTGCGGCCTGGACACCTTCGCCGCCGGACTGCTCACCGATCTCGACGCTGTCGTCTTCAGCATGAGCACGGACTGGTCGTCCGGCCCCGTTGAGGGCCGCGTCAACGACCTGATTCTGTGGAATCAGCGATGTCAAGCCGTGTGCTTGTGCATCACGTCGAGGTAGTGCCGGTCTCGGTGAGGAACGTGGTTGTCCCGACCCGGGAGGCTGAAGACCGCGTAGACCTCAGCCGGCCGGGTGAGGATGCTGGACTGCTGGCCGAAAGTGAGGGTGTCGTTGACGTGGTGCTCACAGCCTGCGGCGTCCAGGGCCGTGACCAGTTCCTCGCGGAGCACGGTGGCCTCGAACGACTCCGATTCGGGCAGGACGAGAGAGGGGAGCTTCGCGGTCGAACCGGGCCAGAGATGGATCCAGATGCCGCTGACTGCCCGCTGAGTGACATCCAATTTGAGTCCGCCCCAGGAGTACGGATAGCCGTCGATATCGGGCCCCTTCATGACGTGGGCGGGGTGCGGGCGTCCCGGGCCGAGAAGGTCCTCGGCCTCGGTCAGGGGCATTCCGCAGTGAAGTCGCCCGATCCGGCCGGTTCGGGCGAAGTCGACGAGCACGTTCATCACAGTCACGTCAGTGACAGTGTCACTCTCCCGGGCCTGTGCGTACTCCGATATCAGCGCGGCGCGGAGTCCGTCCCTCCCTGTCGGACGTCGACGAGCGGCAGAAGGCGGGCCGTCACCGGCACGTCCAGTTCGCGTGGTGTCGGGCCGGCCGGAGTAGGTGTGTCGGCGAGGCGGTCGAGCAGCCGGTCCAGGGCTGCCTGACCGTCCTGGACGGCTGCCTGCTCGTCGTCGGTCAGCGGGATGGACACGGCCATCTGCTGCAAGTTGTTTTTGGCCTCCAGGAGTTGGGATCGCGTGGAGTCCTTCGGGGTGTAGAAGTCGCAGCGTGCGCAGGCCATGCTTTTCCGGACTACGAGGAAGCACGATTCTGTGGAGGTCAGGGCTGGTGACTCCTGGTGGACGGCTCCGCTAGCTACTTGCCCCTGAAAAAGGGTTCGTCCAGCTGAGGGGCGGTGCCGGGGGCGGGTCGTGGTGATGTCTCCTGCGGGTGGCCTCGCGTCATTGGCTGACGACGGCCATCCGCTGGAGGTTGTAGGCGAAGATCCCGAGTCCGGCCCAGGTCTGGGCGCCGGTCAGGCGGCGCAGGCGGGTGCGGCGGAAGCCGAAGCTGCGCTTGAGATGGCTGATCCGGGCTTCGATGCCAACTCGCCAGTTACGCATGCGCCGGAAGGGGCGGCTGCTTTCGTACGCACGGCGAGCTCTTCCCAACGTGCCCTTGCGCTGGAGGCCGATTCGCCGGACGCCGAGTTCGGCCAGGGCCCGGTCGTTGGCCGCAGTGCCGAAGCCGCGGTCGGCAACCACGGTTGCCGGCACCCGCCCTGTCCGCGCGGTCACCCGCTCGACCGCGGGTACCAACTGCGGCGCGTCGGCCGGGTTCCCGCGCTGGACCTGGTGGTCGACGACGAAGCCACGTTCGTCCTCGGCCACCAGCACGGTATAGCCAACTGGGTCGGGTGCTGGGGCTTGCCCTTGCGGATCGGCCGGGCGTCGGGGTCGGCCAACGAGACCAGCCGGTCGGGAATCGTGCGGATGCCCGCCAGCCGCAGTGTGGTCTGCTCCAGCAGACGCCGGGTGCCAGCCACGGTCTCGGCCAGCTCGCCGACCAGGTGCCTGAGCCGTCCCGACGGCCGGTTGCCCAGCGCGCGGCGAGCGTTGCGTTCCACAGCGACCACGTCCCGCAGCGTCGCGCGGGCGATGGCGGCGACCTCACCGGTGAGCCGGTCGATCTCGCCCAGCCCGTTCCCGGTACGCCGCCGCAGGGTGCGCGAGATCTGTTTCAACCGACGGCCCACCGACCGGGTGCGATCGCGGAAACCGGTGCGCCGGGCCGCGCCGGCGGCCTTGATCCGGCACACCAGCCGGCCCAGCCTGTGTACCCCGTGCTCCAGCAGGTCGGCGTCCGTGGGATGGTCGATGTCGGCCTCGATCACTGTGGTGTCGATCCGCAACTTGCGGCACCGCAGCAGCTTTTCCTCGACAAGCTTGCCCAGCAGCGCGGCGTTGAGCTGTTCGACGACGTGACCGCCACTGCGCCGGACAAGCTTGACCAGCGTGGTCGGATGCGGCACCGGGGACATCAGCGGGATCCGGCAGAACCGCCGCCAGCTCAGCGAGTCGGCCACCTCACGGCAGAGCGTCTCGTAGCCAAGCTGGTAGCGGTGCTTGAGGTACAGCAGCCGCAGCAACGTCTCAACCGGGACCGGCGGCCGACCCAGCCGCTCGGCAAACACCGCCCGCCACGGAGCGATGAACCGCTCGTCGTCCAAGAACGCGTCGATCCTGGCGAGTTCGGCGGGCAGCTGCCGCGCCTGCTCCGGCAGCACCTCCCACCACGTGTCCTGCACTCCCGCGACACGCAGCACCGCCACCACCCCCGGCCATCCAACCCAACCCCACTGTGACGGCCACCGGCAGCCCGCACCAGCTCTCCGCCCAGGTCACCCCAGCAGAGACCGCGACTTCGTCAGGGGCAAGTAGCTAGGGCGCCGACTAGGCTTCCGAGCATGTGGAGAGAAGCAGCCAGTCAGGTCTTCGGTGGGACCAGGTTTCAAGATCCAGTCCAAGAGGCTGAGCTGGCTGCAGCAGGAGAGCTACTGGGGCGCCAGCTACCCGCGGAGCTGAGGAAGTTGCTCCTGGAGACCAACGGCATGATCGGCCACAGCGGCGTAGACACCGTGTGGTCCATCGGCCAGATCATCGAGCAGAACCTCTTCTTCCGGACCGACGCTTCCTTCGCCGGGTTGTACATGCCCTTTGACCCCCTGCTGTTCTTCGGAGACAACGGCGGCGGCGACCAGTTCGCCTTGGTGCAGTCGCCAGAACGCGCGGACATCTTCGTCTGGGAGCACGAGACCGACAGCCGCAGGTGGGCGGCCGGACACCTCAAGGACTACCTGGAACGCTCGCTCCGCGAGGGCGGGGACGAGTGGTACCAGTAGCCGGCCAAACAACGCGATCAAGGTAGCCCTGAGCGGGGGCCTCCGCGCGCGATGGCGATGGGGGGGCACGGATGAGCGATCATGTCGCCCATGACTTTGTCGACGTTGACCGAACCCGACGGAGCTGAGGACTTTCGGATCAAGGTCTGGTTCCGGTTCGTGCCACGCGAAGGCTGGCTCCCTCAGGACACCGAGGGACTGTGGGCCGCCTTGCTCAGCGAGGACACCGCGCGGGTGCAGAACGTCCCGCTGCTCCAGGAGGGGGTGGCCGAGGGCGATGTCGTCCGATTCACCACGGACACCGAGGGCCGGCACTGGGCGGTGGAACGCGTGGAAGCCTCTGGCAACTGCACGATCCGAGTCCTTCCGGTGCCCGCCGGACCGCTTGGCCGAAGCGCGCAGGCTGTGCATGAGCGGTTGTCGCCGTTCGGGCTGGGCGGCGAGGTCTTCAGCGACGAGTTCCCACTGGTGGCGTTCAACGTGCCTGCGGGCTCGGACCTCGCAGCCATAAAGTCGCTGCTGGTTCATGGAGTGGCCGATGGCTGGTGGCACTTCGAGACTGCCTGCGTCACCGACGATTGGATCAATGCGTAGCGGTCTTCCTGTGCTGGGTGAAGTGTTCATCAGCGCTCCCCGGGGATGATCGGTATGCCGAGGTCGACCGAGGCTCGGGGCCGGTTTCGGGGCCATTCGATCGAGGGAGGCGAGCTTGTTGCGCGCGGCCTCGGCGCTGACTTGGAGACCTTGGACCTCGCCGAGCCAGCCGTTGGCGCGCGCTTCGTCGATATGGTCAGTGAGGTTGCGGATGATCTCTTCCAGACGCCGTCGCTATGCCGGGTCGACTCGGAGCATCGGGCATCGGATGCAGGCTTAAGGCGGGCTTGGCGCTCTGGCGCTGGAGAACGGCGAGCTGATGCTGGAGAACCAGGATCTCGAGCTCCATCTCGCGCTCGGTCCTCGGCAGCAAGCGTACGGGCGAGAACGTGTTCGTGACGGCGAGGCAGGCGAGACGCAACAGCACGGCTGAACATCCTGCCCCAGCCCGCACTCCCCCACAGGCTCGCCACCCACCGCGGTAGACCGCTGATCACGTCCCTGACCAGGACGGATGGTTATTCGGCACCCGCCGAGTCATCGGTGTAGTGGTTCTGCGGCCGTAGTCCGAGGGTGAAGCACACGTCGGCAAACGGCACTGTTCCGCCATGCTGCTCACCGTGATCCGTGTGAGCTTCATCGGTCACTCGATGCACGTCGACCGATCACGTAATTGGTAGATCGATCTGCCACAAGACGGCAGATTCCACCTCCAGTTGATCGGATTCTGACGGAATCCCAACTGGAACCATCATGCGCCTCACGGATAGCGTTGGTTCGCTTGAGTTAACCCACATCATCAGGAGTCCAGCGTGAACCGCCCGCCCCGGCTCGCCGCAGCCGTGCTCACCGCATCCGCGGCCCTGCTTCTGACCGCCTGCGGCTCGGGAGAAGGCGACGGCTCGTCCTCCGGCAAGATCAAGGGAGCGGACGCCGGCGACACGAAGGCTTCGGCGAGCGCCTCCGCCCCGGCTTCGGCGGACGGCGTCAAGCGGCCGGAGATCACACTGTCCAACGACTTCCAGGCCAACTTCGAAAGCTGGACGAACAGCGATCCGAAGCTCCAGGCGATCCTGAACGACGGGCGCGAGGAACTGCGAGCAAAGTACGCCGCGATCATCCAGGGCAACCCGGATTCCGACGCGGTGACCTTCTACAACTCGGACGCGACCCTGACGAGCGCCCGCAAGTGGATCAAGCAGTTCACCGGCGCTGACAACACCGTCATCGGCAGCGTCAGGGTCTTCGAACCCCAGGTCCACATCAACGACACCGGTTCGGGCGTTCTCTTCTACTGCGTCGACGAGCGCAAGGCCTCTACGAAGAACCACAAGACCGGCAAGGTCATCAACACGCCGGACAAGCCCCAGTCGCTGATCCAGTACCGCGCCAGGCTGGACAAGACCCCCCAAGGCTTGTGGAAGACCGCCTCCCTGACCACGGTGGCGGGGGCGTGCAGCTGATGCGCTTCGCGGCGAAGCCCTGCGCTCTCCTCGCCGCCACGGTCTCCGCCCTGGCCCTGTCGCCAACGATGGCCTACGCAATCGGCGATGACGGCGTCCAGGCGCCTCCGCCTGCGGGTCCTTCCGGCGGTGCGTCCGGCAGCACGCTGACTGCCGCGGCCACGGCCACAGGCATCAAGGTCACTCAGGTCGACGGCGGCAGCGCGGGCACCTCATCGAAGACACTCGCGCCCGTGGACCCGAACTGGGAACCCCCGGCGTGCTGGTACGAGCCGGTCGCCACGCCCCAGCAGCTCAAGGACGCCGTGGACCGCCTCAAGAAGGGCGGAGACCTGGTCCCCGTCACCCCGTCGCTCAGCTGGGGCGAGCAACTGATGGTGGACCACTACGAGAAGGGCACGGCGGAGTCAGGCAGCGGAAGCGGTTACAAGAACTACAACCTCGGCAAGAACGGCCACTTCTGGCGCGGCGTGGTTAACAAGGAACGGGAGAACGACCCCGCGTCCTACGACTGCGAGCGCAACCTGTTCTGGCAGAACGCCAACACCCTTCCCGACGACAAGCACGCGCCGACCCCCGGCGTCCTTGCCGCCTACGCCTACGACAGAATCAAAGTTCCGCAGACCGAGGTCCAACTCAAGCCCGCGGCCAAGTCGACGGTCAACCTGCCCACGTGGGTGTGGTTGGACAAGGCCACCTTCAAAGAGGTCAAGGTCCGCGCGGAGCTGCCGGAGGCCGGCGTGTGGGCGCAGACCACCGCCAAGCCGATCGCCCTGCACCTGGAACCCGGCACCGGCGACGCCGAAACCTACCCCGCGTCCGGTGACTGCAAGATCAACGACGACGGCTCCATCGGCACCCCCTACACCCAGGGCGACGCCAGTAGAACACCTCCGTGCGGCATCACCTATCGACGCGCGAGCAGCGGCCAGCCGTACAAGGTGAAGGCGTCGATCACCTGGCAGATCTCGTGGGAAGGATCGGGGGGCGCGAAGGGCGACCTGCCGAACGGCACCTTCGAGTCCAGCCAGGAGATGGCGGTCCAGGAGGTCCAGTCCGTCAACCGCTAGACCACGGAACGGGGGGCAATGAGTGGCAACCGCGTTGACTTCGACGTACTCATGCACGTCCGCGACAAGGGCTGTGCGTGCAGTATCCGGGCCATGGCGAACATCGCGGCAGCAAGCCCCCGGAGTTCGGCCGCGCGTCAACGAACAAAATATAGATGGAAGGGCAGTGTCTCCATGGGGGACTACGTCGGTGTCGATCCGGTGCGGGTGCGCAAACTCGCGGACCGGCTCAGGGACTTGGAAGATGCTCTGGCGAAGCACGGGGCTTTGATCCGCAAGAACTTCACGTCCTGGCACAGCGGACTCGACCTGTCCCTGCTGGCCCAGCAGACGCAAGCGGTGGGCGACGACGCCCGCAGCATGTCCAAGCGCGCCGATCTGGCCCGCAACCTGGAAAAGGCCGGCGGCGCCGGAATCTGCACCCCGGACGGGGACATCATCAACATCCCGTGGGACATGACGGACGTCAACAAGGAGAGCGCCAAGGAGGCCACGCAGGAGGCCGCCACCCTCAAGAAGGCACTCGCCGACCCCAAGGCCGCAGGCTCCCGCGAGGACATCGAGGCCATCGCCCGCTCCCTCGCCGACCACCAGGACGACCCCGCCTACCAGACCGCCTTCGCCGCCGCGGGCGGCATCGTCGACGCGGCCCGCGTCCCCCGCGCCCTGCACGAGGAGGACGGCACGCACGGCGGCGACGTTCTCAGCAAGGACTCGCAGCAGTTGGTCAGCCAGTACGCCACAGCCGTCAACCGCATCTTCACCCTCCAGTCGGCGGGCAAGATCCCGCCGAACCCGGACTACGCCAAGGCCCTCACCGACCCGCCGGGCGGTGACATGTGGTCCGTCGGCATGCTCTTCAAGTACGGGCCGAGTGGCGACAAGTGGGACACGAAGGTGCTTACCTCGGTCGGCGGCGCGATGCTCGACTGGCGCAAGAATCACCAGATGCGGCCGACGTATGTCAAGGGGCAGATCACGGTGGCCGGCTACGTGGGTGGCGGGTTCGAGAACCCCAAAAACTCCTGGTACGAGTCGCTCGGGCTGGCGCACAGCTCTGGCAACGAGGACATTTACGACGCCCAGAAGCGGGTGCAGGACATCGACGCCAACGACCCGTCGCTCGCGCTGATGCAGCGCGTCAGCGAGAACCCCGAGGCATCGCGAAACCTGCTCAACGGCCCCGACGGCGCCCGGCACGCGCAGGAACTCGTCAATGACCACTGGGCCACTCCGGGACTCCAGACGGACGACTTCAAGTGGCCGAGTGCGGTGATCCGCGCGGCCACCAGTGACCGCCAGAACCACCCCAAGGAGTCCGCTGAGGCGGCCGCGAACATCATCAACGTGGGTGTGGTGAAGTTCGATTCGGACGACAAGAAGAGCGACGTCGAGAAGGAGCAGTACCCGAAGGACCCCGAGGTCTCGAAGGCGCTTTCCAACGTCTTCCAGTCGTACGTGCCGGACTTCGCCGAGTCGGTGCATCTCAATCAGAAGGATGCGTACGCCAGTGGTGACGGGACGATCATCATAGGCCGCGCCCCCGCCGAGGCTTTCCTGAGCGAGATCATGAAGAACCGTGATGAAGCGGGCAATGTCATCCAGGCCGTCAATGCGCAGATCAGCCTGATGTCCCAGCACGGAATGGCCGGGTATGATCGCGAATACATCATGAAATTGGCCGAACTTCGTGGTGAGATCTCGACGGCAGGCAAAAACGTCAAAATGGAGCAGGCGGCTCTGAGAGACGCCGAGCAGGCCAAACAGCTGCTGTGGTTCAACATCGTCGCCAGCGGTGCGGCCGCCGTCCCCCTGCCGGGCGCCTCGGAGGCGTTCGCCCTGGGCTCCAAGTGGGTCCAGGCAGCGATCTGGGCGGGAATTCCGTATGGAGGATCCAAGTTCCCGTCCGGTGAGGCCGCCCAAGTCGAGAGCGACTACAAGGACATCAAGTTCGGCGACGCGGCCTCCATGCAGATCCCACTGATGCAAGGCCTCGTCCGCTCGGGAGAAGTCCAGGCTCCCCCAGGTCGCCCGGAGTGGGCGAACGGCAACATCGTGATCCGCAATATCGATGATCAGCATCTATTCAACAAGTGGTGGGTCAACACCCAGAAGCAGCAGAGTCGTCTCTCGAACTTCGAGAGCGAAATGTGGGATGCGTTCAGTCGCGGGGTCGGCTGATGCGCGTGAGCGGAGAGAGCGGAGTTCGACGGTGATGCGACGAGGTAAGGGCTGGTCTGCGGCCGGAGCGGCAGCGGTCGCCCTGCTTGTCCTCGGGGGCTGCATGAGCGGCGGCGAGGACAAGTGGAAGGAGCCCGCCAAAGGGCAGGCCGAGGCTCTGCTGAATACCGACGTTGCCTACGGTGCGGACAGAAGTGCGGCCAGGACCGCCGCGTCGCTCGCCTTCGGCGACTCCCCCAATGGCCTCGCGATCGGTCCCGACGGGAAGTTCTACGGCACGAGCGCCGCGCTGTCCGTGATCGAGGATGATCACAAGGCCAGGGCCATCCTGAACAGCGAGGTGCACGGCACCAACGGGTTGGTCGTCTTGTCCCCGGACTCATTCCTGGTCGGCAAGGGCGGGCAAGTACTGAGGTTGCAGGCCGACAAGAACCAGACGGTGCTCGCCGGTGCGTCTGGCAAGCCTCGGGAACTCGGAGAGCCGGTACCGGCCGCGGCGGCCGCGGCGGAATTCCACTTCAGCAACTACACGCCCGAGGTCTTTGGGACAAGGCCCGACGGCACCATCCTGATCGCGGAAGGCGATGTGCTCTGGCAGCTCAACAACGGGCGCCTGACCCGCCTGTACCAGGTGCCGAGAACAACGGATGCGGCAGGCAAGACCCGGCTGATGCACATCGGAGTCGGCAGCGCTGTGGACCACTCGGGCACGGTCTACGCGAGTGCCTCCGCGGAGAATGAGAATGCGGGGCTCAGCGATGTCGTGGCCATTCACCGGGACGGGTCCGTCGGACAGCTCACCTTCCCCAAGCGAGTGGCAGGAGTGCAGACGGACTTGGCCGCGTTCGAGGTGAACTGGATGACGGGAGACGGCGGCGACGGAGTCTACGTACGTGGCGCCGACAAGGCGGGAGAGTACGTCCTCCACGTGGCATCCGGCGAGGCGACCCTCGTGGCCAAGTTTCCGTACGAGGGCCCTCACGCGGGCTGCAAGGAGGGGTACTTGGTCGATGCCATGAAGCTCCCTTGCAGGCTGCCTTGGGCTGTGACGTACTCGTCGGGAAACCTCTACTTGATGGGCAACTCCGATTTCGTCCTGAAGATTGCAACCAAATAGCCCAGCACCGAAACAGCAGCAACTCTCCACAGGAGTAAGACGCACCCATGGGAATACCCCAGGAAGACCGCCTGGATTACATGTGCCGTCAGGACATGAACGCGATCGAGAGCGCGGTGAAGGAACTTCGCACCGCGATGACTGACGTCGACAACATGCTGCCGAAGACCTGGATAGGCAAGAAGGCCGACAACTGGCGCACCGATCACGACGGTCGCATGAAGCGGCTGAAGACACTGTTCGACTCGTTCCCGGCCGAGGAGAAGCAACTCATGGAGAAGGCCCGGACGAAGCAATCGCAGATGGACAGGAAAATGCACGGGGGGAATTAGGAGGGGTCTTACGAGGACACCGAGGCCTCGCAGCGGGTTACGTCCCCCACCCGCCCCGGGCAGGGACATCGGTACGGACACTGTCCGGGTCTCATTGGCGGATAGGGACACGGGCACGCTGCCCCGGTCCACCAGCAGGGCTGATCGTCGCGTTTCCCCCATGGGAAGTTGCTGGTTACAGCTGTGGCGAACCGGTGGTCCAGTTCTCGGCGGAGACGGTACGGCCTCGGGAGCGACGGGATGTACAGGAGGTACGGGAGGTGCGATAGCGTCGCCTGGTACCAGATGGATTTTCTGTTTACTCAGCGAGAAGTGATACGGGGAGGAAGCCGATGGAACGCGGTGCAAGTCTCAAGGAACTCAGGGACCTGGCAAAGCTGTTCGGCCGGAGCGCGGGCGACCTGCAGACGCTCATCAACAACCTGAACTCGGCGACGTCCGGCAGCACCGGCTACTGGAAGGGCCCCAAGTCGGACCAGTTCCGCAAGGACTGGGAGGACGCCCGCGGCACCTTCTCCAAGTGGGTCGACACCCTCCACGACGCCCAGAAGTCCGCGTCGACCAGCGCCGACAACATCGAGCGCGCCACCTGATCCGCACCGGGTCCGTTCGCGATGTGCTCTGCGGGGCGCCCCTCTGCCGTACAGGGCGCCCCCTAGTCATGACTTTCCGAGCCCAACCGAAGGGTAGCTTTCGAGTCGCCCAAGTCCCCAGTGTCCAACACAACTTGAGGGGCTCCTGGGGCAGCCGGAACCGCCTCGCCGGCCTGCTGTTGCTCCTCTACGCCCAGAGGCCCGCAGCAAAATCTCGGCTCACCGTCGACCATATCGAGGAGACGCACGGAGCGGTCCGCATCCGCCTCGGCGCCGTCCCGGTCGAGCTTCCCCCACCCGTCGCTGCACTGGCCCTCCAGCAGGTCGAGATTCGCCGCAGCCATGCTGTCCTCGGCCGCACAGACGCACCCTGACTCTTCCCCGGAGGCCAGCCCAGGTAGCCGGATCATCGGCCGACTGAAGCCGCCCTCATGAAGGTGGTACTGCGTCTGGCCCTCCACGGGCGCCCCGGATGAATGCGCACTGCGAGCGGGTGGTCGGCACCGCCCGGCGTGAGGTGCTGGACCGTGTGCTGGTGCTGAACGAGGCGCACGCGTGCCGGGTCCTGACCGAATATCAGGATCACTACAATGGGTACGGCCCCACCAGTCCCGGAACCAGCGGCCACCCGGCACCGCCGAGCTTCCTGCCCCGGTCCACGACCTCGATGGCCACAGACTCCTGCGCGACCGCGTCCTCGGCGGCGTCATCAACGAGTACCGGTATGCCGTGTGACCTGCAGCAAGGCGGCGGGCAGGCGTCTGTTCCGCAAACTGTCGCTCCAGCCGGGTCACGTCAGATGTCGACGCAATGCATCTGGCGGGGGTCAGCGCGTCGAACGGATCACCGTCATTGGCCGGGAGGGACTTCGAGTTGCGCCTGGGGGTGTGGTCTGGGGCGAGGGCCGGAGGTCGTTGGCCCGCAGCGTTTCGCCCCGTCGGATGGCCGACGGGGCGAAGCGGACGGGGCCGGGACCGGCCGGCAGTGGCCGTTGGTGTCGGCTCAGGCCCGCTGTGTTGAACTCAGACCACTGATGGCTGCGCAGGCGGCCGTACTTTTGGTGGCCTGGGCAGGGTGCTGTCCTGTTCCGTCTACTTGGTGAAGGCCGCGGCACCGTTCGGGGTACCCAGGCCCGTGGGGCCGTCGTAGCCCTTGCCTGCCTGGCACAGGTAGTTGCCGCAGGACCCGTTGGAGCCGTCCGTGATGTCGTTCAGCTTGTCCGGGTGGGCGTAGGGGTATGAGGCCGGAACGTCGTTGGCGTCAGGGGTGCCCGCGAGGGCGTAGACACCGGCGATGATCGGCGAGGAGGCGCTGGTGCCGCCGTACACGTTCCAGCCGCTGGCCTGGTAGGTGTCGTAGACGGCGAGACCGGTGGCCGGGTCGGCGACGGCTGCGACGTCGGCGACGCTGCGCTTGGCGCAGCCGGTGTCCTTCTGCCAGGACGGCTTGGCGTCGTACTGCGAGCAGCCCGATCCGGCTCCGTTGCCGCCGGCGGACGTGCCCCAGACGGACTCGGACCAGCCGCGGGTGCTGCTGTCCTTCTTGAGCGAGGTGCCCCCGACGGCCGTCACGTACTGCGAGGAGGCGGGGTACTCGACGCCGTAGCCGCTGTCGCCGGAGCTGACGGTGATGGCGACGCCGGGGTGCTTGAAGTACTTGTCGTCCGAGGAGGTGTTGCTGGAGTCCTCGCCGCCGCCGTAGCTGTTGGAGACGTACTTGGCGCCCTGCTTGACGGCCTGGTTCACGGCCGCGCCGAGGTCGTCCATGTTGGCGGACTTGGCCTCGACGAGCAGGATGTGGCACTGGGGACATGCTGCGCTGACCATGTCCACATCGAGGGAGATCTCCCCCGCCCAACCGGAGTCGGGCGCCGGGTAGTTCGAGCCGCCGTCCTGGTCGATCTTCTTGAAGCAGCCGTTGCTCGTGCTGCACTCCGGCAGGCCGTACTGGGACCGGTAGGCCGCCAGGTCCTTCTCGGCGTTCGGGTCGTCGTTCGCGTCGACGATCGCGACGGTGGCGCCCTTGCCGCCGTCCTTGGGGAGGTTGTAGGCGGCCTGCAGGTCGGCCGGTCCGAAGCCCTTGGGGGTGTCGTGGCGGCCGAGGGACTTCTGCGACTTCAGGTCGGTACGCACGACCGCTTCACACGCCATGTAGCCGGGCTTGCTCGGCTCCGAACAGAGCCGGTGGGTCTGCACCGTGGAGGCGGATGCCGTGGACGATGCGGTGGCCGACGTCGCGAAGGCCGCCGACTGTGAAGCGACGGCCAGGCCGCCGGATAGCAGAGCCGCTGCAGACAGCAGTACGGGTGCGGCGCGGCGTATCGGGTTCCTTCTGCGGTGAGAACGCAATGAACTGCCCTCCGTGGGGGGATGAGTGGCTCCACTACGGCGGCCGGAAGTGCTGTCAAGTGCATGACAACCGATTCCGTTGGGGGCGGCCGAGTGGGGCTGACTTCCGGGCATGCTGTTTGTCTGCCACCCCGGTCAGTGGTGGCTACAGATGAGGCTATGGACGGTTCGCCCAAGAGAACAGAGCGAGTTGGGCAGATCTTGTGAGGGTGTACGCCCAGCAGCCCGGGCACGGGTCTGATCGAAGGAAGTGAAGTGGCGTAACCGGGGATCAGGTTCAGGGCAGCCAGCCGGTGCAAGTCCCGGTCCGGGCAGACGCCAGGGTCCCTGACAGCCGGCTCCTGGCGTCACTCGAAATGGTGGCGCCGAAGCGGAGTGACAAGCGTCCTTCGGGCGCGCGCGACCGACCGGTCCGCAACATGAACTGAAGCCTGCAGCGCCGTGAAAGATTCGCCCACCCCGCCGGGGTGGGCGAAGTGCGCATTTCGCGTGCCTGGCCATCTCACCCGTCGAGGCGAGGGTTCGGGCAGTGCACGCGTCACGGCCACACCCTGCCAGGCCGGCCAGGGGCGCGCATGACCACTCGTACTCATGCGATGCGGGCCGGTCACCGGCCAGGAGCGCTGACCGACGCGGCAGGGATACCGAAGTACGTTTCCTGATCCCGGTGTTCAGCGGCCCGGAGCCTTGGCCTGAGATGCGGGAAGGCCCCCATCCCTGGGGGCCTTCCCGCGGATTCGCGTTGAGTCAGTGATTCTTCTCGTACGCCGCACGAACGTCAGCGGGCACACGACCACGGTCGTTCACCGAGTAGCCCTTCTCCTTGGCCCAGGCGCGGATAGCCGCAGTGTCCTTGTTGCCGCCCGACGGACGCGGCGCCCCCTTACGGCCCCGTCCGGAGGTGCGCCGCCCGGCCTTGGTGAAAGGCGCGACTGCCTCAAGCAGCTTGTCGTAGCTGTCCGGACCGAGGTCGATCTCATACGCCACGCCATCAAGGACAAGAGAGTGCGTTGTGACCTCCTGGGTCTCTTCTCCCGTGAGGTCGTCGGTGTAGATGGTTACGATCTTCTGAGCCATGGAGGGATCCTACGTGTAATAGGTGCTTTCAATACCAAGGACTTCACAGCAACAGAAAGCACGCCAGCCGCCATGCTCCACGGCACCTGCCACGCTGCGCCGCGCTATCCGGGGCAACCGACGACTGCGACTCCAACGACGGTGTACGCCATGTTGTTTGTGCGTGATCGGATGGCTCCACCCTGAGTCGTTGAGGCAGATCTGTTGAATTGCCTGTCTCGTTGATGGGGTGTGACTGGGGCTGGGGATCTGCGACAGCTGGCGCGCCGATGGGACGGGAAGCGGTGCGGCTGCGGGTGGTGGCCGCGCTGGAGTCCGGTGCGGTGGACCCGTACCGGCGGGCGGCAGAGGTGTTCAGTGTCAGCGAGCGGCCGGCGGGCAGTTGGTGGCGTGCCTGCCAAGCCGGCGGACGGGAGGTACTGGCGGTCAGACGGACGCGTCGTCCCGGACCGCACGAGCTGGTCAGCGACCAGGAGCGGGCGGTGCTGTTCCAGGCGATGGCCGACTACACACCCGAACAGCTTCTGACCGGCGGCCCGTTGTGGACCCGGCCCCTAAAGGTTGTCCCGTATGGGGTGGTTGGGGTGGGATGATCTTGGTGTGGCTGGTGTGATCACGGTGTCGGAGCCGGGCTGGATAGGGCTG
>NZ_JBIWHT010000040.1:0-38794 GCF_044764265.1 Streptomyces sp. NPDC094147 | reverse complement strand
GCGGGCGTCGAATCCGGCTCGGTCATCGGCCCCGCCTGGGACTCCCTCCTCGCCAAACTCATCGTCACCGGCGCCACCCGCGAACAGGCCCTCCAACGCGCAGCACGCGCCCTGGCCGAGTTCACCGTCGAAGGCATGGCCACCGCCATCCCCTTCCACCGCGCGGTCGTCACCGACCCCGCCTTCACCACCGACCCCTTCCACATCCACACCCGCTGGATCGAAACCGAATTCGTCAACGAGATCCCCGCGTTCACGGCTCCGGCCGATGTGGAGACGGACGAGGAGCCGGGCCGCGAGACGGTCGTCGTCGAGGTCGGCGGCAAGCGCCTCGAAGTCTCCCTGCCCTCCTCACTCGGCATGTCCCTGGCCCGCACCGCGGCCGCCGGCGGCGCCAAGCCCAAGCGCCGCGCCGCCAAGAAGGCAGGCTCGGCCGCCTCCGGCGACGCCCTGGCCTCACCCATGCAGGGCACGATCGTCAAAGTCGCCGTCGAAGAAGGCCAGGAAGTCAAGGAAGGCGACCTCGTCGTCGTCCTGGAAGCCATGAAGATGGAACAACCACTCAACGCACACCGCTCCGGCACGATCAAGGGCCTCACCGCCGACGCCGGCGCCACCGTCTCCGCAGGTGCCACCATCTGCGAAATCAAGGAGTGAGAAGACATCGGACCGGCCACGGCGCAGGGGCCCTGCTCGCGGAGCTGACGCCGCCCTCCGTGGCGTACGGCGAGGCCTTCCGCGACACGCCGGTCCCGCTCCTGCCGGAGGAGGAGGCGGTGGTGGCGCACGCGGTCCTCGAACGACGGCGCGAGTTCACCACCGTACGCCGCCTGGCCAGGGAGGCCCTGGCGCAGCTGGGTGTTCCGCCCGCGCCGATCCTGCGCGGGCCGCGCGGGGAACCGCGCTGGCCCCCAGGGGTGGTGGGCAGCATGACGCACTGCGCCGGGTACCGGGCGGCCGCCGTCGCCCGGACCGGGGAGGTGCTGGCCCTCGGGATCGACGCCGAGCCCGATGAACCACTGCCGGACGGTGTCCTGGAGGCGGTGTCGCTTCCCCGGGAGCGTCGGCACCTGGCCGGGCTTGCCGCCGGCCGGCCGGAGGTGCGCTGGGACCGGCTGCTCTTCAGCGCCAAGGAGAGCGTCTACAAGGCGTGGTTCCCGCTGGCGCGCCGTCCCCTGGGGTTCGAGCACGCAGAGCTCGTCTTCGACCCGGGTGAGGGGACATTCCGCGCGCAACTCCGTTTGCCCGGACCCTTGGTGGCCGGCGCGCGGCTGGACGCATTCAGCGGGCGGTGGCTGGCCCGCGACGGGCTGGTGGCCACGGCGGTCTGCCTGCCCCGCCGGAACTGAAGCCGTCCAGCGGGGCACTGGGTCGCGCCCACGGTCCCGGAGCGCACGAACGCCTGGCACGGCGGGAGCCACCGTGCCAGGCGTGGGCCGACCGGCCGTCGAGGAGCGATCCGCCGGCCGCGGCCCCTACTCGGGGTTCTTGATGACCTCGAACATGCTGGCCAGGGCCTCGTCGCCGTGACCGTCGGCCACCCGCTTCTCCAGGAACTTCTGGATCGGGACCATCAGATCCGGCCGGATGCCCTGCGCCTTGCTGGCCTCCACCATCTTCTTCAGCCCCACCGCGTTCAACGCGGCCGTGGAGATGGACGTGGCGTACTCACCCGCGTCGACCGCCTGCGCGGCACCCTTGACGCTGGGCAGGACCACATGCGTGATCCAGGCCTCCGCGTACGGCGCGAGCGCCGCGGCCGGAATGTTCTCGCTGCCGACCAGGGCGTAGGCGTGCAGCGCGCTGGTGAGGCTCGCCCACAGGATGCCCAGCAGACCCAGGTCGTAGAGCGCGGCAGTGCCCGCGTCCGGACCGAGGAACACGCTGTTGCCGCCGAGCACCTTCAGCGTCGACTCGTGGGCCTCGAAGGTCGCCTGGGAGCCGCCGTAGAACAGCAGCGTCTGCGGCAGGCCGACGGCCGGCGGGACCGTCATGATGTAGCCGTCCAGGTACTCCGCACCGAGCTTGTCGGCCCACTTGGCCGCGCCGCGCGCGTCCTCGGGGAGGCCGGAGGTGAGGTTCACCAGGACCTTGCCCGACAACGACTCCTTGACCGGCTCCAGGATCGCGTACAGAGCGTCGTAGTCGACGACACACACGACCAGGATGTCGCTCGCGGCAACGGCGTCGGCGATGGATCCGGCCCGCGTGGCGCCCTGCTCGACGAGGGCGTCCGCCTTGCCGGCCGAACGGTTCCACACGGTCGTCCGGTGACCGGCCTTCAGATACGCACCGGCGAGCGCGGCACCCATCATGCCCAGACCTATAACTGAAACGGGCGCACGATTTTCATCGGCCACCACAACCACGCTCCTTCTAGCTATTTCTCAGGGATCGCACCGCATACGAGGGCCCGACAACGACAACGACCGACGAGGGCCCACTCGTTAAGCACGCGTTTGCAGGCTATACCGGCATCTGGGGCCGCTCAAGCACTTACTGCAAAGTGCGTGCCCGGGGCGCAGCCCTGGAATCGAAAGGTAATCCGGCGCTAATCGGGGACGCCAAGGGCCTTTGATTACCGGTCAATTACCGACGGATGAGCGACGGCTGCTTCCCACCTGCTGGGTCCTTCGCCGAGTCCCCTCACGGGCGCCGTCCCGGGTGGCTGGAACGACTTCCCGGGCCGTGGAATCAGCCACCCCCGTGCACACCACCTGTCTTGCCAACGCCTTTGCATTACCCTGGGGTTACCGGCGCGCACGCAGTGTGCGTGCACTTGGGAGCGTGAACCGTCAGCCAGCGGGGTGGGATCATGAGCGTCAGAGTCAGGCCGACACATTGCGGGCTGGATGCCGCGGTGGAAGTGATCAGCGGCAAGTGGAAGGTCGTCATCCTGTGGGCGCTCGCCGAACAGGACCGCCGCTTCGGCGAGTTGCGGCGACTCATCCCCGGCGTCAGCGAGAAGGTGCTGTTCCAGCACCTTCGGGAGCTGGAGGCGGACGGCATCGTCCACCGCGAGTCCTACGAAGAGCCGCCGGTGCGTGTGGAGTACTCCCTGACGCCGCGGGGCACCGCGCTCAACATCGCTCTCCGGCCACTTGGTGCCTGGGGCCGGGAGTATCTGCCCGAGCGGGCCAAGCCGGTGCGCGAAGGCGTCTGATCCCCCGGGCATCCTCATCGGAGGGTAAGCCGGGGGTTCGTTGAACAAGAGGGTTCCGAGGTTACCGGCGCATGACCATAGCCGGACTCCGCCCTGCGAGGATTGCAGCCGCTTCCGAAGGCTTATCGGTGTGTCCGCCGGGAAATGGGCAGACCCGATATCGGCCGACGCAACCCTTGTGCAGGCAAACGACTGAGGAGCCTGAATGGTCAGCACCGAATTCGATGTCGCGTCCGTACTCGATGCCGTGCGGGACATCGTCCCCAAACTCCGGGAAAACGGCCTCGATGCCGAGAACCGGCGTTGGCTGCCCGATGAGAACCTCGACCTCCTGGACAAGGCCGGGGTGTTCCGGATGGCCACTCCCCGCGAGTTCGGCGGCCTCGGCTTCTCGCTGGAGGAGCAGTCCAAGGTCCTCGCGGCGATCGCCACCGGCTGTGCGTCGACCAGCTGGGTCGCCATGGTCTGGGTGTCCAGCGCGTGGATGGTGACGCTGTACCCCGAGGAGATCCAGCGGGAGGTGTTCGCCAAGCCCGACGTCCGGGTCTCCGGCGGCTTCAGCCCGACCGGCACGCTCACGCCGACCGAGAACGGGTACACCCTCAACGGCAAGTGGGGGTTCAACTCCGGCTGTCACGGGGCGGATTGGAACATGATGCTCGCGTACGTCGAGCGGCCGGACGGGACGCTCGACGACGCGATCGCCATGGTGCCGATCTCGGAGTTCTCCTTCGAGGACGACTGGCACACCTCCGCCCTGGCGGCCACCGGCAGTTCCACGGCGACCGCCGAGGATGTCTTCGTACCGGCGCACCGGGTCGTCATCCCCTCCGAGGCGATCGCCGCGATGGAGGCCGGCATCGAGCTGCCCCCGCCGCCCGCCGGGCGTGGCTACGGCCTCTACAGCTTCCTGTTCTCGCAGGCCGTCTCCACCTTCATCGGCATCGCCCGCGGCGCCTACGAGCTGTTCCTGGAGCGGCTCCCTGGACGCGGCATCAGCTACACCTCCTGGACCGAGCAGAAGGAGCACCCGCTCACCCAGATCCAGGTGGCGACCGCCGCGAGCAAGATCGCCGCGGCGGAGGCGCTCGCCGCCGAGATGTACCGCACGCTGCAGGGGCGGGCCGACGCCGGCGAGGAGCCGACGCTGGAGGAGCGCGCCGCCATCCGTGGGCACAGCGCGTACGCGGTGCAGCTCGCCAAGGAAGCGGTGGAGATCCTCTACAACGCCAGTGGTGCCTCCGTCATCAAGCGCGATGTGCCGCTCCAGCGCTTCCACCGAGACATCCAGGGCCTCTCGCTGCACGGCTGGATCCTGCTGAGCGCCAATCTGGAGGTCTACGGCCGCGTCATCCTCGGCCTGGACCCGGAGACGCCCTTGCTGTGACACGCAACGGCGAAGGCCCCTGTCCCGGAGGAGATCTCCTGCGGGACAGGGGCCTTCGCCGTTGCATCAGCGCCGGCCGAGCACCTCGGCGTGCAGCGACGTCGTCGACCGCGGGATGTCGAGCGCCTCCCAGATCTGGTCCAGGGCCTCGACGAAGTCCCCTACCGCGTCCGTGGAATGCACGGCGCCCGGGGCGACCCGCAGGATCTCCTGACCCGCTCGTACGCTGGGGGCGTTGATCGCCTGCACATAGGCTCCGTACCGGGTGAGCAGCAGGTCGGAGGCCTCCTTGCACTTCTTCTCGTCCCCCACGAAAACGGAGACGATGTGGGAGTTGTCGGAGACGAAGGGGATCTCCCGCTCCGTGAGCAACCGGTGCATGAGCTGCGCGTTGGCCCACAGCTTGTCGCGCTCCTCCTCGGAGGAACGCAGATGGCGGACCGCGGCGAGCGCACCGGCGGCGATGGCCGGCGGGAGCGAGGTGGTGAAGATGAAGGCCCGCGAGAAGCTGCGGACCGCCCCGATCAGCTCCGCGGGGCCCGTGATGTAGCCGCCCGCGGTGCCGAAGCCTTTGGCGAGCGTGCCCATCACCACGGTGAACTGGTCGGCGATACCGAGCCGCGCGGCGATGCCCGCGCCCTCGGGGCCGTACATCCCGACCGCGTGCACCTCGTCGAGGAACGTCATCGCACCGTGGCGCCGCGCCACTTCGGCGATCTCCGCGAGCGGCGCCACGTCGCCCGACATGGAGTACACGGACTCCAGGACGATCAGCTTCGGGCGGGTCGGGTCGGCGGCGGCGATGAGCTCTTCGAGGTGCTCGACATCGTTGTGGCGGAAGATGTGCTTCTCGGCGCCGCTGTGGCGCAGCCCGTCGATGATGGACGCGTGGTTCAACTCGTCGGAGAAGACGACACAGCCGTCGAGGCGGCCCGCGAGGACGGTCAGGGAACCGTCGTTGGCGGTGTATCCGGAGGTGAACAGCAGGGCATCCTCCTTGCCGTGCAGTTCCGCGAGCTCCCTCTCCAGCAGCACGTGGTAGTGGTTCGTACCGCCGATGTTCCGCGACCCGCCGGAACCGGCCCCGAACTGGTCGATCGCTTCCTTCATCGCCTTGAGCACCAACGGGTTCTGCCCCATCCCGAGGTAGTCGTTGCTGCACCAGATGTTGGCTTCGGAGTCGTCGCTTTCCAGCGTTCCCCGGACACTGGCGGCCGGAAAGCGTCCGGCCAGTCGGCCGATCTCCAGAAACTCCCGTTTACTGTCTGCCAGTTCGTCCAGCTGACGCGAAAATATTTCCAGGTGTTGAGCCATGGGTGTGTCACTCTCCGGCTGGTGTAGCGATATTTGGGGGTGCGGAAAAGCTATCTCCGGAACGTCCAGCGCCGGGTAACCATCAGCCCACCGGGTTCAGTTACTGACTGAAGAGCGGTCGCTGGAGCATCGGTTGAATTCGACGCGGCTCGCCATGACATGCTCCGCAGGCAAGTCCGGCCTGGCTGACGGGAGTTCGCGGTGAGCGAGAACGATATCGGCGCACATTACGTCCGTGACATCCTGAGTGCGCTGTCCGCGAGCCCCGGCCGGGTTGCCCTGTGGTTCCAGGGCAACCCGGTCACCGCCGGCGAGTTCATCCGCACGGTGACTGCCACCGCTCGGGCCCTGCACCGCCGCCGGAGCGAGCGGACGGACCAGTCGGCGCGGACGGTCGTGGGCCTGCTGACCGTCACCAACTCCCCCGCCACCCTGGTGCTGCGGTACGCCGCCAATCTGATCGGCGCGACGGTGGTCCATCTGCAGACCGCCAACGCGGTCGACCCGCTGGACCGGATCGGTACCCAGGCCCGGCGGGAGATCCTCGCCGCGACGGGCGCCACATTCCTGGCCGTTGACGCAGACCACCTCATGCTGGCGAGGCAGTTGTGCGGCGGGATTTCGGACGCCCCCGAGCTCGTCGGGCTCGGCGCGCTCGGCGTCGACGTGCTCGACCTGGCGGACGGCTCCGCGCCGCGCGCCGACGAAGAAGGCGGCCTCGACGGCGTGCCGGTGGTGCGGATCGAACCCGACGAGCCCGCCACCGTGACGTACACCAGCGGCTCCACCGGCACCCCGAAGGGCGTGACCGTCTCCTTCGGGGTGCGCCAAAGCGCCGTCACCGGACTGCCCAAGGACGTCGGCACGGTCTATCTGTCCACCTTGCCCCTGAGCCACACGAGCGGCGCGGTCGCCGACATGGCGCTGGTGTCCGGTGGCACGGTGGTCCTGGAGCCGGGGTTCGACCCGGCCACGGCGCTCACGGCGGTGGAGACACACGGGGTGACCCGCATGACGGTCTCTCCGCCGCAGCTGTACATGCTGCTCGACCAGGCCGCGTCGGGCAGATACGACGTGTCGAGCCTGACCACGCTCACCTATTCCGGTTGCCCGGCCTCGCCCACTCGGCTGGCCGAGGCCGTCAAGGTCTTCGGGAGCGCACTGACCCAGACGTACGGCACCACCGAGGTCGGCCCCATCACCGAGCTGGGCCCGGCCGACCACCACGACACGGAGCTCCTCGCCACGGTCGGCCGACCGACGGCGGCCGAGGTCCGCATCCTGGACCCGCACGCCCCGCACGAACTGCCCCTCGGCGAGACCGGGGAGGTCTGGGTGCGGTCGCCCTACGCGATGCTCGGGTACTGGGGCGCGCCGGAACTCACCGCGCGCACAGTGCGCGACGGTTGGGTGCGCACGGGCGATCTGGGCTACTTCGACATCCGCGGTTATCTTCACCTCCAGGGTCGGCTGGCCGATGTGATCAAGACCAGGGGCATCAAGGTCCACCCGTCGGCCGTGGAGAACGTGCTGCTCTCGCACCCGGACGTCGTCCAGGCAGCCGTGTTCGGCGTCCCCGACGCGGAGAAGGTGGAGCACGTGCACGCCGCGGTGGTCCTGCGTCACGAGGCCTCCGTCGGCGAGGCCGAGCTCCGCGCGCACGTCGCCGGGCTGCTGTCCGACAACCACGCGCCGGTGCACATCGGTTACTACACCGAGCTGCCCCTCGGGGAGACCGGCAAGCCGGACCGGCGGGCGCTGCTGGAAGCCGTCGGGGGCGGCAAGTGAGCGTCACTCTCTCGCTGGCGGCCGTGCTCGCCGATTCCGCTGAGCGCCGGCCCACCCACCCGGCCGTCCTGTTCGGGGACGAGCGGTTGACCTATCGCGAGCTGTGGCGGCAGGCCAGGCAGTACGCGGCTGTGCTGCGCGCCCAGGGCTTCGGGCCCGGTGACCGGATCGCCCTGCTGCTGCCCAACACGCCTCACTTCCCCAAGGCGTACTTCGCCGTGCTCGCACTCGGCGCGGTCGCGGTGCCCGTGCACGCCCTGCTCAAGGCGGACGAGATCTCCTACGTCCTGAGCGACTCGGGCGCCACCGCACTGCTCTGCGCGGCCCCACTGCTGGGCGAGGGCGCCAAGGGCGCCGAGGCCGCCGGGGTGCGACTGCTCACGGTGATGGAGGGGACTCAGAACGGCGACCACGTACGTCTCGACGCGCTCGCCGCTGCCGTCACACCGATCGAGCGCCACGTCCCCCGGCTGCCGGACGACCTCGCGGTGGTCCTCTACACCTCGGGCACCACGGGCCGGCCCAAGGGCGCGATGCTCACCCACCAGAACATCGTGATGAACGTGGCCACCACCATGCTGTCCCCCTTCGACTTCCGGGAGGACGACGTCCTGCTGGGCTGTCTGCCGCTGTTCCACACGTTCGGCCAGATCTGCGGGATGGCGACCTGCTTCCGGGCAGGTGCCACGATGGTGCTCATGCCGCGGTTCAACGCGGCGGCCGCGCTCGACCTCATGGCGCGGCAGGAGTGCACGGTGTTCATGGGCGTGCCGACTATGTACGTCGCGCTTCTCGAAGCCGTCGCCCGTGCGCCGCACCACCCTCGTCTGGACCGCGCGTTCTCGGGTGGTTCGGCGCTTCCGGTACGGGTGCTCACGGAGTTCGAGGAGGCCTTCGGCTGCCCGATCTACGAGGGCTACGGCCTCACTGAGACGTCTCCGGTCGTGGCCTACAACCAGAAGGCCTGGCCGTGCCGCCCCGGGACGGTCGGACGGCCGATCTGGGGTGTGGAGGTGGAGATCGCGAGAGCCGAGGTGGAGGGCCGGATCGAGCTCCTGCCCGCCGGTGAGCTCGGCGAGGTCGTCATCCGCGGCCACAACGTGATGGCCGGATACCTCAACCGCCCCGAGGCCACCGCCGAGGTGCTGGTCGACGGCTGGTTCCGCTCGGGCGACCTCGGGGTGAAGGATGCCGACGGCTACCTCTCCCTCGTCGACCGCAAGAAGGACATGGTCGTGCGGGGCGGCTACAACGTCTACCCGCGCGAGATCGAGGAGGTGCTGATGCGACACCCGGCGATCGGCCAGGTCGCGGTGATCGGCGTCCCCCACGACCTGCACGGCGAGGAGATCTGCGCGGTCGTGTCCACACGGCCGGGCACGGCCCCGGGTCCCGCGCTCGCGGAGGAGATCGTGGCCTGGGCCAAGGAGCGGCTGGCCGCCTACAAGTACCCGCGCATGGTGGAGTTCGTGGCCGCGTTCCCCCTCGGCCCCAGCGGAAAGATCCTGAAGCGAGAACTGGCGGCCCAACGCGGCGCCCCGCGCCCCGGGGCGGCCGGCCGACGGGGGGCTCGCGGCAGCCGGGACTGAAATCCCTTCAGGGCCATACGCGTTGACGTCATACGAGCGCGTACGAGAGCGACTACGGGACGACGTCCGGGGCGAGGCTGGCCTCCGGGTCCCGGCGCGTGAAGCCCTTCCTCCGGGGGCAAGGTCGTGGGGGGGGACGCCGACGGCACGCTCGTGCGCGACCCGACGTTATCGACGGATGGCTCGCCGCAACGGACTCACCCTGAAGACATCACGCACACAAAGTCAGTAGCGCGCGCTCGGACCCATACGCGGCCGATTCGGCTGCTATGAGCTCGTCACACGATGCTGTTGAACGGCCCTGTTCGGCCGTGTCCGGTGTGGCGATGCGACCGTTCGGGATGGTGTGACTACCCGGCCGTGGATGGTGGACGATGACGTGCGGGGCGTTGGTCGCGCCGCTGCTGCCGCCCTGGCCCGAGAAGCCTCCTGGCCCGCGGCTGGTGCCGAACCGCTGTGCCTGCAGAGCATCCTGTACGTGCTGCACAACGACTTCTACTGGCAACTGCTGCCCCTGGAGCTGGGGTTCGGCTCGGGCCAGACCTGCTGACGGCGGCTGGAGCGGCGGCCGCCGCGGCGGTGCGAGCCATCATCAGGGCCCCGGTCACGGAAACGCCGTGACCGGGGCCCCAGGATCAGCTGCCGCGGAAGGTGGCGACCGCCGCTAGTTCCGGTACCGGAACACGATCCGGCCGCGCGTCAGGTCGTACGGCGGGAGCTCCACCAGCACCCGGTCTTCCAGATAGATCTTGATGTAGTTCTTGCGGATCTTCCCGCTGATGTGCGCGAGCACCTGGTGGCCGTTCTCAAGCTCCACGGTGAACATGGCGCTGCGCAGGCACTCGACGACCTTGCCTTCGACTTCGATGACGTTCTTGTTCTTCGTCATCGCACCAGCTCCAGGTTGCTGCTCAACGGCCGGGCGCCGATGCCCTCGAACAGCGCCGAGGCCGCTTGGTTGGACTCGTGGACTTCGGCATGGGCCGCGGCGAACCCGGAGCGGTGCAGCGTCCCCAGCGCGTGGGCCAGCAGTGCCCGCGCGATGCCGCGGCGCTGCTCACCGGCCCGGACCGCGACCAGCCCGATGCGCGGCCGGTTCACCGTCACCACCCGGATCAGCCCCAGGTAGCGGTCCGGCGCCGCGGCCACCGCGTACTTCGACGGGTCGACGATGGTGTCGCCTTCGGGGCGGGGAATGACCTCCGCGGGCATCGACTGCCACCCGACGCTCGCCCCGACTTCGTCGCGGATCGCGCGGTCCACCGTCCGCAGCAAACTCTCGTCCGCCTGGCCGGCGGGCACGATCGAAACGCCCGAAGGCGGCAGGACTGCTTCGAGCCCTGTGACCTGTGGGTCGGTCGGCACGACGTACTCCCACTCGCGGCGCCGGATCGTGAAACCGGCCCGCCGCCAGCCGGCCGTCAGCTCGACGTCGGCTTCGTCGACCACCGTGTACAGCGGCGCCGGCAGTGCCGCCAGCATCGCCGCGGCGAGCCGGTCGAAGGTGGCGTCGTGCCAGGCGTCGATGCTGACGAACAAGCGTCCGTCGGGCCGGTGCCCCGCATACCCGCGGCCGACCACCAGGTCGTCATCCAGTGCATGCCATTGCCTGTCCGCGACGCGCGTGATCATCACCGCGTTCTCGCTCAGGCCAGAGGTGAAAGGCTTCATGTTCATCGGAGTCTCCTTGGAGTGCCTCGATCTCAGGCGCTCCTGGCGACACCGAACGTCAGCCGTCGGACCGTGACGGGTTGAGGGAGCACCCATGGGTAACTGTGTTCACGGGTCTCACCTCCATACGACGACTTCACGATCCACCACGACAGTAGCGGCGGGGCGCCGTCTCGCTCAAACCCTTTTCTACGAGCGCGTAACGCGATCACGATCCGGTCTTGTTGAGGCGTCTCCAGCAGATGAGGCGGCAAGCCAACGAGAGGAAGGAGTCGTGGAGTTCGCTACATCGTTCCCAGCAGACCGCGAGGCGTTGGAACAGGTGGAGCGGGGCGAAAGTCTGCTCAACGACGAATGGGGTCTCCCCTGCTCAAGCGAAGCCGAGAGCTTGGAGATGGAGCTTGCCCAGGCCCCTGACGTGCGGAGAGCCCTCGCGGGAGATCACCGCCTGGATGCGGCGGCACAGCTCACCGCGCACAGCCTTCGAGTCGCACGCCTTGTCGCCCAGGCGCACCGGCCGACCGTCGGGGCCGGCCGGGTCGTCCGGCGACGGGCGGGGATGCTGTCGACCAGGTCTAGGGTCTGGGATGTCGTTGACGTTGGCGGCGGTCGTGATGACATGCAGCGGGGTGCCCTTGCCGTCGCAGATCAGGTGGTGCTTGCTGCCCGTACTCCGCCGATCGACTGGCGACGGACCGGACACGGCTCCTCCTTCGAGACGCCGAAGCCGGCCGCGAGTGCGGGCAGCGTCCTCCCCGGGGACAGGATGAAAGCGGTTCAGTGATCAAGTCCGAGGCATCATTCGACCGCCGAGTTGAAGACCAAGCCAGCGGCGTGAACGGCCCCGCCGGACGGTTCGTGGTCTGCCGCAGGTCTGTACGGAAACAGCACTGTGCCCCGTAACCACCTCATGGCGGCTGCGGGGCCCGGCGCACCCGATCAAATGCGGTCCGCCGCGATCAGCAGATAGTGGAAGCTGCCCTCCTTGTACGCCCTCAGGAACGGGTCCTCGACACCCGTGGCCAGGGAGGACTTGGCGCGGAGCTCCCAGTACGGGATCGTCGCGTCCGTCAGGTCGACGACGTTCATCGGGACCAGGCCGTTGGCCGCCATGGCCTTGAAGTAGGCGCTGCGCGGGTGGATGTTGCACGTGTAGTGCTCGTCGATGCGGCTGACGGCCTTCGACCGGCCGCCGGTCACATCGTTGTAGCAGCCGGTGATGACAACGTAACGGCCGCCGAACCGCAGCTGGCGGGCGTGCTCGGCGAAGAGCTGGAACAGGTCCACGTACATGGTGGACTCGTTGTTCCATATGCTGCGGAACGCGCCTGTCGGCAGGCCGGTGTCCAGCATGTTGCGGAAGTGGTAGCGCACCTTGTCGTCGACGCCCCGCTTGCGGGCCTGGCCGTTGGCGAACTCGACCTGGGCCTCGGAGATGGACACGCCGTCCACCCGGCAGTCGAAGCGGGCGTTGGCCATGATGCTGGTGCCGCCGCGGCCGCAGCCGGCGTCCAGCAGGCGGTCGGTGGGCTGCACATCGCCGAGGTGGTCGAGCAGGACGTCGGCCTGGGCCGACTCCAGGCGGTGCAGTTCCTCGACGATGCGTGCGTCGAGGGTGTCCTTGGGGCCCTCCAGGACGGACGGGGCATAGTCGCCGAGGCCGTAGTGGTGGTGGTAGAGGCCGTCGACGTCGCCCAGGCGCAGGTTGACGGGGTCCTTCTCCTTGTTCCAGTAGTCGGCGACCGACTTCTGGTACGCCGTGCGCAGGACGGGAGCGGCGGGGGCGGGAGTGGTCGTCATGAGGGGGCTCCTTGCAACATTCGGTAAGTCGGTAAGAGGGATGGCGCTCACGCGCCGTTGTAGCGGGGGCTGCCGCTGTGCCAGGCGCGGTTGCCGCCGAGCCAGGCCCACACCCCCGCGAGGAAGCGGCGCAACTGCGGTGAGCCCGCAAGGGCCAGGGCCGCCGCCTCCGTCTCGAAGGTACGCACCAGCTCATCGTGGATCGCCGCACTCCGCTCGACCGCCTCGCGCGGCGAGCACCGTTCCTCCTCGGCGATCACGGTCGGCAGGTTGAACTCCACACTCTCCGAGTGGTGTTCCTTCGCCATCGAGTACAGGTCGTTGACGAGCGTGGCGGCGGTGGACGCCATGGTCACGGCGCGGCGCACCCGTGGATCGGCGTACTCGACGGCGGGCAGCGCGTAGCCGCCCACCACGTCGGTCATCGCGATACACGGGAGGAAGCTATTGATCTGACGGTGTGTCAGATACTCCCAGACGGCGGGCATCCGGCCCTGGGAGCGCCAGGAGCCCTCCTGCCCGTAGCCAACGAACAGGACGGCGACCTCGTGGTGCAGCCGGGCCAGTTGGGACGCGTCCGCATACCGGGCCAGGTGCGCGAAACCGGAGCGCAGGGCGACCCGCACCGGGTCGTCCTGCATGGCCTGTTCCACTGCGGAGACGTAACGCGCCGGGGGGTGGGCGGGGTCCATGGCCGCGTAGGCGACGCCGAGCTGCGCGCCGAGCAGCGCCGGCGCGGATCCCATCGTCTCGTCGTCGCAGTAGTAGTCGTCCGTGGCCCACTCCGCCAGGGCGCACTTGCCCGCGGCCAGCAGCCGGTCCGGGTCGTCGGTGTCGGGGTGGGCCAGCATCATCAGGCGCCCGAAGTCCGCCGCGTGGATGCGGTCGAGCCGGCCGGCGTAAAGGCCGATCTCCCGGGCCCACTCCACCAGGCGTCCGTTGACCTCCTCGGCCAGCGTCGGGTCGTCGCGGAGTGCGGGCGGGCAGTACAGGTCCGGGACGCCTGCGCCGACTGCCGGTTTCCCGGGCGTGATACGGGCAGCGGAGGTGCCCAGTCCCGTCGGCCCGGACGGCAGTGTGAACCCCTCCCGGCGGACGGCGGTTCCGGGCAGCCGCTCCGAAGCTGCGGGGCGGCGGACGTCCTGGTGCTGGGCGAGCAGCGTCGCCACGAGCCGCGCCACGTCGTGACGGGCCGCGGGCGCGGTCATGCGGGACAGCAGCGACACGGAAATCTCCTTCAGGACGTCGTGCCGAAAACCTCGACGTTCTCCAGGACGCCGAGCGCGTCGGGCACGAGAACGGCCGCCGAGTAGTAGGTGCTGACCAGGTAGGAGATGATCGCCTGCTCATTGATGCCCATGAACCGGACGTTGAGGCCCGGCTCGTACTCGTCGGGGATCCCGGTCTGGCGCAGGCCGACCACCCCCTGTTCGGCCTCGCCCAGCCGCATCGCGAGGATCGCGGAGCTGCCCTGCTCCGTGACCGGGATCTTGCCGCAGGGAAGGATGGGCACACCCCGCCAGGCCGGCACCGGGTGGCCGTTGACCTCGGCGGTGTCGAACGCGAGACCGCGCTTGTTGCACTCGCGGGCGAAGGCGGAGATCGCCCGGGGGTGGGCGAAGAACGCCTTGGTTCCGCGCCGCATGCTCAGCAGCTCGTCCATGTCGTCCGGGGTGGGCGGGCCGGAGTGCGTGGAGATGCGCTGGCTGTAGTCGGCGTTGTGCAGCAGCCCGAACTCGGGGTTGTTGACCAGCTCGGACTCCTGGCGCTCGCGCAGGGCCTCTATGGTCAGCCGCAGTTGCTGCTGGATCTGGTCCATCGGGTCGTTGTAGAGGTCCGCGACCCGGCTGTGCACCCGCAGGATCGTCTGCGCCACGCTCAGCTCGTACTCGCGGGGCCGGAGTTCGTAGTCGACGAACGTGCTCGGCAGCAACGGCTCGCCGTTGTGGCCGGAGGCGAGGGAAATGACCGCCTCGCCCTTCTTGTTGTGCGGCCGCGCCCTTTCGGCCTGGCGTCGCAGGACGTGGGCCCGCAGGCGTTCGTTCCGCGCCGCCACCTCCTCGTACGCGGCGCGCGGCAGCACCAGGACCGTGCACGCCGTTATCGCGCGCGCGGTGAACTCCCAAGCGCCCGGCTCCTCGGCCAGCACCTGGCCGCCGAAGAACCCGCCGTCGGCCAGCACGCCGCGCCGGTTCTCCTCGCCGTACTTCCCCGGGGCGAGCTTCTCGACCTTGCCGCGCGCGATCAGGTAGACGTGGTCGAGGGCCTGGCCCTGCTCGGCCATCACCTGGCCGGGTTCGTATTCCCGCTGCTCGCACCGCTCGGCGAGCACCCTCAGCACCGCTTCGTCGTCGAAGCCGCGCAGCAGGGGAAGTTCGCCCAGCTCGGCCGGGACGACCTTGACCGCGGCCCCTTCCTGGACGAAGGTCACCCGGCCGTCGCCGACCTCATACACCAGCCGCCGGTTGACCCGGTACGTTCCGCCCTTGACCTCCGTCCAGGGCAGCATCCGCAGCAGCCACCGCGAGCTGAGGCCCTGCATCTGCGGCACGGTCTTGGTAGTGGTCGCCAGGTTCCGCGCGGCGGCGACCCCCAGACTGAGCTGTGCCCGGCCTGCTGAGAGGTTGGGTTGCTCCGGCTGCGACATCCTGATCCCTTCCGTATGGGTGACCGCATCAAGAAGGAGCCCCCATGAGGCTCCTGTGGCGCAAGTGAATCAACGTCAGATGATGTTGGTCGAGGCGGCCGGATGAGCACCGACGCATTTGCGCCACCGAACGGACAGGGCGCACCCGGCCCACCCGGCCTCTCGAACCGGCCAGAGGCCGTCGCTATGCCCGCTATGCCGCGATGATCTGCATTCCGAGTAGGCAGGTCCGGTGCGGTGCACGAGCCCCGTCGCCCGGCACGCTGCGGGCGAGGTGGCCGATAACCTCCGCCAACAAACGCCGAGCGCTGCCTGTGAGCGGACCGCTGGATTTCCCGGTGGCTGACACGGCACGGCGAGGGATCTGACGCGCCGACTGCCCACCGGCGGACTCGTGATCACGAAAGGTAGTCATCGACGGTCGGCTTCGGAGAGCCGGCTCTTGGCAACCGGTGCCTCCGAACAATGAGGGGTGTTTCGCGAGGGCGGGCGGCCGTCCCGGACCCCGCACAGGCGCCTGCGGAGCCTCCTATCAGCAGGCCTTCACTGCCCTGGCCGCCACCCACCGCAGCCGGCCGCCGGCTCGGATCGTGCTGCTACTGCGCCGCGCCGCCGACCAGGCCCTGCTCGGGTTTGCCGCGGCCGATCTGTGCGAGGAGACCGAGGCCATCAGCACCGGCCGCCTGTACGAACTGCGGATCGCCCTCCCCTGAACGGCAGTCGGCCCGACAACGGGAGGAGGCATTCGCCGCCAGGCGCCAGAGGAGGGGCGGTGCGAGGGAGTTGGGCCTCTGACCGGCTCCTCAGGCTCGCCGTCGGGGAGGCGGGATCGGGCCAACCAGCACGGTTCTGGCCGCTGCTCGGCGAGAGTTGTCCGTGAACTCTCCCGGAATTGTCCGTGATCGGTAACGGAGGCATCCCCTGGCCGCCGCGCCTCGTCCTGCCGGGTGGTCACAAGGTGACCGGGGACCGGCGAGGACTGCGCGAAAAGGGGCGGACATGGCACGGCACGGTGGGCGGGGCTGGTACGGCAAGACAGTCGGGGCGGCGCTCGGGGTGACACTGCTCGCCACCGGCGCCTCGGTGTGGACCGCGCAGGCCGGTTCCGCGGGCGACTCGTCCCCGAAGGCGAACGCGCCGGCCACGCCGGGCACTGGCGTCACGCCGGTCGCAGACACCATCGCGCACGCCTCGGAGGCGGGGACGCACGGTGTCAACATCACCATCGACGACGGCCCGGACCCGGCGTGGACCCCTCAAGTCCTCGACCTGCTGCGGGAGTTCGGGGTGAAGGCCACGTTCTGCATGGTGGGGACGCAGGCACAGGCCCACCCGGACCTCGTGAAGAAGGTGGTCGCGGCCGGGCACCGGCTGTGCGACCACTCGGTGTCGCACAACACCTCCATGGACAAGAAGCCGCAGAGCTACCAGTCGCAGCAGATACTCGACGCCGAGAACATGATCACCAAGGCGTCCGGGGGCGTACGGCCGATGTACTACCGGGCCCCCGGCGGAGCCTTCACCCCCTACAGCCGCCAGCTCGCCGCTTCCCGGGGCATGCGCCCGCTGGGCTGGAATGTGGACTCCAAGGACTTCGACCGTCCGGGTACGGACGTCATCGTCGCCACGGTCGAGCGGGAGCTGCCAGGCGGACCGACCCTCCTCTTCCACGACGCGGGCGGCAACCGCAGCCAGACCGTCGAAGCTCTGCGCAGGCTCCTCCCCCGGCTCAAGGAGCAGGGCTACTCCTTCGGCTTCCCGGTGCACTGAGCCACGCGCCGGCCCACAGACTGTGCCGACTTGCTGAAATGCGGTGTTCGTACGCGCCAGTTCGGGGTTCCGGCTCCGCCGTACCAACTCCTTCTGGACCCACTCGCGTACCAGGTTGATCTGGCTCCACCGGTCGGCGGTCTCCGGGGGCGGAGGGCACCTGCTGATTCGACCACTCCCTGTAAAGCATGCTTGACAGCAGTGGATGGTGACAAGCATGCTTTACAGGTGAGGAACACGGTCAGAGAACTGCGATCGTCGCGAGGACTCTCCCAGGGGCAGCTGGGCACGGCGCTGGGGGTCTCGCGGCAGACGATCAATGCCATTGAGACCGAGCGGTACACGCCATCCCTGCCGCTCGCCTTCTCCCTGGCTCGGTTCTTCGGGGTCAGCATTGAGGAGATGTTCCATGTCGAAGACAGCCCAGCAGGTGACTAGGAACTCGCGGTGGTCGATCCCTGCCTTCTTCCTCGGGATCGGCGTCGTCTGCCTGGTATCCGCGGCTGCTGGCGGCCACGTCGGCCTCGGTCTGGCGATGCTCGGCGGCATGGCGGTCTGCGGTCTTGCCTTGCTTCTGCTGGCTCGGCGCAGCGAAACCTACCGGGGCCTCACTGAGGAGCCCGACGAACGCTTTGCTCTGATCGGCCAGCGAGCCTGGGCAGGCACTGGTGTGGTACTGACCCTGGGGAACCTCGGCGTCCTCATCGGCGAACTGGCCTCTGGCCGCAGCGGCAACCCGTTCTACTGGCTGGTGGCGACCGCGGCCCTTGCCTACGTCGCGTTCGTCGCCTTCTTTCGTCGGCACACCTGAGGTGGTGGCGGGGGGGGACGGGCCAGTCACCCCTTGGCTGACGGTGCCGGAATGCAGGTTTCGCGGCCGTGGGCCGGGTGAGCCGGCCGGGCCCGTGAGGGTGCTCCGGGTGCGGTTGTCCGTCCGGCGGCTGCGGTTCCTCGCGCGGGCTCCGGGCCGGGGTGAAATCAGGGAGTGCTCAGCGGGCGGTGCAGAGGCGGTAGGGCGGCATCGTGCCGCGCAACGTCCTCGGTTCGCTGATGTCCGTGCAGTCGGCGGCGAGCGCGGTATCACGATCCGTTCGTCCAGGCCCGGCTCGCGTCGCCGGCCGCGTAGGACCAGGGCGAGATGACGGCGGGCTTCGGCGAGCAGGTGCCGGCGGTGGAAACGGCCCCCGGTGTTCATCGCGAACACCGTTGCGGTCACGTCGACGGCCGCCAGGACGACGTCGACCACGGCGGTGACCCGCCCGGCCCGCTCGGGCCGCGGCGCGGGCACGCTCCAGGAGCCCGCCTGCTGGAGGCGCTGATGCTTCTCGGACTTCCAGGGAACTCAGGACGATCTCGCCCTCGGCGGTTGGTTCAACCGGGCGGTCCGCTGCGCCCGTTCGGGGCCATCGACGACGGCGCAGTCATATTGTGCCCCTGGGGTCTGTTGTGATGACGCCGTCCGGCTGTCGATGCTTGGGAGGGCTGCGCGGTGAGACCCCGGGTCAGGAACTGGAGCATGGCGCTCGCCGCAGCAAGTGCCATGACCATAGTGGCCGCGGCGCCCACGTCATCACGGTCCACCCTCTCAGCAGTGCCCCTCCTCGCGGACACAGCAGTGGACGTCCTGGTGGGCAAGGAACCGCCGGACAGACAGTGCACCACGGGCTGCCTTGTCGGCTCGTGCGCGACTACGGGTTCCTGGCCCGAGGACCGGCTGCATGCGGTCGACGGCGCCGAGTCGCTGCAACTGCCCGTCCACGGTGCGGCGTTGGGCACGGAGTCTGTGATGCCGTTGGAGGATCCGGCTGATTCGCTGACGGTCAGGCTGAGGGAGGACGGCCATCTGACGGACGTGAGTGCCACCGATGCGCAGGGGCGACACCTGGCCGGGTGGATCAGCAGTGACGGCGTCTGCTGGCACAGCACGGCACCGCTGCGCGCCGGTACCCGCTACCTCCTCCGGGCCACGGCCGAGGACGAGGACGGCACACCCGGGCAGGCCAGTTGGGTCCTGGAGACGCCGCAGCCGCCGCCGGGCAGCCGGCTCACCGCCGCCTTCGGTCCCGCATCCGGCGTATACGGGGTGGGGCAGCCCGTCGTTGCCGAACTGTCGCAGCCCGTGCCGGCCCGCGACCGTCAGGCACGAAGGACCGTCGAACGGTCCCTGCAGGTGACCTCCCAGCCCGCCGTGGAGGGCTCGTGGCACTGGGTGGACGACAGCACCCTCCACTACCGGCCCAGGACATACTGGCCCGCCCACGCCACCGTCCAGGTCCGCAGCGGCCTCGACCGGGTCCACGTCACCGGCACGCTGTACGGCGGGCCCTCACAGCCGCTCACCCTCACCACCGGTGACCGGATCGAGGCCGTCACCGACGTCGCGGCACACGAGATGACCGTCAAGCGCAACGGCCGCACGGTGAGGACGATTGCGGTGACCACGGGCAAGCCGGGCTTCCGCACCCGCGGGGGCATCAAAGTGGTCCTGGGCAAGGAACACGTCGTGCGGATGCGGGGCGACTCCATCGGTATCGCCCGCGGCACCAGCGACTTCTACGACCTTCCCGTCTCCTACGCCACCCGCCTCACCTGGAGCGGCGAGTACGTCCACGCCGCCCCCTGGTCTCTCGAATCCCAGGGCGCCGAGAACGTCAGCCACGGCTGCACCGGCATGTCCACCGACGACGCCGCCTGGTTCTACAACACCATCCGCCCCGGCGACATCGTCGACGTCATCCACGGCTACGGCGCTCCCATGACCGTCTTCGACAACGGCTACGGCGACTGGAATCTCACCTGGAAACAGTGGCGTACCGGCAGCTCCCTGACCAGCCTCCCCCACCACCCGACCACCACCACCGCCCGTCTCCTCCCCATGCCCTGATCCCGCCCGCGTCGGCAGGTACGGACAGTCTTCGACGCCGTCCTCAAGGCCGAGGAGGGAATCCTCAAGAGTGCACAGCGAGTTCTCCGAATGAACTCCCATGGCGAACGGTGATCGGCAGTGTCCGGCGTGAGGCCCTGGACCATGTCCTCATCATGAACGAGACCCACGCCCGACAAGTCCTGGGCGCCTACCAGCGGCACCACAACGAACACCGGCCTCACCGCGCCCGGAACGGGCTGCCACCCGGCACCGACCAGCAGCCCACCGCTGTTCACGACTTCGAAGGCCGCAGACTCCCGCGCACCCGCCTCCTCGGCGGCGTCATCAACGAGTACCGGTACACAGCTTGACCAGCGGCGATGACTTTCCGAGCCGCCACAGTCCTCGTGGGCGCGCCCGCTGCTCCGGAACTCCGGCCCTCAGACCGCGGAGCGCACGGTCGGCAGCGGCATCAGGACCGGGCCGGACGCCGGGTCCTTGCGGCAGACGTCGCCGCACTCGGCGTCGAGCGAGCAGCACAGCGAGCAGATCGGCCCGGCTTGCACCGGGCAGTCGGCGATGTCCGGGAGTTCGTAGGCCGTCTCGCAGACCGCGCAGGTGTGCGTGGCCGTCACGTCCGCCACAGCCACCTCCGGTCCGTGCACCGGGTTGGGGCGGGCGAGGTAGTACCTGCCTTGGGTGGCCCAGGCGATCAACGGGCAGAGGACGAGCGCGAGTCCGGCCGCGATGAAGGTCGAGAAGGCTTCGGCGTACCGGCCGAACAGACCGAAGAAGGCCAGGATGGAGACGACCGAGGCGATCGCCATCGAGCCGAACCCGGCCGGGTTCACGGCGTACAGATATGCCCTCTTGAACTCGATGTACTTGGGGCTCCAGCCCACCCGTTTGTTGATGACGAGGTCCGCGGCGACGACCGTGATCCAGGCGATGCCCACGTTCGAGTAGAAGCCGAGCAGCTTGTTGAGGGCCGCGAACATGTTCATCTCCATCAGCGTCAGTGCGATGGCGAGGTTGAGGAAGATGTACCAGACCCGGCCCGGGTGGCGGTGGGTGAGCCGGGAGAAGAAGTTCGACCAGGACAGCGAACCGCTGTACGCGTTGGTCACGTTGATCTTCACCTGCGAGACGATCACGAACAGCGCGGCGGCCGGCAGCGCGAACGAACCGAGCCAGGGGCGCAGGGCTTCGATTTGCGGGGCGATCGGCTCCAGGGCATGCGTCTTGCCGACCGCCTCCAGGGCCACGAAGGCGAGGAAGGCGCCGCCGAGCTGCTTGGCCGCACCGATGATCACCCAGCCGGGTCCGGCGGCAAGCACGGCGAGGTTCCACCGGCGCCTGTTCGCCTCGGTCTTGGCGGGCATGAACCGCAGGTAGTCGGCCTGCTCGCCGATCTGCGCGATGAGCGAGAGCGCCACGCCCGTGCCGAGCCCGAAGCCGATCCAGGAGAAGCCGGAGCCCGCCCCCTCGGTGCCGCCGAAGGAGCCGAACGCGCCCCAGGCGTCCGGGGCCTCGAAGGTCAGGACCAGGAACGGCAGGACCATGCCGATGATCCAGAGCGGCTGGGTCCAGGCCTGCACCTTGGCCAGCGCCCCCATTCCGCGGAACACGATCGGGATCACGATGAGGGTCGTCACCAAGTACCCGACCTGGACCGGGAGCCCAATCGCCTGGTGCATGGCCTGGGCCATGATCGAGCCTTCGAGGGCGAAGAAGATGAAGGTGAACGAGGCATAGATGAGGCTGGTGAGGGTGGATCCGAAGTAGCCGAAGCCGGCCCCGCGCGTGATCAGGTCCATGTCCAGGCCGTATTTGGCGCAGGCCCGCGCGATCGGGATACCGGTGACGAAGATGATCGTCGCGGCGGTAAGGATCGAGGCGAGCCCACTGGTGAAGCCGTAGGTGAAGACGATGGACGCGCCGATGGCGAAGTCAGCGAGGTAGGCGATGCCGCCGAGCGCGGTGGACGCCACCATCGTGGGCGACCAGCGCCGGAAGGAGTGCGGGGCATAGCGCAGCGAGTAGTCCTCGCGGCTCTCGTCGGCGGCCATCCTGGCGTAGCTGCGCCGGGGCCCGCCCTCCGGCGGCGGCTGCGCGCCCGTCCTGGCGGATGGTGCGGCGGCGGTGTCCGTCATCGCGGCTCCCCGTTCGTCGGTCCGGTGTGCGGTACGGACCGGAAGGTAGGAGCCGGACATGACGGCACGCCGCCACCCAGGATTGCCTGCGCGTTAAGGGAGCCCGCCGCGAGTTAACTCCGGGTCACACGGAACGGACGGGGACCCTGGGCCGCGCGGTCGCGCCCGGCCGGCCCCAGGACCGCATCACCGTCAGCGACACCGACCAGGGACAGTCCGGGGCCACGGCCGCCAACCGCGAGGGTTCCGGCGGCCGGTCACCGAGGTCGGGTTCAGCGGTCCGGCAGACCAGATACGAGCGCAGCTCGTGAGCCTCGGGCGAGTTGAGTCCCGTGAAGAGGTCCAGGGCCCGCTGCAGGACACTGAGCGCACCTAGTACCATTCAACACCGGCACCCTGGCCGCACATCACGACCTCCTGGGCAGTGCGGTGCTGACGGTGAACCAGACCTATTCGGCGGACTGGGACTGCAACTCCACCTACGGCGTACGGCTGACGTACTCCAGCGACACCATCGGCCCGGTCACCACCTGGGCAAATCCTCCCTCGGACGCCGGCACCGGGCTCACCGACCAGGTCGGCGGCACGGGCTCCACCGGCTGCATGGGCACCGTCCCGTTCTCCTGCGACATGACCGGCGTGGTGCAGAACGGGGCCAGCCCCGAGCAGATCCGCGCCGTCCAGGCCACATGGACCGCCGCCGCCCGACGACTCAAAGCCGATCTCAACGCCGCGTAGAAACTACGCCGCCGGCGCTTCGATGCCTCCACCACCCAAGGCCCTCCCCGCCCTCTCGCCTCCCCAACGGTCGCCCAAGCCGAAGAAGAACTGGGCGCGGCGGCACAGACGGACCGCCGTGCGCTGGCCCGTCCCGATCTCGTTCCGCAGGCCCCGCCCCCGACACCTGGGCCCGCCCCAGGCCCCCCAGAGTCAATGAGCCAACACACCCAGCCAGCCTCCTCAGAGGTCAGAGGGGCCGTAGCTCATCCTTGAGAGCGGTGCCGCTGCGGGCGTAGCGTCCGGGGCTGATGCCCAGTGTCCGCTTGAAATGCCGGTTGAAGTGCGACTGGTCGTAGAAGCCAGCCGTGACAGCCACGACGCGGGGCGCCATCCCTCCCAGCAGCAGCCTGCGAGCGTGATCCACCCGGCGGCCGGTCAGGTACTGGTGGGGTCCCATGCCGAACTCGCGGCTGAAGACGCGGACCAGATGGGCCGGATGGACGTGCAGCGTCTCTGAGGCTTCCTGGAGGCTGATGCCCTCCACGAACTTCTCGTCGAGCAGTTCGCGCAGCCGGTAGGCGATGCCGGCATCCGACACGGGAAGGCGGGCTTCCACCCGCTTGTGCAGGTGGTCCCGCAGTCGCTCGGACACGATCGCCAGCCTGCTCTCCGCCTCCAGTTCGTCCCCGCGATGCTCCAGAGCCAGATGCAGTTGGTGGATGCGGCGGCGCAGTAGCGGGTCGTGCAGGACCGGGCTGTCCACCGCCAGCCCGACGAGGCTGTCTTCCAGCTGTGAGGAACTGAGGTAGACAACCCTCTTTCGGAAACCGTCCGACGTGACCGGGCGTCCATTATGTGGGACGTGTGGGGGTAGCAATGTGACCATCTGATCGAGGGCGCCGTGCTCCTGGCGATCCAGGTCGTATCTGACCATTCCGTCGTCGACGATCAGCAGCGTCCATGTCTCATGAGTGTGCATGGGGTAGACGTGGTCGGTGATTCGAGCATGAAAAACTTCATCGATTCCCGCCAGGGGCGGCCGCCAGGCCCGGATCCGCGCATGATCAACCATGCAAAGATCGTACAAGACTCCGCCCCAGCCATGGGGGTTGAATCAGCTCCATGGAAACCGCCAACGAACCCGTTCGTTTTGAGACAAAGATCGCCGTGGTCTTGCGCGATGATCTTCAGACGTGGCAGCGCCTGAACATGACCGCATTTCTGGTCAGCGGAATTGGCCGAAAGTCGCCTGAAGTAATCGGCGAGCCCTACTCGGACGCCGACGACACCGAGTACCTGGCCATGTTCCGCCAGCCGGTGCTGGTCTTCGAGGCGAGCAAGGAGGCCCTGACGACCTGTCACCAGCGGGCCGTCACCCGCGATCTTCCCTTGTCCGTCTTCACCACGGACCTCTTCACCACCAATAACGACCGGGACAACCGGGCCGCCGTGCGCGCCGTGCACCGGGACCAGCTCGACCTCGTCGGCATGGCTGTGTACGGGCCGCGAAATGCGGTAGACAAGATCCTCAAGGGTGCCCGCATGCACCCGTGACGTCGCCATAGGGGCGTGTCGTGCAGAACGAAACACAATCGTCGAACGAAGCGGCGAACGCTTATCTCTACCTGCTCGCGACCATGGCATTCTTCGGAAGTGCTTTCGCCAGTTCCAAGGCGGTCGTCGGGCAAATGCCGCATCAGGTCGCGGCAGTTCTCCGATTCGGTGGCGGAGCGCTGATCCTGATACTTCTGCTCCTGCTCGTGGGGCGGAAGTCAAAGGGTGCAGAATTCACCAGAGGGCAGATTGTTCGGGCAGCGTCAGTCGGCTTGCTCGGCGTATTCGCCTACAATCTGTTCTTTTTCTGGGGCCTTTCTCTTGCCCCATCGATCGACGGGAGTATTATTGTTCCGGTATTGAGTCCGGTCATCACCACGGGTCTTCTCCTCGCACTCGGCAGGGAAAAGGCATCGGCTGCCAGGATCGGCGGTCTCGCACTCGGTGTCGTGGGTGCGACGGTGTTTTTCGTCGGCGCGGGGGGCGCCGGCTTCGATGGGGGCGGATCACGCCTGAGTGGTGATCTCGTCTATCTTCTCGGCGCGCTCTCGTGGGCCCTTTACACCATCGCCTCGAAGAAGGTGCTGGTCGGGATGGACCCGCTTCGCGCCACCACGTTCGGCACGCTCGCCGGGGCGCTGGCCCTCCTGATTTTCGCCATCCCCGCGCTGCCCGACGTGGACTGGACAGCACTGTCCGGAACCACCTGGGCGAACATCGTGTATCTCGCCATCGGTCCTACCGCCGTGGCGTACCTCTTCTACTACCGGGGGCTGCGAGTCGTCAGTCCCTCGACCGCCACTGTGATCATGTTCACGGTGCCCGTCTTCGGTGTGACCTGTGCCGTCATCTTCCTGGATGAGTCCTTCACCGGCCTCCAGGCCGCAGGCGCGGTCGTCATGCTTGTCGGCGCGCTGCTGGCCGTGACCCAAGGCCGGCTCCGGCAGAAGCCGCCCCTCACCCGATCCGGACGGGGCGCCGACGACCCGGCGGAGCCCGCCCGCACCACTGATTCCACCAGCCGCTGACGTTCGAACAACGGACATTTTCAGGGCACTTCGGCGACCCATGCCCGAAGTTCCGCATTGCCATCGGGGGGATGGCGATGCATGTTCTCGACCCGCTCAGGGCCCTACCCCGGCCCGAGCGGGCGCACGGCCTCCCCCCGCCGGTACGCAGTGCCGCGTGCGCCGGCAGTCACGCAGATCCGTTCAGAATGCGAGATCGGGGTCTCAACTCAAATGCATGAAGTCGAGTTTCGAGTGCTGGGACCGCTGGAGCTCAAGGTGAGCGGCCGCCCGGTGCCTCTTCGGGGAATGAAACATCAGGTGGTGCTCGGTTCTCTCCTGACCTCCGAGAACCGATATACGTCCATCAGCCGACTGGTCGACGCGGTGTGGGGAACCAATCCTCCCAGCACCGCTGGCAAGCAGATCCGCAACGCGGTGTCCGACTTACGCAGTGTCCTTGCTTCGAGTGGTGCGGTCATTACTCCGGTCGCCGACGGATACCGTCTCGGCATCGGCACCGCACAGCTGGATCTCCTCACGTTTCACGAGCACTTGGCCCGTGCCCGCACCCATCTGAGCGGGCAGCGGCGAACGGACGCCATTGCCGAGTTCCGTGCCGCGCTGTCGTTGTGGACGGGGCCCATGCTCTCCGGAATCGAAAGCGGCGTACTCCAGGCGCAGATGGCGGGTGTGAACGAAACACGACTCGCCGCCATCGAGGAATGCATCGACCTCGAGCTCGCGTGCGGCCGCCACAACAGCCTGATCAGCGAACTCGCCGGCTGGGTCGCCGAGTATCCGCTGCGTGAACGCATGGTCGCCCAGTACGTGCTCGCCCTCCACCGCTCCGGCGACCGAGCCCGCGCCTTCGGTATCTACGAGCGGACCCGGCGGCAGCTGGCCGAGCAGCTCGGCCTGAGCCCCGGCCCCGAACTGCTGGAGGTCCACCAGCTGATGCTGCGGGAGGATGCGGCCGCGCCCGCACTCCCACGGCCCACCCCGACCCTCAGTTCCCCACGGCCGGACCCGGCTGCCGCACCGGTTACCGTCCCTGCCCCAGCACCCGCACTGGACAGCCTCCCCCCGCGCATAGGGCACTTTGTGGGACGGACCGCCGAGATACGGACACTGCTCGGTGAGGCAGAGCGCCCCGCTCCGCAGCGCGTGCTCGCCATCGACGGAATGCCCGGCGCGGGCAAGACCGCCTTCGCCGTGCATATGGCGCACTGGATGGCCAATCAGTACCCCGACGGCCAGCACTTCCTCGATCTGCGCGGCCACAGCCCCGCGCGCGAGCCGCTCGACCACCGCACCGCGCTGCACCGGCTGCTCCGGCTCTCCGGCGTGACGGAGACCCACTTACCTCACCGCGCCGAACAACTGGCCGCGCTGTGGCGCGCCCACTCGACCGACCTGCGCCTGCTGCTCGTTCTGGACAACGCCGCCAGTGCGGAGCAGATCCGTCCATTACTTCCTGCCGGGGACGCCTGCCTGACCCTGGTCACCAGCCGGCGCCGGCTCACCATGACCACCTGGTCGGCAACCCGTGTGCTGTCCCTCGGCCCCCTGCCGCGACCGGACGGCTACGAGTTGTTCTGCCGGGTGCTGGGCAATCAGCACCCCAGGCCCGAACCGGCCGCGGTCGACGGCATTCTGGCGCTCTGCGGTGGTCTGCCGCTGGCCATCTCCGCAGCCGCCGCCCGACTGCGCCGACGGCCCTCCTGGTCGCTGACCCACCTGGCCGAACGTCTCGCCGATCCACGGATGAGGCTGGCCAACCTCCAAACCGAACAGGGCAGTCTCTCTGCCTGCTTCGACGCCTCATACCGTCACCTGAACGCCGGTCAGCAGCGGCTGCTTCGAATCCTCGGCGCGGCCGATGGCCACAACAGCGACGTCATGACCGCCTCCGCCCTCGCCGACCTGCCGCCGTACGTCGCCGAGCACATGCTTGAGGACCTGGTCGACGAGCACCTGCTGCTCCAGCCCGAACCCGGCCGCTACCGCATGCACCCGCTGGTGAAGACGTACTGCGCCCAGTTGCGTGAGCCCGGCCGTGCGCCTGGCACCGGGCCCGTGAGGAAGGCCGCCCCCGGCACCCTCGCCACCGCTGGTGAGGACGTACTGCGCCCGGTTGCGTGAGCCCGGCCGTGCGCCTGGCACCGGGCCCGTGAGGAAGGCCACGCCCGGCACCCTCGCCACCCCTGCCGTGTCCGGCCTTCCCGGCAGCTCCGCCGTCGATCTGACCGCGCCAGCGCCTGAGTTTCCCGCCCGCCGCCTGACCTGAGCAGACCACCCGCGCCTCGGTCAGTCCGCCCCCATGTGTCCACGTTCTTTCGGAGGCTCCACATGACCGGAAACGTCATGGCCAATTTCTTTCTCGCGCTGTCCCTCGCGCTCGGTGCCGCCCGCGTCTTCGGCGCGCTGGCCCGCCGCGTCGGCCAGCCCGCCGTCGTCGGTGAAATCTGCGCCGGCCTGCTCGCCAGCCCCATGGTCATCACCACGGCCGGCGCCGAAGCTGTGCTGCCCACCGAGGTGAAACCGCTGCTCGGTGCCCTCGCCAACGTCGGGCTGGCCACCTTCATGTTCATCATCGGCTACGAGATCGACGGTGGCTTCCTGCGCGACCGCCGCGGCGCCACCCTGGGCGTCGCCGCCGGATCCGTCGTCGTCCCATTGGCCGCGGGCATCGCCCTGGCCATTCCGCTCGCCTCCACCCATGCCCCCGGCAACCGCAGCGGGTTCATCCTCTTCGTCGGCGTGGCCATGTCCGTGACGGCCTTCCCAGTGCTGGCCCGCATCCTCGCCGACCGCGGCCTCAACCAGCATCCGGTCGGCAGCCTCACGCTGGCCGCCGCGGCGGTCGGAGACCTGGTGGCCTGGGTGTGCCTGGCCGGTGTCGTCGCGTACGTCGGTGCCTCCGGGCAGTGGCGAGTGGCGCTGCTGCCGGTCTACCTGGTGCTCATGATGGCCGTCGTACGACCGCTCCTCAGCACGTTCGTGCGCCGCGCCCAGGACCGTGACCAGCCAGTCGAACGGCTGATACCGCTGCTGGTCATCGGTCTGATGCTCTCCTGCGCTACCACCGAGTGGCTCGGGATCCACTTCATCTTCGGGGCGTTCGCCTTTGGGGCGGTCATGCCGCGCAACGCGCTCGGCGCCCTCCGTACCCAGATAATGCGGCATATGGAGCACATCGGGCACATCTTGTTGCCCCTGTACTTCGTGGTGGCCGGCACCAAGGTCGACCTGTCCGCCTTCACCGCGACCGCGGTGCTCACCCTGATCGCCGTGATCGGCGTGGCCGTCCTCTCCAAGGTGGGCGGGGCCTACGCGGGAGCCCGGCTGTCCGGGCTTCCGCACGCGGCGGCCATGCCCACCGCCGTCCTGATGAACACCCGCGGCCTCACCGAGATCGTCATCGTGGCCGTCGCCTACGAGATGCGCCTGATCGACCAGAGCTTCTATTCGATGATGGTGCTGATGGCCGTCGTCACCACCGCCATGACCGGCCCGCTGCTGAGACTTTTCGGCGCGCTCCCTCACGAAACGCCGATTTCACGGGTCGGCGATGGGCGCCCGGCAAATATTTCCGGTCCTGTTGCAGAATCTGCCCCGAAGGCGAGCTGAGGCCACCTTGAGGACCGGCCGGGGATGCATCGAGGACGCATCTCCATAGGTTCCTCATATCACCGGTCGAGACATTCAGAACTCACCACAGGCTGCGCCTCACTGCAGCATCCAAGGGAGACAAAGAATGACCGAGGCACCGTCGTTACCCCTCACCGTTTCGGGACTCAGGCTTCCTCAGGGCCCACGTCACTCCGACCAGCCGTGGTGGAATACCCAGCGCGGCTCTGCCATGCCGTTCCAGCGCTACGCCCGTTCCGGGCCGCGACTTGCCACTGAGCTCACCGACCGGACCTGGCCGTCAAAGTCGCTGTTCAAGGCTCCGCTGTGGGCATCCGTCGACCTTCGCGACGGCAACCAGGCCCTCAGCAGCCCCATGGACATCGAGCGCAAGGGCCGGATGTTCGACCTACTGGTGCGCATGGGCTTCAAGGACATCGAAGTCGGATATCCGTCCGCCAGTGATGCAGATTTCTCTTTCCTCCGTACGCTGATCGAGCAGGACCGCATTCCGGACGATGTGACCATTTCTGTCTTCACGCCGGCCCGCCCGGAGTTGATAGAGCGGACCTTCCAGGCCATTGAGAACGCCGACCGCGCCATGGTGCACCTGTGCAATGCGACCGCCTGCCTGTGGCGCGATGTCGTATTCGGAATGACGGCCGACGAGGTGCAGCGGATGGCGCTGCGGTCCGCCGAGCAGATTGCCCGGCTCGCGGACGCTACCAAGGGCACCCAGCTACGTTTTGAATATTCCCCTGAGACTTTCAACGTCACCGAGCCGGAATACGTACTCCAGGTTTCGAACGGCATAACCTCCCTCTGGGACGCGAGCCCGGACCGGCCGGTCACCCTCAACCTGCCGACCACGGTGGAAACCGACTCTCCGAACGTCTTCGCCGACCAGGTCGAGTGGATGCACCGCAACCTCGACAACCGCGAGTCCGTGATTCTCTCCGTGCACCCGCACAACGACCGCGGTACCGCGGTCGCCTCTGCCGAGCTGGCGGTCATGGCCGGTGCCGACCGTATCGAGGGCACCCTCTTCGGCAACGGCGAGCGCACCGGCAACGTCTGCCTGGCGACTCTCGCCCTCAACCTGTTCAGCCAGGGCGTGGACCCGCAGCTGGACTTCTCCGACATCGACGAGATCCGCTCCACGGTCGAGCTCGCCAACCAGCTGCCGGTGGGTCCGCGCCACCCGTACGGCGGCGATCTCGTCTACACCGCCTTCTCCGGCACCCACCAGGACGCCATCGCCAAGGGGCTCGCCGCCATCGAGCGGCAGGCCGACAAGGCCGGCACCACTACCACCGAGGTGCCCTGGGACGTGCCGTACCTGCCCATCGACCCCAAGGATGTCGGCCGTACCTACGAGTCGGTGGTGCGCGTCAACAGCCAGTCCGGCAAGGGCGGGATCGCACACATCCTCAAAAGCGCGTACGGCCTCGACCTGCCCCGCGGCATGCGGGTGGAGCTGGGCAAGCGGGTGCAGCAGATCGCCGACGGCGACGGCACCGAGCTCACCTCCCGTGAACTGCGCGCCATCTTCGCCCAGATGTACCTGGACTGCGAGCGGCCTGTGCTGCAACTCAAGGAGTTCCAGGCGACCACCGGGGAGAACGCCACCGTGGTGGACGCGTTGGTCATCGACCGGGACGGCGGGGAGATTCGACTGAGCGGCACGGGTGCGCACGCGGCCGCCGCGTATGCCGACGCCCTGTCCGGCCACGGCATAGCCGCCGAACTCACGGAGCTGACCGCACACCCCGTCAGCGACAGCCTGGGCACCGGGTACGCCGCCTACGCGCTGCTGACCATGGGCGGCAAAGCGTGGTACGGCGCCGCCCTGGCCGCCGACGAGGAGAGGGCCCGCCTGGACGCCATCACCTCTGCAGTGAACCGCGCCGCCGCCTGACGCACAGCGCCGACGCCCGCACCCCCGGGAGCCGAAGAGGGAGCCGTGAGATGGACTTCACCTTGAGCGAGACCAAGAGGGACCCCGGCCGTGACTGCTTCGTCTACACGGCGCACAGCGACCTCGACTGGATCGGCATCGACGGCCTGCGCCGCCGGAAGGACCACGACCTGACCGGGCGCCCGCTCGCCGACCCGGCGGGAGCCGACCCGTTCGAGCCCCACACCACTCACATGCTGGTGATGGTAGAGGGCGAGCTGGTGGCCGGTACGGAGCTGGTCGCGTACTCCCCGCTGGGACTGCCGCTCGCGGAGTGGTCCCGACTCGGCGGAGTGCTGCGCCACAGTCGCCGCCTGGTACAGATCCGCCGGACCGTGGTCCGCCCCGGGTACGCGGACCGGCCGCTGCCGGAGCTGCCATACGGCGCGATCGGCGGGCTCCTCAAAGGGTGCCTGCAGTGGGCCGTCTCGCACGACGTGAGTGATGTCGTCACGGAGGTGTCCGATGCCCTCGCGGCGGAGCGGCTCGGTCAGCTCGGCGGCACCCTCGTCGAAGGCTCCCGGCCGGACGCGGCGGTGGCTACGTATCGGCTCGGCGTCAGCGAGTTGGTCGCCCGCGGATTCCGCTCCGGCAACCCCTTCTACGGCTATCTGCTCGCCTATGACGAGAGCGTCCTGATCGGCGAGCACGCCCCGGCCCTGGCGTAGGCCGCCCACCCAGTGCCCCCACTCCGAGAGGATTCCCTCCGCATGTCCCTCCAAGGCAGGCACCTGCCACTACCGGACGACCTGCTCGTACACCGGGTCTTCGAGTCCCACGCCCGGCGCCGCCCCGGCAGCACTGCCGTGACCTGCGGCGACCGGCAGCTGACGTACGCCGAACTGAACGAGCGCGCCAACCGATTCGCTCACCATCTCATCGGCCTCGGGGTGGGCCGTGGCTCGGTTGTCGGCATCTGCCTCGACCGGACGCCCGACCTGATGACCGCAATACTCGGCACCCTCAAGGCCGGTGCCGCCTACGTCCCGCTGGACCCGACCTACCCGGCCGAGCGGCTGCGCCTGATGGTCTCCCAGCTCGACGGTCTCAAGCTCAACGTGGTTTCCGCCGAAACCAGTGAGCTGATCGTCGACGCCCCCGCCGAACTCGTCTTCATCGATGCCCTGGATCGGGAGCTGGCCAAGCAGCCCGCCACCGACCCCGTCGTCGACCTCGCCAACGACGACCTGTGCTACGTAGTGTTCACCTCGGGCTCCACCGGCACCCCCAAGGCCATCGCCGTCCGCCACGACGGCTGGTACAACCTGCTCGAATGGCTGCGAGTCGCCTACCGCCTGGGTGCCGACTCCAGCGGCTTGACCGTCAGCTCCTTCGGGTTCGACATCAGTCAGCGCGGACTGATGTCCCCGCTGTTCTGCGGCGCCACGATCCACCTGCTGCCCAGCCGGGTCTTCGACACCGGGATGGCCTACCGGCTCATCTCCACCCACAAGGTCCGGCAGCTGCACTGCGCGCCCAGCACCCTCTATGTATTGATCGACTACGAGCGGGCGCTCGGCACCGACACCCTCACCAAGCTCGGCCACGTCTTCATCGGCGGCGAACCCCTCACCGTCGCTCGCGTCGAGGAGTGGGCCACCCAGCCCGGCAACTCCTGCGTCCTGCTGCACCAATACGGCGTGGCCGAGTGCACGGACGTGGCTACCTCGCACGTCCTGGCCGACTACGGGCGCTACCACGGTGTTGCCACCCCGGTCGGTGAGCCCGTGTACAACACCGAGATCCGGCTGCTGGACGACGAGTTGAAGGAAGTCCCCGACGGGGCGAGCGGCGAGATCTGCATCTCCGGCCGGAGCGTCAGCGCGGGCTATCTCAACGCCTCGCCTGCCGACCACGAGCGCTTCACCGAACTGGCCACCCCGCAAGGCCCGGTGCGCATCTACCGCACCGGCGACCGCGGCCACATCACTCCCGACGGGGAGCTCGTGGTCATCGGCCGGATGGACGACCAGGTAAAGATCCGCGGCATGCGGATGGACCTCGGCGACGTCGAGCACGGGATCCGCAGCCATGAACTCGTGGATGACGTCGTGGTGCTGGCCCTGCCCGATGCGTCCGGGGAAGCGAGCCTGGTGGGCTTCGTCCTGCCGGCTGCCGACGCGCACCCCGATGCCCGGACCCTGTACCAGGACCTCCTGAAGATCCTGCCCCGAAACATGGTGCCGCAGGAGTTCACGTTCCTGGACGCCTTCCCCCTGAGCCCGAACGGCAAGACCGACCGGCGGGCTCTGACGGCCCTCGCCCGCACCTGACCGGCCGATCCGCCGCTCGCTCCGATTTCCCTACGAACAAAGGAAACGCATCCACATGACGATCGACCAGCAGCGCCCGACGCCCGCCGCCCAGATCGCGAACAATGCGGTCATCCCGGAGGACATCCGGGCCGACATCGAGCAGTTCGGCATCGACGGCTTCACCGGCCCCATCAAGCTGTACGAGCCCGAGGAGGCCGCAGCGCTGATCCGCGAGATCCGGATCAACAACCAGGACTCCTCGAAGGCCCTGTACAAGAACAGCGTCAACTACGACCGGCACTTCGACATTCCTGAGCTCAGCCGGCACGTCGCGCACCCGACGATCATCAAGTACCTGACCGCGATCCTCGGTCCGGACGTCCTGAACTGGCGTACCGAATGGTTCCCGAAGTTCCCGGGCGCCAAGGCCACTGAGTGGCACCAGGTCCGCGACTACAGCTACGCCAACGGCAAGCCGCAGCTGCTGCCCACCGAGTCGGAGTGGAACGCGTACATCGACATCACCGTCTGGACGACGTTCACCCCCGCCACCAAGGACCGCGCCTGCATGAAGTTCGTCCGTGGCTCGCAGCGCGACTGGATCTTCGACGAGCACAAGGCCACCGATGCCGGCCGCAGCACCGACTACGACGTCGCCAACGCCAACACCGGCTTCTTCGGCTACGACTTCGCCGACTTCAAGATTGACCCGAACTGGGAGCCGCGCCCCGAGGACGTCGTCGAGCTGGAGATGAAGCCGGGCGAGGCAGTCATCTTCACCGCTTCCTGCGTCCACGGCTCCACCCCGAACCTCACCGAACGCGAGACCCGGTTCGCCATTGCTTCGCGCTACGTGCCCACGCACGTCCGCGTCTACCCGGGCCAGGACTCCTTCAGCGCCCACGGTGCGACGTTCGATCTGTCGGACTACGGCAGCGTCCTGGTGGCCGGTGAGAACCGCTACGACCACAACCGCATCCGCACCGAGAACAACCACGGCGTGCCCTTCGGCTGGAACGCCGGCTGATCGCCGCGACGGCACACCCCGCCCCGACGACTCATCCGTGAGAGGAACCACAACATGATCATTGAGAAGATCCACGCCATCTGGAGCCGCGAGCTCAACCTTGAGGAGTTCTCCGACACCGACGACTTCTTCGACCTCGGCGGCCACTCGCTGATCATGACGAAGATCCAGCTCGCCATCGTCACCGAACTCGGCATCGAGGTCCCGATGGACCAGCTGTTCCGCAAGTCCACAGTCGAGGAGATCTCGGAGCACATCGAGACGGCCCTCTCGGCCGTCTGACCGCGCCGCCGGACAGTCCCGGCGCGACGCTCCTGCGCACAACCCACGGCATGCCGGGGCCGGGCCATGTCCCGGCCCCGGCAATCTGCCGTTCCATCACCACTCACTCCCAGGGAGAGCCCTCAGTGCAGCTATCGAGTCGGGGCCAGCAGATGACCCGTCTGTCGGGTATCCGCAGCATCATGGATGACATCGCCGCGGCCGGCCCGGACGCCGTTGGCGGCGACTGGCTGAACCTCAGCCCCGGCAACCCCTCGCACATCCCGGAGGTCGTCTCGGCCTGGCAGCAGTTCACCCAGGAGGCGCTGGACGAACGGTTCGTGGAGTCCAGCACCCGGTACGGTCCCTCCCGCGGCACCAGCGGCCTCGTCGAGGCCCTGGTCGACTACTTCAACCTCACCTACGGCTGGTCGATCGGCCCGGAGAACGTGGTGGTCGGGCCCGGCAGCCAGATGCTGTCGTTCATCGTGACCAGCCTCTTCACCGGCCCCGGCGCCGACGGCCGGATCCGCCCCCTCGTCCTGCCGCGGTTGCCCGACTACACCGGTTACCAGGGCCTCGCCCTGGACTCCGGAGGCATCGTCGGCATCGAACCGCTCGTCATCGATGAGGGCCCGCACTCCTTCCACTACGCGGTGGACACCGAGGCCGTGGCCCGACAGCACGACATGGGCATGATGCTGCTGTCCAGTCCCGCGAACCCGACGGGCAGCAGTGTCGGCAGCGCCGAACTCAAGGCCCTGATCGCGACCGCCGAAGAGCAGGACGTACCCCTGGTCGTCGACCACGCCTACGGCGAGCCCTTCCCCGGCGTGGTGCAGACCCGGGTGGCCCCAGTCCTGCACTCCCATGTGATCAACCTGTTCACGTTCTCCAAGGCGGGACTGCCCGGCGAGCGGATCGCCTTCGCGATCGGCCCCGCCGAGCTGATCGACCCCATGGTGTCCTTCATCGCCAACTCGGCCCTGCACGCCCCACAGCTGGTCCAGGCCGCCGTCGAGCGCGCACTGGTCACCCGCCACATCGACGTACTGACGACCCAGCACATCACCCCGTACTACAAGGCCAAGCGAGCCATGGCCGAAAGGCTGCTCGCCGAAGCCCTGCCGGAGTCCCTGAAGTGGCGGCTGCACTCCAGCGACGGCGGCATGTTCTGTTGGCTGAACATCGACCACGACTGGTTCGACGACCTTGAGCTGTACGAACTTCTCAAGCGGAAAAGGATGTTCATCGTGCCTGGACGGCACTTCTTCGTGGCGCCCTTGGAGACGCCGTTCCTGCGCACCCACGGCCGGCGCTGCATCCGGCTGAGCCTCAGCCTGAACGAGTGGGCCGTCGCCGAGGGCATCGACCGCCTGGGTGAGGCGCTCGCTGAACTGTGCGCCGAGCGGGGCGGCGAATGAGCGCCGGGAATCGCTGGCTGCGCCGCCACGGGGTGGAGGGGCCCGTAGGCGCGAGGCTGGTCTGCTTCCCGCATGCCGGCGGCACCGCCGCATCGTTCGCGGGCTGGGCCGGCCAGCTGCCGACGGGTACGGAACTGGTTGCCGTGCAGTACCCCGGACGGCAGGATCGCATTGCGGAGGAGCCAATCGGTGAGATGGCCGAGATGGCGGACCGACTGGCCGAGGCCCTGCGACCCCTGCTGGATCGCCCGATGGTCTTCTTCGGGCACAGCATGGGCACCGGCCTGGCATACGAGGTAGCCGGTCGACTGGAGCGCTCTGACGGCTTCTTGACGGACCATGTCTTCGTCTCCGCACGGCCCGCGCCGCACCGGATCGACGGCGAGCACCGGCACCGGCTGTCCGACGAGGACCTCGTCGCCGCGATGCGCCGGCTGGGCGGGCCCGACGCCGAGGTGTACGACCACCAGGTGCTGCTGCCGCTGATCCTTCCGCCGCTCCGCGCGGACCTGGCGCTGCTGGACCGGTACCGCCCGGAGCGGCTCACCCCGCTGCGTGCGCCGTTGACGGTGTTCGGCGGTGAGGACGACGACACCTGCCCGATCGCGGACCTCCCGGCGTGGGGGGAGGCCACCACGGAGCCCGTCCGGATCCGGCTCTTTCCCGGTGGCCACCACTACCTCAGGGAATGCGAGAACGACGTGGTGCGAGCGGTGTCGGTGGAAATCACGGCGGCAGCCACCGCCCGGAATCTGTGAGCCGGCCGCAGGGCGGAACCGAAAAGGCCGGAGGAATGACCGACAGAGCGGCCGGGATAGGGTGATGCGAAAAGGCTGGTGTCGGTATCCCGCGCTGCGGGGTACCGGCACCAGCCTTCATTGGTATTCCGGATCAGCTGACGTGGTGCCCCGTGGTGGCGTCCACGTACTCCGGGACTTCCTCGTGAGTGTCCCCGACCGTCAGCGTCCCGGTGGGCTCGACCATCAAGATGTGGGCCTTGGCTTCGGCCACCGGCTTGTGCTCCATGCCGCGAGGCACCACGTACGTGTCGCCCTGCTCCAGGGTGACGGAGCGCTCGGTGCCGGCTTCGCGCAGGTGGATCACAAGCCGGCCAGCCAGCACGATGAACAGCTCGTCCGTGTCCTGATGGGAATGCCAGATGTATTCGCCGTGGAATTTTGCGACGCGTACATCGTAGTCATTGAACTGGGCGACAATTCGCGGACTCCACAGATCATCGAAGGAATCGAGGGTCTTCTGGAGATTTACCGGTTCGGTCATCATTTCTCCATGGTGCCTGATTTTCGATGCGCGATCAAGTGGGCGAATGTTTTGAATCGGCCCGGGAAATGCCGAGTGGGGGTGCATTCAATGCAAGCGTCCGGCTCGCCGGGTTCGACCGAATTACCAGATTCCGGCTTGTCGATCCCCAGCCGACCGGGATGGCGTTGCCCTTACGAGCCATACACGTCTGCCCATGCACGTTCACCGATGACATTTCCCCGGACGGCACTTGCCTGCCACACCCTCCACCGCAACGCCGCAGTCCGGCTGGTGTGCGCGTCTGCGAAGGCCACCAAGTGCGGGCACGTGTCGCCCCGGCGAGATGGCAGGCCAGGGCGGCACGCGGGTTCGGACGGGGGTGCTGGGCCACTACCTCCCGGCGCGCACGGCGAGGGCGTCGCCGATCTCCGCCGTCGTGCGGAAGGTCCCGTTGCGTTCGGCGAGGTCGGCGGAGACCGCATCCTCGATCCGCGCGGCTTCGGCCTTCAAGCCCAGGTGCCGCAGCATCAGGGCCACGGACAGCACGGTCGCCGTCGGGTCGGCCCTGCCGGTGCCGGCGATGTCGGGCGCGGAACCGTGCACGGGCTCGAACATCGAGGGGAATTCCCCGGTGGGGTTGATGTTGCCGGAGGCCGCCAGACCGATCCCACCGCTCACGGCAGCAGCCAAGTCGGTGAGGATGTCACCGAAGAGGTTGTCCGTGACGATCACGTCGAACCGCTCGGGCTGTGTCACGAGGAAGATCGTCGCGGCGTCGACATGCAGGTAGTCGGTCGTGACCTGCGGATACTCGGCCGCCACCCGGTCGAAGACGTCCTTCCACAAATGTCCGGCGTACACCAGCACATTGTTCTTGTGGACCAGCGTCAGCTTCCTCCGCGGCCTCGCTGCGGCCCGCTCAAACGCATCTCGCACTACGCGCTCCACCCCGTAGGCGGTGTTCACACTGACTTCAGTCGCCACCTCCGCAGGCGTCCCGGTGCGCAGGGACCCTCCGTTGCCGGTATACGGACCCTCCGTGCCCTCCCGGACCACCACGAAGTCGATTTCGGGGCGACCGGCCAGCGGCGTCGGGGTGTTGGGGAACAGCTTCGACGGCCGCAGATTGACGAAGTGGTCGAACGCGAACCGCAGTTTGAGCAGTAGCCCACGTTCCAGCACGCCCGACGGCACCGAAGGATCACCGATGGCGCCCAGCAGGATCGCGTCGTGTCCCCTGAGCGACTCCAGCTCCTCGTCGGGGAGCGTTTCGCCGGTGCGGTGCCAGCGCGTCGCACCGAGATCGTATTCCCTGGTCTCCAGTTTCACGTCCTGCGGCAGCACCGCCTGCAGCACTTTCAGCCCCTGTGCGACGACCTCTTGGCCAATGCCGTCACCGGGGATCACCGCAAGGTCGACGACTCGTGGCCCGGGACGGAGCGTCCTCGGTTTGAAGGTGGGGCGGTGGGCTTCGTAGGTGGCGATGTCGGGCTCGTTCTGGAGCGTGATCGAGATGTCGTCCAGGCCGTTCAGGAGCCGCCAGCG
>NZ_JBIWHT010000039.1:0-41260 GCF_044764265.1 Streptomyces sp. NPDC094147 | reverse complement strand
ATCTTCGTGAAGGGCGAGGTCATCAAGACCGTGCCGGAGTCGAAGATCGTGGAGACGCTGATCGATGAGGCGATGAAGATCGCCGAGCAGATGGAAAAGGACGGCGTCGCTTCGGGCGAGCCGCAGGTGTCGGTAGCAGGCTGACCCTTCCCTCCCACGCCCCGGCCCCCCCGCTCTCAACCGCTGGGGGGCTGGAGTTTGCTGGCTGGGTCAGGGGTGGATCCCCGAGGGCGAAGCTCCCGGAGCTGTTCGAGGAGCGCAGCCCCTGACCGGGTCCGGGGCGAAGCCCCGAGGAGGACTTGGGGCGAAGCCCCGACCGGGGGTCCGGGGCGGGGCGCCCCGAAGAGGGTTCAGCGAGCGGAGCCCGCGGGAGGGTGCAGGGAGCGGACCCCCCCGAGCGAGGTGCGGCGGGCGAAGCGCAAAGGGGTGCAGGGGGCGGAGCCCCCGCCGGGGTCGAGGGGCGGAGCCCCTCGTGGGGGTAAGGGGGCGAAGCCCCCAGGGGGTCTGGGGCGCAGCCCCAGGGCTCAGCCATCCCAACCCCTTGCACCGGCGGGCGGGTGGGCAACGCCCGGGGGTCCGGGGGGCGGAGCCCCCGAGGGGGTCTGGGGCGGAGCCCCAGGGGCCGGGCCTTCCGACCCCGAGTCGCGGGCGGGTGGGCAGCCCCCCGGTCTGGGGCGGAGCTCCGGGGTGTGGGGGCGCTGTCCCCAGGGTGGCGGGTACAGTGCGGAGATCAGCAGAACCGTACCCGTGAGGCCCCCTCGTGTTGACGCAGACCACCACCCGGGTCCTCGAACCCGGCGACCTCGGCGCGGCGCTCGCCATCCTGGAGAGCGACCCGGTCGCCAACGCCTTCGTGACCTCCCGCGTACAGATCGCCGGCCTCGACCCCTGGCGGCTCGGCGGCGAGATGTGGGGCTGGTACGCGGACGGCCACCTCCGCTCGCTCTGCTACTCCGGCGCCAACCTCGTACCGATCTGCGCGACGCCCGAGGCGGTACGTTCCTTCGCCGACCGCGCCCGCCGCACGGGCCGCCGCTGCTCCTCGATCGTCGGCCCCGCCGAACCCACCGCCCAGCTGTGGCGCCTGCTCGAACCGCACTGGGGCCCGGCCCGCGACGTACGCCCGCACCAGCCGCTCATGGTCACCGAGCGGATGCCGGACGACATCGCCCCCGACCCGTACGTCCGCCGGATCCGCAAGGACGAGATGGACACGATCATGCCGGCCTGCGTCGCCATGTTCACCGAGGAGGTCGGCGTCTCCCCGCTGGCCGGTGACGGCGGCCTGCTCTATCAGGCCCGCGTCGCCGAACTCGTAGGATCCGGCCGCTCGTTCGCCCGCATCGAGGACGGCAAGGTCGTCTTCAAGGCCGAGATCGGCGCCGCCACCACCCAGGCCTGCCAGATCCAGGGCGTCTGGGTCGCCCCCGAACACCGGGGCAGGGGCCTGTCCACCGCCGGCATGGCGGCCGTACTGCGCTACGCCCTCGCCGACGTCGCCCCCGTCGTGAGCCTGTACGTGAACGACTTCAACGCCCCCGCCCGCGCCTGCTACCGGCGGGTCGGATTCCGTGAGACCGGGGCGTTCATGAGCGTGCTGTTCTGAGGTTAGGGTGCGCCCATGCCTCCTGACTCTGACGCAGTGGTCGGACCGCTCGACCTCGCGGCCCGCGTGGACGAGGCGCTCGCCGTGCAGGCGGTCGCCTTCGGACTGAGCGCCGACGAGGTCGAGGTCCGCCGCCACATCGTGCTGCGCCACCTGTCCCAGCCCGGCGCGAGGGCGCTGGGGGCCACCACCCCCGAGGGACGGCTGGTCGGCTTCGTGTACGGGATGCCCAACGACCGCACGCACTGGTGGTCCACCGTCGTGGAGCCGTATCTGCGCAGCAACCGCACCGACGGATGGCTCGACGACTCCTTCGTCATCACCGAACTGCACGTCCACCCCGCCCACCAGGGCCGGGGCCTGGGCCGGGCGCTCATCACCACCATCACCGACACCGCCGCCCAACCCCGCTCGATCCTCTCCGCGATCGACACGGAGAGCCCCGCCCGAGCCCTGTACCGGGCGCTCGGCTACATCGATCTGGCCGGACAGGTGCACTTCCCGAGCGCGGCGCGGCCGTACGCGGTGATGGGCGCGCCCCTTCCACTGCTGCGGCCCGGACGAACGGCATTCGGCTAAACGGATTTCCGCGCACTCGGGCCGCCCGGCTAACCTCCAGGCATCACCCCGTGCACGTACAGGAGAGAAATCCATGGCAGCCGCCCACGTCCAGCGCATGTCCCGTCTGATGGCCAAGACACTGCGCGACGACCCGGCGGACGCCGAGACGCTCAGCCACAAGCTCCTGGTCCGCGCCGGATACGTGCGCCGCAACGCCGCCGGCATCTGGACCTGGCTGCCGCTCGGCAAGAAGGTCCTGGACAACATCTCCACCGTCGTACGCGAGGAGATGGACGCCATCGGGGCGCAGGAGGTCCTGCTGCCCGCGCTGCTGCCCAAGGACGCGTACGAGGCGAGCGGCCGCTGGGAGGAGTACGGCGACCTGCTGTTCCGCCTCAAGGACCGCAAGGGCGGCGAGTACCTGCTCGGCCCGACCCACGAAGAGATCTTCACGCAGACGGTCAAGGACCAGTGCACGTCCTACAAGGACCTGCCGGTGATGCTGTACCAGATCCAGACCAAGTACCGCGACGAGGCGCGCCCGCGCTCCGGCGTGCTGCGCGGCCGCGAGTTCCAGATGAAGGACTCGTACTCCTTCGACACCACCGACGAGGGCCTCGCCGAGTCGTACGCCCTGCACCGCGCGGCCTACCAGAAGATCTTCGCGCGGCTCGGCCTGGACTACCGGATCGTCTCCGCGGTGTCCGGTGCGATGGGCGGCTCGGCCTCGGAGGAGTTCCTGGCGCCGGCCGCCGCGGGCGAGGACACCTTCGTGGACTGCCCGGCGTGCGAGTACGCGGCGAACACCGAGGCCGTGACGTTCGTGGCCGCCCCCGTCGACGGCTCGGCGCACGGGCCCGTCGAGGAACTGGCCACCCCCGACACCCCCACCATCGAGACCCTCGCCGCCCACCTGGGCGTCCCGGCCTCGGCCACCCTGAAGAACCTGCTGGTCAAGGTGGACGGCGAGATCGTCGCCGTCGGCGTCCCCGGCGACCGCGAGGTCGACCTCGGCAAGCTCGGCGAGCACCTGGCCCCCGCGGTCGTGGAGCTCGTGACGGCCGAGGACTTCGCCGACCGCCCCGATCTCGTCCGCGGCTACGTCGGCCCGCAGGGTCTGGAGAAGGTCCGCTACATCGCCGACCCGCGCATCGCGCCGGGCACGGCGTGGATCACCGGCGCCAACAAGGCGGACACGCACGCCCGCAACGTGGTCTGCGGCCGGGACTTCGAGGTCACCGACTACCTCGACGTCGTCGTGGTAGAGGAGGGCGACCCCTGCCCGTCCTGCGGCGCGGGCCTGAAGCTCGACCGGGCCATCGAGATCGGCCACATCTTCCAGCTGGGCCGCAAGTACGCCGACACCTTCCAGCTCGACGTGCTCGGCCAGCAGGGCAAGCCGGTGCGGGTCACGATGGGCTCGTACGGCATCGGCGTCTCGCGGGCGGTCGCCGCGCTCGCCGAGCAGACGGCGGACGCGCAGGGGCTCTGCTGGCCGGCCGAGATCGCCCCGGCGGACGTGCACGTCGTCGCCGCGGGCAAGGCGCTCCAGACGGAGGTGGCCCTCGACGCCGCCGAGCAGCTGCGGGCGGCCGGGCTGCGGGTCCTGGTGGACGACCGGGCCGGGGTCTCCCCGGGCGTGAAGTTCACCGACGCGGAGCTGATCGGCGTCCCGAAGATCCTGGTCGCCGGCCGCCGCGCCGCCGAGGGCGTCCTGGAACTGAAGGACCGCCGCACGGGCACCCGCGAGGAACTCCCCCTGGCCGAGGCGATCGCCCGCCTCACCACCTGATTCCGACGCGACTGGAGCACGGTCGGGGGCTCTGCCCCCGACCGTGCTCCACGGCAACTACAGCCAGCCGGCGAACTCCAGCAGGAGCTCCGCGTCCCGGTGGCGGCCCGCCGCGCGGGCGCGGAGGCCGGACTCCACCGCTCGGAACAGGGTCCAGCCGTGCAGCCGTACGGGGTCGACGTCCAGCGAGTCGGCCAGTTTGCCGACGCGGCGGCGGGCCGCGGACGCCCCGCTCGGTGCCGCGATCAGGTCCTCCACCCGGTCGCGGACCAACCGCGCCAGGTCATAGGCCCGTTCACCCACCAGCGGCTCGGGACCCACCGTCAGCCACGGCGCCCGCTCGCCCGAAAGCACCTTGCTCTGCCGGAAGTTGCCGTGCAGCAGGACCAACTCGCCCGCCGATGAGGCCAGTTCGTCGCGGGCCGCGAGCGCGGCCGAGACGAGCGGGGCGAGTTCGGGGTCCTGTGGTGCCCGCATCGGCACGGACTGGCGCTCCGAGCGCTCGGCCACCGTCTCGAAGGCGTGGCCGCCCGGCGGCTCCACCCACAGGCGCCGCACCGTGCCGGCCGCCTCCAGGAGCGCCTTCGCCTCGGGCAGCGAGCGCAGCGACACCTCGGGGTGCAGCCGTTCGAGGAGCAGCGCGCCGTCGGGCGCCTCCTCGTCGAGCAACTGGGCCGCGCCCCAGCCGTTCCAGTGCGCCAGGGCCGCGCGCTCCAGGTCCGGGCGGGCGAAGTCCGGGGCGACCTTGAGTGCGGCCGGGCTGCCGTCCGGACGGTGTACGAGGGCGACCAGGCTGGAGCGGCCGCCGGGCGCCTGCACCCGGTCGACGGTGAGACCGCGGCGGGCCGCCGCCTGCTCGGCCAGCTCGGGCAACCGGTCGAGCCAGGGCCCGGCCAGCTCGTCCCCGTACGTCTCGCCGAGCGCGCGGACCAGCCGCTCAGGCGGTTCGAAAGCCATGCGTGTTGTGCCCCTTGCTCAGGTACTAGCTGGTGGAACCGGTGCGCTCGGGCGTTCCGCGAGCCCAGGAAAGGCTACGCTGCCGCCCCGCCAGCGCACGGCCCGCACCGCTGCCTCCCGCAGCGCTGCGGCCGCATCCTGGCGCAGCGGCCCCTCGGCGGCCCGCACCAGATCGGAGTACACACCCGCGACCCGGTCCTCCAGCTCCGCGGCGAGCCGCAGCGCCGACGCGGCGTCCGGCACGGCGAACGGCAGGGCGTAGGCCGCGGCCGCCGCCACCGGCGATCCGCCCAGGTCACGCACCGTACGGGCGAGTGAGTCGCGCCGGGAGCGGTGGGCGGCGTAGGCCTCGCGGGCCTGGGCGCCGCGGGCGTCGGCGAGCCGGCCGCCGAGCGCCCCGTACCCGTACACCGCGGCGTGTTCGGCGGCCAGCGCGGCCTGCGCCGCATCCAGTGCCTGGGCGGTCACAGGGCACCTCCGGCGAGCAGATACGCGTGCCCGGCGCCGGACGCCGCCACCGAGGCGAGCAGCCGGGCCAGCTCCGGCGGCGCGGTGGCGAGGGCCGCCAACTGGGCGTCGGAGGTGCGCCGTTCGGCGTCCGCGAGCTCCTTGACGGCCTCGTCGGCGTCGGCCGGAACCGCCGAGATCGCGGGCGTCGAGGAGGGAGCGGGGGAGGAGGTGGGGGCGGGGCCGAGTGCGGTGGTGTGCCGGTCCGCCTCGTCGCGCAGGGGCGCGAGGCGGGGGCGCAGCGCGGGGTGCATCGCGAGGACCGCGTCGTACCGGTCGACGAGCGCCCGGCTCGCGGCCGAGGTGCGGGCGCGCAGCGCCGCCTCCGCGCGGGCCGCGGCCTCCCGCGCCCCGGGTGCGCGCGTACCGCCGTCCGATGCGCCGTCCGATGTGCCGGACGAGCAGCCGGTCAGCAGCCCGGCGGCGGCCGCGCCCGTCACGGCCAGCACACGTCGTCGTGTGGTCCCCGTGTGCCGCACGTGCGTCTCCCCTGTGTGCCGGTCCGCCGGTGACCGAGTGATCACCGCAGGCGAGCGTACCCGCGGGCGCCGGGCCGTGGACGGCAACACCCCCCGGGACCGGATACCCTTTGACCTGACGGCGGCGGTTCGATGACGGCCGCCGTACGCGACGATCCCCACAACAGCAGACGCGGCCGAGGAGTCACCCGGATGAGCACGACCCAGAGCGACAGGCTGCGCGGTCTCCTTGAACCGCTCGTCAGCGCGGAGGATCTGGACCTCGAGGAGATCGAGGTGTCCCGGGCGGGCCGTCGTCGCGTGCTGCGGATCGTGGTCGACTCGGACGAGGGCGTGGAGCTGGACGCCTGCGCGCAGCTGAGCCGGGCCGTCTCCGAGCTGCTGGACCAGAGCGATGCGATGGGCGACGAGGAGTACGTCCTCGAAGTGACGTCCCCGGGCGCCGAGCGCCCGCTCACCGAACCGCGCCACTACGTGCGCGCCACCGGACGGCTCGCCAGGCTGCACCTGCACGACGGCGGCGAACTGGTCGCGCGGATCCTCAAGGCCGACGACGAAGGCATCGACGCCGAGATCCCGGGCGTGAAGGGGCGCAAGCCCACCGCCCGCCGGATCGCGTTCTCGGAGATCGCCAAGGCGCGGGTCGAGATCGAGTTCAACCGCAAAGACAAAGACATCAAGAACGACGTTGACAACGAAGAGGAGGCGTAGCCGTGGACATCGACATGAGTGCCCTGCGGGGTCTGGTCCGGGAGAAGGAGATCTCCTTCGACCTGCTGGTCGAGGCGATCGAGTCGGCGCTCCTCATCGCCTACCACCGCACCGAGGGCAGCTTCCGGCGTGCGCGCGTGAAGCTCGACCGTGAGAACGGTCATGTCACGGTGTGGGCGAAGGAAGACCCGGCCGACCTCGAAGAGGGCCAGGAGGCCAAGGAGTTCGACGACACCCCGTCCGACTTCGGCCGGATCGCGGCGAGCACCGCCAAGCAGGTCATCCTGCAGCGGCTGCGCGACGCCGAGGACGACATCACCTTCGGTGAGTTCGCCGGCCGTGAGGGCGACGTCATCACCGGCGTCGTCCAGCAGGGCAAGGACCCGAAGAACGTGCTGGTCGACATCGGCAAGATGGAGGCCATGCTGCCGGTGCAGGAGCAGGTGCCGGGCGAGGAGTACACGCACGGGCTGCGCCTTCGCACGTACGTCGTACGGGTGGCGAAGGGCGTGCGCGGTCCGTCCGTGACGCTGTCGCGCACCCACCCGAACCTGGTGAAGAAGCTCTTCGCCCTCGAAGTCCCCGAGATCGCCGACGGCTCGGTGGAGATCTCGGCGATCGCCCGCGAGGCCGGTCACCGCACCAAGATCGCGGTGCGCTCGACGCGCAGCGGCCTGAACGCCAAGGGCGCCTGCATCGGCCCGATGGGCGGCCGGGTCCGCAACGTCATGGCCGAACTGCACGGCGAGAAGATCGACATCGTCGACTGGTCGGACGACCCGGCGGAGATGGTGGCCAACGCGCTGTCCCCGGCCCGGGTCTCCAAGGTCGAGGTCGTGGACCTGGCGGCCCGTTCCGCCCGGGTGACCGTGCCGGACTACCAGCTCTCGCTGGCCATCGGCAAGGAAGGGCAGAACGCCCGGCTCGCCGCCCGCCTCACCGGCTGGCGCATCGACATCCGTCCGGACACCGAGCAGCCCGCTCGGGACTCCGGGGAATAACGAGTGGCCCTGCCCCTGTTCTTGGGGGCAGGGTGGGCTTTCTGGACAACAACCGTTCGATTTTTGCCCCCAAGGGGTGAGGTCGGTGCGGGGAGGTAGACTTAAACGTGTCTGGCCGGACGCACGCCCGCGCCTGCCCTGAGCGAACCTGCGTGGGATGCCGGGAGCGAGCGGCCAAGAGCGATCTGCTGCGCATCGTGGCGGTCGAGGGTGCTTGCGCCCCCGATCCTCGCGGTACGCTGCCCGGCCGGGGTGCCTATGTGCACCCTGCCTCGGTCTGTCTCGATCTGGCGGTCCGCCGCCGGGCGTTCTCCAGGGCCTTCAGGACCAAGGGAGCGCTCGACACCGCGGTACTGCGGGAGTACGTCGAGCAGGCAGCAACGTAAGAAGAAGTACGGCACGGAATCCCGTGCGGTCAGGTACCTCGCGAGTTGGAAGTAGGTCGAGATTGCGATGAGCACTCGATGAGTACGCGATGAGTACGCCCATGAAGTAGCGACGGTCCGGCGGTAACCCGGACCTAAAAGGAGCGAAGTGGCTAAGGTCCGGGTATACGAACTCGCCAAGGAGTTCGGGGTGGAGAGCAAGGTCGTCATGGCCAAGCTCCAAGAACTCGGTGAATTCGTCCGTTCGGCGTCCTCGACGATCGAGGCGCCGGTTGTACGCAAGTTGACTGACGCACTGCAGGGGCCCGGCGGCAACGCCGGCAAGTCCGCTGCCAAGCCCGGCGCGCCTCGCAAGGCCGCGCCCGCAAAGCCCGCGGCGCCCGCCGCGGCACGTCCTGCTGCCCCGAAGCCCGGCGCCCCGGCCCCCAAGCCGGCCCCCGCCGCGCCTGCGGCCCCGGTCACCCCGGCCGCCCCGGCGAGCAGCACCCCCGCTTCTCCGGCTCCGGCCGCCTCGGGCCCCCGCCCGGGTCCGAAGCCCGCCCCGGCCAAGCCGGCCCCGGTCACCCCGGTGCCCGCCGCCGAGTTCTCGGCGCCGGCCCCGGCCCAGCCCGCGGCGCCCCAGGCCCCGCGTCCCGCCGGTGCCACCCCCGGTCCGCGTCCCGCCGCTGCCCGTCCGGCTCCGGCCGGTCAGCGTGACGGCGGCCAGCGCGACGGTGGCCGTGGCGGCGACCGTCCGGCCCGTCCCGCGGGTCAGGGTGCCCCCCGGCCCGGCGGTTCCCGTCCGGCCGGTCCGCGCCCCGGCAACAACCCCTTCACCTCGGGCGGCTCCACCGGCATGGCGCGCCCGCAGGCGCCCCGTCCCGGCGGTGGCGCCCCGCGTCCCGGCGGCGACCGTGCCGTTCCGGGTGCCCCGCGTCCGCAGGGCGGCCCCGGCGGCGCTCCGCGTCCCCAGGGTCAGGGCGGCGCCCGTCCGAGTCCGGGCGGCATGCCCCGTCCGCAGGGCGGCGCACGTCCCGGCCCCGGCGGACCTGGCGGCGCTCCCGGTGGTAACCGTCCGAACCCGGGCATGATGCCGCAGCGTCCCGCTGCCGCACCGCGTCCCGGTGGTGGCCCCGGTGGCCGTCCGGGTGGCCCCGGTGGTCGTCCGGGTGGCGGCGGCGGTGCCGGTCGTCCCGGTGGCGGCGGCGGCTTCGCCGGCCGTCCGGCCGGTCCCGGTGGCGGCGGTCGTCCCGGTGGTGGCGGCGGCTTCGGCGGCCCCCGTCCGGGTGGCGGCGCTCCCGGTGGCGGTGGCGGCGGCTTCGGCGGTCGTCCCGGATTCCAGGGCCGTCCCGGTGGCCCGGGTGGCCGCGGTGGCACGCAGGGTGCGTTCGGCCGTCCCGGCGGGCCCGCCCGTCGTGGCCGCAAGTCGAAGCGCCAGAGGCGCCAGGAGTACGAGGCCATGCAGGCCCCGTCGGTGGGCGGCGTCATGCTGCCCCGCGGCAACGGACAGTCCGTCCGCCTGTCGCGCGGTGCCTCGCTGACCGACTTCGCGGAGAAGATCAACGCCAACCCGGCGTCGCTCGTCGCCGTGATGATGAACCTCGGCGAGATGGTCACCGCCACGCAGTCCGTCTCCGACGAGACGCTGAAGCTCCTCGCGGATGAGATGAACTACATCCTTGAGATCGTCAGCCCCGAGGAGGAGGACCGCGAGCTGCTCGAGTCCTTCGACATCGAGTTCGGCGAGGACGAGGGCGGCGAGGAGTTCCTCGTCGCGCGTCCGCCGGTCGTGACCGTCATGGGTCACGTCGACCACGGCAAGACCCGCCTCCTGGACGCGATCCGCAAGACGAACGTCGTTGCGGGCGAGGCCGGTGGCATCACGCAGCACATCGGTGCGTACCAGGTCGCCACCGAGGTCAACGGCGAGGACCGCAGGATCACCTTCATCGACACCCCGGGTCACGAGGCGTTCACCGCCATGCGTGCCCGTGGTGCGAAGTCCACCGACATCGCGATCCTCGTGGTGGCGGCGAACGACGGTGTGATGCCCCAGACGATCGAGGCGCTGAACCACGCCAAGGCGGCCGACGTGCCGATCGTGGTCGCGGTCAACAAGATCGACGTCGAGGGCGCGGACCCGACCAAGGTGCGCGGTCAGCTCACCGAGTTCGGTCTGGTGGCCGAGGAGTACGGCGGCGACACGATGTTCGTCGACATCTCCGCCAAGCAGGGCCTCAACATCGAGTCCCTCCTGGAGGCCGTCGTCCTCACCGCCGACGCCTCGCTCGACCTGCGGGCCAACCCGGAGCAGGACGCGCAGGGCATCGCGATCGAGTCCCACCTCGACCGCGGCCGCGGCGCCGTCGCGACCGTCCTGGTCCAGCGAGGCACCCTGCGGGTCGGCGACACGATGGTGGTCGGCGACGCGTACGGCCGAGTCCGCGCGATGCTCGACGACAAGGGCGAGAACGTGGAAGAGGCGGGTCCCTCGACCCCGGTCCTCGTCCTCGGTCTCACCAACGTCCCGGGCGCCGGCGACAACTTCCTGGTCGTCGACGAGGACCGTACGGCCCGTCAGATCGCCGAGAAGCGTGCCGCCCGTGAGCGCAACGTCCGCTTCGCCCGCAAGGGCGTGCGGTTCTCCCTGGAGAACCTGGACGAGGCCCTCAAGGCCGGTCTGGTGCAGGAACTCAACCTCATCATCAAGGGCGACGCGTCCGGTTCGGTGGAGGCCCTCGAAGCCTCGCTGCTCCAGCTCGACGTCGGCGACGAGGTCGACATCCGCGTCCTGCACCGCGGTGTGGGCGCGGTCACCGAGTCCGACATCAACCTGGCGACCGGCTCCGACGCCATCGTCATCGGCTTCAACGTCCGCGCTGCGGGCCGCGCGGCGCAGATGGCGGAGCGCGAGGGCGTCGACGTCCGGTACTACTCGGTGATCTACCAGGCCATCGAGGAGATCGAGGCGGCCCTCAAGGGCATGCTCAAGCCGGAGTACGAAGAGGTCGAGCTCGGCACGGCGGAGATCCGCGAGATCTTCCGCTCGTCCAAGCTGGGCAACATCGCCGGTGTGCTTGTCCGCTCCGGCGAGGTCAAGCGCAACACCAAGGCGCGCCTGCTGCGCGATGGCAAGGTCATCGCGGAGAACCTCAACATCTCCGGTCTGCGCCGCTTCAAGGACGACGTCACCGAGATCCGCGAAGGCTTCGAGGGTGGTATCAACCTCGGAAACTTCAACGACATTAAGATCGACGACGTCATCGCGACGTACGAGATGCGCGAGAAGCCGCGCGGCTAGTCCGCGAGGCTGACCCGTACCTCAGCAGTCGGGGCCGATCGGCGGGAAGATATTTCCGTCGATCGGCCCCGGCCGTTCCGGTACGGTTCTGATGTCCCTGCCAAGTCTTTGGCGGGGTCCTCTAACCCGGACCGGCGGGACATCCGGACATCCATGTATGTGGGGACGCTGTCCTTCGATCTACTCCTCGGCGACGTACGGTCGTTGAAGGAGAAACGCTCCGTCGTCCGGCCGATAGTCGCCGAACTCCAGCGCAAGTACGCGGTGAGCGCGGCGGAAGTCGGCGACCAGGACCTGCACCGCAGGGCCGAGATCGGCCTGGCGGTGGTCTCCGGGGACACGGGGCACCTCACGGATGTGCTCGACCGGTGCGAGCGGCTCGTCGCCGCCCGGCCCGAGGTGGAGCTGCTCTCGGTGAGACGCAGGCTCCACAGCGACGAAGACTGAACACTGAGCAAGGCTTGAGAAGGAGAAGGACCAGTGGCCGACAACGCGCGGGCGAAGAAGCTGGCGGACCTCATCCGGGAGGTGGTGGCCGAGAAGCTGCTGCGGGGTATCAAGGACCCGCGCCTGGGAACGCACGTGACCATCACGGACACCCGGGTCACCGGCGACCTGCGGGAGGCCACGGTCTTCTACACGGTGTACGGGGACGACGAGGAGCGGGCGGCGGCCGCGGCCGGCCTGGAGAGCGCCAAGGGCATCCTGCGCTCCGCGGTCGGCTCCGCCGCCGGCACCAAGTTCACGCCGACCCTGACGTTCATCGCGGACGCGCTCCCCGAGAACGCCAAGACCATCGAGGACCTCCTCGACAAGGCGCGGGCCTCGGACGCCGCGGTGCGCGAGGTGTCCTCGGGCGCCAAGTTCGCCGGTGACGCAGACCCGTACAAGAAGCCCGGCGACGAGGACGACGCCTCCGCATGAGCACCGCAGCAAAGACGCCCGACGGCCTGGTCATTGTCGACAAGCCGTCGGGCTTCACTTCGCACGACGTCGTGGCCAAGATGCGCGGCATCGCCAGGACCCGCCGCGTGGGCCACGCGGGCACCCTCGACCCGATGGCGACCGGTGTGCTCGTCCTGGGCGTGGAGCGGGCCACCAAGCTGCTCGGGCACCTCGCCCTGACCGAGAAGGAGTACCTCGGTACGATCCGGCTCGGCCAGGACACCGTCACGGACGACGCCGAGGGCGAGATCATCTCGTCCACCGACGCCTCCAAGGTGACCCGCGAGGGCATCGACGCGGGGGTCGCCGCGTTGACCGGCGACATCATGCAGGTGCCGTCCAAGGTCTCCGCGATCAAGATCGACGGCAAGCGGTCCTACGCGCGGGTGCGCGGCGGCGAGGAGTTCGAGATCCCGGCCCGTCCGGTGACCGTCTCCTCCTTCCGCGTGTACGACGTCCGCGAGGCGGTCGCCGAGGACGGCACCGCCGTGCTGGACCTGGTCGTCTCCGTGGTCTGCTCCTCCGGCACCTACATCCGCGCGCTCGCCCGTGACCTCGGGGCGGGGCTCGGCGTCGGCGGCCACCTCACCGCGCTGCGCCGCACCCGGGTCGGCCCGTACGGGATCGACGCGGCCCGCACGCTGGACCAGCTCCAGGAGTCGCTCACCGTGATGCCGGTCGCCGAGGCCGCGGCCGCCGCCTTCGCGCGCTGGGACGTCGACGCACGCCGCGGCGGGCTGCTGCTCAACGGCGTCCGCCTGGACATGCCCGACGAGTACGAGGCCGGGCAGCCGGTCGGGGTGTTCGGGCCCCAGGGCACCTTCCTCGCGCTGGTCGAGAACCAGAAGGGCAAGGCCAAGAGCCTCGCCGTGTTCGGCTGAGCGCTGAGCGAAGTTCACCGTGGAGCGGGCGGTCGGCCCGCTCCACGATCCCCCTCGCAAGGTGTCTGTCCGCCCGGTCCCCGGGATTCACCCCATCGAGCAGGCGCTCGGAGTGAACCACGGGAGCGTGCGGGGGCGCTTTCGGCAGGCGTTCTTCTCGGGCAGATCGCCCCAGAACTACCGTTTCGACATGGGACGCGGGGCTGGGGGAGAGGACCGGGACACGCTCGTACGGATCTGTGATCTGGCCGGGCGGACCCGGGGCACCGGGTTCGTCGCCGACGACAAGGGGACCGTCGTCACCAGTCACGAGGCCGTCGACGGGCTGACCCGCGTGGTGCTGCACGCCCCTCGCGAGCGGACCTGGCTGGCCGAGGCCGACGACCTCACCGCGCTGCCCGAGGCGGGCCTCGCGCTGGTCCGCACCGACGGGCTCGGGGTGCGGCCGCTGCCCATCGCCGCGCGTGACGGGATCGGCGCGGGCACTTATGTACGGGTCGCGGCGCGCGGCTGGCGCGAGGCGCGGGTGCTCGGCACGTCCGTCGTCACCTACACCGCCACCGACCGCTTCCATCTCCTGGGCGGCGTACTGGAGTTGGCGATCGGCACCGACGGCAGCGAGGCCATGCGGCTCGGCGGCGAGGCCAGCGGGGGGCCGGTCGTCGACGCCGTGACCGGGGCGGTCGTCGGGGTGGTCGGCACCGCGCTGCACGCCGCACACCAGGCCTGCGGGTTCGCGGTGCCGCTGCGCGCCGACGAGGGACCGCTCACCGAACTGCTGCGGCGCAACGCCGCCACCGTGCCCGCCTACGGCCGCGATCTGAACCTGGCGGGGGCGCTCCAGCTGACCGCCATCTCCGTGGGCTCGGTCGGCGGGCCCGGCGTGTGGCAGGACCCGGTCGAACGGCGCTCCACCAGCAAGGAGTTGGGGGCCTTCTGCACGGGAGACGCGCTGGTGCTCGGGCTCGTCGGGGACCCCGGGACCGGGCGCACCACCGAACTCGCCGCGTTCGCCGGGCGCCGGGCGAGCGGCGCCGAACCCGCCCCGACCCTCTGGCTGCGCGGCGCCGACCTGCGCGCCGACGACGCCTCGGTGGCCGACGCGGTGGCCCGCGCGCTGCGCCAGGCCGGGCGGATCGTCGCCACCTCCGCCGCGCCCGGCGACCCGGACCCGGCCACCCCCGACCGGGTGGCACGCCTGGCCCGCGAGGCCGGACGGCCGCTGCTCGTGCTGCTCGACGGGCCCGAGGAGATGCCGCCCGTCCTCGCCCACCGGCTCGCCGAGTGGAGTGCGGGGACGGCCCGTTGGCTGCGGGCGGCCGGGGTGCGGATGGTGGTCGCCTGCCGGCCCGAGCACTGGGAGCAGGCCGGTAGGCACTATCCCGAGGGCGTCCTGCATCCGGCCCGGCTGCCGCGGCTGCCCGACGGCGTGCGCGTCGGTGACCTCGGGCGCAAGGACGCCGCGCGGGCCCGGGAGCGCTACGGCATCCCGGACGGCGCGCTCGCCGAGTGCGACGCCCGCCACCCGCTCACCCTCAGACTGCTCGCCGAGGTGCGCGCGGCGCTGCCCGGCGAGGTCTGCGGAAGGCCGGACCGGGAGGACGTCTTCTCGGCCCATCTGGACCTGATGTGCCTGCGCATCGCGGTACGCATCGCCGCCGCCGCGTGCCCGCCGGTGCGCGGGAGCGAGGTGCGGCGCCTGGCGGCCCGCGTCGCCGGGCAGGTGCACGAGGCTGCGAGGCGCTGTCTGGGCCCCGGCCAGGGCGGGCTGGACCGGGAGTCGTTCGAGGAGATCTTCCCGTGGCGTACGGGATCGGCGTCGGCGGTGCTGACCGAGGGGCTGCTCGTGCCGGCCGGCTCCGGCTACCGCTTCGCGCACGAGGAACTCGCCGACTGGGTGCAGGCCGCCCACCTCGACCTCGACGCGGCCCTGTACGCGCTGGTGCACCGCTGGTACGAGGAGAGCGATCCGCAGACCGTGGTGCGGCTGCCCGCGCGGCCCGCCGTCAGCGCCGTGCCCGACGGGCACCTGCCGCCACCGCCGGGCTCGGGGCCCGCCGCCCGCTCGCTGCCGGTGCCGCGGCACCGCATCGGGCCCGTCCTCCAGGCGATGCTGCTGCTCGGCAGCCACCAGGGATCCACCCAACTCGCCCTGAAACTCAAGGAGTTGGTGGACGTCCTCGACCGGCCGCCGCTGCCGGGAGCCGATGCCGCCCGGCTCGCGGACGCCCAGTGGTGGGCGGTCCGGCTGCTCGCCGAAACCCTGCTCAGGGTGCCGGACGTACGCCCCTATGTGGAGGTGCTCCGGCTGCTCGCGGACCGGATCAGCGGGCGGTCCGTACGGGACGGGGGGCCGCAGCACCTGGGCGCGCTCGGGGAGTTCGGGCCCTGGTTCTGGACGCGGCTGCGGCTCTGCGACGACCGCAGGCTCGAACTGCTGCGCCGCCTGGTGCCCGCCGACGGGGTGCCCGGCGCCGCGCCCGGCCTGCCGAGGTATCTGGACGCGGTGGACCGGCGGCTCACCGTCGAGCCCAGAACCGTGCAGCCGCTCCTGTGCCGCTGGTTCACCGACGAGCGGCCGCTGCCCGTGCCGCCCGGATCCGATGTGCGCCCCACCGTCGCGCGCGCCGCGCAGGCCCTGCTGTACGCGCGCCGGGCGCTGGCCGTCGACGACCTGACCGAGGCCCTCGTCGCCACCGCCCACGCCCGCGCCGACGAACTGCTCACCGCCCTCGCCGAGGACGAGCCGTCCGCGCTCTGCCGGGCCGTGGACCGCTGGGCCCACGACGACCGGCCCGAGCGGCGGCTCGCCGCCGCCACCTACGGCCCGCGGGTCGCCCCGCGCGCCGACACCCCCGCCGACCGCGACCTGCTCCGCTACGCGGCCCTCGCCCTGCTCGCCCGCCCCGGGGACGCGCCCCTGCACGGGGCCGCGCTCGCCCTGCTCGTCCGCGATCCGCACACCCGCGGCCCCCACCTGGGCAGGGCCCTCGCCGTGTTCGAGGCCGGGGACCCCGCGCTCCCCGCGTCCGCCCTCGTCACCGCCCTCGCCACCCACCCCGAGCCCGTCCTCGCCGCCTTCCGGACCGGTCTTGACCAGCCCGGCGGAGCGGCGGCCGAGGTCGTCGACGCGCTCGCCGGGATCAACACCCCGGCCCTTGCCCGCCGGGCCGCGGCCCTGGTCCAGGACCACGTGGAGCGCCACCCCGACGGCGCGGTGCACGCGGCCGCCTTCGTGGAGCGACGCCTGGAGTACGGTCCGGCGGCCCGCGCGGTCCTCTTCCCGATGGTCACCGGTCTGCTGCGGGGCCGCGCCCACCCCGTCCGCCGCGCCCTCGCCCCGGTCCTCGCGGCGCCCGGCACCGGCGCCTCGCGCCCGCTGCGCGCCGAGCTCCTGGACGTCCTCCTCGAAGGCGAGCGGTACGAATCGCGCGATCCGGCGGTTCTGGACGCGCTGCTGCGGGCCGCGGCCGACGGCTCGGGACAGCGGGCCGAGGCGCGCACCCGCGACCTCGTCCACCGCACCGGGCTCCTCTTCGTCCGCACCCCCGAGGGCGCGGCCGCGTTCGACCGGCGCCTGGTCGAGCTGTGCAAGGAGGTCCCGGGCTTCGCCGTGCAGGTCGCGGGATGGCTGGTCCAGGCGCCGCAGGAGTGGTCGGCGGTGGTCGGGCCGAGCGCCCGCCGCGTGGTGGAGACGCTGGGCAGTCCCATGCCGATGCGATCCCGGGCCGCCGGGCATGGCAGTCTTAGACCTGCATAACGCGTAAGGGTCAACGACGTACACGGGTTCGAGGAGCGGTCACAGTGCAGCGCTGGCGTGGCTTGGAGGACATCCCCCAGGACTGGGGACGCAGCGTCGTCACCATCGGCTCCTACGACGGGGTGCACCGCGGACACCAGCTGATCATCGGGCGGGCCGTGGAGCGGGCCCGTGAGCTGGGCGTGCCGTCCGTCGTCGTCACCTTCGACCCGCACCCCAGCGAGGTCGTCCGCCCCGGCAGCCACCCGCCGCTGCTCGCCCCGCACCACCGGCGCGCGGAGCTGATGGGGGAGCTCGGCGTCGACGCGGTCCTGATCCTCCCCTTCACCAGCGAGTTCTCGAAGCTGTCGGCCGCCGACTTCGTGGTGAAGGTGCTGGTCGACAAGTTGCACGCCAAGCTCGTCGTGGAAGGCCCCAACTTCCGCTTCGGCCACCGGGCCGCGGGGAACGTCGAGGTCCTCGCCGAGCTCGGCCGGACGTACGACTACGAGGTCGAGGTCATCGACCTGCGGGTGCGCGGCGAGGCGGGCGGCGGCGAGCCGTTCTCCTCCACTTTGACCCGCAGGCTCGTCGCCACCGGCGACATCGAGGGCGCCGCCGAGATCCTCGGCCGCCCGCACCGCGTCGAGGGCGTCGTCGTCCGGGGCGCCCAGCGCGGCCGTGAGCTCGGCTACCCGACCGCCAACGTCGAGACCCTGCCGCACACCGCGATCCCGGCGGACGGCGTGTACGCGGGCTGGCTCACAGCCCCCAAGCTCTCGACTTCGCTCGAACAGGGGGGACCCCCAGACGTCGAGCGGATGCCGGCCGCGATCTCGGTCGGCACCAACCCGCAGTTCGACGGCACCGAGCGGACCGTCGAGGCGTACGCCATCGACCGCGTCGGCCTCGACCTGTACGGCCTGCACGTCGCCGTGGACTTCCTCGCCTATGTGCGCGGCATGGCCAAGTTCGACTCGATCGAGGCCCTCCTCGAAGCGATCGGCAACGACGTGAAGCGGTCCACCGAACTGATCGAGGCGTACGAGGCCCGCCAGGACTGAGCGCTCCGCGCGGAGCGGCGTTCTTCGGCTGCCGCCGTGCCCTCACTCGTTCCCGACCGCCGCCGCCCAGTGGCAGGCCACCCGCGCGCCCGGGGCGCCGGGCAGGATCGGGAGGTCCTCGGTGCGGCAGCGGTCGGCCACGCCCGCCCGGTCCGCCTCGCCGGAGGCGAGCACGTGGCAGCGGGCGTGGAAGCGGCAGCCCGGCGGGACGCGGGACGGGTCCGGGGGCTCGCCCATCAGGACCACCGGGTCGCCGGGGGACTCCGGCAGGACCGACAACAGGGCCTGGGTGTACGGATGTTGAGGGCTCGTCAGGATGTCCTCGACGGGGCCCGTCTCCACGATGCGGCCCAGGTACATGACCGCCACCCGGTCCGCGATGTTCCAGGCGAGGCCCAGGTCGTGGGTCACGACCAGCGCGGAGAGCCCGAGTTCGTCCCGCAGGCGCAGCAGCAGCGCCAGGATCTCGCCGCGTACCGACGCGTCCAGGGACGCCACCGGCTCGTCGGCGACGATCAGTTCGGGGGACAGGACGAGCGCGCCCGCGATGACCACGCGCTGGCGCTGGCCGCCCGACAGCTCGTGCGGGTAGCGCAGGAAGAAGCGCTCGGGCGGGCGCAGCCCGGCCCGGGACAGCGCCTCGGCCACCAACTCCCGCTCACTGCCGGCCGAGCCGTGGATGCGCAGGCCCTCGGCGACCGCGTCGTACACCGTGTGCCGGGGGTTGAGCGAGCCGCTCGGGTCCTGGAGGACGAGCTGGGCCCGTCTGCGGTACGCCTTGAGCGCGCGCGGGCGGTGGTCCAGCGGGCTGCCGTCGAAGGCGACGCCGCCCCCGGTCGGGGTGACCAGGCCCAGCAGGGTGCGGGCGAGCGTCGTCTTGCCGCAGCCCGATTCGCCGACCAGCGCGACGATCTCGCCCGCGCCGACGGTGAGTTCGACACCGTCGACCGCGCGGGCCGGGGGAGCCCCGCGCCGCCCGGGGAAGGCGACCCGCAGGGCGGTGGCGGTGAGGAGGGGGGTGGGGGTCGTCGTGGTCATCGGGTCGCTCCTGCGTAGGGGGCCGGGCCCCGGGGTCGGGACGGGGTCAGCCCGCCAGGACGCACGCCGCGCTGCGCCCCGGGCCGGCCTCGCGCAGCGCCGGGTCCTCGGACGCGCACGAGGCGAGGGCGACCGGGCAGCGGGGGTGGAAGGCGCAGCCCGACGGCAGGGCGGCCGGGTCCGGCGGGTCGCCCGGCAGGCCGCGGGGGGCGCGCCGCGATGCCGCGTCGCCGATGCGGGGGAACGCGGCGGACAGCGCCCGGCCGTAGGGATGGGCGGCCGCCTCGTACACCTCGCGCGCCGGGCCCTCCTCGACGACGCGGCCCGCGTACATCACCGCGAGCCGGTCGCAGGTGTCGGCGAGCACCGCCAGGTCGTGGCTGATCATCAGCAGACTGATGTCCTGGTCGGCCACCAACTGCTCGATCAGGCGCAGGATCTGGGCCTGGATCATCACGTCCAGGGCTGTTGTCGGCTCGTCCGCCACGATGAGCCCCGGGTCGCAGGCCAGGGCCATCGCGATCATCACGCGCTGGCGCTGGCCGCCGGAGAGTTCGTGCGGGTAGGCGTCCGCGCGCGATGCGGGCAGGCCGACCTGTTCGAGGAGCGCGGCGACCCGTCTGCGGGCCGCGGCCGGGGTGGCGGGGCCGTGCAGCAGGACCGGCTCGGCGATCTGGTCGCCGATGCGGTGCACCGCGTTGAGCGAGTGCATCGCCCCCTGGAAGACGATGGACGCGCCCGCCCAGCGGACCGCCCGCAGCCGCCCCCACTTCATGGCGAGCACGTCCTCGCCGTCGAGGAGCACCGAGCCCGTCAGCTTGGCCGAGGCGGGCAGCAGCCGCAGCAGCGCCATCGCGAGCGTCGACTTGCCGCACCCCGACTCGCCCGCGATGCCCAGCTTCCGGCCGGGCGCGACCGTCAGGTCCACCCCGCGCACGGCCGCCGCGCCCGTCCCGTACGTGACGTACAGGTCCCTGATCTCCAGCAGGCTCATCGGGCCCCCAGTTTCGGGTTCAGTACGGCCTCGACGGCCCGGCCGCAGAGTGTGAAGGAGAGGGCCACCAGGGCGATCGCGATGCCCGGCGGGGCCAGGTACCACCAGTGTCCCGAGGACACCGCGCCCGCCTCGCGGGCGTCCTGGAGCATGCCGCCCCACGAGACCACGGTGGGATCGCCGAGGCCCAGGAAGGCGAGCGTGGCCTCGGTCAGGATGGCGTTGGAGATGCCGAGCGTGGTCTGCGCCAGGACCAGCGGCATGACGTTCGGCAGGACGTGCCGGGTCATGATGTGGCCGTGGCCGCCGCCGAGCGCGCGGGCGCGTTCGATGTACGGGCGCGACTCGACCGCGATGGTCTGCGCCCGCACCAGGCGGGCCGTCGTCGGCCAGGACGTCACGCCGATGGCCAGGATCACCGTCCAGACGCTGTGCGACATCACGGTCGCCAGGACGATCGCGAGGACCAGCGTCGGCATCACCAGGAACCAGTCGGTGATCCGCATGAGCACGGTCGAGAACCAGCCGCCGTAGTGGCCGGCGACGATCCCCACCAGTGTGCCGATCGCGACGCTCAGCGCGGCCGCGAGCAGCCCGACCGCGAGCGAGATCCGGGCGCCCCAGATCAGCAGACCGAGCAGCGAGCGCCCGAACTGGTCGGTGCCGAGCGGGAATTGACCGCTCGGGGACTCCAGGGCCGAGCCGGGCGCCGAGGTCACGCTCTGCACGTCCTGGCCGACCGTGAGCGGCGCGGTGAGCGCGATCAGCGCGATGAGGGCGAGGCCCGCGAGACCGTACAGACCGGCCCGGTGCGTACGGTACGCGCGCCAGAAGCGGGCCAGCGAGTCGCGGCGGCGCGCCCACGCCAGCGAGCCCGGCTTGCCGGGGGCGGCGGTCGTGGTCATCGGACCGCCCCCGAACCGGGCGGGGCGCATGCGGTCGTGGTCATCGGCCCACCCTCGGATCGAGCAGCGGATAGAGCAGGTCGGCCAGCAGGTTCATCACGATCATCGCGCCCGCGAAGACCACGAACAGGCCCTGGACCAGCGGGAGATCGGGCACGCTCAGCGCCTGGTAGAACAGCCCGCCCAGGCCCGGCCAGGAGAACACCGTCTCGACCAGGATCGAACCGGCCGCCACATGCCCCAGGTTGATGAACAGCATCGTGACCGTGGGCAGCAGCGCGTTCGGCACGGCATGGTGACGGCGTACGGCATCGTCGCGCAGGCCCTTGGCGCGGGCCGTCGTCAGATAGTCGCCGCCCATCTCGTCGAGCAGCGAGGACCGCATGACGAGCAGGGTCTGCGCGTACTGCACCGCGACCAGTGTCAGCACCGGCAGCACCATGTGGTGTGCCACGTCGAGGACTTGGGCGAAGCCCGTCGTGTCGCCGGACTCCATGCCCCCGGTCGGGAACAGGCCCGGGAACGGGCCCGCCCCCACCGAGAACGTGATGATGAGCAGCAGCCCCAGCCAGAACGAGGGCACCGACCACAGGGTCAGCGCGAGCCCCGTGTTGAACCGGTCGCCGAGCCCGCCGTGGCGCCAGGCCGAACGCGTGCCGAGCCAGATACCGAGCGCCGAGTAGAGCACGACGGCCGTTCCGGTCAGGAGCAGCGTCGCGGGCAGCTTCTGGGCGATGAGCGAGCCGACCGGGGCGTGGAACTGGTACGAGGTGCCCAGGTCACCGGTGAGTGCCTTGCCGCAGTAGTCCGTGAACTGCTGCCACAGGGGGAGATCGAGCCCGAACTGGCTTCTGAGATGGGCGAGTTGCTCCGCGGAGACCTGGCGGCCGTGGGTCATGGTGCGGACCGGGTCGCCCGGGATGATCCGGAACAGGAAGAAACTCGTGACGAGGACGGCGAACAGGGAGACGACCGCCCCCGCCAGCTTGTCGCCCGCATGGCGCAGATACGTGAGTGCCGACCCCGCGGCGGCCGGGCGCCGGCGCCGCTCGGTGCGCGCCTCGGCGACCACCGCCGGAGTGTCGGCCGAACTCGCCGTCGTCATCCGCTACTCACGGTCGTCGGCGCCGGCCCGGCGGCGCAGGGCGAGGAATCCACCGACCCCGGCGAGTACGACCACGCCCGCGACGATGCCGAGGACGACGACGCCCGCGGAGGATCCGCCGCCCGACGTGGTGGCCGAGCCGCCCGCCGGGACCGCCGACCACCAGCTCCAGTAGCCGTCCTGACCGTAGATGTTGCCCGCGGCCTCGGGCATCGTCGTGATCGACTCGATCTGGTCGGTGCGGTACGCCTCGACCGCGTTGGGGTACGCCATGACGTTCATGTACCCGGTGTCGTACAGCCGCGACTCCATCTGCTTGACCAGGTCCGCCCGCTTGGCGGTGTCGTACTCGGCCGACTGCTTCGCGTACAGGTCGTCGAACTGCTTGTCGCAGATGAAGTCGTCGGTCTGGCCGCTCACCTTGGGGGTGGCGGGCAGCGCGGCGCAGGTGTGGATGGACAGCACGTAGTCCGGATCGGGGTTGACCGAGTAGCCGTCCAGGGCGAGGTCGTACTCACCGGCCGTCCACGGGTCGGTGACGTTGTCGACGCAGTCCACCTTGAGGCCGATGCCGAGCTTGCCCCACCACTCCTGGAGGTACTTGGCCACGGCCTTGTCGTTCGGGTCGACGGCGTGGCAGAGCAGCCGCAGATCGAGCGGCCTGCCGTCCTTGCCGAGCCGCTTGCCGTCGGCGCCCGTGCGGTATCCCGCCTCATCGAGCAGCGAGGCCGCCCTGGCCGGGTCGTACGCGATCTTCTGGCCCTCGGCCGGCCTCCAGAAGTAGTCGGCGAACCGGGGCGGGATGTAGCCCTCTCCCTCGACGGCGTGGCCCTGGTACACCTTGTCGACGATCGCCTTGCGGTCGATGGCGGCGAACAGCGCCCGGCGCACCTTCTGGTCGAGCAGCGCCGGGTTGCCGTTGCCGAACTTCTTGCCGTCCTTGGACTGGGCGCCCGGGTTGGTGGCGAGCGCGAAGAAGCGCCGGCCGGGGGCGTCGTTGACCTTGATGTCCGGCGCCGACCGGAGCGAACTCGCCTGCGCGGGGGTCAAGTTGGAGACGAAGGACACCTCGCCCTTCTGGAGCGCCGCGACCGCCGCGTCATTGTCCTTGTAGTACTTGAAGACCAGCTCGTCGAACTTGGGCGCACCCTGCCAGAAGCTCTTGTTCGGCTTGAGCTTGATGTACTGGTCCACCTTGTAGTCGGTCAGGACGTACGGCCCGTTGCCGACGACGGGGAACTGCTGGTCGTTGTTGAACTTCGAGAAGTCCGTGACCTTCTCCCACACGTGCCGGGGCACGATCGGGACGTCCAGGGCGGTCATGGTGGCCTGCGGCTGCTTGAGTTCGACCACCAGCGTGGCTGGGTCGGGGGCCGTCACCTTCTTGAAGTTCGAGACGAAACTGCCGTTGGCGGTCGCCGCGCTCTTGTCCGTCATCATCTTGTTGAACGTCCACGCCGCGTCCTCGGCGGTGGCCTGCTGCCCGTCCGACCATCTGGAGTCGGTACGGATGGTGTACGTCCAGGTCAGCTTGGAAGGCGAGGTCTTCCAGGCGGTGGCCAGACCCGGAACGGGGTGGCCGTCCTTGGCGTCGTAGTTCGTCAAGTACTCGTACATCAGCCGGTGCACGCTGGTGCTGATCAGCCGCTGGGCGAGGAAGGGACTCAGCGAGTCGACGCTCTGGGAGACGGCGACGGTGAGCACCTTGCCCCCGCCCTTCGCGTCATGGGCCGCCGCGCCCTGGGCGGGGAGTACGGCCCCGGCCGTCAGCGCGAGGGCGGCGGCGGCCGCGCCGAGCAGGCGCCGGGGCCGCGGCCGGTGCAGGGTCTTGTGCGATGGAACTGTTCTTGCCATGGGACGGTGACCTCGCGTCATCACTCGCACGGAAAAGCAGGGTTGATCGCAGATTCTTCGCCGGCCGGCTCCGGTCGATCGCCGGGTTGACGGTCGGTCGATGGCCGGGTTGATCTCGGTTGAACGGGGCGTGGCGGCCGGTGTGGGCGAAGGTCTACCAGCGGTGGTCTAGACGTGTCAACGGCGCATCGCAGGCCGGGTGGTCTGCGGAAACGCCCGAGGGCCCGCACCGTTCGAACGGTGCGGGCCCTCATTGGTCCAGTCCTCTGACGCCTTACTGCTGAGGGGCTGACGGAGGCTGCTCGGCCCCGGGCCACCCGGCCGGGGGAACGGGCGCCTGCGGGCCGGGCTGACCGGGCGCGTTTTCGGCGGCGGGGGGCTGCGGCGGCTGGAGCTGCCATTCCGCGGGCTGCTGCGGGGCAACCGGGTAGGGCTGACCCTGCGGCTGAGCGGGGAACTGACCCTGCGGGGGCTGCGGTTGGGCCGGGGGGAGCTGGCCCTGCGGCGGCTGACCCGGCTGAGCCGCGTACGGCTGGCCCGGGAAGGGCTGACCGGGCATGGGCTGGGCCTGCCCCGGGAAAGGCTGGCCGGGCAGCGGTTGACCCTGCGGAGCGGGGTGGGCCTGGTTCGGGAACGGCTGGGCCTGGGCGGGGAAGGGCTGCCCCGGCTGCGGTTGACCCGGGACCGGGAAGGGCTGGCCCGGCGCGGACTGGCCTGGGACGGGGTAGGGCTGGCCCGGCTGCGGCTGCGGCTGTGCCTGCTGCTGTGGCTGGGCTTGCGCCGGGAACGGCTGGCCGGGGGCGGGCTGGGCGTGGCCCTGGGCCTGGTTCGGGAAGGGCTGGCCGGGCTGCGGTTGGGCCGCCGCCGCCGCGGGTTGGCCCGGGTGGCCGGGGTGGCCGTGCTGGCCGGGGTGGAACGGCTGGCCCGGCGTGGGCCGGCCCTGGCCGGGGAACTGCTGGGCGGGCGCGCCCTGCTGGCCCGGCAGCGGCGGGGCCATGGTCGGGGGCGGGTTGAGACCGTCGCCCGTCCACAGGCCTTGCTGCTGCTGAGCCCGTACGAAGTCCTCGGCCACCAGCGCCGAGAGGTTGAAGTACGCCTCCCGGGTCTTCGGCCGCATCATGTCGAGGTCCACCTCGGCACCCGCCGACAGGTGCTCGTCGAACGGCACCACGACCACACCGCGGCAGCGCGTCTGGAAGTGCTGCACGATGTCGTCCACCTTGACCATCTTGCCGGTCTCGCGCACCCCGGAGATGACGGTGAGGGAACGCTGGACGAGCTCGGCGTACCCGTGCGCCGAGAGCCAGTCCAGCGTGGTCGAGGCGCTGGACGCGCCGTCCACGGACGGCGTCGAGATGATGATCAACTGGTCGGCGAGGTCGAGCACGCCGCGCATCGCGGAGTACAGCAGACCCGTACCCGAGTCGGTGAGGATGATCGGGTACTGCTTGCCCAGGACGTCGATCGCGCGCCGGTAGTCCTCGTCGTTGAACGTCGTGGACACGGCCGGGTCGACGTCGTTCGCGATGATCTCAAGACCGGACGGCGCCTGCGAGGTGAAGCGGCGGATGTCCATGTACGAGTTGAGGTACGGGATCGCCTGGACCAGATCGCGAATGGTGGCCCCGGTCTCGCGGCGCACCCGGCGGCCGAGCGTGCCGGCGTCGGGGTTGGCGTCGATCGCCAGGATCTTGTCCTGCCGCTCGGTGGCCAGGGTCGCGCCGAGCGCGGTCGTGGTGGTGGTCTTGCCGACGCCGCCCTTGAGGGAGATGACGGCGATCCGGTAGCAGGACAGGACCGGGGTCCGGATGAGGTTGAGCTTCTGCTGCCGCTCGGCCTCCTCCTTCTTCGCCCCGAACTTGAAGCGCGAGGCCCCGGCGGCCGGACCCCGGCTGCTCTTCGGCTTCGGCTTGTTGTTGCGCAGCAGCCGGTCGGACGACAGCTCGACGGCGGCCGTGTACCCGAGCGGCGCCCCGGGCATGGACCGCTCCCGCTGGTCGTGCGTCACCGGCGAGGGCCACGCGGTCCCGGACCGCGGATCGACGGGCGGCGCGGGCTCCGGCATGGGCTGGGCAGCGGCGGGCGGGTTGGCCCCTGGGGCGGCTCCCGGGTGGGGGAAGCCGTAACCGGCCTGCGGGGCAGGGGAGTTGGGTGTCTCGGCCGGGGTGGGGGTTTGCGGGGTGGCGGGTTGGTTGGCTCCGGGGTGGGGGAAGCCGTAACCCGGCTGCGGTTCGGGCGCGTTCGGGGCGGCCGGGGGGTTGGCCGGGGCGGAGCCCTGCTGCGGGAAGCCGTAACTTCCTTGCGGCGCAGGGGGGTTGGGGGCAGCCGGCGGGGTCGCTCCCTGCTGGGGGAACCCGTAACCACCCTGCGACTGGGGCCACGCGGGCGCCGGTGCGGTCGGCTCCGGGAACGGGCCCGGCATCGGCTGTGCCTGCGCCGGTACCGGCCACTGCGACGCGGCGGTGGGCGCGGCGGGCTGGAACGCGGGCGGCAGCGGAGGCAACCCGGGCTGCGCCTGGGCCTGGGCCCGGTCGGCCCACGGCTGATCGGCGGGGGCGGGCGGCGCGGGCGGCGCAGGCGGCGCGTCCTGGGGTTCCGCGACGGCGGCGGCGTCGATACGTACGGCGTCCGTAGGAACGGCATCCGCGGGTGCGGCGTCCGCAGGATCGGCATCCGTGACGGCGGCCGGTGCGGGCCCGCTGGGGGCCGCTTCCGGAGTCACGGAAACGGAATGGGAGGCGGAGCCGATGGCGGTGTCGTCAGGTGCGGCGTCGGCGGGGGCGGTGTCCCCAGCGACGTCCGCAGGAATGGCGTCGGCAGGGACGCCATCGGCAAGAGCCGCATGGGCAGGAACGGCATCGGCAGGGGAAGCGTCCACCGGCGCGGTGTCTGTCGGCGAGGTGGCCTCGGCCGGGGCGACATCTCCCTCGCCGGGCGACGCCTCCGCGGTGACGGCGGCCTCGGGCGCCTCCTCGGCCCCGGCCCGCAGCACGGTCGTACCCGCGAACCGGTCCTCCGAGAAGTCGCCGGAGCCGTCCGATTCCCCGGAGTCGGCAGCGTCCTCGTGGGCGGTCGGTGCTGCGGCCTCCTCGCCGATGTCCGTACCCGTACCCGTCTTGCCCACCTCGTCCGCCACCTCGGCCGGGGCCGAAGCGGCCACGTCGGTGTCGGGCACCACGACTGACGGTTCGTCAGAAACCGGTGTCGGCGCGGACGCAGGCGCGGATGTCGGCACCGGTGCCGACTCGCCGCGGGCCGCGGCCGCCGCCGCTTCGAGCTGCTCGAACTCCCGCTTCAGCGCGGACGGCGAGAACCGCATCGTCGCGCCGCTCTCGACGTCGCCCCCGCCGAAGGCCTGGCCCTCGTTCGTAGGGCGGCTCACCTCGGGCGCGGGCGGCGGCGTCGTCGGCGCCGGGAAGGCGGGCGGTGCGGGCGGGGCGGGGGGCGTCTGCGCGGCCGGGGCCGGGCCCGGGGGCGGCGGGGTGGGGCCCCAGTTCGGCTGGAACCCGCCGCCCTGCGGCAGTCCCGGCACGTCGACCGGCGTACCGACCGGGGGCGGCGGCAGCGGAGCCCCCGTGCCACCGCCCTGCTCGCCGGCCGGGGCCGTGGTGTCCTGCGCGCCCTGGGTGTACCAGGCGGGCGGGGTGTAGTCGATGGTGAACTCACCCGTGGTCTCGGGATCGGCGTCGGACCGATTCTCGTCGCGCGCGTTCCCGCCGGTGCGGAACTGGTCCTGGTCGCTGTTCACCGGTTTCCTTTCGTTCGCCTGTGACCGGGTGTAGGCCGTGGGGTTCATTGGCATCCATGTGCCGGGGCGGGGCAAGCCCTGTGTGTAGTGGTCGCAGAGTCGTGCGCATCGGCCCGCCCCTGCCCGCCGCGAGTGGCGCGGCATCCGGACCGTACGGACGACGCGCATTCGCCGCGGAGCCCTGCCCCCGGTCCGTCCCAGCCTAATCGTCGGCAATACCGACGCGGCAGGCCCGGTCACCTCGATCGACTGTCCCTTTCGTCACCCTCGCCCCACGGGTGCCGGTGAAGTGACCTGCCGGGGGCGGAGCGTTCGGGGCGAATCGGTCAGACCGGGCCAACTTGCGCCGCGCTGCTGCTGTTCAGTCGACCCGTCGGGCTTTCCCCAACAATCCGGTCTCGGTCTCGGTCGCGCGGGTCACCGCGAGGGACCGGTCCCGATCGCTGCACCAGAGCGTCACCCCGTCGGCGAGCGTCGAGAGGGATTCCCGATCGGTGCGCGGCAGGTTGACGAGGCGGCCCAGCTGCGCCGCAACCAGCTTTGTTTGTCGCAGAGATAACAGAGATACCGAGACGCAGAGATTGGGGAAGCCGTGCCCAGCGGTAACGGCGATGTTCTCGGAGTGAAGTACGGCAGTCTTGAGCTCGCGGCCGCGGACGTCCAGAAGCAGGCCGACAAGCTCTATGAGGACCTCCGGGACATCCAGCACCTGGTGGCGAAGGCCGCCACGAGCCGGGAGGGCGAGGCCCATGAGGCGTACGCGGCGAAGCAGCGGGACTGGAACACCACCGCACACAGCGTCCACACCTCGCTCACGCAGATCGCCAAGGCCGTGGCCGAGGCGGGTCCGGCCTACCGGGCCGGTGACCACAAGGCGGCCGGCTACTTCCAGTAGGAGTGCCGGGCAGCAAGGACGGGGTGGGCACGCGCGGGAGGTGCCCACCCCGTTCGGCGTCGGTGCGCCCCGGTGCTACTGCGCCGAGCCCGCCTCGATCCCGCCGTTGCGGACCGAGGGCTCCAGGTCGAACTCCCCGTCCCGCGCCCCCAGTACGAACGCCTGCCACTCCGCCTCGGTGTACCGCAGCACGGTGTCCGGGTCCACGGAGGACCGCATGGCCACGGCGCCGGCCGGCAGATAGGCGATCTCGACGCGCTCCTCGTCCTCGGACGTACCGGGCGCGCTGTGCCACTCGACGCCCGAGATGTCGAGGGCGTACAGCTCGTTCTTCTCGCGCTCCTTGCGCTCCCGGAGTTCCTGGTCCTGTTCCTCAGCCATGACGGAGCGATTCCTTCCAGACGTACTGATCCACACGTACTGATGGGGCGGGCCAACCGGCCGTCCGTTCAGCCTACTTGGCGCTGTGCGCGGCGGGCGGGGGTGCGGGAAGAATGCACGAGAACGAGAGCGCCCCCGCGCGCCTTCAGTTCTCAACCTCCGTCAACCCCGTCTGCACCAGCGGCTTCCCCCGCCTGCGGGACACGAACACACCGCGGCCCGTCGGTATCGGGCGGGGCGGACGCCGGCCAGGACGTCGCCCTCGGCCGGGTCGCCTGCCAGGACCACGCCCTGGGCGTCCAGTTCCTTCACGCGCTGCATGAAGGGCTCGTAGGCGGCGCGGCCCGCGCCCGCCGTGGAGCGGGCGATGATGAAGCGGACGCCGACATCGCGGGCGAACGGCAGCAGTTCGGTGAGCCCGCCGAGCGGGTTTCCGCTGGACGTCGACACCAGCTCGTAGTCGTCCACCACCACGTACACCGTGGGGCCACGCCACCAGCTGCGCTCGCGCAACTGCCGCGCGGTGACCTCGGCGCTCGGCGCCGCATCAGGTCGGCCGGCGCGTCCATGTGGTGGTCCATGGCGTTCGACATCGGGATGTACTCGGCCAGGTGGGAGGGCGGGGTCGCATCGAGCAGGGCGCGCCGGTTGTCCACCACGAACAGCTTGCACGCGTCGCCGTCGTACCGCTGCGTGAGCTGGGTGATCAGGAGCCGCAGCAGGTTCGACTTGCCGGATTCGCCCTCGCCGAAGACGAGGAAGAACGGGTCCTGCTCGAAGTCGACGAAGACCGTTTCCAGGCTGCTCTCGTCGAGCGCGAAGGCGACGCCCCGGTCCGGGAAGGCGTGGCCGGGCGGAAGCTGGGCGGCCGGGAGTTCGCGTGGCAGGAGGCGGACCCCACGCCGTACACCTCGGCCACCGTGCGCCGCACCCGCTCGGGGTCCAGCCGGGACGCGACGCCGCCGACGTGCGGCAGGCCCGCGACCGCGGCCATGCCGCCGCCTCCGAAGTCGAGCCCGTAGAACTGCACTTCCCGCGGGGTGTGGGTGAGCGCGAACGACGCGAGCAGGGTGCGCACCAGCGTCGACTTGCCGGACTGCGGGCCGCCCAGGATCTGCAGACGGCCGGCCGCGCCCGAGAAGTCGCACCACAGCGGGTCGCGGCGCTGCTCGTACGGCTTGTCCACGGGGCCGGGCGGCACGATCAGCCGCCCGGCGCCCTCGTGGTCGGGCCGGGTGAGTCCGCGGCCCCGCACGGGGGCGAGGCCGGGCAGCAGCGAGTCGAGGGCCGGCGGGCTGTCCAGCGGCGGCAGCCACACCTGGTGGGCGGCCGGGCCACCGGCGTCGCCATGCTCATGCGGGCCCGCCTCTCCCGCTACACCGCCCAGGCCGCCGCCACCCTGACCGCAGGGCTCGGCGCCCTCGTGCTGCTCGGGCTCGGCCTGTGCGTCAACGCGCCGCTCGGCCCGACGGCGGACGCGCTGTAGGGCGACACCGCCGCCCTGGACATCCGCACCCTGTGGCTGGTCGCCGCGATCGCCCCGTTCTGGGGCCGCTTCCTGGAGATCGCCGAAGGATTCGTCCTGCTCACCCTCCTGCCGCTGACCCTCGCCGTCTTCGGCGTGTACGCCAGGGCCCGCGCCCTGACCAGCTGACCCCGTTCCCCCGGGTCAACCGCCACCCGGGGGGCTGGTACGCTGTGTGACGGCCGTTTGTGTACGCGCTCCCGGAAGAGCCCCGCTCCTCTGGAAGCTGCGCTCATCGGACCTTCGCCTCCGAGTCACGGAAGCTCCCCTGAGATCTGGACCAGGGGCACTCGTGGGCGCACGAACACCACTGAGGAGTACGAGTGTCTCTCGACGCCGCTACGAAGAAGCAGATCATGGCCGAGTTCGGCACCAAGGAGGGCGACACCGGCTCCCCCGAGGTTCAGGTCGCCATGCTCTCCCGCCGCATCTCGGACCTGACCGAGCACCTCAAGATGCACAAGCACGACCACCACTCCCGCCGTGGTCTGCTGATCCTGGTCGGCCAGCGCCGCCGCCTGCTGCAGTACCTGGCCAAGAAGGACATCCAGCGCTTCCGTACGCTGGTCGACCGCCTGGGCATCCGCCGCGGTGCGGCCGGCGGCGCCAAGTAAGCATGCTGCGAAGGGAGCGGTTCCCACCTATTAGGGGGCCGCTCCCTTTGCTGTACGTGCGGGACGTACCGAACGCTCAGTAGTCTGGTACGGACAACAGAACAAGCTTCACCAAACGCGCTTCACCGCGCGAGCGAGCAGAGGCCCTCCTCCGCCGCCGGTCCTCGGTAGTGGCCCCCGGAACGCAAGGAACCCCGGGTGCTTCGATCGAAGACCGGCCCGCCCTCAGGAGCGCTTCTCCGCCGCTCACCCCACCGTCCCCGCGCCACACGGGCCCGGGGACGAAAAGACGACATTGCATCCAACAAAATGGAGAAAACGCTAGTGGAGAACGAGACCCACTACGCCGAGGCCGTCATCGACAACGGCTCCTTCGGCACCCGCACCATCCGCTTCGAGACGGGCCGCCTGGCCAAGCAGGCCGCCGGCTCCGCCGTGGCGTACCTGGACGACGACACGATGGTCCTCTCGGCCACCTCCGCGTCCAAGAACCCCAAGGACCAGCTCGACTTCTTCCCCCTCACGGTGGACGTCGAGGAGCGGATGTACGCAGCCGGCAAGATCCCCGGCTCCTTCTTCCGCCGCGAGGGCCGGCCCTCCGAGGACGCGGTCCTCACCTGCCGCCTCATCGACCGCCCGCTGCGCCCGTCCTTCAAGAAGGGCCTGCGCAACGAGATCCAGGTCGTCGCGACGATCATGGCGCTCAACCCCGACCACCTGTACGACGTCGTCGCGATCAACGCCGCGTCCGCGTCCACCCAGCTGGCCGGCCTGCCCTTCTCCGGCCCGATCGGCGGCGTCCGCGTCGCGCTGATCAACGGCCAGTGGGTCGCGTTCCCGACGCACACCGAGCTTGAGGACGCCGTCTTCGACATGGTGGTCGCGGGCCGCGTCCTGGAGGACGGCGACGTCGCGATCATGATGGTCGAGGCCGAGGCCACCGAGAAGACCATCCAGCTGGTCCAGGGCGGCGCCGAGGCGCCGACCGAGGACGTCGTCGCCGCCGGTCTGGACGCCGCGAAGCCCTTCATCAAGGTGCTCTGCAAGGCCCAGTCCGACCTGGCCGCCAAGGCTGCCAAGCCGACCGCCGACTTCCCGGTCTTCCTCGACTACCAGGACGACGTCCTGGAGGCGCTGACCGCGGCCGTCAAGAGCGAGCTCACCCAGGCGCTGACGATCGCGGGCAAGCAGGACCGCGAGGCCGAGCTGGACCGCGTCAAGGGTCTGGCCGCCGAGAAGCTGCTCCCGCAGTTCGAGGGCCGCGAGAAGGAGATCTCCGCCGCCTACCGCGCGCTGACCAAGAAGCTGGTCCGCGAGCGCGTCATCAAGGACAAGGTCCGCATCGACGGCCGCGGCATCACGGACATCCGTACGCTGGCCGCCGAGGTCGAGGCCATCCCGCGCGTGCACGGTTCGGCGCTGTTCGAGCGTGGCGAGACCCAGATCCTGGGCGTCACCACCCTGAACATGCTCCGGATGGAGCAGCAGCTGGACACCCTTTCCCCGGTGACCCGCAAGCGCTACATGCACAACTACAACTTCCCGCCGTACTCGGTCGGCGAGACCGGCCGCGTGGGCTCGCCCAAGCGCCGCGAGATCGGCCACGGCGCGCTCGCCGAGCGCGCCATCGTGCCGGTCCTGCCGACCCGCGAGGAGTTCCCGTACGCGATCCGTCAGGTGTCCGAGGCCCTCGGCTCCAACGGCTCGACGTCCATGGGCTCGGTCTGCGCCTCCACCATGTCGCTGCTGAACGCCGGTGTGCCGCTGAAGGCCCCCGTCGCCGGTATCGCCATGGGTCTGATCTCCCAGGAGATCGACGGCAAGACGCACTACGTCGCCCTCACCGACATCCTCGGTGCCGAGGACGCGTTCGGTGACATGGACTTCAAGGTCGCCGGTACGAAGGAGTTCGTCACCGCGCTCCAGCTCGACACCAAGCTGGACGGCATCCCGGCCTCCGTCCTGGCCGCGGCCCTCAAGCAGGCCCGCGACGCCCGCCTCCACATCCTCGACGTGATGATGGAAGCGATCGACACCCCGGACGAGATGTCCCCCAACGCCCCGCGGATCATCACCGTCAAGATCCCGGTGGACAAGATCGGTGAGGTCATCGGCCCCAAGGGCAAGATGATCAACCAGATCCAGGAGGACACCGGCGCCGAGATCACGATCGAGGACGACGGCACCATCTACATCGGTGCCCAGGTCGGCTCGCAGGCCGAGGCCGCCCGCGCCACGATCAACAGCATCGCCAACCCGACCATGCCGGAGGTCGGCGAGCGCTACCTGGGTACGGTCGTCAAGACCACCACCTTCGGTGCGTTCGTGTCCCTGATGCCCGGCAAGGACGGTCTGCTGCACATCTCGCAGATCCGCAAGCTCGCCGGTGGCAAGCGCGTCGAGAACGTCGAGGACGTGCTCGGTGTGGGCGCCAAGGTCCAGGTCGAGATCGCCGAGATCGACTCCCGCGGCAAGCTCTCCCTGGTCCCCGTGATCGAGGGCGAGACGGCCGACGACGCCGAAAAGGACGACGCTGCCAAGTGACGTCCCGTAGTTCCGCGACGACGGCCCGCCCCTCTTCGGAGGGGCGGGCCGTCGCCCGTACCCAAACGCTCCTGAAGGGTCAGAACGGCATCGGCACCGTCCGCCGTACGACCCTCCCCGGCGGCCTGCGGGTCGTCACCGAAACCCTTCCCTCCGTACGGTCCGCGACCTTCGGCATCTGGGTCCAGGTGGGTTCGCGCGACGAGACGCCGACGCTGAACGGCGCCACGCACTACCTGGAGCACCTCCTCTTCAAGGGCACCACCAAGCGCAGTGCCCTCGACATCTCCTCCGCGCTCGACGCGGTCGGCGGCGAGATGAACGCCTTCACGGCGAAGGAGTACACCTGCTATTACGCGCGGGTGCTCGACACCGATCTGCCGCTGGCGATCGACGTCGTGTGCGACATGCTGACGGACTCGCTGATACTCGCCGAGGACGTCGACGCCGAGCGCGGCGTGATCCTCGAAGAGATCGCGATGACCGAGGACGACCCGGGCGACTGCGTGCACGACCTGTTCGCGCACACCATGCTCGGCGACACCCCGCTCGGCCGCCCGGTCCTCGGCACCGTCGACACGATCAACTCCCTCACCCAGGCGCAGATCTCGCGCTTCTACAAGAAGCACTACGATCCGCGCCACCTGGTCGTCGCGGCCGCCGGGAACGTCGATCACGCCACCGTCGTACGCCAGGTCCGCAAGGCCTTCGAGAAGGCCGGCGCGCTGTCGCGTACGGACGCCGTCCCGGTCGGTCCGCGCGGCGGCGCCCGCGCCCTGAAGACCGCGGGCCGGGTGGAGCTGCTCAACCGCCGCACGGAGCAGGCGCACGTCGTGCTCGGCATGCCGGGCCTCGCCCGCACCGACGAGCGCCGCTGGGCGCTCGGAGTGCTGAACACGGCACTGGGCGGCGGCATGTCGTCCCGGCTGTTCCAGGAGGTCCGCGAGAAGCGCGGCCTGGCCTACAGCGTCTACTCGTACACCTCGGGCTTCGCCGACTGCGGCCTGTTCGGCGTGTACGCGGGCTGCCGCCCCAGCCAGGTCCACGACGTCCTGAAGATCTGCCGGGACGAACTGGACCGGGTGGCGAACGAGGGCCTCTCGGACGACGAGATCGGCCGCGCGGTCGGCCAGCTCTCCGGCTCCACCGTCCTCGGCCTGGAGGACACCGGCGCGCTGATGAACCGCATCGGCAAGAGCGAGCTGTGCTGGGGCTCCCAGATGTCGGTCGACGACATGCTGGCCCGGATAGCCGAGGTCACCCCGGACGACGTCCGTGAGGTGGCACGTGATGTCCTGGGGCAGCGTCCCTCGCTGTCCGTCATCGGCCCGCTGAAGGACAAGCAGGCCGACCGCCTCCACGAAGCGGTCTCGTAACCCTTAAGGAAACAAGCGAATGAGCAAGCTGCGCGTGGCGGTCCTCGGCGCGAAGGGCCGGATCGGTTCCGAAGCGGTACGAGCCGTGGAGGCCGCCGAGGACATGGAGCTGGTCGCGGCCCTGGGCCGCGGCGACAAGCTGGAGACGCTCGCCGAGACGGGCGCCCAGGTCGCGGTCGAACTGACCACCCCCGCCTCGGTGATGGACAACCTGGACTTCTGTGTACGCCACGGGATCCACGCCGTCGTCGGCACCACGGGCTGGACCGAGGACCGCCTCGCGCAGCTGAACACCTGGCTGGACGGCTCCCCGTCCACCGGGGTGCTCATCGCCCCGAACTTCTCCATCGGCGCCGTCCTGACGATGAAGTTCGCCCAGCTCGCGGCCCCGTACTTCGAGTCGGTCGAGGTCGTCGAGCTGCACCACCCCAACAAGGTCGACGCCCCGTCCGGCACCGCGACGCGCACCGCCCAGCTCATCGCGGCGGCCCGCGCCGAGGCGGGCGTGGGCCCCGCGCCGGACGCCACGGTCACGGCGCTCGACGGGGCCCGGGGCGCCGACGTCGACGGCATCCCGGTGCACGCCGTCCGGCTGCGCGGTCTCCTGGCCCACCAGGAAGTACTGCTCGGCGCGGAGGGCGAGACCCTCACCGTGCGCCACGACTCCCTCCACCACAGCAGCTTCATGCCGGGCATCCTGCTCGGCGTCCGCCGCGTGGTGACCACTCCGGGCCTCACCTTCGGCCTGGAACACTTCCTCGACCTCAACTGAGCGGCACCGTCGGCCCCATGCGCGCGAAAATCACCTACCTCATCACGGCCGCCGTCCTGGTCTTCTACTTCGTCCTGGCCGGCAGCCGTGGCGTGATGCTCATCGAACAGGGCACCTGGATCACCGTCACCATGGGTGTGGCCGTGCTGATCCTGCCGTTGATCGGCATCTGGTTCCTCTGGGCGAACACCCGGTTCGTCACCAAGGCCAACAAGCTCGCCGCCGAGCTGGACGCCGAAGGCGGCCTGCCCGTCGACGAGTTGGTCCGCACGGCGGGCGGCCGCATCGACCGGGACTCGGCCGATGCCGTCTTCGCCCGGCGCAAGGCGGAGACGGAGGACGCCCCGGACGACTGGCGCTGCTGGTTCCGCCTCGCGATCGCCTACCAGGACGCCCGCGACACCCCGCGGGCCCGCAAGGCGATGCAGCGGGCGATCGCCCTGCGCGAGAGCGAGCCGGCCGGGGCATAGCCCGACCGGGGCTTCGAGGCCGGGACGTGTCGGGTCAGCCGGCCCGGTACTCGTCGCCCCAGGCCTCCACCAGGTCCGCGGCGCGGTCGAAGGCCTCGCCCCGCGCCAGGAAGTCCGCACCGTGATCGGTGAGCAGGGGCGGCAGCGCCCGGCCGTCCTGCCGCTCGGCGATCAGCGCCTGCCCCTGCACGGTCCGCGGCAGCCCGAGCCAGCGCACCGGCTGCTGAACCGTCCGTACGCCGCGGATCTGCCGCCACGCCACCGTGCTGGTGGAGAAGAAGGCGACCCGCCGCAGCCCCGCCCGGCTCACCCAGGTCCCGACCCGCAGCAGCCGCAGCGACGAGGCGATCACGAGCACGGCGACGGCCAGGACGACCAGCCCGCCCGTGGGTTCCCCGGCGGCGGCGATGATCACGGCGGCGAGCAGCACGAATGAGGCGAGGAGCAGCAGCACGGCCGCTGCGGCGACCCGCCACGGGCCGGGCCGGTAGGGGCGCCGCCAGCGATCGTGGTCGTCGAAGGGCAGCGCGTTGTCGTCGGAGTACTCACCGGGTGCGTCAACTGCGCGGTCGGCCGTCAGGAAGGGCAGGGGCACGACTGATCCTCACTCACAAGCACGCTCGATTGGGCTGTGCGGGGTGAGGCTACCCAGGAGGTCACCGTGCGGCCACCTCCGGGGTCCGGGCGCGCGTCGGCGCGTTCGGAGCCGGTCAGCGGCCGGTGGAGGCCTCGGACTGCTGGCTCTGCCCGGGGGAGCGGGGGCTCTCCATGGCGGGCATCCCGAAGAGCAGCGCGCCGGTGAGCCCGGCTATGACGGTGAGCCCGACCAGGGTCCGGCCGACGAGCTGACCTGCGCTCGCGCGCTCGCGCGGCGGTGGCTCGACGTTGCTGCGGTACCGGTCGGCCTCGGCGACGAATGCGAACGGAACGGGCTCACGCCGGCGGAACATGGGGGCACATCTCCTTGGAGGTTCGAGGGGCTGTCGAACTTGCTGCTGCTTACTGGTACAGACGCACGGAACTGCCGATTGGTGCCCGAATTCCCCGAATTGGCCGAAGAATGTGGTGACGACCCGTCAGGGATGGAGTTGTCGGTGCCGGGCCGTAGAGTGGGCGCCGCCCGAGCGACGCAATGGGAAGGACCCGCCGGTGACCGACACCCCCGCCTCAGACCTCAAGCCCAGTTTCCGCAGCGACGTCACCGTCGAGCTGGTGAAGCACTCGGCGTCCGACTCCGACGTGCTGTGGGCAGCCCGTGTCTCCACGGCGGGCGAGCAGTCCCTGGAGGAGCTGCAGAAGGACCCCGAGCGCTCCAAGGGCCTCATCAACTACCTGATGCGGGACCGGCACGGCAGCCCCTTCGAGCACAACTCGATGACCTTCTTCATCAGCGCCCCGATCTTCGTCTTCCGCGAGTTCATGCGGCACCGCGTGGGCTGGTCGTACAACGAGGAGTCGGGCCGGTACCGGGAGCTCCAGCCGGTCTTCTACGTTCCGGGTGCCGAGCGCAAGCTGGTGCAGCAGGGCCGCCCCGGCAAGTACGAATTCGTCGAGGGCTCGTCGGAGCAGCAGGAGCTGACCGCCCGCGCGATGGAGGACTCGTACCGGCAGTCGTACGAGGCGTACCAGGAGATGCTGGCGGCCGGTGTCGCCCGCGAGGTGGCTCGGGCCGTGCTCCCCGTCGGCCTCTTCTCCTCCATGTACGCGACATGCAACGCGCGTTCGCTGATGCACTTCCTCGGCCTGCGGACCCAGCACGAGCTGGCGAAGGTCCCGTCCTTCCCGCAGCGGGAGATCGAGATGGTCGGCGAGAAGATGGAAGAGGAGTGGGCCCGGCTCATGCCGCTCACCTACGCGGCCTTCAACACCAACGGCCGGGTGGCCCCGTAGCCGCACGGGTTGACAGCCGACTGAGCCTATACCGGGACAGATGTGCGGATACGCCGTGCAAAGTGTCCGTATTGCGGCGTTTCGTGAAGTTCATCTAGGCTGATCAAACGGACCCGGCACTGCTTGAACCCCCGAGCAGGCAGTGCCGGGCTCCCTCTGCCACCTGCCCCCGAGGGGGGACCCGGCGCTGAGCAGCGAGTAGCGTGTTACCCATGGCTCCGATCTCCACTCCGCAGACCCCCTTCGGGCGGGTCCTCACCGCCATGATCACGCCGTTCACGGCGGATGGCGCACTCGACCTCGACGGTGCCCAGCGACTCGCTGCCCACCTGGTCGACGCAGGCAACGACGGACTGATCGTCAACGGCACCACCGGCGAGTCACCGACCACCAGCGACGCGGAGAAAGACCAGCTTGTACGGGCCGTACTGGAGGCCGTCGGAGACCGGGCCCACATCGTGGCCGGAATCGGGACCAACGACACGCGCCACACCCTCGAACTCGCCCGTACGGCCGAGCGCGCCGGCGCACACGGCCTGCTCGCCGTGACGCCGTACTACAACAAGCCCCCGCAAGAGGGACTGTTCCGGCACTTCTCGGCCATCGCCGACGCCACCGAGCTCCCGGTGATGCTGTACGACATCCCCGGCCGCAGCGGCGTCCCGATCGACACCGAGACCCTCGTCCGGCTCGCCGAGCACCCGAGGATCGTCGCCAACAAGGACGCCAAGGGCGACCTCGGCCGCGCCAGCTGGGCCATCGCCCGCTCCGGCCTCGCCTGGTACTCCGGCGACGACATGCTCAACCTGCCGCTGCTCTCGGTCGGCGCCTGCGGCTTCGTCTCCGTGGTCGGCCACCTGGTCACCCCCGAGCTGCGCGCCCTGCTCGACGCGTACCTCGCCGGCGACGTACGCAAGGCCACCGAGATCCACCAGCAGCTGCTCCCGGTCTACACCGGGATGTTCCGCACCCAGGGCGTCATCACCACCAAGGCCGCCCTTGCCCTCCAGGGGCTCCCGGCCGGACCGCTGCGCCTTCCCCTGGTCGAGCTCACGGCGGAAGAATCCCGCCAGCTGGGGCTCGATCTGGCAGCCGGTGGGGTACAGCTCTAACCACAGACTTCACAACTGAATACGCGCAAGACGAACGCGCGAAAACCCATACACAACAGCAAGTGCACGAATGACATACGCGCCACGTGCCCTACAGGTACGTGGCGCGTGTGGTGAGGAGAGTCTTTTGAGTCATCCGCATCCTGAACTCGGTACCCCGCCGAAGCTTCCCAAGAACGGCCTGCGCGTCACACCGCTCGGCGGTCTCGGCGAAATCGGCCGGAACATGACGGTCTTCGAGTTCGGCGGCCGCCTGCTCATCGTCGACTGCGGTGTCCTCTTCCCCGAGGAGGAGCAGCCCGGCATCGACCTGATCCTGCCGGACTTCAGCTCCATCCGGGACCGCCTCGACGACATCGAGGGCATCGTCCTGACGCACGGCCACGAGGACCACATCGGCGGCGTCCCGTACCTGCTCCGCGAGAAGCCGGACATCCCGCTGATCGGCTCCAAGCTGACCCTCGCGCTCATCGAGGCCAAGCTCCAGGAGCACCGGATCCGCCCGTACACGCTGGAGGTCGCCGAGGGCGACCGCGAGCGCCTGGGCCCCTTCGACTGCGAGTTCGTCGCGGTCAACCACTCCATCCCGGACGCCCTCGCGGTCGCCATCCGCACCCCTGCGGGCATGGCCGTCGCGACCGGCGACTTCAAGATGGACCAGCTTCCGCTGGACGGCCGTCTCACCGACCTGCACGCCTTCGCCCGGCTGAGCGAGGAGGGCATCGACCTCCTCCTCTCCGACTCGACGAACGCCGAGGTCCCCGGCTTCGTACCGCCGGAGCGGGACATCTCCAACGTCCTGCGCACGGTCTTCGCCAACGCCGACAAGCGCATCATCGTGGCCAGCTTCGCCAGCCACGTGCACCGCATCCAGCAGATCCTGGACGCCGCGCACGAGTACGGCCGCCGGGTCGCCTTCGTCGGCCGCTCGATGGTCCGCAACATGGGCATCGCGCGCGATCTCGGCTACCTGAAGGTCCCGGCCGGCCTCGTCGTGGACGTCAAGACGCTGGACGACCTGCCGGACGACGAGGTCGTACTGGTCTGCACGGGTTCCCAGGGCGAGCCGATGGCCGCGCTGTCCCGGATGGCCAACCGTGACCACCAGATCCGGATCGTCCAGGGCGACACCGTGATCCTCGCGTCGTCGCTCATCCCGGGCAACGAGAACGCGGTCTACCGCGTCATCAACGGCCTGACCCGCTGGGGCGCCAACGTCGTCCACAAGGGCAACGCCAAGGTGCACGTCTCGGGCCACGCCTCGGCTGGCGAGCTGCTGTACTTCTACAACATCTGCAAGCCGAAGAACCTGATGCCGGTCCACGGCGAATGGCGTCACCTGCGGGCGAACGCGGAGCTCGGAGCCCTCACGGGCGTGCCGAAGAACCACATCGTCATCGCCGAGGACGGCGTGGTGGTCGACCTGGTCGACGGCTCCGCCAAGATCGTCGGCAAGGTCCAGGCGGGTTACGTGTACGTCGACGGCCTTTCGGTCGGCGACGTGACGGAGTCCTCCCTGAAGGACCGCCGCATCCTCGGAGACGAGGGCATCATCTCGGTGTACGTGGTGGTGGACTCCAGCAGCGGCAAGATCACCAGTGGCCCGCACATCCAGGCGCGTGGTTCCGGCATCGAGGACTCCGCGTTCGGCCCGGTGGTCTCGAAGATCGAGGAAGCGCTGAACAGGTCCGCCCAGGACGGCGTGGTCGAGCCGCACCAGCTCCAGCAGCTGATCCGCCGCTCGGTCGGCAAGTGGGTCTCGGACACGTACCGGCGGCGCCCGATGATCCTCCCCGTGGTCGTCGAGGTCTGACGCTCACAGCGGTTGTACGCCCGGAGCGGGGCGCCTCGATTTGCATCGGGGCGCCCCGCTCCAGTACGTTTACGTCTCCGCCTGAACGGGAACCCCGGCACACTCGTGTGCGTACGGGAGCGCCCGACCGGGGCGGGAAATCCGACTCAGAATCTCTGATAAAGTCGGGCCACGCCGAAAGGAAATCGCGAAAGCGAGAAACTCGAAGCGAACCCCATTTCGACGGGGAATCGGACACGAAAGCGTCTGATAGAGTCGGGAACACGAAATACCGAAGGGAAGCGCCCGGAGGAAAGCCCGAGAGGGTGAGTACGA
>NZ_JBIWHT010000038.1:0-45126 GCF_044764265.1 Streptomyces sp. NPDC094147 | reverse complement strand
CGACCGCCGAGCCCACCACCCCCGCCCCGGCCACCCCGGCCGCGCCCGCCCCCTCGGTCCCGAACCCGGAGCCCGCGCCGCAGACCGACCCCACCATCCGCCGCATCGTGACCGCCCTCGCCATCGCGATGGTGGCCCTGCTCGCCGCGTTCCTCTTCTACGCCCTGGCCGAGCACCCCGCCGCAGCCCAGCCCGCCCAGGCCGTCCTCGCCCTGTTCGGCATCCTTGGCGCAGTCGGCTCGATCCTCACCACCCTCCACACTCTCAACCGCCGCCCATGACCTCCCACCACGGGCAGCACCGATTGCCCCGCCAGGACAACCACCACCAGGCCGTGGCCGGCTCCGAACTTCCGCCGACGCCAAAAGGGGTGTCACAGAGAAGAAGTCGGCGCGCGCCTGCCCCCTTGACCAGCCTTCCGACGTGCAGCTTCCCCGGCGCACCGGCGAGACTGGGGGCAAGTTGAGGAGCACGTTGTAAGGCACGTTGAAGGGCACCTTGGAGAGCAAGTTGTAAGGCACGTTGAAGAGCAAGCCGGGCAAGCCCCGCACTCTCGCGGGTGGATGCGGCTTACCAAGGGCACCGCCACTTACCACCGCACTTACCAACCGGGGCTTGCCCCGGTACCTGCGCAGGTAGTGCGCAGCGCAGTGGCTTGGTAAGCGCCGCGCCGCTCCTGGTGCGCCGCGACGGCCCGGGAAACGGGAACTGCCCGGCCCACACAGGACAGGGTTCCTGTATGGGCCGGGCAGCGTGGCACCGGCCCAAGCCGAACAGGCAAGGGGGACTCGGTGCCGCCGGAATCACCCGGGTTTCGGGCGCGGGCGATACCGGAGCCCGTACCCACTCGGGGGGACCTGCTCTGCAGGGGCGGACTGGCCCGTGCCGCCTGACCGTTCTCCACAGACAATGGATGAACCGGGTTTCGGGAAGTCTCCAGCCGGTGTTTCCGGCGCGGCAGCATCGAAGGGGCAGGCTGATCGTGGACCAGCAGGCCGGAGGGTGGGGCTTCCTCACCAACCACGCGCGCGTGGTTGGTGGCCATCGCGCGCGATCCCGCCACGCGTATCCGTGACATCGCCGCCGCCTGCCACGTCACCCAACGCACCGCCCAGAGCATCGTCGGCTACCTCGACCAGGTCGGCTACCTCAGCCGGGAGCGAGAGGGGCGGCGCACGCACTACACCCACCGTCTGGACGGGAGACTGCGTATCCGGCGGAGGCCCACCTGCCTGTCAGGGCCCTGCTGGAGATGTTCACCGGCCGCGACCGCGATGCCCGGCTGACCGAGGACGGCACGAAGGACGTCATGACGGAGCTGCTGGGGCAGGCCGGAACGGAGGGGACGGCGGGTGATCCTCGGGCGGTCCGCCCTCGTATAGCCGACAGCGCGGGCCGTGCCTCGCTCGTTGTGCGGGTGTGCAGGACGAACGCAGGGCTGTGGACCACCGGCCGTACGGGGCCGGGCATCTGCGCCGCACACTGAGGTTCCGCATCGAGGCCGCCCTCGCCCGGCGCCTGGGGGTGACGCTCAAGCCGGCAGCGTCGCCCGACCAGGCGGGACCAGGCGGTGCGACGGCCGGAGTCGCCTCGTAGGCTGCCGCCATGACCGAGATCGACACCCCGACGCCCCGCGCCGCCTTCGAGCTGCTCATGGCCGGTAACCAGCGCTTCGTTTCAGGCGCCACCGAGCACCCGAACCAGGACGCCGCCCGCCGCGCCGAGACCGCACCGTCCCAACAGCCCTTCGCCGTGATGTTCGGGTGCTCCGACTCCCGGCTGGCCGCCGAGATCATCTTCGACCGCGGCCTGGGCGACCTGTTCGTAGTGCGCACCGCCGGGCATGTCGCCGGTACGGAAGTCCTCGGATCCATAGAGTTCGGCGTGAATGTCCTGAACGCGCCGCTGGTCGTCGTCCTCGGCCACGACTCGTGCGGCGCCGTCGCGGCAGCCTGCTCCGCCCTGGAGAACGGGCAGACGCCGGGCGGCTTCGTCCGGGACGTCGTCGAACGGGTGACCCCGAGCGTGCTGGCAGCCCGCGCCGCCGGACGCGAGACGGCAGAAGAGATCCTGGCCGAGCACATCGAGCACACCGTGGACCTGCTGCTGGAACGCTCCCGCGTCCTGGCCGAGCGGGTGGCCGCCGGCCGCCTCGGCGTGGTGGGACTCTCCTACCGGCTGGCCGACGGCAGCGCACAGCTCGTCGCCTCTCGCGGCCTCGATGCGGCGGTCCCCACCACCTCCTGACCGCCCCGGCCACGGACGCTCACACGGTGGTCCGGGGCCCCGCAGCCCGGCGAAGCCGGTTGGCGATCGCCAGTCCCAGCCCCTCCTCCACCGGCACGGACGCGACGATGAGGTCGCACCCTTGCTGGTCGAGGTCACGCAGGAACCCGTACAACCCGTGCGCGTAGGCGGCCATCGAAGGGGGAAGGGCCACGACGGCGTGGGCCTTCACCGAAGCGCCGGCGAAGGAGGGCGGAAGAAAAACGCCCACCTGGTGCCCTAACTCCAGCGCAAGCTCAGCCTCGGCAACGATCTTCTCCGGCTCGACCAGGACGACCCGCGCCTGCGGTGCGTAGTGCGACGGGTGCTGGCCCGGCACCCGGACACCGCTCGTCGAAGGCAACGCAATCGGGCTCCTCAGCACCGCTTCAAGGTCCTCGCGTGTCACTCCGCCGGGCCGCAGGATGCTCGGTGTCTCGCCCGTGACATCGACGATGGTCGACTCGACGCCGACCTGGCAGGGGCCGCCGTCCAGTACGAAGTCGACTCCATCCCCGAGCTCCGCTCGGACGTGGTCCGCGGTGGTGGGACTGACCGCGCCGAAGCGGTTGGCGGACGGGGCCGTCACGCCGCCGCCGAAGACCGACAGCAACGCGAGCGCGACGGGATGATCGGGCACACGCACGGCCACCGTCTCCAGCCCACCGGTTGCCTCTAGCGGCACCCTGCGACCGCGCCGCAGGACCAGCGTCAGCGGCCCCGGCCAGAACCGTTCGGCCAACATGCGCGCCGCCGCAGGCACGCTCTCAACCCAGTCATCCAAATCCTCCGCGCTGCCGATGTGGACGATCAGCGGGTGGGAGGGCGGGCGCCCCTTGACCTGGAAGATGCGCGCTACGGCGGCGGGGTCCTCGGCGTTGGCGCCCAGTCCGTAGACGGTTTCGGTCGGGAGGGCCACCAGGCCGCCGGCGCGGAGCACACCGGCTGCCTTCTCAATGTCAATGGTGCTTGCCGTCACCCTCGCAATCCTAGGTGCACATCACACAAGGACCCGGCGACGGCCATGATCAATCTCAGCGCCAACCACGGTTCCATTGTCCGAACCGCCGTACGCGCAGCAGCGCTCCCGGCCGGTCAAGGCTTTCACCGTCCGCCCGGCTGCTGGATGGTGAAGGCGCTTCCGTGTGGGTCAGCCGCAGCAGCCTCGCCAGCGGATGCGGGACCGAGCACAGCCCAGCTCGCTGCCGCTGGCCTTCGCCGCGCGGGCGCCGGCCAGCAGCGCCGACAGGCCGGTGCAGTCGATGAACGTGAGGAACGGACGCCGGCGGCGCGTCCGGCCTTGGCTTCGTCGAGGAGACGGCGGATGCATCCGTTCCACTCTTCGACAGGCGACGCCGGCATGTGACATGCCTGGTGCCGCGGTCAGGGCCAAGGAAGTCGAGGAATCGCCCGCTGCGGCCTGACGCGGCAGGCATCGACCCTCCCCCACTGATCCTTCACGCGCCTTCCTGTCGCCAGGTGGCGAGGATGGCCTGTACGGCGCTGGAGACTTGCTCCTGTTCCGTACGGTCGGCCCGCAGGTGTGCATCGTGTTCGGTGAGCTTGACCGCGTCGCTCTCGTGGGTGGTTGTGACGGTGAAGTTGAGTTGCCGGGTCTTCTTGCCGCTCTTGGAGCGATAGTCGAAGTGCCCGAGGTAGGTCCCGATCTCGGTGACCGTGAGGCCGGTCTCTTCGGCGACTTCCCGGTGCAGGGCCTGGGTCAGGGTCTCGCCCTCATCGACGCCGCCGGAAGGAAGCTCCCACAGACCACCGAGGTAGTCGTCGGCGGCGCGGTGAAGCAGCAGCACCTTGCCGTCTGTGTTGGGGATGACGGCACCGACGACGTGCTTGGTGATGCCGTCGGCATCGGCGGTGTGGAGGAGGTCGCCCAGCAGGGCGGCGTCGACGGGGGCGTTCACTTCACGAGTTCCTTGTGGTGGTCGGTGACCTTGATGATGGCCGCGGTGTACGCGTCGGCGAGGTGGAGGTCCTGTTCGCCGTGCCACACCGGAAGTTTCACCGTACTGCCGTGCACACACTGGGCGTTGGCGAAACTGTCGGCGTCGGGTCCCTGGTGGTCGGCGTAGCCGGGCAGGAGGGCTCCGGGGGTTCGGAACAGCTGGTGCTCGCCGAGGGCGCGGGTAGAGCCAGGCTGGTCGATCTCCTTGGCGCCCTCGGCACGGACGGCTTCGATGAACCGTTCGACGGACAGGCCGGCGAGCCGGGCCGGGTCGTAGCGCAGCGGCAGCGCGTACCAGGCCGGACGGGCATGGGCCGGCGGGTGCGGCACGTCGATGCCCGGTACTTCGCGCAGGGCCTTCCGCATCCGTGCTGCGACAGCTTCGCGTCCGGCCAGGTAGCCCTCCAGGCGGGGAAGTTGAGTGGCCGCGAGTGCGGCCGCCAGGGGGTGGATGCGCAGCTTGAGCCCCATGCCGGTGACCGCGTAGGGGGCGAGGGCGTGGTCTGCGGGGATTTCGCGGCGGCACCGCTTGTTGTACTGGCCGTGCATCAGCGCGCGGTAGTACAGCTCGGTGTCGTCGGTGGCGACGAACCCGCCTTCCCCGGCGGAGAGGGGCTTGGGCCCGTTCATGCTGAAGGCCGCGGCGCGGCCGAAGGAGCCGACGAGTTGGCCGCGCCAGGTGGCGCCGTGGGCATGGGAGCCGTCCTCGAGGAGCATCAGATTGTGCCGGGCGCTGAAGGAGAGCAGGTCGTCCATGTTTTCGGGCAGGCCCCACAGGTGGACGGCGACGACGGCTTTCGTCCGCGGGGTGATGCGGCGGGCGGCGTCGTCGAGGTCGAGCTGCCCGTGTTCGTCCACGTCGGCGAGCACGGGGCGGGCGCCGAGGTGGAAGAGCGGGGTGGCTGTGGCGTGGAACGTCAGCGCCGGGACGATCACCTCGTCGCCCGGGGTGATGCCGGCCGCGGCGTACATCGAGTGCAGGGCGGCCGTTCCCGTGCAGGTGGTGACGGCGTGCCGGACCCCGAGGAAGGACGCCACAGTGTCCTCCAGCTCGGCGATGACACCGGAGCGGTCCGGGATGGACACCGCGGACGTCAGCTGGCCGGTGACGGCGGCGATGTCGCTGTCGCCGATCGGAGGCCAGGAGAAGTGCGGGCCGGGGACGTCGATGACGGGCGGACCTCCGAAGAGGGCGAGGGGAGAGTCGGCGGTCACAGCAGGTACTCCTTCGGGTCCGCGGGTGTGAGGGAGGTCTGGGTGGTGTAGGCGGCGGCCAGGAACGCGGCGTGCGCCACATGGCTGCGGGGGCCGCAGGGATTGGTCCGCTCGGCGTCGAGCACGCGGCAGAAGCAGTCGATCTGCGCGGCATCGGCGGAGGGCCAGGCCGGTTCACGGGGCAGGGACTCAATCAACTGCCCGTCCGGGGCGAGGCGCCGCAGCCTGCCTCGCTCGATCACGACGGCGCCGCGGGGGCCGGTCACCGTCAGCTGTTCGGTCTTCGGACCGGCCGAGCGGGAGATGAGCAGGGAGCCGTACAGACCTGAGTCGTAGGCGAGGTGGACCAGCGCGGTGTCCTCGGCGTCGTACTGCGCGTCGGGGTGTGCGGCGGTGGAGGCACTGGCCAGGATCCGGTCGGGCGGTCCGAGGTACCAGATGAGCAGGTCGATGAGGTGGTAGCCCATGTCCATCAAGGCCCCGCCTCCGGCCAGGGATGCCCGGCCGCGCCAGCCGGCGGCCGGGTCGGGGCAGTGGAAGGTGTAGCGGCCCTCGACCAGGCACGGCTGTCCGATCTGCTCCAGCAGCTGCACCGCCGCGGTGCAGAGCGGGTGGAAGCGGCGCTGGGCAGTAACCATTAGCTCGATTCCGGCCTTGTCGCACAGCGCCACCAGCTCGGCGGCTTCGGCCGGGCTGGTCGCCAACGGCTTCTCCTTCAGCACATGCACCCCGGCCACAGCGCAGGTCTCGATGACCTCACGGCCGACGTGGTGCGGTACCGCGACGATGGCGAAGTCCGGGCGCACGTCCTCCAGCAGGGCGCGGATGTCGGTGAAGCCGGGGACGTTGTGCTGGTGGGCCTGGGCGGCGAGCTTGCTGGGGTCGGTGTCGCAGACCGCGGCGAGTTGGGCGAACTGGGAGCCGGCCAGCCCTGGCAGGTGGTCGTCCAGGGCCTGGTGGCCGAGCCCGATGGCGGCTGCCCTCTTGCGTACGCTCATCGCGTTCACGCCCTTCGGGGAAAGCGCGTCGGCCCGCCTGCTGCGGGCCTTGGCATTGCTCCAGGGCACCGCATCTGGTCCGGTACCGGCAGGGGCGCTGCCGTGAGGAGCAATGCCGTTTGCATCTGGTGCAAAACCGCTGTTGCGGCCCGGCGGCCCGGGTCTACGGTGGGCGGGGCGGCACCTCGGCCATCGACGGGGGCGTGGATGCCAGTGAGCACAGCGCGAGCGCGATCCGAACGCCCGAAGAGGCCTGGGGAGTTGATCCGCAGCAGGCGGCAGGCCCGGGGCTGGACGCTTGCTGATCTCGGTGCCCGAACCGGTTACTCCGCCTCCCAGGTCTCCCGGTACGAGCGGGGCCTCTCCTCGCTGTCCGATGTCGCGGTGCTCCGACGCTTCGCTGACGTGCTCGATATCCGGCCCAAGGAGTTCGGGCTTACCGCCGCTTCGCCTCCCGCGGAGAACCGACACGGATACTCCGTCACCTCGGGTCTCGGATACCCGCGCCTTCCCGGCTCCAGGGTGGGACGAACCCAGAGGGAGGACGGTGACGACCCAGTGCGGCGACGCAAGTTCCTGGCTCTCTCAGCCGCGGCCACAGCCGGCGTCTCACTCCCGGGACCGGGGTCCGCAGCCGCCGAGGATATGCCGGTCGGACAGGTTCTGGTCGGTCGTCTGCGGGACGCGATGCTCGGCATCGGCCAGGACAACGAGCTGCCGGGCCCCGAGCAGTTGCCCGCCGAACTCGCCAGCGTGCACACGGACTTCCACACCTGCCACTACACCAACCTCGCCGTACGCCTGCCCCGTCTGATCCGTGCCGGACACGCCATCGGCTCCGACGTCGAACCGAGCACCTCGACCTGCTCGGGCAGAGCTACCTGCTCGCGACCCGCATGCTCATCAAGCTCGACGAACAGCAGCTCGGCTGGATGCCAGCCGACCGCGCACGCCACGTGGCCGAAGCCGCCGGGCACCCCCTCGCCGTGGCAGAAGCCGCCCGGAACCTGGCCGTGCTCGCCCGCCGCGTCGGCTGGGAGGAACAGGCCCTGTCGATCGCGCTCAACGCCGCCGACAACCCCAGCCTCCGCACATCCCGCAGCGGCGCCGCCGAACGCGGCCTGCTGATCCAGTCCGCCGCCTACAGTGCCGCGCGGAGCGGCGACAAGGCAGGCATGCGGGAGCTGACGGACGAGGCCGCCGCCATCGCCGCTCACCTCGGCGGCCCCACAGCCCTGCGCGACCACGGCGGCTTCAGCCCCGCCACCGTCCAACTCCACCGCATCTCCGCCGAGTTCTCCACCGGCGACCCCTCCGCAGCCCTGTATGCCGCCCGTGCACTGCCGCCCCAGAGCCTGCCCGGCGTCGAGCGCCGGGCACGGTACTACACCGACGTTGCGGCCGCCCTGGCCCAACGCGGACGCCGGGACGAATGCGTGCGCGTGCTCCTGGCCGCCGAGCACCAGGCACCCCAGGAGACGCACTCCCGCCCAGCGGTGAGATCCCTCATCACCGGACTGCTGCTGTCCGGCCGCACCACCCCCGAACTCCGCGCCCTCGCCGCCCGCGCCGGCACCCTCCCCTAGAACGCCCCGCCCCCTACAGGACAGAACGACCCAACCTCAGGCCCATCACCAGGGAACTGCGCCGCCACGACGAGCGCAGGCAAGACAGCGGTGTCCTCCGCCTCACCGAGCGCGGGCACCCCCTGACCGCGCGAGCCGGACCCCGGGTGTGCCGTGGGAACGTCTTCTGGCTCTGCTGGGGTCGCTCGTGTACCACCGGCTGGTCGGGTGTCTTCCGGAGCACGCGGGGCGCGGGGCGGGTACGCAGGCAGTGGGGACTCTGCGCGGGCAAGGATGGCCCCCACCTCCATGTACCAGGCTCTGCATTCACCCCGTCCCGCTGGGGTAGGAACCATCCCTTTCGTGTCAGGAGACCGGCATGAAGATCCGCCTGATCGTCGCCACCACTCTCACCGCCACCGCACTGACGGTCAGGTGCAGGAGGCTGCAAGCACGAGGGGATGCTGGACCGTTGAACACCCGGGCGGTGCCGGGTGCTCAACGGTGCACCGGCGGTCGCGGCTTGCGTCAGTCGGTCGCTTCGATGAAGAGGACCGCGCGGAACTTGAGGCTCCTGTCGGCGCCGCGCTTCTCGAAGGCCTTCAACTCCGTGGAGGGACCGTCGCATTCGTCGTCGAGGTAGAGCTTGACCGGCCGGTCGGTGATGTTCTGCGGTCCGTCCACCGGCGGCTTGCCGGCTGCGGTCTGCGGGATGAGGATGCACTCGTCATTGCGCGGGTTGACGAGCTGGCCGATGACCCCTTTACCCGCGGCGTTAACATAGTGATACCGGAAGAATCCGGCGGCCGCGCTGGCGTCGGTGGCAGGGCCGAGTGAGCCGAGCACCAGGGCGAAGGTAGCCACAGCCACCGTCCCGCGGAATCGCATCAAAGAACATCCTGTCGAACACGCCCCCGGGCAGGGGCCGATGGCAGGGGTGCCGTACAACCTGTCACCACACAACGTTATGGCGCGAAACCGGAGCGTAGCGAGAGCGGTCGGGAGCCCGCCCTGCCACCCCCAGCACCCCGAACGCGCCCTCCCCACCCCAGGGCCACCGCATCCCGGCCCCGGCGGCGCCCGAACTCGCTCCCGCTCACCACGGCCGGCACGTCGTGATCCACACCCCGTCGGAGGCGACAACGAGCAACAGCCGTCCCATGGCGGCCTGCCAAGGGCCGCAAAGGGGACCCGGCACCGCGCGGACACCCCGTGACCGCGCAATCGCAACTCCCCGCGGCGCCCGTCCCCGCCGCACCCGCAGACCAAGCCAAATTCCTCCACCGATCACCACAATCCGAAACAATCACTGAACCCGCACGTCGGGACCTCTCCAACCACCACAGCCCCACGAAAACCCCAGCTCAGAGCCGCACCCCACCACCGCCCCACACCCTGAAACGATCACCAGACCCCCACGTCAACACGTCGCCCACCTAGTGCTGCTCCGCGGAAGTCCGCTGAGGGGTGTTGATCAGGCTGGGTGGCGGTCGCTTCGGTGGCATGGAAGATGAGGATGACTCGCACGATCGCTTGAGGCACAGCTGGAGAAGTTGGTCGCCTGGTCGGGCGCCACGTTCGGGGTGCCCGACCAGGGGCTCTCTCGGTTACAGGTACGGGCGTGTGATCAGCTCAATCAAGTGACCGGCAGGGTCCTTGAAGTACACCCCTCGACCGCCGTGCTCAGTGTTGATCTCGTCGGGGCGTCGCATCTGCGGATCGGCCCAGTGCTCAATGCCGCGATCACACAGCCGCCGATACGTCAGATCGAACAGCTCATCGTCGACCAGAAAAGCGTAGTGCTGCATCTGGATCTCCACCGGCGGCTCGGCGAACTGAAGCAGCACGCCATCGTTGAGTTGGATGTTGGTGAACGGGCCCCATGACGGTGCTTCCGGAAGTTCCAACAGCTCTCGGAAGAACCGAGCCGACTCGTTGCGATCCTTGGCGGCGATGATGGTGTGGTTGAACGTGACTTTCATTCGGCTGACCTCGCTGTAGCTCGACACGAAGAACGGACTCGCAATGCACAAGCATCGGGAGGTCCGCGTGCCGAACTGAAGGGGTGCCTTCTCCGCACCCACCGTGCGATCAGCCCTCCACCGGATAGCCGATCTGTGTGTGGCGTAGTGCCGGTCCGGTGTTCACGTTGGGTGACCTTACTGGATCTTGCAGGCTGTGACAACAGAAAAGCGATCGGTCAGTTCGCTGAGGTGTCCTCACCGTGCCCGCGATCCAGTGCATCCGCACCGCTGGCTGATCCAGTCCACGGAGTTCGTCGAAGGATGTTGATCAGATGGCCGGTCCGCTGAGGTAGAGGTCGCCTGCGCAGTCGAGGGCTTCCTCCGGGGAGCCGGCGGGCAGTCCGCTGGGCAAGACGTTATCCCGGTAGCTATCGCTGCTGGCCGGATAGAGCGCGAGGCCCCAAGTGTGCATCACGCCGGTGAAGCGCAGGCGACACAGTGGGACTGTCTGCTCGCCAGCCAACTCGGCTGCCACGTGGGCGAATCCCGAGCGGAAGTGGACCGTGACGGCCTTCACGTGCGGCCACCGCTCGCGAGCGTGGCGGTTCAGTCGCTGGCGCAGGTGGTGCTGCATCGACTCCCAGGGGTTCTTCGGCACGGGCTCATCCTGCCGGGTGCGGCGGCGGTCCGCGTGATCGTTGGCCGTACATGGTGGGCAACAAGTGGGGACGGCGGTTGCGGTGGCGATCGATCGGCAGGTCCGCGAGCGACTCGTTAGGACGGTGGCTTCGGCGAAGTCCGAGGTGCGGGCGGTGTTGCGGGCCCGGATCGTGCTCGCGGCAGCGAACGGGTTCGCCAACGGCGCGATCGCGCGAGAGTTGGAGATCAGCGTGAACACCGTGCGCAAGTGGCGGGGGCGGTTCGCCGCGCTGGGCCTGGACGGGCTGCGGGACGCCGAACGGTCGGGACGGCCGAAGGCATACGGGCCCGAGGTACGCGTGGCAATCGTGGCCACCGCGACGAGCGCGCCGCCGCATCCGGAGGAGCCCTGGTCACACCGGGCCATTGCCCAGCAGGTGTCCGGCACGTGCCTCGCACCGGTCTCCGCCTCCCAGGTCGGCCGAATCCTTGCGGACCTGGACCTCAAACCACACAAGGTCCGCGGCTGGCTCACGCGCCGGGACACCCCCGACTTCTGGCAGCGAGCCGCCCATGTGTGCGCCCGCTGCCGCGATCCGCCCGACGAAGCGGTGGTGCTCTCAATCGACGAGAAGACCGCGATCGCGGCCCGCTCGCGCCGCCATCCCAGCCCGTCTGCGCGCCCCGGTGCACCCGCCCGGCAGGACTTCGAGTACCGGCGCCACGGCACCGCCTCCCTCGTCGCGGCTCTCGACGCGCGCACCGGTGAGGTCCTCACCGAGGTGATCGCCCGCAACGACGCGGCGACCTTCACTGCTTTCTGGACCGACTCGACCGGGTGATCGCACCAGCCAAGGAGATCCACGTCGTGCTCGACTACGGTTCCTCGCACACCGCCAAGCACACCAAGGCGTGGCTGGCCACGCATCCGCGCTGGCACGTGTGCTGGACCCCACCGCACGCCTCCTGGCTCAACCAGGTCGAACTGTTCTTCTCCGCCCTGACCCGCCGGGTCCTGCGACACGGCGACTCCGCCAGCCGCGAGGACCTGATCGAGAATCTGGAAGCCTACGTAATCGGCCACAACGACACCGCCAGGCCCTACCGGTGGACCTACGAAGGCACCCCGCTCAAGGCAGCCTGATCAACACCCCTCAACGAACTTCTGCGGAGCAGCACTAGTGACCTGTTCCAGCACCTCGATCAAAGAAGTGGTGTCGTAGCTGCCCGGCTTGAGGTGGAAGCACAGCCGCGGACCACGTCGAGGGTCGGCGGCGTGGTAGCCCAGCGCGGCGGCCATCCCGTCGCGCTTCCAGTTCAGCCGGTGCCGCAGCGTGGGAGTGCGGCCGCGGGGTGCGTAGGTGCGGCGGATCTGGGGCAACGGTGACACGCCCGATTCGTCGAAGAAAACGATCCAGGCACGTTTCTTCACCGCCCCTTTTTGATGCGTGGCCACTCCTGGGTGACCCATCGGGCGATCTCGGACTCGTCCCGCTCGACGGCCTGGCGCTTGGGCCGCTGCAGACTCCACCCCAGCCGCCCGGTCAGCAGGCGCCACACGGATGCGCGGGCCAGCTCCACCCCACTCCCCCGCTCAACCACCGCGCCGACCCGCTCCAAGGTCCACAGGTCTGCCTCGAACCCGTGCGCCTGGGCGCCTTGGTCCAACGCGGCCCGAACCACCTCGACTTGGGCGTCATCCAGCTTGGGCGGCCGACCGGGGGCTGGACGCCGTCGCAGTGCCTGAGCCCCGCCCTGCTCCCACAGGCGCTGCCACCGCCGCACGCTCTCGGAGTGGATCCCCACCATCCGCGCGACCTCGCATGACGAACGTCTCTGCTCGAACAACTCGACCGCGCGCATGCGACGGGCCTCGGCCAACTGCGGTCGCGTCAGCGGCAGAACGGAGACGTCGGAGACAACGGCCTGAGACTCGGAAGACACACCAACATGCTCACACCGCCGAAGCCCCTGCACCCACAGAACTGACGAAAAGCTCAGTAAAGGGTGTTGCACAAGGCTGTGAGCTGGGCATTTCTCTTGTATGGCTGGGGTGTTGAGTGCTGAACAGGTGTGGGTGGAGACGTTCACGGGGCTACGGTTGACACAGTTTTCGCGGTTGCTCAAGGCAGTGCGGGAGCACGGTGGCAACGGCACGATGCAGGGCCGGCCGTGGAGCTTGCCGCTGGCCGAGCGGGTGTTGCTGGTCGCCGAGTACTACCGGACGAACCTGACCATGCGACAACTGGGACCGCTGTTCGGAGTGTCCTCGCCCACCGTGTGCCGGGTGGTCCAACGTCTCGGGCCGCTGCTGGCCCTCAAGCCTGTCTCGCGTCCGGCCGACGCCGCGGACCGGTTGTGGATCGTGGACGGCACTCTGATCCCGGTCCGCGACCGCAAGGTCGGCGCGTCCAGCCGCAACTACCGCTTCTCCGCGAACGTGCAGGTCATCGTCGACGCCGACACCCGCCTCGTGATCGCAGCGGCCCGACCGGCACCGGGCACCACCGCCGACGCCCACGCCTGCCGTACCTCCGGCCTCGCCGACCACTGCCATGACGTGACCGTGCTGGGCGACGGCGCCTATCTCAACTGCGGGATGGCCGTGCCGCACCGCAAACGCCCGCGCCGGCCCCTGCTGGCAGGCGAGGAAGCGGACAACGCCGCCCACCGCAAGGTGCGTGCCCGGGTGGAACATGTGATCGGCCGCATGAAGAACTACAAGATCCTCCGCGACTGCCGACAGCACGGCGACGGCCTCCACCACGCCGTCCAAGCCGTCGCCCACATGCACAACCTCGCACTCACATCATGACCAGAAGACTGTGGTCACACACCCTGACCTGCGCAAACACAGCTTTGTGCAACACCCTTCAAAGGTTGTCCCGCAAGCGGGATGATCTCTCATGCCATCAGTGTGCTCGCGACCACTGGCAACGCCCGCAGCGGCCCGGTAACGCCCATCTGGACCTGCCCGGGGCGGGCGGCGACCACCGGCGGGTGCTGGCGGTGCTGAGATTCCCGGAAGGAAACGGCTGACCCCGGGCGCTCACCGAAGGCCCGGCCGACGCCGGGACGGTGAGAAACTTGGTGTGCGGGGCCGACGGAACCGGGTAACGTCTTTGTCATGTTCTTCCAGACGCCGATTTACGAGTGAGAGCGTGATGGGCCCCTGCTGACGTCCTTCGACGTCGCCGCGCCCGTCCCTCACCGATGAATCCGTAGATCACTTCACATCATTACCGGGAGAACCCGTGACCGTGAGCAAGAACATCAACAACCCCGTGGGCATGGGCGGCGGCCAGCGCAAGAGGCTGTCCCGCGCCGAACGGCAGAACAACGGTCCGCACCGTAACCTCGACCGCCAGGGTGCCGCCGACCAGAAGGCGGAGCTGGTGCGCAAGATGCGCGAGAAGGCAGGCGCAGCCGAGGGCGCCGGGCAGACGGGCGACGACACCGCACAGAGCTGACGCACCGCCGCCGCAGTGCGGCACCGCACGGGCAGGGCCCGGACCGCGACGCGCGGTCCGGGCCCTGCCGTATTGGGGCTCTGCTGCCGTACCGGGCGCGGCCGGTCCCGCTCAGCTCTCGGCCGACCACCCGGGGCATCCGTAGATTCGGCAGCCCCGTCACCGCCTTCACCCCGAGCTGCATCAGCAGCTCAGCACGTTCTCGGTGCCCAACCTGGGCGACACCGCGAGGGGCGACCGCGGCCGAGGAAGTGGACGCGGCCGCAGGACAACGCTGGTGGACACCTCGGTGGGACGACCACGAAACCCGCTGGTCAGAACGACTCCGGTGGACAGCCCGCCGCGGAACCTACAGCCCTCGCGAAATTCGCCTTCCACGGGCGCGAGCGGCTGGGCATGCTGGACGACGTCATCGTCCTGCAGGGCCTGCGGTGGGACGACGAAATCAGATCGCCGGCTCCTGCTAGCCAGCGAGGGCCCGTGTGCAGGCGCCGCATACTGCGTTGCCCTTGCGAAGTTCGGCTCCACAGCGGATGCCGAACTACTCAGCACCTACCTTGATCACTACTTGTCACGCCCCGACCTCGACTACGACCGGGCAGTCGTCCTTGGGACGCTTCTGTACCTCGATGGGATTCTCGGCTCCGAGTACACAACACGGTTCCTTGCCCCGGGCGGCCCCTGGGACCGATGGCTCGAAGTCCGGGCCGTGGAGGCCCTCGACCCGCAAAACTGCCGGCAGGCCGTGCAGCAGCTTTGCGCTTTCGTCGACGAGACCGCTGAAGCCTTCGCCTCGCTGGACTGCGGGAGCTGATCATGACCGATCGAGACATCATCCTCAACGAACTCGCCCAAGGGCTGCGCCCGGTGTCACAGGGCATCGAGTGGTTCGACACGCGCGGCCCGGAGGAGCAGTCCGAGGTACTCCTGTTCCTGCGCCATCACTGCATGCAGGCCCGCGCCGTCACCGAAGACGGACCGGAGAGCATCCGCCGTGCCGGGCTGCGCCCGACGCACACTCCCGCGGTCCTGATCGCACGCGGCCAGATCAACCAGCAACTGGGGAAGATCGCCGGCCTCACCCCTGTCGACGAACGCCGCAAGGCGTTCCGGCTTCTGGTCGCGGTACTCGCGGTCGCGGACGAACGGCGCCGCGAACGCTTCTGCTCCGGCGGATGCGGTCATTGGTGGCACAGCCTGCCCGCCGCCGGCGGGTGATGACTCCCCGTGCCACTGTTCTCCGCCCCTGGACTCCATCTGCGGCTGGACGGGCTGACGGCAGCGCTCATACCCGCGTGTCGTCGGCGTCGGAGCCGATCACCTCGCTCAGGGCCCGCAAGGCGTCATCGTATGCTCGAAGGCGTCCCAGGTTACGAGGTCTGCCGTCGCGGTAATGCGGGCCATGAGCGGCCACCACCCCCACTCGCCGCATTCGCAACCGAGAACGGGTGTCTTCAGGGCCCATCGCGTTAGTGGACAGTCCGAGGAAGTGGTCCTGCATCGGGCCGAACCGGCCGTCGCCCGCGGCCAGGCGATGGAAGGCGTGGTCGAAGCGGACCAGCCTCGCGGCGCGCTTGGGGAAAGGCCGATCTGCGACCCGAACCGGGACCACAGGCGCTTGCGGCTCCACCCGATCTCAGCCGCCAACTCTTTGCCCCGGACCCGGCCGCGGCTGACGGTAGTCCGGTCCCAGGCCCAGGCCACCTCCGGGTCCACCGACGGTCCCGTCTCCGCCCGAAGGGCGAGCGACGCCTCCGCCAGGTCGTAGGAGAGCTCAAGCGGTCCGACCACACGCTCGCGCGGCTGCTCGTCATGGGGCGCGGAGGCTGCCACAACTGACGGCGCAGCCGGGCCCACTGCTCGTGTCGCGAGGTCATGCGCGCAGGGTAGGGCTCTAGCGGACCAGATCCTCGGATACGGACCACAGGCGTGCTGCGCCCTCCCGGTCCAGGGCGTACGGTGCGACACCGGCGGCGGCGCCGGCGCGCCCGGTGACCGGCTCGGCCTGCGCACAGTCCTCGAAGTAGCGGCCGGTGATGCCCTCCACCGTCGGGGAGGCGGCCAGCAGCACCGAAGTCGCGGCGCCCTGCTCCACCGACTTCTGCGGCGGCAGCGCGAGTGCGCCCGAGGCGATGAAGGCGGCCACCTGCTGCATGTCCAGGTGCCGGGACAGGGACGTGTCCGCGATGTTGCCCGGCATCAGCGCGTTGGCTGTGATGCCGTCGCCGGCCCATCGCTCGGCCGCACCGACGGCGAACAGGGCGTTGGCGGTCTTCGACTGCCCGTAGGAGGTCCAGGGGTCGTACGGGCGGAAGCGGTAGTCCAGGTCGTCGAAGACGACCGGTGAGAAGAGGTGGCCGATGGAGCTGACCGAGACGATCCGTGCGCCGTCCGCCGCGGCGAGTGCCGGGTGGAGGCCGGTGGCGAGGGCGAAGTGCCCCAAGTGGTTGACGGCGAACTGCAGTTCCCGGCCGTCCGGCGTGCGGACGAGCTCCGGCGGGGCCATCACTCCGGCGTTGTTGACCAGGATGTGCAACGGACCGGTCCAGGCCGCCACGAACGCCGAGACCGTCGACCGGTCGGCCAGATCGAGCCGCGCCACGGTCAACTTCCCCGATGCGGGCGGCAGTTCCGTCTCCAGGCGCGCGGCCACCCGGGCGCCCGCGTCGGTGTCCCGTACGGCCAGGGTGACGTCGGCGCCCGCCGCGGCGAGCACCCGGGCCGTCTCCACGCCGATTCCGGAACTGGCTCCGGTCACCACGGCCCGGCGGCCGTGCAGGTCCACGCCGTCGATCGTCTCGGCGGCGGTGGTGGCTGCCCCGAACGTGCGGGGTGTCTGCGGTGCGGACATGAGGTGGGGCTCCTGACGTGAGAGAGGGAGGGGAGCAGGTCAGCCCTGTGCGGTCCGGGAGACGTGCTCCCAGTCGGCCCAGGTCTGAAGGCGCTGGGCGTAGGCGGGCTCGATGAGCTCGATGGGTTCCGTACCGAACAGCACCCGCAGGGGCGGGGCCGCCGCATCGACGATCTGCAGGAGGGCTGTGGCCGCGTCGGCGGGGGCGGCGTACCGGGCGTCTCCGATGCGGGCCGCGAGGGCCTCGCGGACTTGGTCGTAGGCGGGGTTCGGCTCGGCCTGCGCGGCGGAGGAGCCGGCCCAGTCCGTCGTGAAGCCGCCCGGCTCCACGACAGTGACCTTGATCCCCTGGCCGGCGACTTCCTGGGCGAGGGATTCACTGAAGCCCTCGAGCGCCCACTTGGACGCGTGGTACGCGCCCAGCGACGGCAGTGCGATGACGCCGCCGACGGACGACACCTGCACGATGTGGCCGCTGCCCTGTGCGCGCAGGATCGGCAGCACGGCCTGGGAGACCCAGAACGCGCCGAAGAGGTTGGTCTCCATCTGGTCGCGCAGCTGCTGCTCGGTGATCTCCTCGACCATGCCGAACAGTCCGTAGCCCGCATTGTTGACCACGACGTCCAGGCGGCCGAACTTCTCGTGCGCGGCGCCCACCGCGACGGCAACGGCCGCCTTGTCGGTGACGTCCAGCGCAAGCGGCAGGACCGCGTCGTCGCCGTACTTGGTGACCAGATCCTCCACGGCGGCCGCGTTCCTGGCGGTGGCGGCGACCTTGTCGCCGCGCTCCAGCGCGGCCTCGGCGAACGCGCGGCCCAGGCCGCGGGACGTACCGGTGATGAACCAGACCTTGCTCATGGTGTCTCCTTCGGGATCGACTCCACCGTAGCGCGAAAACTTAGACGCGTCCAAAAATACACTCGTCCAGGAATCGAGCCGTACGATGGACCCATGGGAGGAACGATGAATCTGCGGGAGCGCAAGAAGCTGGCGACCTGGCGCGCCATCCGGTCCGCCGCGCTGCGGCTCTTCGACGAGGAGGGCTACGAGGTCACGACCGTCGAGCAGATAGCGGCCGCGGCGAACGTCTCGCGCGCCACGTTCTTCAACTACTTCGCCAGCAAGGAGGCCGTCGTCTTCGACCAGGACCCCGAGGAGCGGCGCAACTGGCAGGCCCTGATGGACGACCGCCCCGTGGACGAGCCGCTCTGGGACTCGCTGACCGCGATCCTCACGGGGTTCTGCGAGAGCCTGCGCGAGCGCATGCCGATCCAGCGCATCCTGAAGGCGCAGTCGCCAGCCCTCGCCCAGTCCGGCCAGAGCTTCGGGGAGCAGTTCTTCAACGACCTGCGGAACTGGGTGGCCGAACGCACCGCCGGGTCCGACGAGTTGACCGCGACCCTGCGGATGAACCTCGCCGTGGCCGCCACCCTCACCGCCTATCAGACCTGGCCCGCGGACGACTCCTTCAACGGATTTCTGCGGCTCCTCGAACGCTGCCTCCGCGAGGCGGGCCCCACCGCGTCCGCCGACTGACCCGCTGATGAGGAGCCTACTGCTCTGATCAACTGAGCCAGAGCGGGCAACGAGAGCCTGATCGACGTGTACTGCAACACCGTGAACATCGGTCCCGACCACGAGCTCGATGCTGGGATGGTCGCCGTTGCGCATCGGCAGGTCGAGCGGAGGCGGGTGGTGGATTGGGAGCTCACCAGAACTCATCCGAGCCGCATCGACCCTGCGCCCGGCTACGACGCCGGGGCGGTCTGCTGTCATCTACTCCTGGGTGCGGGGCGCTGGTGTCGATCCGTCCGTCGTGCGCGCCTGCCGGCAGCAGCTCGGTGGCTGATCCGCTTCCCCGGAGGGTTCACCGTGGTGGGGTGCGTGACCTCGCGGTGGCCGCTGCGTTGTGCAGAGCGACACGTGGGACTACCGCCCCTCCCCCGAGTCGGTTCGTGTTTCCGGCCCTGACGCCCTCGCCTCCCGCCGGCGTCAGAGCCGACGTGTCCACCGGCGCGGGCACGGCATCGGCAGTGACGTTCCGGTGCCTACGACGGTTGGACTCAGCATCGTCCGCCTTCAGGAGGTTTCCCTGTGCCGAGGTTTGTGAAGGTCCACGCGTTGTGGGCCGCTGCGCTGGCCCTTGCCGGTCTCGCTGCTGCTGTGGCGCCGGCGACGTCCGACGCCTACGTCGATGAGTGGACCCATGTGTGCCGGGCAGAGGGCGACAACCCCTGCGCGTACGGGCTGATCGTCACCTCCTGGCACCGCCCCGGCTCCGGGCCGCGCACCGTGAGCTGGGTCTACGCCACCCGCAGCCCGGTGAACCCCCGCAATCAGGCTCGCTGGTGGTACCAGGCCCCCGGTGGAACCGCCCGTGTCGGCGGGAGCTGGCGCGGGGGCAGGACGGTCATGTCCTGGACCGAGATCGCCTGGGGATCCGGCGGCCGCGACCGCATCGGGCCCGAGCTCCCCGCGGGCAGCCGGATCTGCGTGGAGTTCAACTACGGCGCTACCGCCAGGCCCTGCATCACCCTGCGGTAGACCAGCCCTACGGTTTCGGCCTCTTGCGTCGTCTCGGTGCGGGTTCCTGGCACTGCGGCGACCGCTCGTACAGCGCCGTACGCACCAGGAGGTCGCCGATCGGCGCGCCGGGCCGGGCCGTCGTGTCTGCCATCGCCCCGCCCCTCCACTGCCGTGGCCGGCATTCGCCGCCCGCGCTTCCACTGCGCCCCCTCGCCGGGCCGTGCGGGGCCGAACTCCTCGGAAGCAGACGGATGGTGGACAGGTTCGGTGGAGTGCCGTGCGGCCCTGTGCCGGGCGGACACTGGGATATGAGCACCGTCTCCGGCCGCCGCTACACTCGTACCCGGCCCCGCGGCTTCGTCGCCTGGAACCCACGCCCCGCCACCAAGCTGCTCATTGAGCAGATCCTCGCGGTCCTGGACGAGTACGCCGACGACCTCCCGCTCACCGCCCGCATGGTCTTCTACCGTCTGGTCGGCGCCTACGACTTCTCCAGCACGCCGTCGGAGATCAGCGAGAACCAGACCTGCCGGATCGTGAGCGGCAGCCGAGCCGCCTAGCGCACAAGGACCCGGTCCACGGCCGTCAGCAGCTCGCACGTGCGGGCACGGGGTTCCACTGCGGCTGATATCCACGAGGCCGCCGGTTCGGCACGACACGCCTCCCCATCGGGGTTAGGACGCCTCGGCGTCCCTTTCCAGGATCCCGCCACGGACCCCGCCGCGGCAACATCCCCATGCCGGGGCTGTCCGGCTGAACCACCGTGTCCCGGCCCAGACCGCTGTCTTTGTCCGGGGCGGCGCGTGCATGATCCCCCCCGCGGAAGCGCGCTGAGGGCCCCTGCCACACCCTTGGCCAGGGGCCCTCACCCCCGTGGAAACAGGCGCAGGCGAGCCGGCCTCCGGGCTGGGCAAGCCTGCCGCACTGTGAGCTTGCCCAGGGTCCCCTGGGCAAGTCCGGCACTCGCGACCGGTCACCTGTCCGCCCCGGGGAGGCGCCGGGCCCCGGGCCGACCTGCCGTCGAACCGTGGACTTCAGGATCACCCCCGACGAGGCACGACGCCCATCGCGAGGGTCCAACCGCTCCGCTCCACCAGGGTTCTTCGACGTCAACGACGACGTCGACCAGATCGCCGTCATCCTCCAGCAGGAGGCATGCGCAGAGCGCGCCGCCCGCCGATCGCACCACAAGACCGTGGTCTCCGCGAGAAAGCCCGGTTGAGATTCCTCCCCCCGGCGGCCACTTGACGCAACGTCAGGTGGCCGCCGCTGCGATGCCCAGGCCTTGGTAGATCTGGTCGTAGTAGTGGATCACCAGGGGGCGGGTGAGCATGGCCTCGAAGGTGGCGGTGAAGCCGTGTGCGGTGCGCCAGGCGAGGTAGTCGGTGTAGTTGTGCGCCTCGGTCCACTGGGTCAGGCCTGTGACGTGGTCGGCGTCGTTCTGGTCGCGCAGGATGCGGATCTCTTCGCAGCCCTCGTGTTTGAGGCTCTCGCCCAGGATGTCCAGCAGCAGCTGCGCGACCTCGTCGCCGCGGCCGGGCAGAGCGAAGAGCTCGGCGGTGACCAGTGTGCTCATGGGAATCCTCCCGCAGTCAGTAGGGAGCCGGCTCGTTGTGCACGATGATCAGGGACGTGATCCTGCCGTCGGCGACCGTGAGGTAGCTGGTCAGGATCAGCTCGTCGGGCAGGTTCGTCTTGTCGTACTCGCCGTCGTAGCGTGCTCGCACGAGCGTCAGGGGGCCGTGGTGCGCGACCTCCGTCACGGCCATGGTGACCTTGTCGCCGACGATCTCGCGGCCCGCCCAGGCGCGGATCGAGGCGGGTCCGACGAACTCCCGGCGCACGTCGTTGACCAGGGCGTCGTCGGAGAAGGTCGCCATGATGGCATCCAGGTCGAAGGCGTTGACCGCCGCGATGTAGGCGGCGAGGACCTCGGGCAGGGCGTCGGCCGGGTCGGTGGTGTTCATTGCGGGGCTCCTTCGTTGTCCTCGGACCGGTGGGGTGCTCACTGGACACGCTGGGCGCTACCCCCACGGGAGAGTCAAACAGGGGTCTTCCGCTGGACCCTCCGGCAGGGGGAGGGTTGATACTGGCGCCATGCACACAGGCTTGACGATCGGCGCGTTCTCCCGCGTGGCCCATCTGAGCATCAAGACGTTGCGGCACTACCACGACGTCGGGTTGCTCGCGCCGGCCGACGTCGAGCCGGGCACCGGCTACCGGTACTACTCCCTGGACCAGGTGCCCACCGCACAGGTGATCGTCCGGCTGCGCAACCTGGACATGCCCGTGGCGGACGTCAAGGCGGTGCTCGCCGCAGAGGACGTGAGTACCCGCAACGAGCTGATCAGCGCGCATCTCGCGCGGCTGGAGGACCGGCTCGCGCAGGCGCAGAGCGCCGTCGAGTCGCTGCGCGAGCTGCTGTCCCGGCCGGCGCACGGGTCGACCATCGAGTACCGCACGGTCCCTGAGCAGCCGGCGCTCGGCATTCGCGAGGTCGTCGACCGGCAGGACGCGGTGAGCTGGTGGCAGGGCGCCCTCGGCGAGCTGCACGGCTTCGTCACGGCTCGCGGACTGCGCCGCACCGGCCCGATGGGCGGTCTGTTCACGAGCGAGCTGCTCCAGGACGAGCGCGGTGAGGCGCTCGTGTTCGTCCCGGTCGACGGCGAGGCGCGCCCGGTCGGCCGGATCGACACCGTGGTCGTGCCCGGCGCGGAACTCGCGGTCGCGGTCCACCGCGGACCCCTCCAGACCATCGATCTCACCTACGCCGACCTGGGCACCCACGCCGCACGCCACGAAATCGGCGTCGACGGCCCGCTGCGCGAGTTCTACCTGCGCAGCCCCCTCGACGTGGCCGACGAGCACGACTGGATCACCGAGGTCGGCTGGCCCATCTTCCGCTCGAACGCCTAGCGGCGGCTCGCCCGCAGGCGTCGCAGGGTGCGGATGAGTGCGGGTGCGAGCAGGAGCAGGGTGACGGTTTCGACCAGGATGCTGATCAGCGACTGGGGGGACGGTTGCAGGCCGCGTTCGACGAAGCCGAAGACGCCGGTGGTGCGGGAGACGGCGAATCCGCCCAGGGCTCCAGTGGCCGCTCCCGCGGCGGCGAGCCGGATCAGCGGGGGGTCGCCGATCAGCAGCAGAGCGGAGATCGCGAAGGACGCACTGGCCTGAAGGAGGAACATCACACCGATGACGTGGATGTGGCGGTAGCCGGTGATGTAGAGCTGGGCGTGGATGTATCCGCTGGCCGCCAGGGTGGCGGCGAGTCCGGTACGCAGGACGATGGTCCGGGCGAGTGTGCTCTTCATGCCAGCTTCTCGTCGGTGATGGCCAGGGCGGCGGTGCTCTGCCGGTAGGTCACGCTGCGGATGCCGAGGGCGGATTTGAGCTGCCCGGCGGGCAGGACCTGCGGGGTGGGCGCCGGGCCATGGCCAGGGGCGGGGAGTGGGTAGGCGGTAGTTGTGGCGGAGTGGAAGGTGACGTTGCCTTCGGTCCTGCTGAACAGCTGGTGCACATGGCCGTTGAGGCAGGTGACCGAGGAGAAGCGCTTGAGCAGGGCCAGGACCTGCAGCGCGTCGTCCGTGCTCCAGCCCCACTTCGGGTACATCGCGAACAGCGGGATGTGGCTGAACACCACGATTGGGGTGTCGGACTTGAGCCCTGCGACATCCCTGCGTACGAAGTTGATCTGGTCGGTGCCGAGGTGTCCGAGCTTCTCCAGGCTCAGGGTGTTGACCAGGGCGATGAAGTGGACGCCGTGGGTGTCGAAGGAGTACCAGCCCTCGCCCGAGGTGCCGGCTCCGAAGCGCTGCCGGTAGGCGCGCCCGGCGTCGCCGACCGAGTCGTGCTCCCCGGGGACGGTGAACACCCGGCCTGTGCGGACGCCGCCGAGCATCTGCTGGACCTGGTCGAACTGGGCCGGGGTGGACAGGTGCGTGAGGTCGCCGGTGTGCATGACGAAGTCGGGGCGGAACCCCAGGGTGTTGATCTGTTCGAGGGCCTGGTTGAACGAGCCGGTCACGTCGGTGTTGGCCGGGCCGCCGAAGCCGATGTGGCTGTCGGACACCTGGACGAACCGCAGGGCGTTGGCATCCGCCGCAACGGCGGCTGCGGTGGTGCTGTCCTGGTCGTGAGCGATGTGGCTGACGACCTCGCCGCCCGCGACCGTCAGCACGACGGCGGAGCCGAACCATCCGGCGTGGCGGAGCAGTTGGCGCCGGCTCATGCCGTGCTCGGAGGCAGGTCCGGACTGGTCGGCGGCGGGGTCGGCGGGACTGTGGGGGGTGTCGGTCACTTGGTCACCGTCACGGTCGCGGTCATGAAGGGGTGGATGGTGCACAGGTAGGCGTAGGTGCCTGGGGTGGTGAACGTGTAGGAGTAGCTCTGCCCCGTGCTGAGGGCAGCGGACTTCAACGGGCCGCCGGTTCCCTGGCTGGTGACGGTGTGGGCATCGGCGTCCTGGTTGGTCCAGGTGACGGTGGTACCCGCCTTGACGACCAGCGCGGCCGGGGCGAACGCGAAGCCCTTGATGGCGACCGTGTCACCGCCCACCGGCGCCGGGGCGCTGGCGGCGGAGCCGCTCTGGGCGGGAGGGCTCATGGTCATACCCGGCATGGCGGTTGGGGCGGTGAGCGGGCCGGTGGCGGTGGAGCCGGGCGTCCCGGCCAGCGACTGTCCTGCCGCGGGGGACAGCGCGGTCTGCTGCGCGGCCGGGTGGGCGGGGCTTCCGCAGGCGGCCAGCAGCATGCTCGTGCCCAGGACGGCAAGGCCCAGGACGGCTGGTTTCAGCATGCGGGACGTGCGGCGGTGAACGTGCAGGTTCATGACTCTCGTCTCTTCATCCGGGCGGGGCGCCCAGGGCCGGGCAACGACCGGCGTCCCGCGAACTCACATTGGAGATAGGGGGCGGGGTTACGCCGCAGGACACATCGGGGCACCGCGGAGACCACAGCCCTGCGGCACGGTGTAACCCGGGGCGCTATCCCCTTGTGACAGGCGCAGCCGACGGGGCTGGACCCGCCGGTCCGGGATGAACCTGCACGCCGGGAGGAAGCGGTGGGGCATTACCATGCAGCGTGACCATGGGAATTCGGGCGTGGCTGCCCGCACTGTGGAGGCGCGCCGTGTTCGCGGCCTCCCCAGGTGAGCGGCCCGGTGCCACGGAACGTCAGCCGCGGCAGCCCCCCAGGCCCACGGTCCTGCCGACAGCCGCCTATGCGGACTGGGATGCGATCTACGCTGACAATGTCGACCGGATCTACCGGCAGATGTTCGCCAAGGTCGGTAACCGCCCCGATGCCGAGGACCTGACCTCCCAGGTCTTCCTCGACGCGATGGGACCGCTGCGTACCACGGCCAGTATCGGCGAGGTCCGCTCCTACCTGCTGGCAACCGCGCGCACGGTCCTGATGCGGCACTGGCGCAACACCCTGGGCCACCAGGTCACCGAGATCAACCTGGACCAGCTCGACCTGGAGGACTCCGCGGCACCCGCCGAGGCCCAGGACCCGGGGCGGACCCCGGAACGGATCACCGCGATCCTGTCCGGGCTGTCCGAACGCCACCGCGCGATCCTGACCCTGCGGTTCCTGCGCGGCTACACCATCAAGGCAGCCGCCGAGGAACTGGGGATCAGCGTCGCCAACGCCAAGGTGCTCCAGCACCGCGCCCTGCGCAGAGCAGCAGGACTCGACCAGGAAGGGGAAGCGTCATGAAACGCCCGATCGACCGCTACGTGGACAGCCTGCTGCGCCGACGCCGACCCAGGCCCTTCGCCCCCACCGAGGAGGACTTGGCCGTGGCGCGCATCGCCATCGACCTGGCGGCCACTGGACCCGACGCCCAGCACCCCCGCGAGGCGTTCGTCGAGGACCTGCGCCGCCGCCTCGCCGCCCAGGCCGCCGAGCCGCGCCCCGCAGCAGTCCCCGCACCCGCCCCTGCCGGCGGCCGATGGTCTCCGGGACGGCGCCGGTTCCTGGCGGCCACCGCAGTGACCGCCTCGGCCGCCGCCGGAGCAGGAGCAGGTTACGCCCTGACCCAACGGGCGTCGGCCGTCCCGGCCGAGGCCGAGCTGACCCCCACCACCGGCGACTGGCAAGCCGTGGCCGCGGTCACCGACCTCCCCGAGGGCACCGTGCTGTCCTTCGACCTCGGTAGCATCACCGGATTCCTGCAGCGCACGTCGGGGCGGGTACAGGCCGTATCCGGGATCTGCACCCACCAGGGCTGCCGCCTGCGCCTGACCCCACCCAAGGACCAGCTGGCCTGCCCCTGCCACGGAGGGACATTCACCCTGGCCGGAGAGCCACTGACCCACCCTCATAACAACAACCCCCTGCCCGCACTGCCACGGCTACCAGTACGCGTGCGCGGCAACGACATCCAGATCTACGCCCCCGACCAACCCGCCCCGGACAACCCGAGCGCCTAGCCACCCCGATGGCCTCGTTCCCGCTGCCGCCAGGTTCCGGGTGGGTCTCCGTGGTGGCGGAAGGCTGCGGCGAAGGCGAAGGGCGAGCCGTAGCCGACGGTGTCGGCGATCTGGGCCAGGCTGAGGTCGTCGGCGCGGAGGTGGTCGCGGGCGAGCGTCATGCGCCAGTCGGTCAGGTACTGCATGGGGGCTCGGCCGAGTGCCTCCCGGAACACCCGCGCGAAGGCGGCCCGGGGCAGGCCGCTGATCTCGGCGAGTTCGGGGACCGTCCACGGGTGGGCCGCTTTCTCGTGCATGGCTTGCAGCGCGGCGCCCAGCCGTGGATCCGCCGCGGCCCGGTACCAGCGTGGTGCGGTCGCGCTGCGGCGGAAGGCTCAGGGCCTGGTCCGAGGAGATGGCAGAGCAGATCCGGGCGTTGATGGAGGCCGACGGCTGGCGGGTGTCCGTGGAGCAGTTCGTCGAGCGTGACCGGGAGCCCGTTCCGCAGGTACGGGTTATGTCTCGCGCAGGAGGAAGGGGACGTAGCCGTAGCGGGCGCCGTTGACCTGCAACTCCAGGGCCTGGCCGCCCGGATGGAACCGGCGTGTGGTCAACGGCACGAACTTCTGGCCGCGGGTCAGAGCCAGCTTCTGTCCGGGGGCGAGCATGCGCGTGCTGAGCTTGTACACCCTGGGTGCCAGCGCGCCGTTGGCCTTGCGGTAGTGCACCACGTAGTCCACGGCGGTCTTGACCGGCTCGGCCCCGGTGTTCGTGATCGTCACGTCGAAGGTGAGTGTCTCGCCGACCGCGACCGTGTCGCTGTGCAGGTGGGGGCCGTCCACGCTCAGGTCGTCCGCCGTGCCGTAGCCCAGCAGTGCGAGGGCACCCGGATCCGCCTGCTTGATCAGGGTGCGCAGCCCGTGGCGCACCACACCGGCCACCGTGCCGGCCGTGCCCGGTGTCGCGGTCTCGGTCCAGCGGCGGGCGGTGGTGACGGCCAGGGCGGAGTCGGAGCGGCTGAGGTCGTTGAGGTGGTTGGCCACGGAACGCCGCACGTAGTCCGACGGGTCGGCGTGCAGGGCGTCCAGGATCGCCCCGGTGGCGGTGGGTCGGGCCAGCAGCGCGGGTACCCGTTTGGCCCAGGGCAGGCGGGGTCGAGTGCCCTCACTGGCCAGACGGCGCACATGCGCGTCATCGTCCCTGGTCCAGGCCAGCGCCATCGCGAGGGTGCGATCCAGGTCGGTATTGAGGAAGGTGCGCAAAGCGAACTCGCCGGTCAGGCGGGGCGTCAACCGTGCCAGCAGCGCCAGGCCCGCGTCGAAGACCGCCGCCGAGCCGTCCCCGGTCGCTAGGCCGGCCACGGCCTCCGTCACCGGCCAGATCATCCAGCCGGTGAACGCCGGATCGTCCAGCGCTCGGGAGATGATCTTCTCGGCGGCCGGCCACTGGCTCGGCAGGTCGCTGATCAGCGCGTCACGCACCACCCGGGCACGCTCGGACAGCGCCATACCCGGCAGGCTCGCGCCGACCGCCCGGGTGGCCGTCCACGGACGCCGCGGCGCGACGCTGCTCAAGACCTCGGCCAGCGCTTCGACACAGTCCACGTTGATCAACTGATCGGCGAACGGCACGCCGTCCTCCTCTCCCTCGTCGCTGGCAGTGCGGGCACGGTCACCGTAGGGTCTCCCCCTGCCGGAGAGTCAAAGCCGCAGGCAGGTCGGCTGGCCTGCCGGGCATGCACAGCGGTCGGCCGTCGCGCGGCCACCACCGTGCTCAGCGACCTCACGGACGCCGGTCAGTGACAAGGAAGACCAGGGGCTCCGAGGGTCGCGGTGCAGGCCGTGGGGGCGCTGTCCTGCTCCGCTCGCGGCACAGGCTGGTGCGGTGGCCTCCTCGCCAGCTGCGATGACCATGCTGGGACGGGGACCGCCCCCACTGCCCCACCCGCCAGGAGCAGCGATGGTCCCGAGCCGGGAACGCCCGCGCCGCCGGGCGGTCCGGGCGCAGATCGCGGAGCGGCAGGCGGCTACGCTCCGTACCCGGCGTCGCCGCCTGCCCGTGACCGCGGGTGGGGTGGTCGCGGTCGGCGGGATTACCGCGCCATCACCCTCTTGGATCCCTCGGCGCTCACACGCCCGTCTCGCGGCCGAGGTACTGCGTGAACTGCAGGGTCAGCCCGAACGTCGTCTCCGGCACCGTGAAGATCGAGTGGACCTCGTCGGTCTTGAACTCGCCCTGGAAGGCGACGCCTCGGTGTGCCAGATCGGCCTTGGTGTCTTCGAGGTCGTCGACTTCATATCCGAGATGGCCGATGACCGCAGTCTCGCCATCCTTGAGCATCGGCATGCCGAAACCGGCGGCGCGGAGCTCAATCAGTTCCAGACGCGTTTCACCGAAGAGCAGAAACTGCAGGTCGAGGTCGTCGGTGAGAATGCGCTCGCCGAGAGCGCTGCCATCAACGGTCTCACCCGCCCGCGCGATGGTTTCGTCCATATCGCGCACGACGATTCCGATGTGATCCAACCCGAGGAGCTTCATGGCCCTCAGTCCTCCTTTTCTCTTGCTGTTGTCTCTTGCTGTCGATCGAGATGCCTGCGTTCAGGCCGCGTCACGCGGTGGTGCCCACGTCGAGCCACGTCACGGCGTTAGATGGCGGCGCGGCCGCCGTCGGCGGCCAGGACCGCACCGGTCACGTAGCTGGCCTTGTCGGAGGCGAGGAAGGCGATGACCTCGGCGATCTCGTCGACCTGGGCGCCCCGTCCCATCAGCGAGGTCTTGGCGAAAGCCTCGGTGACGTCGTACAGCTCCGGGATGCTGTGCACCGCCCCGGGCGCGACGGCGTTGACCCGAACCCCCTTCGGGCTGAACTCGGCCGCCCACGAGCGGGTCATCGAGGCCATGGCTGCCTTGGTGGCACCGTAGGCGGCGGCGCCGTCCAGGCCGATCGTGCCGGCCATGCTCCCCAGGTTGACGATGCTGCCTCGGCCCCGATCGGCCATGGCCGGGGCCAGAGCGGCGACGAGGAAGTAGGCGGAGCGGACGTTGCCGTCGAAGAGCGCGTCGTACCCGGGACCGTCGAGATCGGCGGTCGGGCCGAACCACGATGTGCCGACGTTGTTGACCAGCGCGTCGACTTCGCCGGCCTCTTCGGCCAGGCGGCGCACCTCGCTGATGTCCGTCAGGTCGGCTGCCACGAAGCGGGCTCGGCCTCGCTCGGCCCGGATGGCAGCGACGGCCTCGGCGCCTCGCTCCGCGTTGCGGCCGTGGACGATGACCTCCCATCCGTCTCGGGCCAGGCGCAGTGCAGCCGCCCGGCCGATGCCGTGGGTGGCCCCGGTGACCAGGGCGGTTCCAACAGTTGCAGCGGTGGTACTCATGACATCCTCGTTTCTGTGCGTCACGATCTGATGCCAGCGTTTGTGTTCCCGCTGGGGGAGGGTCAAGAGCGGAGTTTCTGTTTGACTCTCCTACGGGGGAGAGTCACGCTGGGCTCGTGAACTCGACGATGCCCATCGGCGACTTCTCCCGGGCCACGCACCTGAGCGTGAAGATGCTTCGCCACTATCACGAGGTCGGCCTGTTGGAGCCGGTCGAGGTGGACGTGGACAGCGGGTACCGGCGTTATGCCGCAGAGCAGATCGTAAAGGCACAGATCATCCGCCGTTTCCGCGATCTGGAGATGCCGCTCGATGACATCCGGATCGTGCTTCAGGCTCCTGACGTCGAGACCCGCAACCGGGTGATCGCCAACCATCTGGCGCGTCTTGAGTCCAGTCTGGCCCGGACCCAGGAGACGGTCGAATCCCTCCGGGGTCTGCTGGACCGCCCCCAGGACAGCACCGTCGCGATTGATCACCGCCATGTCGCAGCCGCGTCCGCCGCTGCCATCACCGACACCGTTGAACAGGCCGACGTTGTGGCCTGGTATCGGGGAGCCATGGGCGAAGTGGCTGGCACCCTGTCAGCCCAGGGCATCAAGCCGACCGGGCCCCTAGGGGGCATCTTCGACACAGAGCTGTTCACCGAGGGCCGGGGGCGGGTCACGATCTTCCTTCCGTCCGACCCCCTGCCACAGCCGGTCGGACGCGTCACCACCACCGTGATCCCGCCGGCAGAGCTCGCCACGATCGTCCATCTCGGTTCCAGCACCGAAGTCGACCGAACGTATGGTGCCCTCGCCGACTACGTGACCCGACACGCCCTGGCGGTCGACGGACCGATTCGCGAGTACTACCTCGTCGGCCCCTCCGATACCCCAGATGAGTCGTTGTGGCAGACCGAGGTCGGATGGCCGATCTTCCAAACCCGGCCCAGGCCCTAGCCTAGGGACGGCTGGCAACCATTGTGCGTGCAGGGCCCGTTGGTCGGCTCACGTCGATCACCTGCGGCTGCTGCCTGAGCGGTGCTGCCGATCGCGTTCGCTCCGGCCGGCAGCCGGGTCCAGGGAGTCCAGGGAGTCCAGGAGTTCGTCCCGCCGTTGTTCGCCTGGCTGTACCCGATCTCTTGGTCCGTGCCCCGGATCAGCGTCATCGCCCGACCGGGCGGGAATTCGACGATGCGGGGCGGGGACGTGGTGCGGGCCGCGGCATGTCCGCCGAGCAGCTGCCACGGCCCGCGGCTGTAACGGAACCAGATGTTGTTGTCGAGGCCCCGGGTGACGTCGTAGTCCAACCCGCCGACGCTGACGGAGTAGACCGCCGAGTACGCTCGCGCGTTCCCGCCGAAGTCGACCCACTGGGACTCGGCGGCCCGCGCCGGGCCGACGGCGCGGACCGGTACCAGGAGGATTCCGGCGGGCACCGCCACCAGCACACGCCAGGTCCGGACGTGCTGTCGACGATCAGATGTCATCGCGGTCCCCATCCGAAGCTATGCGGGTGTTCTCGCTGGGTTTGGGCATAAGGCGGCACCTTGACGCTTCGTGCTCGGACGGCAGTTGGTTCAGTGCGTCGCGCAGGGCGGCGCGGGAGGTCACGCCCAGTTTGGGGAACAGCTGGTGCAGGTGGGTGGAGACGGTGCGCGGGGAGAGGTAGAGCCGTTCGGCGATCTGCTTGTTGGTGAGGCCGGCTGCCGCGAGCAGGGCGATCTCCCGCTGCTGTGGGGTGAGGGACGCCGGATTGCCGGTCTCGGTCTGCCCGCCGGAGCCTCCGGCGGCGCGCAGTTCGTTGCCGGCCCGCGCGGCCCAGGGGCGGGCGCCGAGCCGCTGGAAGGTGTCCAGCGCGTCGGCGAGCTGCGTGCGTGCCTGTGCGGCGGATCTCGCCCGTCGGAGACGTTCGCCGTAGGCGAGTTGGACCCGGGCGCGCTCGAAAGGCCAGCGGTCGGTGCCGGGGAGGGCGAGCGCCTTGGCGAAGAGGGCGAGTGCCTGTTGATCACTGGTGCCGATCGCTGCGGACGCCTCCACGATCATGGCGAGGCGTGCCGAGATCGCGGCGAGGCCCGCCTCGCGTGCCACGGTGGCATGGGCCGCCGCCTCCGCGTGGCGGCCGGTCCTGACGGCGGCCTCCACGAGGTCCATGATGAGGAGCAGCGCGGTAGGGACGTGGGAGGCCAGCTCGCCCGGACGGCTGACTGCGCACGCGTGCCGGTACGCGTCCTCGAACCGGCCCTGACCGAGTGCGGCGAGCGTCCTCGCGTGGGAGGCGCATGCCAGGTGGAAGCCGGCTTGGCGGGGCGCCGCCCAACGGGTCATCTCGTCCGTCAGGGCCTTGACGGCGGCGTTGTCCCCGCGTGCGGCGGCGACCAGCGCCTGCTGGTACCGGTAGTCCGTCGCCAGCAACCGGTAACTGTGCGCCTCGCTCAGATGGAGCCCCTGGTCGGCCTGGTCCAGGAGTTCGTCCCACTCGCCCGCCGCGAAGCAGTCCCTGCTCAGGAAGATCAGGCCCTGGAGTTCCAGGGTGATGGCGCCGGTGTCGCGTCCGTCGCGGAGCAGGCGCCGCAGTGCCGTTCGGCACCCTGCCAGTCGGTCGATGTACACGGACGCCATCGCGACCCGGATGATCCAGACCGGGTCGGCCTCCTGGTCGAGAGCGGCGATGGCCTCGTCCAGCCGCACGAGGGCAGGCGGGGCCGTCCGAGCCGGGTCGCTGATCATGGCGAGGGTCAGGGCCAACCGGTCGGGGACCTGCGGCTTCAGCAGGCCGATCGCGCGGTTCAGCGGCTTCCACAGTTCGGGGCGCTGCGCGCCGTGGCAGACCCAGGCCAGGGTGTAGAGCGCCTCGATCATGGTGGAATCGGTGGCGTCGTACGGCTGGTGCTGCATTTCGATGGCCCCGAGGAGCAGCCGGTGGGCGGTGTCCAAGTCGCCTTCCCCGCTCAGGAGGAGGTGGTGTGCCGCGGCGACCGCCGCGAACAGCGGGCCCGCCCGGCCGCCGTCGGCACGGCGCGCGTCTTCCAGGAGCTTCGGTACGTCGCGCAGGTCGCCGGTGAGGTCCGCACCGAGGTACGCCGCCTCGGCGATCCGGCGGCTGCGGTCGTAGGCGAGCGGGCTCAGGTCTGCGGCACGCAGCAGTGCCGCGACGGCACCGCCCGCATCCCCGCGCCGCACGATGTCGTGCGCGACCTGATCGAGTAGCCCCGCGACGCGTTCGTCGGGCTCGACGGTGGCCTGGGCAAGGTGCCAGGCGCGTCGCTCAGGCCGGTCCGCCCTGTACTCGGCCAGCGCGCGGTGGACATGACGTCGCTCGGCGCCGGTCGACAGCTCCACGACGGCGGAACGCGTCAGAGGGTGACGGAACCTCAACCGACTCGTGGTGTCGTCCACGTACACCAGCCCGGCCCGCTCGGCAGGTCCCAGATCCTCGATGCCGACCGTCCCGGATCCGGCCGGTCCGAGGGCGCGCAGCTCGCCGCTGCCGTCCAGGGCGGCGTACAGGAGCAGCGTCCGGGTCGGGGCTGGCAGCGCCTTGACCCGGGTCGCGAAGACCGCCTGGAGACGTCGGCTGAGCGGCAGCACCTCGGGGATCGAGACCCCGGTCCGCCGTAACCCCCGCAGGGCGATGGGGAGTTCGAGCAGGGCCAGGGGGTTGCCGTGGGCTTCCGCCAGCAGGCGTGCCCGTACGCGCGGCGCCAGGGCAGGGAACCGGTCCCTCACCAACTCCTCCGCCGCGGCGGCATCGAGCGGCCCGAGACGGTGCTCGGCCACACCACCGCGGTCGAAGAAGCCCGTCTCCTCCGAGCGGTAGGCGCCCAAGAAGCCCACCCGGCTGCCGCCCAAGCGGCGGGCGACGAAACCCAGCACCACGGTGCTGGCCCGGTCCAGCCAGGGAAGGTCGTCGACGATCACCAGCAACGGGCACTGGCCTCCAGCCCGGACCAGCAGGTCCAACGCCGCGTTCGCCACCATCAGTCGGCTCGGCGGCGCGCCGTGCTCCAGTCCCAACGCAACGCCCAGCGCACTGCGGTACGAGTCGGTCAACCGTCCAAGGCCGGACAACAGCGGATGCAGGATCTGATGGAGCCCGCCGAAACTCAGCTCGCTCTCGAACTCCACACCGCCAGCCCGCGCCACCCGCATGCCCGCGCCCTCAGCGTGCTCGGCAGCAGCGTCCAGCAAAACCGTCTTCCCGACGCCGGCCTCCCCCGACACCAAGAACGCGCCCCCGGACACCCGGGCCCGGTCGACGAAGCCCCAAACGAGCGCGAGGTCGTCGCCGCGTCCGATCAACTGCCCGGCCGGGCCCTCCGACGGAGGCGAACCCTGCACGTACGCCTCCCCCATCCGCCAACTCCGGTCACCTTAGGGCGGCCCCTGATCCGACGTCCCGCGTTGTGGCGCCTTCACGCCCGACCTACGTCATTTGACAGAAGCGACCAGAACCAGAGCGACCTAGCCTCAACTCGCCCCAGGAAACGGCTTTCCCAACTGGAACCGGACAAAGGTGAGGGAAATGAGTGCAGACTCGGCACTACGCAACGTCGTCCTCGTGCACGGCGGGTTCGTCGACGGCTCCGGGTGGCAGGCGGTGCACGACCGGCTGGCAGGCGAAGGCTTCAACGTGAGCGTCGTCCAGAACCCCACCCTGAGCCTTGCGGGCGACGTGACCGCGACCCACCAGGTCATCGAGGCACAGGACGGCCCGGTAATCCTCGTCGGCCACTCCTACGGCGGCGCCGTCATCACCGAGGCCGGCCGGCACGACCAGGTGGCGAGCCTGGTCTACATCGCCGCCTTCGCCCCCGACAAGGGCGAGTCGGTGAGCACACTGATCGCCGCCCCACCCCCGGGCGCCCCGGTGCCCCCGATCCTGCCGCCCCAGAACGGCTTCCTGTTCCTGGACCGGGAGAAGTTCGCGCAGGCGTTCGCGGGCGACCTGCCGCCCGAGCAGGCCCGGTTCATGGCCGACTCACAGGTGCCCTGGGGCATGGACGCCCTTACCGGAGCGGTCACCGAGCCCGCCTGGCGGACCAAACCCAGCTGGTACCTGATCGCCACCGACGACCACATGATCCCCCCGCCCGCCCAGCGCGCGATGTGCGAACGGATCAGCGCCACCAGCGCAGAGGTCGCCGCCAGCCACGCCGTGTACCTGTCCCGGCCCGCCGCGGTCGCCGACCTGATCCGCCGGGCGGCCGGCGCGTAACGGCAAAGAACCTGGCCTGCCGGCAGTTCAGATACCTGCTTAACAATGCACTCAAGCAGCCGGCGGAGTCTTGCCTGTGAAGACAGGGGAGACGGATCTGCGTCGAGAGGCCGGTCAGCGCACACGGGACGGCCTGCTGGCGGCCACACTGGAGTTGCTCGCACAACGGGGCAAGAGGGTGCGACGCTGCACGAGATCACACAGAGTGCGGGCGCCAATGGCCGCGGTGGGCTACCCCTTCGGCTCGCCGAAGGCGCTGTGCGATGGGCGATCGTGCATGCCTTGGAGCGGTATCTGGACGCACAGATTCAGGCGCTCGACACCCTCGGCCCTGATGCGGCGCCGGAGGAGCTGGCCGCCGCGTTCGCCCGGCCGATGGTGCGCGCCCTCGCGGCCGGCGGGCGGGAGCTGACCCTCGTGCGGACCGTGGCGCGCGTCGGCATCGATCCACCCCAGGGGCGGGAGCGGCCAGCCGGCAAGTTCGAGCGGGCCCTCCAGGACGCCGTGCGGGTGCTGACGGCGCGCCTTCCCGGCGTCGGCGAGCAGGAGCTGGTCTTCCGCACACGGTGCGCGGCCGGGATGGCTGAACTGGCCGGCGCTGGCACCCATCGGCACCGAACTGGCCCCCAAGTCCGCTCAGCGGATTGAGCAGTTGCTGGTTCGCGTGCTGGCCGGGGCGATCCACGGTCATCCGGCAGACGGCTGAACAGGCCAAACCCCGCCCCCTCCACAGGAGTTCAAGCGACTGCTTGACAACGTCCGGGCACCTCCCAACAATCTGAATCAATCGTTTGACCAACCTTCCCGGAAGGGGGGAGCGTCATGGCTGGCGATGCGGAGACAGTGGTCCGGGCGGCGTACCACGCGGCCGAGGGCGGCGTCCTGGACGTCGAGGGGTTCAGGGAACTGTTCGCCGAGGACGGCGTGTTCAACAATGTCGTCGCCGCGGAGAGCTACCGCGGAGATCACCTGGGGGACCCGGTCCTCGCCTTGGCCGAGCTGGCGCCCGACATCCACCGTGAGCTGCACCGGTTCCACGTCATGGGCGACATCGTCGCCGTCGAGCTGACGATCCAGGGCAGCTTCACCGGTCCGTTCAAAACATCCGCCGGTGTCATCCAGCCGACCGGCGCCAAGCTCGCCGTCCCGACGGCCGACTTCTGGTACGCCGAGGGCGGCAAGATCAAGGAATTCAGCTGCTACGTCGGCCTGAGCGTCATGCTCGCCCAGCTCGGCGTGCAGCCGGAGTTCGCCGGCGCCGTCACGGCGTCAACCGCGACAGCGAGCTGCCCCGCCCCGGCCGGGCGAGGAGTGGGTGTGTGCCGTCCGCTGCCTCACACCCACTCCGTTCATCGGAGCCAGGCACCGAGGCGTACGAGCGAGCCTGCTGCCTTCTTCTGCCGGTGCACAGCCTGGTGCTGCACTTCTGGACAGACAACGCCACGCCCGCATGGGCCATCGAAGAGGAGTTGACGCTGTGACACGCAACCGAAGAAATGCCGGGACCGGTCGGGGCCGGTTACGCCGGGCCCTGCTCGCCCTGGCCATGTCCCTGGCCGTCGTGCCCGGCCTGCTCTCCACTGCCCAGCCGGCCGCGGCCCACACCGGCGACGGATCCATCAACCACGTCTGGCTGGACCTCGGCGACGCACCCAGCAGCCAGCAGACAATCGCCTACTCCACGTTCCTGGCCAGCCTGCGCGCCGCGGTCTCCGACACCTGGCGGGACGGTACGCAGTACACACAGAACGCCTCCCAGGCTGAGGGCATCGTCCGGGTCTCGCTGTCCGCCCACGACGACAGCGGCAACCGGCGAGCGGTCGATCTGTGGGTCCAGCCCGACAACCTCTACGTCGTCGGGTACTCCCCGCAGGGCAGCGGAGTCTCCTACACCTTCAACGACGCCAGCTTCAACCGCGCCCCCGTCGACACATCGATCACCAACCTGCCCTTCGGCGGCAACTACCAGGCCCTCGTCCAGGCAGCCGGACGCGACCGATCCAGCATGCCGGTCTGGTGGAACGACATCCGCGCCTCCATCCTCCAGCTCGCCAACCAGACCTCGGCCAACACCAACACCCAGAACACCGCCCGGTCCTTGATGCTGCTCATCCAGATGACATCGGAGGCCGCCCGCTTCAACGACCTCGAAGGGGTCTTCCGCGCCGCCGTCGGCGACTGGGGCTGGGGCACCAACGGCCTGCCGGCCTGGCAACAGAACCTGGAGAACAACTGGGGCGTCCTGTCCAACTTCTACTGGAACCTCGTAGGCGCCGGTAACACCTCCACCCCGACCGTCCCCTACATCCCCGGCATCGGAACCATCGAGAACACCGACCAGGTCCGACGCTACCTACGCGTCCTGCACACCTTCAACTCCGGCTGGAACTACCCCAACCCCTCACGCGACGAACTCTGACCGCCACGCTCTCCCTGCCGCACAGTGCAGTGGCCTCACCCGGCACCGCGCAGAGCGGCAGGGCCGGTATCCAGGGATGCCACTGGATACCGGCGGAGCGTTTGAGCAGGCGGCACCTAAAGGCCGCAGGGTTGTCAGACCCCTACCCGGGTCACGCCTCTGCGGCGATCATGTGGCCGATGGCGCTGGCGGTGGGTTCCTGCGGTCCAGCGCCGCCAGCACAGTGCGGACCACGTCGGCTCCGCCGTCACGGCATCGACGGCCACGACTCACATCGGCAGTTCCGGATCTACTGTCTGTCTGGCGGATGCCCCAGGCGGGTCGTGTTCGCGCTCAGCGGTGTTCGTGTACTGCTCGACCACTGCCTCGGTGACGGCGTGCGGCTGACCAGGATGACGACGGCCGGGTGCAGCACCTGTCCGAAGCGGAGGCTGTGCCGAAGTCCCCCTGGCTGACGCCGCAGCCGTCCTCCCGCTCCCGAAGCAGCCGCGGGAGGCGGGTGGTGGGGCTGGCCGGTGTCGCGGAGTCGAATCACCCTGAGCCGGACGTCCGCGGCAGGCGACCGCTTGACAATGAAGTCAAGCGGTCGCTTGAGTTCTATCCGTGAGGCCAGAGAAAACGGACCTTCGCCGCGAGGCCGGTCAGCGAACGCGGGACGATCTGCTTGCGGCTGCTCTCGAGCTGCTCGCACAACGGGGGCAGGAAGGGGTGACCCTCCGTGAGATCACCCAGAACGCCGGAGCCAACGTCGCCGCGGTGAGTTACCACTTCGGATCGCTGAAGGCGCTGTGCGACGTGGCGATCGAGCACGCACTGGAGCGATACCTGGACGCGCAGATCCGGGAGCTCGACGCTCTGGCAGGGAACGCGACGCTGAGCGAGTTGGCCGAGGCGTTTGCACGGCCGATGGTGACCGCGCTCGCGGCCGGGGGGCGGGATCTGGCCGTGATACGGACGGTGGCGCGGGTGGGGATCGATCCGCCCGAAGGGTGGGAGAGGTTGGCCGGGAAGTTCGAGCAGGCCCGACGGCAGGCGGTGCGGGTACTGGCGGCGAACCTTCCCGGGGCCGACGAGCGGGAGCTCGTCTTCCGCGTCCGCTGTGCGGCCGGGATGCTGAACTGGCTCGCGGTGGCACCCATCGGGGCCGAGCTGGGCGCCGAGCCCGCAGAGCGGGTGGAGCGGATGCTCATTCCCGTGGTGGCCGGGGCGTTTCGGGGAGCCCAGTAGGCGCCTGATACCACCGGATGGGAAGCACCTGGCCCAGCGCCAAGCGTTTGCTTGACAAGACGGTCATACCCTCCCAAGAATATCAATCAAGGGTTTGAATGGATTCTCTCAACGCGGGAGGGCACCATGAGCACCGACGCGGAGACCGTGGTCAGGGCGGCGTACCGGGCGGCCGAGGGCAGCGTCCTGGACGTGCAGGGCTTCATGGACCTGTTCACCGAGGACGGCGTCTTCAACAACGTCGTCGCCGGCGAGAGCTACCGCGGTGAACACCTCGGCGATCAGGTCGCCTTCATGGGAGCACTCGCGCCCGACATCCACCGCGAACTGCACCGATTCCATGTCACGGGCGACATCGTCGCCGTCGAGCTGACGATCCAGGGCACCTTCACCGGACCGTTCGAAACACCGGCCGGCACCATCCGGCCGACCGGCGCCAAGCTCAACATCCCCACGGCCGACTTCTGGTACGTCGAGAACGGCAAGGTCAAGGAGTTCAGCTGCTACGTCGGCCTCAGCGTCATGCTCGCCCAGCTCGGCGTGCAGCCCGACTTCGCCTCCGCCGTCACGCCGTCGGCCGCCGCACCGAACTGACCCAACCCTCAGGGCAGCCCCACATGTTGCCGGGCACCGCGCCCGGTCGACCACCGGCCTTCCGGGCAGCGCGTGTCCGGCAGATGCAAGGCACTACGAAGAGGCGGCCACCATGCCCACCATCGGCATCATCCTCGGCAGCACCCGGCCCAACCGCGTCGGAGACCAGGTGGCGCACTGGGTCCTCGACCACGCCTCGCGCCGGACCGACGCCGGCTTCGAGCTGCTCGATCTGCGCGACCACCCCCTCCCCCACCTCGACGAGCCCATGCCGCCCTCCCTCGGCCAGTACCAGAACGAGCACACCCGCCGCTGGGCCGAGACCATCACCGCGTACGACGGCTTCGTCATCGTCACCCCCGAGTACAACCACGGCATCCCCGGTGTCCTGAAGAACGCACTGGACTACCTCTACGCCGAGTGGAACAACAAGGCCCTCGGCCTGGTCTCCTACGGCGCCACGGGCGGCACGCGGTCCGCCGAACAACTGCGCCTGGTCGCCGCCGAGCTCCAGATGGCCGACGTCCGCCAGCAAGTCGCACTCTCCCTGTTCACCGACTTCCAGGACTTCAGCGTCTTCAAGCCCGGCGACCACAACCTGCCCGCCCTCACCACCATGCTCGACCAGCTCATCGCCTGGACCTCGGCCCTCGCCCCGCTCCGGACGCCCCCGGCCGCCGCGACCTGAGCCACCAGGCCACACGGTCCGGTGGAGCTCCGCCCGAACGCCCCACCAAGCCCGGCGAACGGACTCACCATGGCCAGATCCCCCGCCGACCTGATGCGCGTCAACCTGCTCGAGGTGTTCAACGAACCCGACCCGGACCGCCGGGCCGCGGTCATCGCCGAGAACTACGCCCAAGACGTGGTGTGGCACGAACCGGACCGCATCAACCACGGGCGCACGGACTTCGTACGCCGCGCCGCGGAGTTGCGCGACGAGAACCCGGACTGGGTCTTCCGACCCGCAGGCGCCGCGTCGGAGCTCGACGACATCGGCCACCTCGGCTTCGAGTACGGCCCGGCCGGCGACCACCCCCCGATGGTCAGCGGTATGGACATCGCCCGCACCAGAGACGGCGTCATCGCCGAGCTCTACACGGTCGTCACGGAGATCCGTCCGCCGTCCTAGCGGTGGTTTGTTAGTGGGCGTTGAAGTCCGTTTCTGGTAGCGGCCTGATCCAGCACGCGCGCTGTGGGGCATCCCCGATGTTCTCAGTTTGAGACAGATCCTGAACGAGTCGTCTGACAGCCGTTCGTGCCCCGTCTGGGTCAACTGCCTTGAATATGCCTGCCGTTGCCCTCGGGGCGGCGCGACATTGGTGTGCATGCAGCACTCACAGAGGAGAACAGAGGTGGCCCCATGGCGCGCTGGTGGCCGACGGGGGCTGACAGGTCTGCTGATCGGGGCCCTGTGCGCGGCATTCCTGCTCGTGGGCGGGGGTACTGCGTCGGCTGCGCCGCCGGACTCGAACCGGATGGCGACCTGGAACATGCAGCGGTCCTCCGGCCGTTGGACCTATGCGCTGGGCCTGTCGGACAACGCGAGTGTGGTGGCGTTGCAGGAAGCGTCGATCACACCGCCAGCAGGAGCGGTGCCACTGGGCCGGATCGGCCAGAACATCCGCGCGTACCGGATCCCTGCGACCCGTACGCGGGGTGAGCGGTTCGTGTACATCCTCTACCAGGGCGCCAACCCGGCCCGGGGTGTCAATCCGGCCATGATCACGTCCTTCAGGCCGGACCGGGTGGAGGAGATCGCAGGCGTGTACCGCTCCGCTCTCGGCGTCGTACGGCAGGCGGACAACACCTTCTTTGCCTCCATCCATGCAAGCGCCAGCGGAGGCACCGACGCCGCGTCCCTGGTGCGCCGCGTCGCCGCCCGCTCCCGGCAGCTGGCCCTGGGGAACTGGGTGGTCCTGGGCGACTTCAACCGGGCGCCGCGCTCCCTGCCTGTGGGCGGTCGCACCGGCATCCCGCCCAACTCGCACATCTACGAGAGCGGCGGACCCACCCAGCTCAGCGGCGGACGCCTCGACTACGCCGTCTCCAACGTCCTGACCCAGAACTGGCAGGCCGCCCGCGGCAATCCGCGAGGCAGCGACCACTGGCCCATCACGTTCTCCGCGCTTCGCGCGGGAGCTGGCCCGGCCCGCTTCACCCTGGGCGACAACGGAGGCAACGGGAGCGTCCTGGACGTCTACCAGGCCCGCCGCACCAACGGGACACACCTCATCCTCTACCACCCCGACAACGGCACCAACCAGCAGTGGACCCTGCGCCCCGACGGCTTCCAGAACAGGTCCAACCGGATCGTCAGCGTCAACAGCGGCAAGTGCATGGACCTAGTGCCGCATCAGGCAACGTTCGCCCGGTCGACCACCTCGCGTAGCCGGGCGTCGGCGGCGTGCCTGTTGCGCCAGATGATGTAGCGGCGGATCATGCTGCCCTGCTCCTTGTGGCTGGCGTGGTCCGTGCCGTCCAGCGCGAAGTAGCGTAGGGCGGTGAACTGAGCCTCGATCCGGTTCAGCCAGGAGCTGTTGGTCGGGGTGTAGGCGAGCTCGACGTTGTTCGCCGCCGCCCAGTCGCCGACCCGGCTGTCCTTCTTCGTAGTCAGGTGCGGGGAGAAGTTGTCGGGCACGATCGCGATCCGGATCTCGGGCGGGTAGAGGCTGCGCAGGTAGCGGCAGAACTCCAGGAACTTCGTCCGGTTCTTCGTCGGCTTGATGTGGCCGTAGAGCTTGTCCTTGCCCAGGTCGTAGGCGGCGAACAGGTGGCGGACCCCGTGCGGGCGGGTGTAGGTCGCCCGCCGGCGGGGCCGGGGCTCGCGGTAGGGGTCCTTATGCTTCCCGCCGCGCTCGGCCCACTGCCGCCCGGGGTGGGGCTGGAGGTTGAGAGGCCCGAACTCGTCCAGGCATAAAACGACTTCGGGCTCGCCATCCTCAAGTATGACCTCGCCGTCGGCGATCGCATAGAGGTGCTCAACGCGGGCCTTCTTGGCAGCGTAGTCGGGATCGCGGGAGGTCTTCCAGGTCTTCACGCGTTGAAAGGAGACGCCCTCCTCGCGGAGCAGGATCCGAAGGCCCTCGTGGCTGATGTCGTCGACCACCCCCTCGGCGACCAGGAAGTCGGCCAGCTTGGCCAGGCTCCAGGTCGAGAACGGCAGGCCGTGCTCGGCCGGCTTGGACTTGGCGATCTTCTTGATCTCGCGCCGCTCGGGCAGGGTGAACGTCCTCGGCCGGCCGCCCTTGTACTTCGGATAGAGCGAGTCGAACCCGTCCGCGTTGAAGTTGCGGATCACGTCCCGGACCCGGTCCGCGCTGGTGAACGTCACCTCGGCGATCTTCGCCACGGGCATGCCCTGCGCGGACAGCAACCATCTGTGCGCGCCGCCAGGTCACCACCGATCCGGTGCCCCGGCGGATGATGCGCAACAGCCGTCTTCCCTCGTCGTCATCGATCTCACGGACGCGTACTCGTTCTGCCACCCGCACAGTCTGGCGGGAACACGGGCCCGGCGCGGGCCCCGGGAAGCGCGCGTCACAACTGCCTTATGTGGCAGGTCGCTCCACCCTGTGGATCTACGCCTGGTCGAAGGTCCAGACGAGCACCACTTGCTTCTCTTCCGGGATGCCTCCAGCACGACGGTAAGTCGCCCGTGCCGCCGCATTGTCCTCGTCCGTGATCACCCACATGCCGTAGCAGTTCCGTTCGCGCGCCAGGCCTGCAAGCGCCGACGCCAGGGCCCGGCCGACACCGCGCCCGCGGAACGACTCGTCCACGCCCAGCTCGTACAGGAACATCTCGGTGCCCTTGTCCGGGTGTGTCATCTCGACGCCGGTGACCATCCCTGCCGGGACGTCATCGACATAGGCGATCAGGAGGTGGTGGCGCTCGTCCGCCAGAAACCTCTCAGTCGCCTCTGGGAGGGGGGACACATCGAAGAGATGCCCGGCGTCCTGGACAGCCTCGACCCGAGTGATGCGGCGGATCTCCATGGCGGGATCCTGCCAGGGCTCGGCACGAACAGCACCGGTTTTCTCCCTCACCTGAGCCTGCCGGTCCCAGTCTCCGGAACCGTCACACCGCCGATCCCGACCTCTGCCAGGTCGTCAACAGGGCGAACGTTGCCTGATGCGGCACTAGACAACGGCACCGCGAGCAGGGAGGGTTCCCAGATGAACATCTGGGACTGCCACCGCCACGGCCCCACCATCGACACCCAGAACTTCATCCTGGAACACCCCCTGCCGCTGTTCCCGAACCTGACGACCATCTCCAACGAGAGGACCGAATACCTGCTGAACGTCGCGGGCAACGGCACCGCCGACGGCACCCCCGTCATCCAGTACGAGCAGCAGTACGGCCCCCTGCCCTACCCCGCCGACAACGAAGCCTTCTACCTCCACCCCCTCAGCTGACCCCAGCCCGCACCACCTGTCCCAAGCCGACAGACCCGGCCTGACACAGACACCCGGCCCGCTCCCGCTCGCAGCCGGAGCCGGCCGCCATCCGACCGGAGGCGACCAAAAGCCGCCGCGACAAATCCCCCGAACAGCGCACCGCCCTCGCGGAGTTGGGATGGAATGGGCCTGGCGAGGTCGCGGCAGTCGGGCTCCATGCCCGCAACCCACCGGCCCCGCACTCGTTGACCAATACGCACCTCACCCCCATGGGTGCTGCACCTCAGGGCCCCGCGTAGGCATTACGCAGGGCCCTGAGTCGTCCCCGCCCTGCCGAGGGCAGCGAGGCCGCCGTCGCCGCGCGGACACCCCGTGACCGCGCGAGCCCCACCGCCAACGGCACCCGTGGATCTCGCCGCCCGCCGCTGGGCGCGGCCGCCCGCAGCTTCACCCGCCGCAGCCGACGCCACTGCCTGGAACGACACACCCCCGAGCAGAACACCGCCCTCGGCGCGGCCCCCGGCCTCAACCAGTCACCACAAGCCGGACAACGCCGTTCCCGCACAGGCCCATTGACCCCGGCCACACCCCCACACTAGACCCGCTCAAAGATCCAGAACGGAGGATCGACAACAGGCTCTGACAACACCCCCCGAACACAGCCCCCGGAATTCGCCTCGCGATTCCGGGGGCTTCTTGGCGTTCGGTTGTCCTGGGGCAAGCCTCAGTGGATGTTGGGTGTGGTCAGGCCGAGTTGCTGGCTGGCGGCATCAACGGTCTGCGCGAGGAGGACAGCGATGGTCATGGGGCCGACGCCGCCTGGCACGGGTGTGATGAGGCTCGCGCGGGTTTTGGCAGTGTCGAAGTCGATGTCACCGATATTCCCGGGGTTGTAGCCAGCGTCGATCACGACGGCCCCGGGCTTGATGTCGTAGCCGCTGATAAAGCGCGGGCGGCCGACCGCTGCGACAAGGACATCGGCCTCTCCCACGATCGATGCCAGGTCGGTGGTGCGCGAGTGGCAATACGTCACGGTGGCGTTGCGAGCGAGTAGCAGCATGCCGACCGGCTTGCCGAGGATGGCACTCCGGCCAACGACAACAGCGCGCTTGCCGGCCAGGTCGACGCCGTACTCGTCAAGAAGACGCACAATGCCGCCTGGAGTGCAGGACACAAAGCCGGGTAGCCCGAAGCTCATTGCGGCGAAGGAGCGCATCGTGACCCCGTCGACGTCCTTGTGCGGGGCGATGGCTTCGAACGCGGCTCGTTCGTCGATGTGCGGGCCGACGGGGTGCTGCAGCAGAATGCCGTGCACGTCGGGATCCTGTGACAAGGCCGTGATGGCGTCGACCAGTTCTGCTGTGGTGGTTGTGGGCGGCAGCGCGAGGTGCCGAGATCGGATGCCTGCCTTTTCGCACCGGGCACGCTTCATGCGGACGTAGGTCACTGAGGCGGGATCGTCTCCCACCAGCACGGTCGCCAAGCACGGTGCCTTGCCGGTCTGCTGCGCAATGGCCGCCGCAACGGCTGCGCTGCGTTCGACGATGCGGCGGGCGAGGGCGGTGCCGTCCATGAGAGCGGCGGTTTGTGTCTGGGGCATGGGCTACTCCGGCATGTTTGCTGCGAGTTGCCCAGGCGCACGGCACTGACGAGATCGTCGGGCCGCTCCCCGGTGGTGCCCCACCTCAGCGCCAGTCACGGCCTGGGAGCCAGCGTAGTAGACGCGAGCGCCGGTAGCTCGCTCACCGGTAGAAGCGGTGATCCGGTTTGTCAGATGTCTTCTTCCTGTCCCTGGAAGAGCGTCCTTCATCTGTCTGAGCTGTGCCGCCCAGTCTGAGGACCGAAGTTCGGCATGCCGAGGCTCGTGGTGGTGTGCTTGGCGGCCATCTCGCGCATCGAGGCGAGCTTGTCTTCAGCTGCGGCCACGCTCGTCTCGATGGAGGCGACCTCGCCGAGCCATCCCTGGTCCTTCGCTTCCTTCAGGCGGTCGAGCAGGTTGTCGTGGATCTCCTCAAGCCGGGGCATCTGGCCGGGGT
>NZ_JBIWHT010000037.1:0-56040 GCF_044764265.1 Streptomyces sp. NPDC094147 | reverse complement strand
ATCACGATGTACGGGACGGTCTGGCCGCCCACGTAATCCTCACCGGAGTCGTACACCGCCACCACCGCGTGGTGGTTGAGTCCGGCCACGGACTGTGCCTCACGCGTGAAGCGCGCCTTGGACACCGGGTCCTCGGCGAGATCGGCGCGGAGCAGCTTCACCGCGACGGTCCGGCCCAGGCGCACGTCCTCGGCGGCGAACACCTCCGCCATGCCGCCGCGTCCCAGCCGGTGGGTGAGACGGTAGCGGCCGTCGCCGACAAGTCCGCCGACCCACGACTCGTGGTCCTGCGCATCGGCCATCCCGGCGCCGTTTCCGTCGGGTTCGGGTGCCATCAGTCCTCGCCGTCGTATCTGGCCGCGTCCGCGGTCGTTCCTTACGGTCTTCCGTCGTTCTCTTCCACTGGTTGTGCAGTAGTGCACGCTACAGCGTTCGCGCGGGGCGCCGGTCCGGGATGGACCGGCCATCCAATCGGTTCCACGTGTACCCATGCAAATCGGGTACTCATTCGATGCCGTTCCTGTAACGCTTGCGAGACTCTTCCAGTGCGTACGGTCACGGAACGGGCACTCGGCTTGACGTGACCGACCCCTCGGGCAGACTTGGCCTGAAAAATCGAGGATCAGCACTGGCCACCGCGCCAAGGGGGATGCACAGTCATGAGCCAGGACGGCGCACACGGCCGCTATGCGGGCGGTTCCATCGCGGGCGGGCGCTACCAGCTGCGCGACCTCCTCGGCGAAGGCGGAATGGCGTCGGTGTACCTCGCGTACGACTCCGCCCTGGACCGCTTGGTCGCCATCAAGACACTGCACACCGAGCTCGGCCGGGAACAGTCGTTCCGCGAGCGGTTCCGCCGCGAGGCGCAGGCCGTCGCCAAGCTCCAGCACACCAACATCGTCTCGGTCTTCGACACCGGCGAGGACACGGTGACGTTCAGCGGCTCGGCCGCGGGCGGCGACGGCGTGATGCCGTACATCGTCATGGAGTACGTGGAGGGCGAGCCGCTCGGCTCGACGCTGCACAAGGACATCCAGCAGTACGGTGCGATGCCCGCCGACAAGGCCCTCAAGGTGACCGCCGACGTGCTGGCCGCGCTTGAGGTCAGCCACGAGATGGGGCTGGTCCACCGGGACATCAAGCCGGGCAACGTGATGATGACCAAGCGCGGCCTGGTCAAGGTGATGGACTTCGGCATCGCCCGCGCCATGCAGTCCGGCGTCACCTCCATGACCCAGACCGGCATGGTCGTCGGCACCCCCCAGTACCTGTCGCCCGAGCAGGCGCTCGGCCGCGGCGTGGACGCCCGCTCCGACCTGTACTCGGTCGGCATCATGCTCTTCCAGCTGCTGACCGGGCGCATCCCCTTCGACGCGGACTCGCCGCTGGCGATCGCGTACGCACATGTCCAGGAGGAGCCGGTCGCGCCGTCCGCGGTCAACCGGTCGATCACCCCGGCCATGGACGCGCTGGTCGCCCGCGCCCTGAAGAAGAACCCGAACGAGCGCTTCCCCAGCGCCCAGGCCATGCACGACGAGATCCTGCGGATCGCCTCCTCCGGCCAGATGGGGGCGGCCCCGGTCATCACCGGCGGCGCCCCGCTCTCCAGCGGTGCGGGCGTCGGCTCGACGGTCTTCCCGCCGCTCGACTCGCAGGCCGCGCCCGGCCTCCAGGGCAACGTGCAGACCCCGTACCAGGCGGGCCCCTACGGTCCGCCCACGCCCACGCCCACGCCGGCGACCCCGACCCCGCAGCCGCAGCCGCAGCCCTCCTACGGATACCCGCAGGCGCAGCAGCCCGCGCCGATGGCGGCCCAGACCCCGCCGCCGTACACGATCTCCCCGGCCCAGACCTCTCCGGCCGCCTCCGGCGGTTCGAAGCGGAACACCCCGGTGATCGTGGGCTCGGTCGCGGTGGCCCTCCTCGCGGTCGGCGGCCTGGTCACGGCGCTGATGCTGAACAACAACAGCTCGGGCGGCTCCGGCGGCGACGCCAAGTCCAGCAGTTCGGCGCCGGCCGCCGGCCACAAGCCCCCGGAGCGCTCGCGCACGATGGACTCCGGGAAGTGCACCTCGCCGCAGACCTCCACGCTGGACCCGGGCAAGGTCCAGGCGCCGGACTTCACGTACAAGGACATCCTGTCGGTGAAGTCCTGCCTGCAGGCCGCGGGTTGGAAGGTCAACGTCGAGAAGGTCGACAACGGCCAGTGGGGCGAGGACGTGGTCGTCACCCAGTTCCCCGCGGCCGGTACGGACGTCGACAAGAAGGAAGCGCAGTTCTCGCTCCAGACCTCGACGGGCAACGCACCGGCCCAGTAACCGCGCACCGCTCGCTCACGCAAGGCCCGGCACCCCTGGTGCCGGGCCTTGCGTGCAGGCGGACGGCTTCGGCCGGGGGAGCCTCTCGTTCGGCGCACGCGGGAGCCTCCCGGGATGCCGCACAAGTCGCCCCGTGTGACGCTGATTCGGTCAGCCCAGGCGATCGCGCAGGTCCGTACGGGAAGGGGCCCCTCCCATGACTCCAGGGCTCCGGCCACTCACCGCCGCCGCGACGCTGACGGGAGCGCTGCTCCTGACACCCCTGCCGTACACGGTCGCGGTCGGCACCCCGTCACCCGGCCCGCCCACGACGGCCGTTCCCTCACGGTCGCCGAACTCCTCGCCCAGCGCGCAGCCTTCGCCGCCGGTCGCCTCCGGGGAGCAGCGCCTCGCGGGCAGCAAGGCGGGCGAGGGCCGCACCCGGCCGGGCAGGGTCTCGCCATCGCACGACCTCCTTCCCTACCCGCCCGATACCGAACTGCCCGACGCGGTCCGGCCGGCCCAGCAGGAGGCGGTCCCGGAGACGCCGCCGCAGGCCCCGGTGCCCGAGCCCCCGGAACCCCCGGAGCCCTCGGAGCCCTCGCCGTCCGAACCGCCTGCGACACCTGCGGCGCCTGCTCCCACCAGCGGGGCGGCTCTCCCCCCGAACGGGCACCACCACCAGGCGACCCAGACCGTCACCACCGGATCCGATCTGCGCTTCCACGTCCTCTCCCTCGGGGCGGGCCTCGCCCTGACCGGTCTTGGCCTCGGATTTCTGGGGCTGAGGCTCCGACGGCCGTAAAGGGCTGGGCCGGGCCTGCTGGTGTTTCACGTGAAACATCGCCTGTTGGGCCGGAATCGTCGTGCAACGAGCGGTGGATCACCGCTTGCCGGGGGCACAACGTGATGTGAGGCACGTGTGCGAGAGAATGGGCGGCATGGAGATGCCGAGGAACGAAAAGTCGCCGGACAGCCCCCACATCCTGGTCGTAGGCCAGGACGGTATGGCCATCGGCGGCGGAGACGACGAGTCCCGCGAGGTCCCGGTGACAGAGATGGTCGAACAGCCGGCGAAGGTCATGCGGATCGGCAGCATGATCAAGCAGCTTCTTGAGGAAGTCCGCGCGGCTCCTCTCGACGAGGCGAGCCGTGTGCGCCTGAAGGACATCCATGCCTCCTCCGTGAAGGAGTTGGAAGACGGTCTGGCTCCCGAACTGGTCGAGGAACTGGAGCGGCTCTCCCTGCCGTTCACGGACGAGGCGATCCCCTCCGAGGCCGAACTCCGCATCGCTCAGGCGCAGTTGGTGGGCTGGCTCGAAGGCCTCTTCCACGGGATCCAGACGACTCTGTTCGCCCAGCAGATGGCGGCCCGCGCCCAGCTGGAGCAGATGCGCCGGGCACTGCCGCCCGGTGCCTCGCACGAGGACGACGAGGACGGCGGCCCGCACGCGGGCGCCCGCTCGGGCCCGTACCTGTAACCCGGCCTGTCGTACGGAGCGATCCGTTGTAGGAGGCTGCGCGTCGTACGCGGCGTCCGTCGGACGGAACACGCAGAGGGGGCGCCTTCCCGGCGCCCCCTTCGCGTGTCACCCGGCCGTGAGCAGGACCTTCCCGACGTGCGTGGAGGCTTCGAGCACCCGGTGGCCCTCGGCTGCGTCCGCCAGCGGTACCGTCCGGTCCACCACGGGCCGCACCCGGCCGGCGGAGATCAGCGGCCACACGTGCTCACGCACGGCCGCCACGATCGCGGCCTTCTCCGCCGCGGGCCGGCCCCGCAGCGAGGTCGCGGTGACCGCGGCCCGCTTGACGAGCAGCTCGCCCAGGTTCAGTTCGCCCTTGGCGCCGCCCTGGAGGCCGATCACCGCGAGCCTGCCGTTGACGGCGAGCGCCCGCACGTTCCGCTCCAGGTACTTCGCTCCCATGATGTCGAGGATGACATCGGCACCCGCGCCGTCCGTGGCCTTCATCACCTCGTCCACGAAGTCCTGTTCGCGGTAGTCGATCAGGATGTCCGCGCCCAGTTCGGCGCAGCGCGCCAGCTTGTCCGGACCGCCCGCCGTCACCACGACCCGGGCGCCGATGGCCTTGCCGAGCTGGATCGCCATCGTGCCGATCCCGCTCGCCCCGCCGTGCACCAGGAGCGTCTCGCCGGGGCGCAGATGCGACACCATGAACACGTTGGACCACACGGTGCAGACGACCTCGGGCAGGGCCGCCGCGGCGGTCAGCTCCACTCCCTCGGGCACGGGCAGCAGTTGCCCGGCCGGTACCGCCACCTTCTCGGCATAGCCGCCGCCGCTGAGCAGCGCGCACACCTCGTCGCCGACGCTCCACCCCGACACCCCGGGACCCAGCGCGGTGATCCGCCCGGAACATTCCAGGCCCGGATACGGGGACGCCCCAGGCGGCGGGTTGTAGAAGCCCTGCCGCTGGAGCACATCGGCACGGTTGACGGCGGCGGCGGCCACCTCGACGAGGACCTCGCCCTCGCCCGGTACCGGATCGGGGACCTCGGCCCAGACCAGCGCCTCGGGACCGCCCGGCTCAGGAATCGTGATCGCATACATGCGTCCGACGCTACTCCGGCTGACCCTCCGGGGGCGCGCCACCGGCTCGTACGATCGTGATCAGCCGGTCCGTCAGCTGGAGCGGGCTCGCCTTGGCGTCGTGGTACGGCAGCAGCCGGTGGCCGCGCAGCACGCTCACCACCAGATCCTCGGTCTCCCGTACCCCGCGCCCGACCTCGCTCTTCTTCACGGGCCGCTCGACCATGTCGAGCCCGCTGCCCTGCTGGATCAGGTCCTCCATCACGGTGCCCGCACTCGGGCTGAGCACGGACAGGCCGAGCAGCCGGCCGGCCGCGCTGGCGCTGGTGATGACGGCGTCCGCGCCGGACTGGCGCAGCAGCGGCGCGTTCTCCTCCTCCCGCACCGCGGCGACGATCTTCGCGCCCCGGTTGAGCTGGCGGGCCGTCAGCGCGACCAGGACCGCGGTGTCGTCGCGTTGGGTGGCGATGACGATCTGGCGGGCCTTTTGGAGCTCGGCCCGCAGCAGCACATCGCTGCGGGTGGCGTCGCCGATGACCCCGACGAAACCCTCCGCGGTGGCGGTCTCGATCACCTTCGCGCTCGGGTCGACCACCACGACGTGGTCCTTCTTCAGGCCCGTCGCGCAGAGGGTCTGGATCGCTGAGCGCCCCTTCGTCCCGAAGCCGACGACGACAGTGTGGTCTCGCAATTGAGCCTTCCAGCGGTTGAGCCGCCACTCCTCGCGGGTCCGTTCGGTGAGGACTTCGAGCGTGGTTCCGACGAGGATGATCAGGAACAGCACGCGCAGCGGGGTGACCAGCAGGATGTTGGTGAGCCGTGCGCTGTCGCTGTACGGGACGATGTCGCCGTAGCCCGTCGTGGAGAGCGTGACGGTGGCGTAGTAGGCGGCGTCGAGGAAGTCGACCCTGCCATTGGCGTTGTCGTGGTAGCCCTCGCGGTCGATCCAGACGATGAAGGTCGTCAGTATCAGCACGGCGAGTGCCATGAGGAGCCGCTTGGCGACCTGGCGCAGCGGCCGGTCGACGACCCGGCGGGGCAGTTGCACCCGCCGGGTGATCAGGTTCTCGCCTGCCTGCCGCGCCATCGCATCATGGCCGGGCAGTTTCACGTGAAACATCCTTCCCGTACACGGGAGTTGAGTACCTGGGCCGGGTGTTTCACGTGAAACACCCGGCCCAGACGCAGGAGTTGGGGATCAGGGCGGGACGTTTCACGTGAAACACCCTTCACCCGAGCCCGATTGAGCCCACGGCAGATCGAGGATCTCGACCTCCTCGCCCGCCCGTGCCCCGCCGGGCGGCACCACCGCCAGCCCGTCGGCGGCCGCGATCCCGCGCAGCATCGCGGGCCCGTTGTAGTGCAGCGGCACGACGCGTTCGGACCGGTGCACCACCGGGACGAGCCGGGTGTCGTGCGGATGCCCCTGCACCTCGTTGCGCAGCGGCGCGGTGTACGCCACCGGGCTTGCCCGGTGCGCGAGTTCACGCAGCAGCGGCTCGGCGAGGGTGAGCAGTCCGGACACCGCGGCGAGCGGATTGCCGGGCAGTCCGACCAGGTGCTTTCCCACTCCGATCTGCGCCAGCAGCATGGGGTGCCCCGGCCGCACGTCGACCCCGTCGACCAAGAGCTCCGCACCGGCTTTGTGCAGCACGGGGTGGACGTGGTCGACGGGTCCGGCCGCCGTGCCGCCCGTCGTGATCACGAGGTCGGCCGAGGAGCCGGTGACGGCACGGAGCAGCGCCCCCGCGTCGTCCTTCAGCCGCCGGGTCCCGACGACCTCCGCGCCGAGCGCCCGCAGCCAGAACCCGAGCATCGGGCCGAGCGCGTCCCGGATCAGCCCGTCGTGGGGGAGACCCTGCGTGAGCAGTTCGTCGCCGAGGACGAGGATCTCGACGCGGGGTCGCGGGACGGTGGCCAGCTCGTCGTATCCGGCGGCGGCGGCCAGGCCGAGCACAGCCGGGGTGACCAGCGCGGTGGCGGGCAGCAGCACATCACCGGAGCGGCACTCCTGGCCGCGCGGGCGGATGTCCTGGCCGTGCAGCACCACGCGGTCGGCCTGGAGCTGCGTGTGGGCCGCGTCGGTGCGGGCGTGCTCGCTGCGGATCACCGCGGTCGCCCCGGCCGGGATACGGGCCCCGGTGGCGATGCGTACGGCTTCGCCGTCGGCGAGGGCGGCGGGCGCGGCGTGGCCGGCGAGGATGCCGCCGCCCCGCAGCGCCCACGGGCCGGGCCCGGCGACGGCCCAGCCGTCCATCGCGGAGGTGTCGAAGGACGGCAGGTCGGTGAGCGCGGTGAGCGCTTCGGTGAGGACCTCGCCCAGGGCCTGATCCAGCGGCACCCGGTGGGCCCGGACCGGCGCGGTGCGGCCGGCCCGCGCGGCCACGGCACGGGCATCGGCCCAGGCGGCGGCGCGGCGGCGGGGCGCGGGACGGGCCTCGGGGGTCGTGGCCCGAGCGCGATCCCCGTCGTCCTTTGCGGACTCCCCGTCGGCGGCCGCCGGGAGGCGGGCTTCGCGCAGCAGGGCGAGGGCCTCGTCGGATCCGTCGTCCGCGGCCGGGCCGGAGGCGGTCATCCGGCGTCGTTCTTCGGGCCGTCGGAGGCCTCGGCCTCGGCCGCCCAGCGGTTGGCGAGCGCGGCGGCCCTGCGGGCCGCGTCGGCCACGTCCTTGCCCTCGCCGCCCGCCTTCGCGGCCGCGTAGCCGACGAGGAAGGTGGTGAGCGGCGCGGCGGGCCGGGCGACGCCGTGGGCGGCGTCCCTGGCCAGGTCGAGCAGCACGCCGGTGTCGACGTCCAGCTCGATGCCGAGTTCGTCCTTGACTGCGGTGATCCATTCGTCCAGCACGCTTCCATGCTCCCTGATCCGGGCGCGAGCGGCGGCGAGGTCCTCCCAGGTGTCGCAGTCGAACGAGGCGAGCGGGTCCGCGGCGATGCGGGCGAGGTCGAGTTCCGCGGTGAGCAGCCGCAGCGGCAGTCCGGCGAGCGAGCCGTGCTCGGTGGCGAGCAGCGCCAGCTCGCGGCGGAGCGGTTCGGCGCGGTAGACGGCGACCAGCGGCTGGTCGCGGCCGTCGGCGTCGGTGCAGAGCACGCCGTCGTGGCCGGTGCGCGCCAGCGCGTCGAGGAGCGCGTCGACGGTCGGTGCCGTGAGGAACGGCAGATCGGCCGAGAGCACGAGCACGCTCCCGGCCGTCGTGAGCCGCACCCCGGCGGCCAGCGCGGCCAGCGGTCCGCCGCCGGCCGGTTCCTCCCGGGCCCACACCACGGGCCGCGCGGTGGCCCGGCGCCCGCCCACCACCACGGTGGTGGCGGCACCGGCGCAGGCGGTGAGCACCCGGTCGAGCAGTGCCCGGCCGCCCACGCTGAGCCCGGGTTTGTCGGCGCCGCCGAGTCTCCTGGCGGCGCCTCCGGCGAGTACTACGGCGTCATACGCGGTCATCCCCCGAGTATGGGCCGCCGGACGATCACCGTTACCCCCGCGAACGTCCCGAGTCGGCAGGGGCGTTCGTCACAGGGTGCGCAGCAGCACCGCCGGATGTTCCACGCAGTCGGCGACGTGGCGCAGGAAGCCGCCCGCGGTGCCGCCGTCGCACACCCGGTGGTCGAAGGTGAGCGAGAGCTGGACCACCTGGCGCACCGCGAGCTCACCCTCGTACACCCACGGCTTGGGGATGATGCGGCCGACGCCCAGCATCGCCGCCTCGGGGTGGTTGATGATCGGCGTGGAGCCGTCGACGCCGAACACCCCGTAGTTGTTGAGGGTGAAGGTGCCGCCGGTCAGCTCGGCCGGGGTCAGGGTCGCGGTGCGGGCCGCCTCGGTGAGCCGGGCGAGCTCGGCGCCCAGCGAGTCGACGTTGCGGGTGTGGGCGTCGCGGACCACCGGCACGACCAGACCGCGCTCGGTCTGGGCCGCGAAGCCCAGGTGCACCTCGGGCAGCCGCACGATCTCGCGGGCCGCGAGATCCACCGTGGAGTTGAGCTCGGGGAAGCGGGCGAGGGCCGCCGTGCAGATGCGGGCGAGGAGTGCCAGGACGGACACCTTGGGGCCGCCCGCGGCGTTCATGGCGGCGCGCGCCGCCATCAGTTCCGTGGCGTCGGCGTCCACCCAGCAGGTGGCGTCGGGGATTTCGGTGCGGCTGCGACTGAGCTTGTCGGCGACCGCGCCCCGGATGCCCCGCAGCGCGATCCGCTCACCGGCGGACGCCGGGACGGCGGCGGGAGCCGCGGGGGCCTCGGCGGGTGCCGTCATCGCCGATTCCACGTCGGCGCGCAGGATCAGACCCTCGGGCCCCGTACCCCGCAACTCCCGCAGGTCCAGGCCGTGTTCACGGGCCAGCCTGCGGACGAGCGGCGAGATGACGGGCACGGGACCTACTGCTTGGGCGGGCGGGGGCGCGGGCGCGGCGACGGGGCCCGCCGCCTTAGCGGGAGCGGTCGGCGCGGCCGGAGTCACCGGCCTGACCCGGGAGCGGCGTCGGGTGGTGGCCCCGCCCGTCCCGTAGCCGACCAGGACATTGCCCGAGCCCTCGGCGGACTCGGCCTCCTCCACGGCGTCCGGGGCACCGACCGCGACGGTCAACAGCGGTGCGCCGACGGGCAGTTCCGTGCCTTCCTCGCCGAAGCGGGCGGTCACCACGCCCCCGTAGGGGCAGGGCACCTCGACCATCGCCTTGGCCGTCTCCACCTCGACCACCGGCTGGTCCACGGCGACCACATCGCCCACCGAGACGAGCCAGCGCACGATCTCCGCCTCGGTGAGGCCCTCGCCGAGGTCGGGCAGCTTGAACTCCAGGACCTTCGGCATCAGTGCTCCGCCTCCCACTGCAACCGCGCCACCGCGTCCAGCACCCGGTCCACACCGGGCAGATGGTGCTTCTCCAGCATCGGCGGCGGGTACGGGATGTCGAAGCCGGCCACCCGCAGCACAGGCGCCTCCAGGTGGTGGAAGCAGCGTTCGGTGATGCGCGCCGCGATCTCGCCGCCGGGGCCGCCGAAACCGGCCGACTCGTGGACGACCACGGCCCGCCCGGTGCGGCGCACCGATGCGCACACCGTCTCGTCGTCGAAGGGAACCAGCGAGCGCAGATCCACGACTTCGAGGTCCCAGCCCTCCTCGCGGGCCGCCTCGGCCGCCTCCATGCACACCGGAAGCGAGGGCCCGTAGGTGATGAGCGTGGCGCTGTGGCCGGTGCGCCGCACTACCGCGGTGCCCAGGGGCTCGACGGCCGCCGGCGCCTCGGGCGACCAGTCGGACTTCGACCAGTACAGCCGCTTCGGCTCCAGGAAGACGACCGGGTCGTCGGATGCGATCGCGGCCCTGAGCAGCCCGTACGCGTCCTCGACGGTGGCCGGGGTGACGACCTTGAGGCCGGGCGTCGCCATGTAGTAGGCCTCGCTGGAGTCGCTGTGGTGCTCGACGCCGCCGATCCCGCCGCCGTAGGGCACCCGCACCACGATCGGCATCGGCATCGCCCCGCGGGTGCGGTTGCGCATCTTGGAGACATGGCTGATGAGCTGCTCGAACGCCGGGTAGGCGAAGGCGTCGAACTGCATCTCGACCACCGGCCGCAACCCGTACATCGCCATGCCGACGGCCGTGCCCAGGATGCCGGCCTCGGCGAGCGGGGTGTCGGTGCAGCGGTCCTCGCCGAACTCCTTGGCGAGCCCGTCGGTGACCCGGAAGACGCCGCCGAGCGTGCCGACGTCCTCTCCGAGGACGTGCACGGACGGGTCCTCGGCCATGGCGTCGCGCATCGCGCGCTGCAGGGCCTGCGCCATGGTGGCGGGCTTCTTGTCGGTGGCGGTGGTCATCACCGGGCCTCGGCTTCCAGCTCGGCGCGCAACTGGGCGGCCTGCTCGCGCAGTTGGCCGCTCTGCTCGGCGTAGACCTCGGCGAAGAGGTCCATGGGGTCGAGGACGGGGTCGGCGTTCATCCGCTCGCGCAGCGCCGCGGCCATGGTCTCGGCGGCCTCGGCGGCGGCCCGTATGCCGTTCTCGTCGAGGATGCCGCGGGCGGTCAGCTCGTCCTCCAGGAGCCGGATCGGGTCGTGGTCGCGCCAGGCGTCGACCTCGGCGGAGCCCCGGTAGCGGGTCGCGTCGTCGGCGTTGGTGTGCGCCTCCATGCGGTACGTCACGGCCTCGATCAGGGTCGGTCCGCCGCCGCGCCGGGCCCGCCCGACGGCCTCGGCGAGCACTTGGTGCACGGCGGGCGCGTCGTTGCCGTCGACCAGCCGGCCCGGCATCCCGTACCCCACGGCCTTGTGGGCGAGGGAGGGCGCGGCGGTCTGCTTGGCGAGCGGTACGGAGATCGCGAAGCCGTTGTTCTGGACCAGGAAGACCACCGGGGCCTGCCAGACGGCCGCGAAGTTCAGCGCCTCGTGGAAGTCGCCCTCGCTGGTGCCTCCGTCGCCGACCAGGGCGAGCGCCACCACGTCGTCGCCCTTGAGGCGGGCCGCGTGCGCCAGGCCCACCGCGTGCGGCAGCTGGGTGGCCAGCGGCGTGCACAGCGGTGCGATGCGGTGCTCGCGCGGGTCGTAGCCGGTGTGCCAGTCGCCGCGCAGCAGCGTCAGCGCCTGTACGGGGTCCAGGCCCCGGGCGACGGCGGCCAGGGTGTCGCGGTAGCTGGGGAAGAGCCAGTCGCGCTCCTCCAGGGCGAGCGCGGCGGCGACCTCGCAGGCCTCCTGGCCGGTCGAGGACGGGTACACGGCCAGGCGGCCCTGCTTGGTGAGGGCGGTCGCCTGCGCGTTGTAGCGGCGGCCGCGCACCAGCTCCGCGTACAGCTTCAGCATCAGCGCGCGGTCGAGCTCGGCGCCGGTGCCCAGGACCCGGAAGGGCTCGGGGTCCGGGAGGAGCGGCGCGGGGTCGGTGCGGGGCCGCCAGGCGGGCGGAGGGGTCGGCCGGTATGCGGCGGCACCGGGGAGCTCTTGGACCGTCATGCCAATGCACCTCCTTGTGGGAGCGGACATCCATACGCGAGGCGTGAATGTGACGCCCCTCACCTACCGATTGTTCGGTCGTGGACGCATTTTGGCTACAGGCGCCTTCAGCCTGTGGACAAACGGTTCTCCACAGCCTGGGATGGGAACAGGTCGTCCACAACAGGAAGGCGGGGGGACATGGCAGCTGAACAAATGGCCACCGGTGGCGCTCGGCCCGCACCGCCGCGCCCGCTGGACGAGATCGACCACTCGATCCTGCGCATCCTGCAGACGGACGGCAGGGCGTCGATACGCGCCGTGGCCGAGCGGGTGCACGTCTCGCGCGCCAATGCGTACGCGCGTATCAACCGGCTCGTCGAGGACAGCGTGATCCGTGGTTTCGCCGCCCGCGTGGACCACGAAAGGGCCGGTCAGGGCGCGGCCGCGTACATCACGCTCAAGATCGTGCAGAACTCGTGGCGCACGGTCCGCGAGCAGCTCCAGGAGCTGCCGGGGGCGGCTCATATCGCCCTGGTGAGCGGGGACTTCGACGTGCTGCTCCTGGTGCACACACCCGACAACAGGGCGCTGCGCGAGCTCGTCCTCACCCGGATCCAGTCCATCCCCGAGGTCCTGTCGACGCGGACGCTGCTGGTGTTCGAGGAGACCGATCTGGACCCGTCGTGAGGGTCAGGTGCAGTACTTCCTGAGGAAGCCGAGGACGGTCTGCCAGGTGTCGGGGTCGGCGAGCAGGCCCACGCCGTGCCGGTCGGAGCCCTGCACGAAGTCGAGTCGGTTCTCCACCGCCCTGGCGCTCGCCCGGCTCAGCTCCCTGGCGGCCGGGCCGGCCGCGCCGTCCCGCTCACCGGCCACGTAGAGCACCGGCGCGGCGAGGGCCGGGGCCGCACCCAGCGCGTCGAGGGAGCCGTCCTTGGCGGGGGCGGACAGCGCGACCACCGCGTCCGGCTCCAGCGGGATGCGGGCGGCCGCCTGGAGGGTGGCGGCGCCGCCCCTGGACGCGCCCATGAGGAGCAGCTTCCAGGCGCCCTCGGCGCGCAGCAGGCTCGCGGCGCCCTCGATCTCGGCCACTTCGTCGCCGGTCGTGCTGTTGACGGCGAGCACCCGGAAGCCCGTCTTGCCGAGCTCGACGGCCTTGTCCTTCCACTGACAGACATTTCCGTCCGCCTGATGCGCAAGAACGATCCCGGTGTTGCCACTTCCAGTCAGAAAACCGCCAGTGGCCGCTCCGCTGGAGCTCTTGAAGACGATGGACCCCGACGCCGCCTGCTCGGGGGTCAGACAGCCGAAGGTGTCGCCCTTGACCGGCGGGGCCTGCCCGGCCGGCCCCGCCTCGGCCTTCCTGACCGCCGCTCCGGCATCGGGCGACTTGCCCGCCGCATCGTTTCTGCCGCCCTCACCACTGCACCCGGCCAGCGTCAGCCCCGCGAGCAGTACCGCGGCACAGACGGACACGACGGGCGCAGGAGTTAGCGAGGCAGCCATGACCGTGGATGTTGATCCGCTTCGGTGCCTCAGTCAACGGCGCCGCAACTCACGGGCCGGTACGCAACCCCTCGAACGCCATGCGGACCACTGTGTCGGCCACCTGGTCGCCGTCCGCCTCCCCCTCGCGCTGCGGCCGGTACCACTCCACAAGGGAGTTGACCATGCCGAACAGCAGCCGGGTCGCCAGGCGAATGTCCAGGTCGGCCCGGAGATCGCCGTCCGCCACGGCCGCCTTGAGCAGATCGGACACCCGCTGGTCGAACTCCCTGCGCCGCTCCATCGCCCAGCGTTCCGTCTTGGTGTTTCCGCGGACGCGCAGCAGCAGCGTGACGTAGGGAAGTTCCGCCATCAGCACTTCGACCGTACGACGAGTGACGTACTCGACTCGCTCGATCGGTCGGCCGCGCAGCGCGCCCGGCTCGTCCAGGACGCCGAAGAGGCCGTCGATGGCGCGGCTCACGGCCCGCCGCAGCAGCTCCTCCTTGCCGGCGACATGGTGGTAGATCGACGACTTGGAGATCCCGGCCGCCTTGGAGAGGTGCTCCATCGACGTGCCGTCGTAGCCGCGCTCATTGAAGACCCGGACGGCGACCGTGAGAAGCGTCTCGGGCGTGTAGGTGTCCCGCTTGGCGGTTGTCATGAGCCCGTCTCCGCGTCGGCGGCGTACGCCTGCCGGTAGAGCGCAAGCGAGGGCGCGTAGCGGCCGGTGGGGCAGCGCTCGTGCAGCGCGGTGAGCAGGTCGTACGCCCAGTCCGGGCCGAGCCGCCGGTTCCATTCGACCGGCCCCAACGGGTAGTTGACCCCGAGCCGCATCGCGGTGTCGATGTCCTCGGGCGAGGCGACGCCCTTGGCGACGGCGTCGGCGGCGAGATCGGCGAGCATCGCGACGGTACGGGCGACGATCATCCCCGGTACGTCGCCGATGACGCTGACCTCCTTGCCGAGCTTCTGGAACAGGCCGACGGCCTCGGCAACCGCGCGCTCGGAGGTGTCCTCGCTCGCGGACAGCGCGATCCGGGTGGCACCCCGGTAGTCGAGGGCGAGGTCGAAGTAGACGACATCCGCGAACTCGACGGACGTCTTGCCGTCGGCCGGGACGAGCTGTCCATCCCCCGGAAGCTCGATGTAGGGGCCGCCGTCGTTGACGGTCTTCACGTCGATGCCGGCCTCGGTCATCATCGCGACCAGGTCGCGGGCCGGGCCGAGGTCACCGACGACGGTGACGGCCGCCGGCGCCTCGGCGGGCGGCGCGGTGTGCGGCTCACCGCGCGCGACATCCTTTGAGGACGCGCCGGACGCGCCGACCGCGCCGGACGCTTCGTAGGTGTACCAGCCGCGCCCGCTCTTGCGCCCGTGCAGCCCCGATTCGACCAGACGGCGCTGGGCCAGTGACGGCGTGAACTTGGGGCTGTGGAAGAAGGATTCCCACACCGAGCGCGTCACCGCCTCGTTCACGTCCTGCCCGATGAGGTCGGTGAGCTCGAACGGGCCCATCCGGAACCCGCCGCACTCGCGCAGCACCGCGTCGATGGTGGCCGCGTCCGCGCCGCGCTCCTCGTACACCGCGAAGGCCTCGGCGTAGAAGGGCCGGGCGATGCGGTTGACGATGAAGCCGGGGGTGTCCGTGCAGCGCACGGGCGTCTTGCCCCAGGCCTTCGCCGTCTCGTACGCCCTGGTCGCGGCCGCCGCCTCGGTGGCGAAGCCGCTGACGACCTCGACCAGGGGGAGCAGCGGCGCCGGGTTGAAGAAGTGCAGGCCGACGAAGCGGCCGGGGTGCCTGAGCGCGCCGGCGATCGCGGTGACGGACAGCGAGGAGGTGTTGGTGGCGAGCAGGCAGTCCTCGCCGACCACGTCCTCCAGGGCGGTGAACAGCTCTTGTTTGACGGGGAGTTGTTCCAGGACCGCCTCGACGACGAGCGCGGCGTCGGCCAGCTCGGCGAGCTCCTCGGCGGGGTGCAGCCGGGCGAGCGCCGCATCGCGGTCCGCGACGGCCATGCGGCCCTTGTCGACCAGTCGGCCCAGCCGCCCGGCGATGGCGTCGGCGGCCTCGCGCGCGCGGCCCGGCACGGCGTCGTGGAGCCTCACGCGGTGCCCGGCGACCAGGGCCACCTGGGCGATGCCCTGGCCCATGGTTCCGGTGCCGACGACGGCGACGGTACGGCTCGGCGCGATGGCTGGGGCGCTGGCGGTTTCGGTCATGGACGCGATCCTCCCCTACGGCTTGCCCACGGGCCCGACGGGCCCCCTCCAGGGGGCTGCCCACCGGGTCCGTGGCGGGTGTGGCCGGTAGTTGTCCACAGGTTTCCCTGACCCTCTTGTCCCGACCGATCGTTCGGTTACTCTAACTGTGTCCGGCTCTCCCTGCCCAGCTCGATGACTCGACGAGGAGTTGCTCGCATGCAGCTGACCGAGAAGCACAGGCCCACCCTGGACGGGGCCCTGGAAGCGATCCGCACGCGTGCGTACTGGTCGCCGCACCCGGAGCACCCCAAGGCCTACGGGGAGACGGGCGCCGAGGACGGCAAGGCGGCCTTCGACGCGCTCCTGAACCGGCGCTTCGACCTCGACCAGCCGGGCACCGACGACTGGACGGGCGCCGAAGTCTCGCCCTACGGCATCGAGTTGGGCATCCAGTACCCGCACCCGGACATCGACGTGCTGCTGCCCGCGATGCGGGCCGGCATGGCCGACTGGCGGGCCGCCGGACCCGAGACGCGGGCCCTGGTCTGCATCGAGATCCTGGCCCGGATCGGCGCGCGGACGCACGAGTTCGCGCACGCGGTCATGCACACCAGCGGCCAGGCCTTCATGATGGCGTTCCAGGCGGGCGGGCCGCACGCCCAGGACCGCGGCCTGGAAGCCGTCGCGTACGCCTACCAGGAGCAGACCCGCACGCCGCAGGGCGGCGCCGCCTGGTCCAAGCCGCAGGGCAAGCGCGAGCCGCTGGAGCTCACCAAGACGTTCACGCCGGCCGGGCGCGGCATCGCCCTGCTCATCGGCTGCAACACCTTCCCGACGTGGAACGGCTACCCGGGCCTGTTCGCCTCGCTGGCCACCGGGAACCCGGTCCTGGTCAAGCCGCATCCGCGCGCGGTCCTGCCGCTGGCGCTGACGGTGAAGGCGGCGCGCGAGGTGCTCGCCGAGGCGGGCTTCGACCCCAACCTGGTGGCGCTGGCCGCCGAGCGGCCCGGCGAGGGCATCGCCAAGACCCTCGCCGTCCGGCCCGAGGTCAAGATCATCGACTACACGGGTTCGTCCGCGTTCGGCGACTGGCTGGAGGCCAACGCCCGCCAGGCGCAGGTCTACACGGAGAAGGCCGGCGTCAACACGGTGGTCGTCGACTCCACCGACAACTACAAGGGCATGCTCGCCAACCTGTCCTTCTCGCTGTCCCTGTACAGCGGCCAGATGTGCACCACCCCGCAGAACCTGCTGATCCCCCGCGACGGCATCACCACCGACGCGGGCAAGAAGTCCTACGACGAGGTGGTCGGCGACCTCGCGGGCGCGGTCGGCGGCCTCCTCGGCGACGACGCCCGCGCCAACGCGCTGCTCGGCGCGCTGGTCAACCCGGACGTGAAGGCCCGCCTGGACGCGGCCCCCGGCCTCGGCGAAGTGGCGCTGCCCTCAAGGGAGGTGACCAACCCCGAGTTCCCGGGCGCGGTGGTGCGCACCCCGGTGATCGTCAAGCTGGACGGCGCGAAGCCCGACGCGGAGGCCGTCTACCTGTCGGAGTGCTTCGGCCCGGTGTCCTTCGCGGTCGCCGTCGACTCCACGTCGGACGCGGTCGAGCTGCTGCGCCGCACCATCCGCGACAAGGGCGCGATGACGGTGGGCGCGTACACCACCTCACCGGAGGTGGAGCGCGCGGTGGAGGACGTCTGCCTGGACGAGTCGGCCCAGCTGTCGCTGAACCTGACGGGCGGGGTGTACGTCAACCAGACGGCCGCCTTCTCCGACTTCCACGGCTCGGGCGGCAACCCGGCGGCCAACGCGGCCCTGTGCGACGGGGCGTTCGTGGCGAACAGGTTCCGGGTGGTGGAGGTCCGCAGGCAGGCCTGAGGGCGCAGGGGGAGCGGGGGCGCGTCAGTCCGGGACGACGGCGTGCCTCTGCACCCAGGCGTGCATCGCGATGGCGGCCGCGGCCCCCGCGTTGATCGAGCGCGTGGATCCGAACTGCGCGATGGAGCACACCAGTTGGGTGTGCTTGCGGGCCTCCTCGGTGAGCCCGGGGCCCTCCTGGCCGAAGAGCAGCACACACCGCCGCGGCAGCTCGGTCCGCTCCAGCGGCACCGCGCCGGGCAGGTTGTCGATCCCGATGATCGGCACGCCCTCGGCCGCCGCCCACGCGGTCAGCGACTCGGTGTCCGGGTGGTGGCGCACATGCTGGTAGCGGTCCGTGACCATCGCCCCGCGCCGGTTCCAGCGCCGCCGCCCGACGATGTGGATCTCCTTCGCCAGGAACGCGTTGGCGGTACGCACCACGGAGCCGATGTTGAAGTCGTGGCCCCAGTTCTCGACGGCCACATGGAAGTCGTGCCGCCGGGTGTCGAGCTCGGCGACGATCGCCTCGCGCGTCCAGTAGCGGTAGGGGTCGACGACATTGCGCCGGTCGCCGTGCGCGAGCAGCTCCGGGTCGTACCGCTCCCCCTCGGGCCAGGGCAGCGGATGCGGGCCCACCCCGACCTCGGCCGGGCCGAAGCCTTCGTCGTACTGAATGGGGTCGCCGGCCGGGGCGTCCTCGGCCGGGGCCGGCTGTTCGGTGCTGCTCACCCCACGAGCGTACGTGGCCGCTCGGTCTCCTCGGCCCGCTGCCGGCTCCGCTCGGGCAGCCGCGCGGACTGCCACCACCGGCTCGCCAGGGCGCCCACCCTGCGCAGGAAGGACGTCGGCAGGAACACGGAGTCCGCGGCGATCATCGCCAGCGAGAAGAACGGCAGGCCGAGCAGGACGGCGATCCCGGCGTGCTCCAGCATCATCGCCACGAGCAGCACGTTCTTGACCCGCCGATTGAAGAGCGTGAACGGGAACGCCACCTGCACCATGACCGTTCCATAAGTGAGCAGCATCACGATCACCCCGCTCGCGCCCAGCAGGGAGGAGACTTCGGGCCACGGCGAGAAGTAGTCCAGCTTCAGCGGGTAGAACAGCGCGGTGCCGTCCTGCCAGCGGCTGCCCTGGATCTTGTACCAGCCGGCGGTCGCGTAGATCAGGCAGACCTCCGCCATGATCACGACCATGGCCGCGTTGTGAACCAGGTTGCCGAGCACGTCGAGCAGCGCCCGCGACTCGGCGGCCGCGAACCTGCCCGCCGCCCACCACAGCCCCTGCACGGCCCACATGCCCCAGAAGACGACCCACAGCCACCACTCACCGCCGCCGGACACCCCCGAACCGGACGTGCGCCAGGTGCCGGCGAGCAGCGCGAGGCCGCACACCGCCCACAGCCCGGGGCCGACCCGGTCCCTGGCCGTTCCGCGCGCGGCGCGCCGCGCATCGAGCGACCAGACCTGGGCACACCGCGTGAAGACCAGATAGATCGCCATCAGGTGGATGACGTTGTCACCGCCGTCCCCGACGAAGACGGAGCGATTCTGCAGAGACAGCACACCGATCATGAAGACGACGGACACGGTGCGGGTGCGCCAGCCGAGCATCAGGAGCGCGCTGGACACCACGGCCAACGCGTACACGATCTCGAACCACAGGGCGCTGCTGGACCACAGCAGCGAGGTGAAGGCGTGGTTGCCCGCCACCAGCCTGCTGCCGAGGTCCCAGCTCCAGGGCCCGTCGGGACCGTACAGCTCTTGGCGGTGGGGCAGCTCGCGCAGCAGGAAGAGCAACCAGGTCCCGGCGAACCCGATCCGCACGACCGCGCTCTGGTACGGGCCGAGGGCCGCGGCCGAAACGATGCGCAGGGCTCGCGCGGCCCGGCTCTCGGTGGCGGTGGCGGGACCGGGCGCCGGGGGCTGCTCGGGGGCGCCGGGCAGGGCACCGGCCGATGCCCCGTCCCCGGGGTGCTGCTCGGCGGGGCGCGGGACTGCCGGGCCGCCGTGATCGTGCGCGCTCGTGGGCGGGGCGGCCGGGCCGCCGTGGTCGTGCGTGCTCACCGCTTCGCCTCCGTACGTGCGTCACCGGCGCCCTGGGGCAGGTCGGCCGGGGTCACCGTCCACCACGGCACGACCCGGTAGGAGGGCTGGGTGTCGATCTTCTCCTCGCTCCACGAGGGGCCCTTGACCGGCGTGGTCATGGACCTGACCTGGATCCGGTCGACGGTGCCGCCGTCGCGGTGCGCGCCGAGCCGGAGCATCACGATGCGGCGCAGGTACTGCTCGGAGAGCTCGCCGCGCAGGCCGTTCGGCTTGTTGTCGTCGCCGTGCGAACCGACGAAGAAGTCCCAGCCGCGGCGCAGTTCGTTCTGCTGGGTGTGGCTGGGCAGCGGGTTGTGGTGGATCCCGGCGCCGTCCTGGGCCGAGAAGTCGATCCAGTCGGTCGTCCTGGTCTGCCCGCTCGGCAGCCGGATCTCGGCGCGCGCCTGCACGGCGATGTTCTGCTGGAGCGGATTGGGCGCGAAGAGCTTCCAGTTCTGCTCGAACTCGGGGTACACCCAGTCGTCGACGGCCTTGCCGTACTGCTTGCTGACCGTGTTGGACGGCGCGACGTGCAGGAACACCATCCCGATCTGGACGCAGGCGATCACTGCGATGCAGGCCAGCGCGACGGCGGCCACGACCTGGAACCGCAGGGGCAGCCCGGCGATGCCGCGGGAGGAATCGGTCCCGGGGCCTGTTCCGGCCGCCGGGCTCCGGCCCGCCGGGTCGCCGTGGCCCTCATCGGCGGACTCGCCCGATCCGGCAGCACCGGCCTGGACCTGCGCAGACACCGCTCCGTCGGCCCTGCCCCCGGCTCTGGTCCCGTCCTTGTACGAATCCATCCCGCCCCGATCGGCACCCACTGAGTTATCCACAGGGTTGACACCCTACGGGCCGTCGACCCACCATTGAAGTCATTGAACCGAACGATCGGTCGGTAGGTGGATACCCGCACAGCAGCTAGGCAGGGGGCCGGAATGACCGGAGTGACCGCGACAGCCACGGCAGCCACAGGGACGGACGAGCCGTACCGGGCGGCGTTCGACGCGGCCGTCGCCGCGGACGAGCGGATCGAGCCACGCGACTGGATGCCCGAGGAGTACCGCTCCTCGCTGGTCCGCCAGATGGCACAGCACGCCCATTCCGAGATCATCGGCATGCAGCCGGAGGCCAACTGGATCACCCGCGCCCCGTCCCTGCGCCGCAAGGCGATCCTGATGGCGAAGGTCCAGGACGAGGCGGGCCACGGGCTGTATCTGTACAGCGCGGCCGAAACACTCGGCACCGGCCGCGAGGAACTGCTCGACAAGCTGCACTCGGGCCGCCAGAAGTACTCGTCGATCTTCAACTACCCCACCCTGACCTGGGCCGACGTCGGCGCGATCGGCTGGCTCGTGGACGGCGCGGCGATCACCAACCAGGTCCCCCTGTGCCGCTGCTCCTACGGCCCGTACGCCCGCGCGATGGTCCGCATCTGCAAGGAGGAGTCCTTCCACCAGCGGCAGGGGTACGAGCTGCTGCTCACCCTGTCCAGGGGGACACCCGAGCAGCACGCGATGGCGCAGGACGCGGTGAACCGCTGGTGGTGGCCGTCACTGATGATGTTCGGCCCGCCCGACGACACCTCGGCGCACTCCGCGCAGTCGATGGCCTGGAAGATCAAGCGCCACTCCAACGACGAGCTGCGCCAGCGCTTCGTGGACATAGCGGCCGGCCAGTCCGAGGCGCTGGGCCTCACGCTGCCCGACCCGGAGCTGCGCTGGAACGAGGAGCGCGGCCACCACGACTTCGGCGCGATCGACTGGACGGAGTTCTGGGAGGTCCTCAAGGGCAACGGCCCCTGCAACGAGCAGCGGATCAGCCAGCGGCGCCGCGCCCACGAAGAGGGCGCCTGGGTCCGGGAAGCGGCCGCCGCCCACGCCACGAAGCAGCACCCGAACGGAGAGGCAACGGCATGAGCACGCACGACTGGCCGCTCTGGGAGGTGTTCGTGCGCTCGCGCCGCGGGCTGTCCCACACCCACGCGGGAAGCCTGCACGCGCCGGACGCCGAGATGGCGCTGCGCAACGCCCGCGACCTCTACACCCGCAGGTCGGAGGGCATCTCGATCTGGGTGGTGCCGTCCACCGCCATCACCGCGTCCTCGCCGGACGAGAAGGACTCGTTCTTCGACCCGGCCGCCGACAAGCCCTACCGCCACCCGACGTTCTACGAGATCCCGGAAGGGGTGAAGCACCTGTGACGGCCATCGTCTCGGCGGACGCCGCCCTCGCCCTCGGCGACGACGCCCTGGTGCTCTCGCACCGGCTGGGCGAGTGGGCGGGCCACGCCCCCGTCCTCGAAGAGGAGGTCGCCCTGGCGAACATCGCCCTGGACCTGCTCGGACAGGCCCGGGTGCTGCTCTCCGAGGTCGGCGACGAGGACGAGCTGGCCTACCTCCGCGAGGAGCGGTCCTTCCGCAACCTCCAGCTGGTCGAGCAGCCCAACGGCGACTTCGCCCACACCATCGTCCGCCAGCTGTACTTCTCGACGTACCAGCACCTGCTGTACGGCGAACTGGCGGCAGCGGAAGGCGAGTTCAAGCCTCTCGCGGCCAAGGCGGTCAAGGAGGTCGCCTACCACCGCGACCACGCCGAGCAGTGGACGCTGCGGCTCGGCGACGGCACCGAGGAGAGCCACCGCCGGATGCGGCGGGCCTGCGAGGCACTGTGGCGCTTCACCGGCGAAATGTTCCAGCCGGTGCCCGGCCTCGACCTCGACTGGGCCGCCCTCGAAGAAAATTGGACGCGGTCTGTCACCTCCGTCCTGAGCCGCGCGACGCTCCCCGTCCCCGAAGGCCCGCGCACCGGAGCCTGGACGGCCGGCGCCGGACGGCAGGGCCTGCACACCGAACCGTTCGGGCGGATGCTCGCCGAAATGCAGCACCTGCACCGCAGCCACCCGGGGGCGTCATGGTGACCGACACGTCCCCCACCACCCTGGAGACCGAGCTGCGGCGCCTCGCGGGCTCCGTCCCCGACCCCGAGCTGCCGGTGCTGACCCTTGAGGAACTCGGCGTACTGCGCGGACTGCACCTCGAAGGACCCGGCCGGGTGCGGGTCGAGCTCACGCCCACCTACACCGGCTGCCCCGCCGTCGAAGCGATGTCCTCGGACATCGAGCGCGTGCTGCACGACCACGGAATCCCCGAGGTCTCGGTCGTACGGGTGCTGTCCCCCGCCTGGTCGACCGACGACATCAGCGCGGAAGGACGCCGCAAACTCGCCGAGTTCGGCATAGCTCCCCCACGGCCGCACACCGCCGATGGCCCCGTCGCGCTCACCCTGTCGGTGCGCTGCCCGCACTGCGGATCCACCGACACCGAGCTGCTCAGCCGCTTCTCCTCCACCGCGTGCAAGGCACTGCGCCGCTGCGTGTCGTGCCGTGAACCGTTCGACCACTTCAAGGAGTTGTAGATGTTCCATCCGCTCCGGGTCAGCGAGGTCGAGGAGCTCACGGACGACTCGGTGGCCGTCACCTTCGCCGTGCCGCCCGAGCTCCGCGAGACCTTCCGCCACCTCCCCGGCCAGCATCTCGCCCTGCGCCGCACCGTGGGGGGCGAGGAGATCCGCCGTACGTACTCGATCTGCGCGCCCGCCGTGGAAGCGCCGGCCGAGCCCGTGCTGCGCGTCGGCATCCGGCTCGTGGAGGGCGGCGCGTTCTCGACGTACGCCTTCAAGGAGCTGGCCGTCGGCGACACCGTCGAGGTCATGGAGCCGATGGGCCGGTTCGTCCTGGCCCCGCGCCCGGGACACTTCGCGGCGATCGTCGGAGGCAGCGGCATCACCCCCGTCCTGTCGATGGCGGCGACGCTGCTCGCCCGCGAGCCCGAGGCGCAGTTCTGCCTGATACGCAGCGACCGCAGCGCCGCGTCGACGATGTTCCTCGAAGAGACGGCCGACCTGAAGGACCGCTACCCCGGCCGCTTCCAGCTGATCACCGTACTGTCCCGGGAGGAACAGCAGTCGGGGCTGCCCTCGGGCCGGCTCGACCGGGAGCGGTTGACCGGGCTGCTGCCCGCGCTGCTGCCGGTGGCGGACATCGACGGCTGGCTGCTGTGCGGCCCCTTCGGTCTGGTCCAGGGCGCCGAGCGGGCGCTGCGCGGGCTCGGGGTCCAGCGCAACCGGATCCACCAGGAGATCTTCCACGTGGACGAGGCACCGGCGCCGGCCGCCGCGGCCGCCCCCGCGCACGCCACGCTGACCGCCACCCTGGACGGCCGGTCGGGCAACTGGCCGGTGAAGGAGGGCGAGTCCCTGCTGGAAACGGTCCTGCGGGCCCGCGCGGACGCCCCGTACGCCTGCAAGGGCGGCGTGTGTGGGACGTGCAGGGCGTTCCTGGTCAGGGGCGAGGTGCGGATGGACCGCAATTTCGCGCTGGAGCCGGAGGAGACCGAAGCGGGCTATGTGCTGGCCTGCCAGTCGCACCCCGCGACCAGGGAGGTGGAGCTGGACTTCGACCGGTGAGATCCCGCGAAGTCGGGCCGGGGGCATGGGCGGGTGCGGTCGCGCGGGCGCCCGGTCGGGGGCAGGCCAGCAGGCCCGGCTCCGGCGAGGGCCGGATCCTGGGTGCGCGCGTCGCCCCATGGCGGACGCGTGCCCATTCCCATCCCGTAGAACGTGTTCTATCTTGACGGTCCGTCAGATGCAGTCGGGTGCCGGGCACTTGACGCTGCGCGGCGGATCCGGACAGAACCGGTGCATGCGGGAGGACAAGACCGTGGACTTCACCTTCACCGAGGAGCAGCAGGCGGCCGTCGAGGCCGCCAAGGCGGTCTTCTCCGGCGTCGCGCCCGACGCGGTACCCAGCCCCGCACTCACCGCGGGCGCCGTCGCCGACGACTTCGACCGCGCGCTGTGGGCCAAGCTCGCCGCCTCGGACCTGCTGAGCCTGGTCCTCGACGCCGAGTACGGCGGAGCGGGCCTCGACCCGATCGCCCTGTGCCTGGTGCTGCGCGAGTCGGCGAAGGTCCTCGCCCGGGTACCGCTCCTGGAAACCAGCGCGGTCGCCATGACCGTACAGCGGTACGCACCAGGGCAGTTGGCGGACGAACTGCTGCCGGCCGTCGGCCGGGGCGAGCTCGCGCTGACCGTCGCCGCCAATGGCCGCACCGGACACGACGGCGCCGAACTCGCCGTCACCGCACGCCAGGACGGTGACCACTGGATGCTTGACGGCGCCCAGACCGGCGTCCCCTGGGCCCAGACCTGCGACCGCGTCGCCGTCCCCGCCCATACTGCCGACGGCCGTACCGTACTCGCCCTGGTCCCGCGCACCCACCCCGGCGTCACCCTCGCCGAACAGGCCTCCACCAGCGGCGAACGCTTCGCCGAGGTCCACCTCGAAGCCGTCCGCATCGACGCGCCCGCAGTCATCGAAGCGGACGGGGCCTGGGAGTGGCTGCGCGATCTGCTCGCCACCGGAACCTGCGCCCTGACCCTCGGCCTCGGGGAACGCGTACTGGCTATGACCAGCCAATACACCTCAAAACGCGAGCAGTTCGGCTTCCCGGTCGCCACCTTCCAGGCCGTCGCCGTCCAGGCCGCCGACCGCTACATCGACCTGCGCGCCATGGAAGCGACGCTCTGGCAGGCCGCCTGGCGCATCAGCACCGGCGCCCAGGGAGCGCTGACCGTCGCCGGTGACGTCTCGGTCGCGAAGATCTGGGCCTCCGAAGGCGTACGCCGCGTCGTGCAGACCGCACAGCACCTGCACGGCGGCTTCGGCGCCGACACCGACTACCCGCTGCACCGCTACCACGCCTGGGCCAAACAACTGGAGCTCTCGCTCGGCCCGGCCGCCGCCCACGAGGAAGCCCTGGGCGACCTGCTCGCCGCCCACCCTCTCGGCCAGAGCGCATGAGCCGCGCAAGCCTCGTAAGCCGGGCCGGAAGAAAGACGTAACAGCTAGATGACCGTTCCGGGCGCGCCCTGCGCGTCCACGACCTTGCGGCCCGACGCCTCCCACACCTGCATGCCGCCATCGACGTTCACCGCGTCGATCCCCTGCTGCACCAGATACTGGGTGACCTGCGCCGACCGTCCGCCGACCCGGCACATCACATACGCCCGGCGCCCGTCCGCCACCGCCTCGGTCACCTCACCGAAGCGGGCCACGAACTCGCTCATCGGCACATGCAGCGCGCCCTCGGCATGCCCGGCCGCCCACTCGTCGTCCTCCCGGACATCGAGCACCAGGGCATCGGCCGGCACCTCAGCGACATCCACCGAGGGCAGCTGGGCGAAATTCATGGGTCATGCCTTCTCTCGTACGAACCCGGCAGGTCACCCGAACGCTACTGCACCAGCTTCGCGAGTTCAGCCTCACGACCGGACACCTCCGCAAGGAGCTGCTCGGCGATCTCGTCGAGCAGCCGGTCCGGATCGTCCGGCGCCATCCGCAGCATCGAACCGATCGCGCTGTCCTCCAACTCCCGGGCCAGCAGCGCCAGCAGCTCCTTGCGCCGGCTCAGCCACTCCAGCCGCGCGTACAGCTCCTCGCTCTCGCTCGGCCGCACCTCGGGCGGCACCGGACCCGCCGCCCACTCCTCGGCCAGCTCCCGCAGCAACGCCTCGTCACCACGCCCGTACGCCGCGTTGACCCGGGCGATGAACTCGTCCCGCCGGGCTCGCTCCGCCTCGTCCTGCGCCAGATCCGGATGCGCCTTGCGCGCCAGCTCGCGGTACAGCCGGCGCACCTCCTCGCTGGGCCGCACCCGCTTGGGCGGCCGCACCGGCTGGTCGGTGAGCATCGACGCCGCCTCGGGGGAGAGGCCGTCGGAGTCCATCCAGTCGTGGAACAGTTCATCGACCCCCGGCATCGGCTGCACCGCCGCCCGCGCCTCCCGGGCCCGGCACAGATCCTCGGGATCACCGCTCTGCACGGCCCTGGCCTCGGCGATCTGCGCATCCAGCTCATCGAGCCGGGCGTACATCGGGCCGAGCTTCTGATGGTGCAGCCGGGAGAAGTTCTCCACCTCGACCCGGAACGTCTCTACCGCGATCTCGAACTCGATCAGCGCCTGCTCGGCCGCCCGAACCGCCCGCTCCAACCGAGCCTCCGGCCGCTCACCGGCACCGGCGGGCGGGCCGCCCTGCCCAGGCTCCCCGTCGCTCAGCGGGATGCCAGGCCCGGCCTCCCCGCCCAGCGGGGCCTCCGGCTCGGCCGCCGCGCTCGGCGGGGCGGTCCGCGGGTCGTCGTTCCGGGCAGTCGTACCGCCGGCAGCTTCGTCCGTCACCGGTCCAGCGTACGGGCGGCGGGGCGGGGGCGGGGGCCCCTCCCCCCTCCCCCTCCCCGCCCCACCCCGTCAAACCCCCAGCTCCGCCGCGACCCGGCCGTCGCGGACCGCGGCGGCCAGTACCGCGTGGTCGACCTCCGTGCGGTCGGCGTAGGTCACCGCGAAGGTGGCCATCGCGTCGTCGAGCTCCTCGTTCTTTCCGCAGTACCCGGCTATCAGCCGCGGGTCGACGCTGTGCGCATGGGCCCGAGCGAGCAGCGCGCCCGTCATGCGCCCGTAGTCGTCCAGCTGCTCGACGGGAAGCGCGGCGGGATCCACGCTGCCCTTCCGGTTCCTGAACTGCCTTACCTGGAAAGGCAGTCCGTTCACGCTTGTCCAGCCGAGCAGGATGTCGCTGACCACCTGCATCCGCTTCTGTCCGAGCACCACGCGCCGCCCCTCGTGCCCGGGGTCCGGTATCGGGAACCCGGCCCTCGGCAGATGCGGCAGCAGGGCCGAGGGCCTGGCCTCCTTCACCTGGAGCACCAGCGGTTCACCGCGGTGGTCCAGGAGCAGCACTACGTACGACCGTGTCCCGACGCTTCCCGTGCCGACCACCCGGAAGGCCACGTCGTGGATCGCATACCTGGCGAGCAGCGGAAGCCGGTCCTCCGACAGGGTTTCCAGGTACTGCTCCAGTGCGGCGGCGACCGCGGCGGCTTCGGCGTCGGTCACCCGGCGCAGTACGGGCAGCGCGTCGACGAAGCGCCGGCCGCCGTCCTCACCCTGCTCGGTCGCCTTGGCCGCGAAGCGTGCGCTGGTGTTGTTGCGGGCCTTCTCGGAGACCCGTTCCAGGGTGCCGACGAGATCGTGGGCTCCGGTGTGCGAGACCAGTTCCTCGTCGGGTATCGCGTTCCAGGCGTCGAGGACCGGCAGTTTCGCGAGCAGGCGCATGGTGCGGCGGTAGGACCCGACCGCGTCGAACGCCGCTGTCCGGCAGGTGTGTTCGTCGGCCCCCGCCTCCCGGCCGGCCAGGACCAGTGAGGCCGCGAGCCGTTTCACGTCCCATTCCCAGGGGCCGGTCACGGTCTCGTCGAAGTCGTTCAGGTCGATGACGAGGCTGCCGCGCGCATCGCCGTACAGACCGAAGTTCGCCGCGTGGGCGTCGCCGCATATCTGTGCGCCGATGCCGGTGACGGGGGTGCCGGCCAAGTCGTGTGCCATGAGTCCGGCGGAGCCGCGCAGGAATGCGAAGGGGCTGGCGGCCATGCGGCCCACTCGTATCGGCGTGAGCTCTGCCACCCGGCCCAGGTTGGATTCCTCCACGGCGCGCAGGGCGTCCGGCCGGTCGGCGGAGAGCAGCAGGGAATCGTGCGAGGCGCGCGGCACCCGGTCCCGCAGCGCCTTCCCGTTGCTCTTCGGCGACTCACTCCTCAGTGAGTCGTTCTTTGGCAGGTCACTCTTCGGCGAACGCGTACCCCGACCGGAACCGGAACCCGAACCCGAACCCGCCTTCGGCCTGCGGGCGAATCCCGGGACTTCGGGGATCCGTTCCCGCCCGTCCCCGGGCCCGGTCCGTCGCGCCGGTACCAACACGTCGACTCCGCCCATGGCGTGCCGCCTCCCCCGTCCTCGTACAACACTCGCGTACAAAGCCCTCGTACGACGTCAAGAGCTCAACTGCCCCTGACCGTACAGGCGCTGGCCGACAGCCGCCTCCCCCTGTGGATAACTCCGCGGGGCAGGCTGGACGGGCAGGTCGCGACGGCTGGACCGCCCGCTGTTTCACGTGAAACAGCGGGCCGCGTGCAAGGAGCGGGCCGCGTGCAAGGAGCGGGCCGCGTGCAAGGAGCGGGCCGCGTGCACACCGCGTGGTGGAGGAACCGGCCCTACAGTCCGGCGTCCCGCGCGAGGAGCGCCGCCTGTACCCGGTTCTCGCAGTCCAGCTTCGCCAGGATCCGGCTGACGTACGTCTTCACCGTGGCCTCGCTCATGTGGAGCCGCTTCCCGGCGTCCGCGTTGGACAGCCCTTCGCCGAGCAGCGACAGAACATCGCGCTCGCGCTCGGAGAGCACGTCGACCCGGCGCCGTGCCTGTTCGGCGCGGGCCGCGGCCCGGCCGGTGGCGAGCTGGTCCACGACGTGCCGGGTGGCGCCGGGCGACAGATAGGCGTCGCCCACCGCTGCGGCCCGTACCGCCCGGATCAGTTCCGCGGGCGCGGTGTCCTTGAGAAGGAACCCAGCGCCGCCGTGTTCCAGGGCGCGCAGGACGTTGTCCCGTTCTCCGAACGTCGTGAGGATGATCACTCTCGCCGCGGGTACGGTCCTGCGGAGCTCGGCCAGGGCGCTCAGACCGTCCATCTCCGGCATCTGGATGTCGAGCAGCACCACGTCCACGGCATGGGAGCGGGCGAGTTCGACCGCTTCCCGGCCGTTGGTGGCCTCCGCGACGACGTCAATCGCCGTGTCCGAGGTGAGGATCATGCGGATCCCGGCCCGGATGAGGGGTTCGTCGTCGGCGATCACGACCCTGATGCGTGGTCCCGTCACACCCAAATCCTGTCCTGTCCGCCGCTGAGCCGCCCCCGGGGACCGCCGCTAGCGCGCCACGTCGTACGACTTCTTCTCGATCAGCTTGCCGTCCTTGAAGCAGAACCGGAACACCGGCTCGGTCTTGAGCCCCTCACCGGCCTCGGAGGACATCAGGACCAGGCACCGGGAGCCTTCCGGTTCGGCCGGGCCCTTGCCCGCGAGGCCGGAGGTCAGCACGGTGTCGCCGCTCGGCAGCTGCTCACGGACCTGTGCCTCGGACGCGCCGACCTTGATCTTGTCGTACTCGGACGGGTCGATCATGCCCTTCTGGGCCGATCCGGCGAGCAGGAACAGCCCGACGACAGCCGCGATCACGAGGAGCACCACCGCCCCCACTGCGATTGCGCATCCCAGCGCGACGCCGCCGCCCCTGTTCCTGCCGCTCATGCCCAGCTCCTTCTCCGCGATGTTCCAGTCCACGACCGGACCACCGTCGCCGAGCGGCAGGGCGGGCGACTGCTGCCGGAAGTCGTCGCCGGTGTCTACGAAGGTCGCTGCGTCGGCCGCTCCGTACGGCAGGACGCCCGCCACGCGGAAGCCGCCGTCGTCGGTGGGGCCGGTGTGCACCATGCCGCCGACGAGCCGGGCCCGCTCGTGCAGCCCGGTCAGGCCCTGGCCGCCGCTGACCACTTCGCCCGCCTGGTCCGCCGCGGCGCGGTCGACCACTCCGTTGACGACCTCCACGACGAAGGAGTCCGGTTCGTAGCGCAGTTCCACGGTGATCGGGGCGCCCGGTGCGTGCTTGTACGCGTTGGTCAGGGCCTCCTGGACGATGCGGTACGCGGCGTGGTCGCCGGCGGCGGCCAGCGGCCGGGGCTCGCCGCTGCCGCGCAGTTCGACGGTGTTTCCGGCGGCGCGGGCGGCCGTCACCAGCGCCTCGATGCCCGCGGTGCCGCGGGATGCGGGCTGGGCCCCAGGCTCTGCGGGCGCCTCGATGCCGTCCCGCAGGATGCCGACGACTTCGCGCAGTTCGTGCATGGCGGAGACCGAGGCCTGTCGCAGCACCCCGACCGCCTCGCGCTGGCGCCCGGTCAGTTCCGGGTCCACTTCCAGGGCGCCGGTGTGCACGGAGATCAGGGCCAGCTGGTGGCCGAGGCTGTCGTGCATGTCCTGGGCGATGCGCTGGCGTTCACGCAGCCGTGCCTGGCCCGCGACCATGGCGCGCTCGCGCAGCAGTTGGGCGTTGTGTTCCTGCATGGCGCGCAGCAGCGTGCGCCGTTGCGACCAGTACCGGCTGGTGAGGCCCGGCACGACGGCCGCCGCCAGGAAGAACAGGGTGCCGAAGATGCCCATCAGGATCGGCTGTGCGATGGGCCACAGCACGGTGACGCCGACCACCAGATAGATGAGGAAGGCCCCGGTGAAAGCGGCCAGGGCCCGTCCGGCGCCGATGATGTGGCGCCCCGCCGACCAGGCCGCGATCAGCAGCAGCGGGGTCGTCTCGCCCGCCAGCATGGTCAGGGCGGCCCCCGCGAGCAGCACGCTCGCGGGCAGTGAGCGGCGCAGCAGCGACAGCGCGGCGACACCGGCGGCGACGGCCCCGGCCCGCAGGGGGCCGTCGCTGAGCAGCCCGGTCCCGCCGGCCATCAGGGCCAGCGCGAGCGCGAGCGCGACCTCGCCGGTGATCCGGCGCCGCGACCAGGGTTCGGGACCCTTCAGCAGGCGCCATCCGGACCGGACCCTCGATGACACATCCACGCCCGCACCCTAGACAGCGGGCGCCCTCCCCGGCGGCTCTCTTTCGTCGCGCCCCGCCGCTACAAAAGTCGCGCCCACCCCTCGACATCCGAAGACGTACGAAGGAAGCCCCGCAGATCCGAAGATCTGCGGGGCTTCCGACTTGTGCGCGAGGGGGGATTTGAACCCCCACGTCCCGAAGGACACTGGCACCTGAAGCCAGCGCGTCTGCCGTTCCGCCACTCGCGCAAGAGTGGTGTGCTGGGCTCTCTCACTTTTTCGGTGCGATTGCCTGGCGACGTCGAGAAGATTAGCACGCTGGACAGGGTGGATTCACATCCGTTGTTCGGGGCGACCCTGGTGGGGAGGAGCAGATCAGGAGAGAGGCAACCCCCGGTGTCGTTACCCGCTCCTCCTGAGTGCACTCCGGGTGCGGGACACTGTTGGGAAGCCACCTCTACGATCCGTACGAGAGGTGCGTGTGAGAGGTGACACTCGTCCACAGGGCACAGAAGGGGAACCAGCCGATTTCCCGACGCGTGGATACGATCAGTAAGCAGTACCAAGAGCACGACGCACAGCAGAACTGGCAGCAGTACCAGGACGGCAACGACGGAGGAGGTGCCCCATGGGAGTCCTGAAGCGTTTCGAGCAGCGTCTCGAAGGCCTGGTCAACGGCACCTTCGCGAAGGTCTTCAAGTCCGAGGTCCAGCCCGTCGAGATCGCGGGCGCGCTCCAGCGCGAGTGCGACAACAACGCGTCGATCTGGAACCGGGACCGCACGGTCGTACCCAATGACTTCATCGTCGAGTTGAGCGCGCCTGACTTCGAGCGGCTCAGCCCGTACTCGGGCCAGCTCGGCGACGAGCTGTCCGGCCTGGTGCGTGACTACGCGAAGCAGCAGCGCTACACCTTCATGGGCCCGATCAAGGTGCACCTGGAGAAGGCCGAGGACCTCGACACCGGTCTGTACCGGGTGCGCAGCCGTACGCTCGCGTCCAGTACCGACCAGCAGGGCCCGCAGGGACCCCAGGGCCCCGGCCCGGGTGCCCCGCAGCGCCCCGCGCCGACGCAGGGCGGCCGGGGCGGCTACGGATATCCGCCGGCCGCCGCGTCCCCGCCTCCCATGCCCTCGGCGCCGCCACCGGGCCGCCCCGGCGCCTCGCCCGCCGACCGCCGTCCGGCGGTGCCGGGACCGGGGCCGATGCCGGGCGGGCACGGCCAGGTGAGACGCTGGATCGAGATCAATGGCACCCGCCACCAGATCTCCCGCCCGACGCTGGTCCTCGGCCGCAGCACCGATGCGGACGTGAGGATCGACGATCCCGGCGTTTCGCGCCGGCACTGTGAGATCCGGACCGGAACGCCCTCGACGATCCAGGATCTCGGGTCCACCAACGGCATCGTGGTGGACGGGCAGCACACCACCCGCGCTACGCTCCGCGACGGCTCGCGGATCGTCGTGGGCAGCACCACCATCGTTTACCGGCAAGCCGAAGGGTGAAGCGGGGGCAATGTCAGAGCTGACCCTCACGGTCATGCGGTTGGGTTTCCTCGCCGTACTGTGGCTGTTCGTCATCGTGGCCGTCCAGGTCATTCGCAGCGACCTGTTCGGTACGCGCGTCACCCAGCGCGGTTCGCGCCGGGGCAATGACGCGAACCGGCAGCAGCAGACCGGCCGGCAGGCCACCGCCGCCGCGCCACCGCCCCAGCGCGGCCAGCAGCAGGGCGGCGGGCGCCAGCGCCGCGGCGCCCCGACCAAGCTGGTCGTCTCCGAGGGCACCCTCACCGGCACCACCGTCGCGCTGCAGGGCCAGACCATCACGCTGGGCCGGGCGCACGATTCGACGATCGTCCTGGACGACGACTACGCGTCGAGCCGCCATGCCAGGATCTACCCGGACCGGGACGGCAATTGGATCGTCGAGGATCTCGGGTCCACCAACGGCACCTATCTGGACCGGACCCGGCTCACCACCCCGACCCCGATTCCGCTGGGCGCGCCGATCCGCATCGGCAAGACCGTCATCGAGCTGCGGAAGTAGTACGACAATGAGCGAGCGGAGCGAGCGAGCCGCGGCGGTCCGGACGGACCGGGGCGGGCTCCCGACCGGAGGGTGGGCAGTGTGGCTCGACATGACCGGCTGTACCCCGAGGAAGCGTCGACAGGGCAGGTGCGCATGAGTCTGTCCCTGCGTTTCGCCGCCGGATCGCACAAAGGCATGATCCGCGAGGGGAACGAGGACTCCGGCTACGCCGGTCCCCGTCTCCTCGCCATCGCCGACGGCATGGGCGGTCAGGCCGCCGGTGAGGTCGCCTCGTCCGAGGTGATCTCCACGCTGGTCACGCTCGACGACGACGTACCCGGCTCCGACATCCTCACCTCGCTGGGCACGGCTGTGCAGCGGGCCAACGACCAGCTGCGCATGATGGTCGAGGAGGACCCCCAGCTGGAGGGGATGGGCACCACGCTCACCGCCCTGCTGTGGACCGGCCAGCGCCTGGGCCTCGTGCATGTCGGTGACTCGCGCGCCTATCTGCTGCGCGACGGCGTCCTCACCCAGATCACCCAGGACCACACCTGGGTGCAGCGTCTGGTCGACGAGGGCCGCATCACCGAGGAAGAGGCCACCACCCACCCGCAGCGGTCGCTCCTCATGCGGGCGCTGGGCAGCGGCGACCACGTCGAGCCCGATCTCTCCATCCGCGAGGTCCGGGCCGGCGACCGGTATCTGATCTGCTCCGACGGCCTGTCGGGGGTGGTCTCCCACCAGACGATGGAGGAGACCCTCGCCAGCTACCAGGGCCCGCAGGAGACCGTGCAGGAGCTGATCCAGCTCGCGCTGCGCGGCGGCGGCCCCGACAACATCACGGTGATCATCGCCGATGTGCTCGACGTCGACTCCGGGGACACCCTGGCGGGGCAGCTCAACGACACCCCGGTGATCGTCGGCGCGGTGGCCGAGAACCAGTTGCAGCTGAACGACGGCGGCGCCATGCAGACCCCGGCGGGCCGCGCCTCCGGGCTCGGCCGCCCGGCTCCCTCGCCCCAGGGGGGCTTCGGCCCGCCCGGCAGCGGCGACGACAGCGGCTACGGCAACCCGCCCGAGGGCGCCTTCGGCTCGTACACCGACGACGACTTCGTCAAGCCGCGCCGGCGTGGCCGCTGGGTGCGCAGATCCCTGTACATCGTGCTGGCCCTCGCGGTCCTCGGCGGCGGCCTGTACGGCGGCTACCGGTGGACGCAGACGCAGTACTACATCGGCACCAACAGCGACGGCACTCCGCACGTCGCGCTGTACCGCGGCATCAGCCAGGACCTGGCGTGGGTGAAGCTCTCCAAGGTGGAGACCGACTACCCCGACATCGAACTCAAGTACCTGCCGCAGTACCAGCGCAACCAGATCGACTCGACGATCACCGCGAGCAGCCTCGACAAGGCGCAGGCCAAGGTCAAGGAGTTCGCGACCCAGGCGTCGGCCTGCAAGAAGGAAGAGGCGCGCCGAGCCGCCGAGAGCAACACCCCCGCGAAGCCCAACACGGGCACCACCGGCAGCCAGTCCAACAAGACCACCACCGCATCTCCCACTCCCGGCCCCAGCCTCTCGGAGGACGAGCAGAAGCTGGTCTCCCAGTGCGGTAAGCAGTAGGCAGCCGTAGGGGGCCTTTCCAGACCATGAGCGTTGTCACCAACACGACCACCATTGGCGCGATCGAAGCACCGAGCCGCCGCAACACCGAGCTGGCCCTGCTTGTCTTCGCCGTGGCCATCCCGGTGTTCGCGTACGCCAATGTGGGGCTTGCCATGACCGGCAAGCTGCCCTCCGGCATGCTCGGATACGGTCTGGGCCTCGGTCTGATGGCGGGTGTCGCGCACCTGGCTGTGCGCAGGTTCGCCAAGTACGCCGACCCGCTGCTGCTGCCGCTGGCGACACTGCTCAACGGTCTGGGTCTGGTGCTGATCTGGCGGCTCGACCAGTCGCCCCGGCTGATCGCGCAGGCCAAGCGCGCCTACGGGGCGTTCAGCCCGTCCGCCCCGCACCAGCTCATCTTCTCGGCGCTGGGCGTGGCCCTGTTCATCGGGGTGCTCCTGCTCGTCAAGGATCACCGGATCCTGCAGCGCTACACCTACATCTCCATGGCCGTGGCGATGCTGCTGCTGATCACGCCGATGTTCTTCCCGGCGAAGTTCGGCGCCCGCATCTGGATCACCATCCCCGGGCTCGGTTCGATCCAGCCCGGCGAGTTCGTGAAGATCATCCTGGCGGTGTTCTTCGCCGGCTACCTCATGGTGAAGCGGGACGCGCTGGCGCTGGCCAGCCGCCGTCTCATGGGGATCTACCTGCCGCGCGGACGTGACCTGGGTCCGATCCTGGTGGTCTGGGCGATGTCCATCCTGATCCTGATCTTCGAGACCGACCTCGGCACCTCGCTGCTGTTCTTCGGCCTCTTCGTGATCATGCTGTACGTGGCGACCGAGCGGACCAGCTGGATCGTGTTCGGGCTGCTGATGTCGGCGGTCGGCGCGGTCGGCGTCGCCTCCTTCGAGTCCCACGTCAAGGCGCGCGTCACCGCCTGGATCGACCCCTTCGCCTGCTACAAGACCAGCGGCGCCTGCGAACAGATCGGTAACGCGATCATGTCGTTCGGCTCCGGCGGCACCCTCGGCACCGGCCTCGGCCAGGGCAACTCCGACCTCATCGGCTTCGCCGCCAACGCCGACTTCATCCTCTCCACGGTCGGTGAGGAACTCGGTCTGGCCGGCATGATGGCGCTGCTGCTGATCTACGGGCTGATCGTGGAGCGGGGCGTGCGCACCGCGCTCGCCTCCCGCGACCCGTTCGGCAAGCTGCTCGCGATCGGCCTCTCCGGTGCCTTCGCGCTCCAGGTCTTCGTTGTGGCCGGCGGTGTCATGGGGCTGATCCCGCTGACCGGTATGACCATGCCCTTCATGGCGGCCGGCGGTTCGTCCGTCATCGCCAACTGGGCGCTGATCGGGATTCTGATCCGGATCAGCGACACCGCGCGCCGTCCTGCCCCGGCCCCCGCCCCGTCCCCCGACGCCGAGATGACCCAGGTGGTCCGCCCGTGAACAAGCCCCTGCGCCGGATCGCGATCTTCTGCGGGCTGCTGGTCCTCGCGCTGATGATCCGCGACAACTGGCTCCAGTACGTACGAGCAGACGAACTGAACGCCCACAAGTACAACCAGCGGGTCCAGATCGAGCGCTTCGCCCGTGAGCGCGGCAACATCATCACCGCCGACGGCCAGATCATCACGGGCTCGGTCGCCACCCAGGACACGTACTACAAGTTCAAGCGGTCCTGGAAGGACGGCCCGATGTGGTCGCCCGTCACGGGCTACGCCTCCCAGGTCTTCGACGCCTCCCAGCTGGAGAAGCTTGAGGACGGCATTCTGTCCGGCACCGACAACCGGCTCTTCTTCGACCGCACGCTGTCGATGTTCACCGGCGAGAAGAAGAAGGGCGGCAACGTCGTCACGACGCTCAACAGCGCCGCCCAGGAAGCCGCCTTCAAGGGGCTCGGCGACAAGAAGGGCGCGGTCGCCGCGATCGACCCGCGCACCGGCGCCATCCTGGCGCTCGCCTCGACGCCGTCGTACGACCCGGCTGCCTTCGCCGGGCGCAGCAGCAGCGACTCTGCGGCGTACAAGAAGCTGCTGGACGACAAGAACGCGCCCATGCTGAACCGGGCGCTGCGCCAGACCTACCCGCCCGGCTCCACCTTCAAGGTGGTGACGGCTGCGGCGGCCCTGGAGAACGGCCTGTACTCCGGCATCGACGACGCGACCAGGTCGCCGCTGCCGTTCAAGCTGCCGCAGACCACTCAGAACCTGAACAACGAGGGCAACATCCCCTGCGAGAACGCCACGCTCAAGGTGGCCCTCCAGTACTCCTGCAACACGGTCTTCGGCAAGATCAGCGACGATCTCGGCAACGACAAGATGAAGGCCGAGGCCGAGAAGTTCGGCTTCAACAAGGAGATCTTCAACCCGATCCGCACGGACGCGAGCGTCTACCCGAAGGACAACCGCCCGCAGAACGCGATGGCGGGCATCGGCCAGGCCTCCAACCGTGCGACCCCGCTCCAGATGGCCATGGTCGCCGCCGCCGTCGCCAACGACGGCAAGCTGATGAAGCCCTACATGGTCGACCAGCTCCAGGCGCCGAACCTGGACGTGCTCAGCAAGACCCAGCCGGAGCAGATGAGCCAGCCGCTGACGGCCGCCAACGCCCAGAAGATCCAGAAGATGATGGAGTTCGTGGTCACGGACGGCACCGGCACCAGCGCCAAGATGGACGGCGTGACCGTCGGCGGCAAGACCGGTACCGCCCAGCACGGCGTCGACAACAAGGACAATCCGTACGCCTGGTTCATCTCCTACGCCAAGTCCGGCGACGGCTCCCCGGTCGCGGTCGCCGTGGTGATCGAGGGCTCCGACACGACCCGCGACGACATCGCGGGCGGCAAGCTCGCCGCCCCCATCGCCAAGAGCGTGATGAAGGCGGTGCTCGACAGCAAGAAGTGATCCGGGCTGTTTCACGTGAAACGTCATCCCGTTTCACGTGAAACATCACACGTGCCCTGTACCGGTCCGGTATCAGGTGGCGGTCGCGGGCTGATCGGCTTGCACTGCCCGGTAGCGTATGCGCGAACAGCACACCGCCGGACCACCCATGGGTACGGTCGGGACAGACGGAGAGGGCTGGATTAGCTATGGAAGAGCCGCGTCGCCTCGGCGGCCGGTACGAGCTGGGCCAGGTGCTCGGCCGTGGTGGCATGGCGGAGGTCTACCTCGCGCACGACACCCGGCTCGGCCGCACCGTCGCCGTGAAGACGCTGCGGGCCGACCTCGCCCGCGACCCGTCCTTCCAGGCCCGGTTCCGCCGTGAGGCCCAGTCGGCCGCCTCGCTCAACCACCCGGCGATCGTCGCTGTCTACGACACCGGCGAGGACTACGTCGACAACGTCTCCATCCCGTACATCGTGATGGAGTACGTCGACGGTTCGACCCTGCGTGAGCTGCTGCACTCCGGGCGCAAGCTGCTGCCCGAACGCACCCTGGAAATGACCATCGGCATCCTCCAGGCCCTTGAGTACTCGCACCGCAACGGGATCGTCCACCGCGACATCAAGCCGGCGAACGTCATGCTGACGCGCACCGGCCAGGTCAAGGTCATGGACTTCGGCATCGCCCGCGCCATGGGCGACTCCGGCATGACGATGACGCAGACCGCCGCCGTGATCGGCACCGCCCAGTACCTCTCCCCGGAGCAGGCCAAGGGCGAGCAGGTCGACGCGCGGAGCGACCTGTACTCCACGGGCTGCCTGCTGTACGAGCTGCTCACGGTCCGGCCCCCCTTCGTCGGGGACTCGCCGGTCGCCGTGGCCTACCAGCACGTGCGCGAGGAGCCGCAGCCTCCCTCGAACTTCGACGCCGAGATCACGCCCGAGATGGACGCCATCGTCCTCAAGGCGCTGGTCAAGGACCCCGAGTACCGCTACCAGTCGGCGGACGAGATGCGCGCCGACATCGAGGCCTACCTCGACGGCCAGCCGGTCGCCGCGACCGCCACCCTCGGCGCGGTCGGCTACGGCGGCAACGGGTACGACGGCTACAACAGCGGCTACGGCAACGACCAGCCGACCACCGCGCTGCGGCAGGCCGACCCGGCGGGCCAGACCTCGATGCTGCCCCCGGTCAATCCGGACGACGGCGGCTACGGCTACGACGACCGCCCCGACCGGCGCCGCCAGAAGAAGTCCCACACCTCGACGGTCCTGCTGATCCTGGCGGGCGTCCTGGTGCTGGTCGGCGCGATCCTCATCGGCAAGTCCGTCTTCAGCGGCGCCGCCGACAGCAGCACGGTGAGCGTGCCCCAGCTCGTCGGCAGCAGCCAGGGGGACGCGGAGAAACTGGCGACCAACGCCGGGGTCAAGATGTCCGTGACCAAGAACGAGCCGTGCCCGGACCAGCCCAAGGGCAACATCTGCAGCCAGAACCCGGCGAACGGCAACATGAAGAAGGGCGAGACCGTCTCGGTCACCGTCTCCACGGGCGCGCCCAAGATCGAGGTCCCGGACGTCACGCAGAAGGACAAGGACAGCGCGACGCAGCTGCTGCAGAGCAAGGGCTTCAACGTGAAGACCGCGGAGGTCGAGTCCGGCGCCACGCCGGGCACGGTCGTCAGCCAGGACCCGCAGGGCGGCGCGCAGGCGGAGAAGAACTCGACGATCACCCTCCAGATCGCCAAGAAGCAGACGACGAAGCTGCCCGATGTCACCGGCGCGGACTACAACACCGCGACGCAGCAGCTCAGCGCGCTCGGCTTCACGAACGTCTCCCGCCAGGACGTGGACTCCGAGAAGCCGGTCAACCAGGTCGTCTCGATGACCCCGACCGGCAACACCAACCAGACCAAGGACGTCCAGATCGTCCTGAAGGTCTCCAAGGGCCCGCAGACGCCGCCCCAGACGCAGGGGCAGGTGCCGCAGGGTCTGGTCGGGCAGACGGTGAAGAAGGCCACGCAGATGCTGAACGACGCGGGCTTCAGCAACATCCAGTTCGCGCAGGGCAGTTCGAACGACGAGAAGGCGCGCGTCGCGATGGTCACGCCCGGTTCGGGCACCACGGTCGACCCGAACCAGCCGATCACGCTGACCACGCTCGGCGGGACCAACAACGGGGGACCGAACTTCTTCGGCGGCCCCTCCGGCGGACCGCTGAGCTAGCCCGCCACCCGCTCAAGCACGGAGCCCCGGCACCCCTCACAGGGTGCCGGGGCTCCGTCGCGTACGGGCGCGGGCGCGAGGGCTAGAGCAGTTCCGCCGGCTTGGTGCGCTTGGCGTCGACCTTCTCGGTGCGGACCAGCTCGCCCCAGACGATGTAGCGGTACTTCGAGGTGTAGACCGGGGTGCAGGTCGTCAGGGTGATGTACTGGCCGGGCTTCTTGACGCCCGCCTCCTTGGGGACCGGCTGCAGCACGTCGACGTCGTACTTCGACGTCTCGGTCAGCTCCGCGAACACCTTGTAGACGTACCAGACGTCCTTGGTCTCGAAGACGACCGCGTCGCCGTCCTTCAGCTTGTCGATGTTGTGGAACTTGGCGCCGTGGCCGTCGCGGTGCGCGGCCAGCGTGAAGTTGCCGGTCTTGGCCACGCCGGGCAGCGTCGCCTTGACGGGGTCGGTGTAGTAGCCGGCCACACCGCCGTTGAGGACGTCGGTGTCGGTGCCCTTCTTGACGAGCACCTCGCCGTTCTTCATCGCCGGTACGTGCAGGAAGCCGATGCCGCCCTTGGTGTCCAGCGCGCCGGGCCCGGTGCCTGCCGCCCAGTCGCGGCGCACGGTGTCGCCCTGCGCGGACGCCTCGCGGTCGGCCATGACGTTCGTCCACCACAGGGAGTAGACGACGAACAGGCCGAGCACCAGGCCCGCGGTGATGAGGAGTTCGCCGAAGACGCTGATGACGACGGCGACAGCGCCGCGCCTGCGCCGGACCGGTGACGGTCCGGGCGTGCCGGTCCGCTCGTCGTGGTCGGTTCCTGTCGCCACCGCACCCGCCCCTGCTGTCCGTTCGGTCATCCCACGAGCGCGTCGGGCTTGCCCTTGCTGCGCGGTCGGTCGTCAACCATCTTGCCCCACACGATCAATCGGTAGGTACTCGTGAATTCCGGCGTGCAGGTCGTCAGCGTCAGATAGCGGCCGGGCTTGGTGAATCCGGATCCGGCGGGGACCGGCCTCAGCACCGAGACGTTCGACGGCGGGGTCTGCGGCAGCGTGCTGGTGATCTCGTAGGTGTAGTACGCGTCCTGCGTCTCGACCACGACCTTGTCGCCCGGCTTCAGCCGGTTGATGTAGCGGAAGGGCTCGCCGTGGGTGTTTCGATGGGCGGCGACCGCGAAGTTGCCGGTCGTGTCCGACGGCATCGCCGTCTTGAGGCCGTCCTCGTCGTAGTGGCCGATCATGCCCTTGTCGAGGACCTTCGCCTTGCTGGTGCCCTGGGCGATCGGGGCCACGATGTCCAGCTTGGGGATGTGCATGAGGGCGAAGCCCTGGCCGGGCGCGAAGGCCCCCGGTTTGCGGCCGTCCGCCCAGTCCTGCGCGATCTTCTTGGCGGCGCTGCCGGCCTCCTGGTGCGCGCGGACGTTCGTCCACCACAGCTGGTACGTCACGAACAGCAGCATCACCACGCCCAGCGTGATGAACGCTTCGCCGATGACCCGGCTGGCGATCACGGCCGCGCTGTCCTTGCGCGCCTTCGCCGCCCGGCGCGCCTCGGCCCGGGTGCGGGGCCGCTCGGCCGGCACCGGCGCCGGGACCGCGCGTCCTCTGCCCTTGGCGGCCCTGCGCCGCTCGGCCCGCCCTCCGGTGACCGGCGGGGCCGTCGCGGCCTCGTCCACGGCCCGCAGCGCGACCGTCTCGTTGTCGACGCTCTCATTGCCGACGGGGACGGCGACGGATATCGGCGCCGATATGGGGATCCCTGGGGCGGCGGCGGGGAACGGTCCGGCCGTCTGCTCCGGCGCGGGATACCAGTCCTGCCGGGGTCCCGCCGGGCCCGGGTCGTACCACTGCTGAGGCTCCGTCAGCGGATCGTGCGGCGGGTTCCGCGGGGGCTCCGATACGGGCTCCTGTACGGGGGCTGAGGCGCCGGGCGCCAGGTTGTCGGCCCGGAACCAGGGGGAGCCGTGTCCGCCCGGTGGCAGCGGGTCCGTCAGCGGGTCGTACTCGTGCTCCGGGCGCACCGAAGTCACGCCGCGGCCTTGCCCACCACCGGCGCGAGCCCCGCCGACCGCTCGACGGCGCCCGCGTCCCCGCAGCGCACCAGCCAGTTGGCCAGCATCCGGTGGCCGTGCTCGGTCAGCACCGACTCGGGGTGGAACTGGACGCCCTCGACCGGCAGTTCACGGTGGCGCAGCCCCATGATGATGCCGTCCTCGGTGCGGGCGGTGACTTCGAGCTCGTCCGGCAGCGTCGCCGGCTCGGCGGCCAGCGAGTGGTAGCGGGTCGCCGTGAAAGGAGAGGGGAGCCCCTCGAAAACGCCGGTGCCCTGGTGCAGCACCGGCGACGTCTTGCCGTGCAGCAGTTCGGGGGCCCGGCCCACCACACCGCCGTACGCGACCATCATCGACTGCATGCCGAGACAGACGCCGAAGACGGGGACGCCGGTTGCGGCGCAGTGGCGCACCATGTCGATGCAGACGCCCGCCTGTTCGGGGGCGCCGGGTCCGGGGGAGAGCAGAACGCCGTCGAAGCCGTCCTGGGCGTGCCCGAGGGACACCTCGTCGTTGCGCACGACCTCGCACTCGGCGCCGAGCTGGTACAGGTACTGGACCAGGTTGAAGACGAAGCTGTCGTAGTTGTCGACCACGAGAATGCGCGCGCTCACCGGCCTGTGGCTCCCATCCCCTGGTTCACCGTCACGTCGTTGAACGGAAGCAGCGGCTCCGCCCACGGGAAGACGTACTGGAAGAGCACGTAGACGATCACGAGCACCATCGCGAGCGAGATGAACGCCCGCAGCCATGCGTTGCCCGGCAGATGCCGCCAGATCCAGCCGTACATGCTGTCCCCGCTGTCCCTTCCGACGATCGTTACCGCACCAGACTAAGGGCCCCGGTGACGGTGTGGGGTCACCCGTCCAAAGCTGTGGGTTTGCCCTGGGCCACAGCCAGAGTGGCGTCGAGGTGTCCCCAGGCGATCAGGCGGTGGCTGCTGCCCCATTCCGGGTCGCAGGTGGTGAGGGTCAGATAGCGGCCCGGTGAGCGGAAGGGGGACTTGGCGGGGACGGGGTCGATGACCGCGACGTCGCTGGGCACGGTCCGGTAGGGCACGTTGTCGATGCGGTAGGTGTACCAGGTGGTGTCGTCGCGCAGGACGACCGCGTCGCCGGGCCGCAGTTCGGGGAAGTCCTTGAACGGGTCGCCGTAGGTGCGCCGGTGGCCGGCCACCGAGAAGTTGCCCTGCTGCCCGAGCCGCGCCGTGTTGGCGTAGTGGCCGAGGCCCTTCTGGAGGTCCTTGACGGCGGTGCCTTCGAGGACGGGCCTGTGCCAGTCCTTGCCGAGCCGGGGGATGTACATGACGGCGAAGGACCGGCCTTCGGCGTACGCGGCGGGCGCGGGCGGTGGGGCGGCCTGCCGCGGCGCTGCCGGGCGGGGCGGCGGGCTCTGCTGCGCCCACTGCCGCTGGAGGCCGGAGATCTGGTCGCTCGCGGCGCTGTCGGCCTTCACGCCGGTCCAGTAGAGGACGTACACGACGAACAGGACGATCAACGTGCCGACGGTGATGCACAGTTCGCTGAAGGACCTCACGAGGATCCGCACGGACATCGGCGGTGGCCCCCTCCCGCGCCGCTACTGCACCGGTTTCGCGTAGTGGAGATCCACTGTGCCCGAGTAGCCCGGAAGAGTCATCGTCTTGCGCTCGTCGATTTTCCAGCCGAGCCCGTAGGCCGTCACGTACAGCTGGTAGTTCTGGATCGCCTTGGAGGCGGTGAGCGCCGCGCGCAGCTTCCCGGTGTCCCCGACCGCCGTGATCTTGTACGGGGGCGAGTAGACGCGGCCCTGGAGGAGCAGGGTGTTGCCGACGCAGCGGACGGCGCTGGTCGAGATCAGCCGCTGGTCCATGACCTGGATGCCCTGGGCACCGCCCTGCCACAGCGCGTTGACCACGGCTTGCAGGTCCTGCTGGTGGATGACCAGGTCGTTGGCCTGGGGGGCGGGGTAGCCGGGAGCGGCGATGGCGTTCGGCGGGGCGTCGTCGAGCGTGACGGTGAGGGCCCGGCCGGAGACCGGGGCGGTGCCCGAGGCGTCCTTGAGGCCGTTGAGGAGCTGGTCCTGGGCCTTGGTGGAGCCGTCGTCGCGCTGGGCGAGCGCGTCCACGTCGCTGCGTACGGCCGCGGTGGAGTCGCCGAGCTCCTGGTTCTTGCGGTCTCGCTGCTTGATCAGGTCCGACAGCTTCAGGAGCGAGGCGTCGGTGCGGATGTTGGTGCCTTTGGCGGTGTTGAAACTGGTGACGAAGATGAGGCCGGCGAGCGCGAAGACCGCGGCGGAGAGCAGCCGGACGGGCCGCCCGCGCAGGCGGCGCCGGGGCTGTTGGGGGACCCCGTCGGGGGAGTCGGCAGAATTGCTCAACGTACCCTTATCTCCTTCGGCGCCACGGAAGCACTACGCTAACGGACGCTTGGGGGAGGCTTCCCCCGCAGTTCCGTCCCCCGGCGCCGCCACAGTTCCCTGCGCGGTCACGCAGCGCATCGACAGGAGAGTTCCTCGTGCCGAAGTCACGTATCCGCAAGAAGGCCGATTTCACGCCGCCGCCCGCGAAGCAGGCGACCTCCATCAAGCTGGGCAACCGCGGCTGGGTGGCCCCGGTGATGCTGGCGTTCTTCCTCATCGGTCTCGCCTGGATCGTCCTCTTCTATGTGACCGAGGGCGATCTGCCGCTCAAGGCGCTCGGCAACTGGAACATCGTCGTCGGGTTCGGCTTCATCGCGGGTGGGTTCGGCGTCTCCACGCAGTGGAAGTAACGACTCTCCCTTGGGGTTCCCGACCGGGGGCGGCGGGGCGGATTCTCCGCCCCGGCGCAAGCTCTGCCCCCAGTTATCCACAGCGCTATCCACCGGGAGTGGATAACTCAGACGATCTGTGGATAACTTCCGGGAAGTTGACGCCGGTGTGACTGGTTCCACCGCCCTCCACAGCCCTTGTGCCCCTTGCCCCGCCTGGAAACAACCAGGTCAGAGGCGAGGGGCACAGGCGTTCTCCACCCAGTGCACAAGTTCGGGCACTTGTTGTGGACAACTCTGGGGAAAGCTCGTACCCGCTGTGGTCAGGTGAGCGCAGCGGTACGCATCACGACGAGGACGACCGACACGGCGAGCACCAGCGCACAGCTGCCCCACTGCACCAGGGCGCGCCGGTTCGCCGGGGCGTGGACCATGCCGATGCCGACCAGGACGCCCGCGGCCAGACCGCCCACGTGCGCCTGCCAGGCGATGCCCATCCACGGGTTGAACGTGAGGATCAGGTTGACCACGAGCAGCCCGATGACCGGCCGCATGTCGTACCTCATCCGCCGCATCAGCACCGCCATGGCGCCGAACAGGCCGAAGATCGCGCCGGACGCGCCGAGCGAGGGCTCCAGGGGGCTGGCGATCAGATACGTCAGCGCACCGCCGGCCAGACCCGAGACGAAGTACAGCGCGAGATAGCGGGCCCGGCCGAGCGCGGCCTCCAGGGGGCCGCCGAGCCACCACAGGCTGAGCATGTTGAACAGGATGTGCACGACGCCGCCGTGCAGGAACATCGAGGTCACCAGCCGGTACCACTGGCCCTCGGCGACGCCCTGCGCGCCGTCGAAGCCCGGCACGCCGGCCCGGCCCAGCAGGAAGAGCGCATCGGTGAACCGGTCCCCGACCACTTCCTGCACCAGGAACATCACGGCGTTGAGACCAATGAGGATCTTGGTGAGCAGCTGCGGGTCGCCCGCCGCGAGGATCCCGCCCGCCAGCGTCCGCGGCCGGTTCGCCGTCGGGGGGTGGCCGGTGCCGGAGCCGGTGCGGACGCACTCGGGGCACTGGAAGCCGACGGAGGCGCTGATCATGCACTCGGGGCAGATCGGGCGCTCGCAGCGGGTGCAGCTGATGCCGGTCGCCACGCCCGGGTGGCGGTAGCAGCTGGGCAGGCTGGACTGCCGCGCCTGCTCCTGGTCCTGGTTCATCGGGCTCCCTCGTCCTCGTGCAGCAGCTCCGCCCCGCTCGTCATACGGACGAGCGGGGCGGAAAGGTTCCCTGCGGAGCCGGAGATCAGCCTTCGCGGCTCTCCACGACGACGGACTCGATGATCACGTCGTTGACCGGGCGGTCGGTGCGCGGGTTGGTCCTGGTGCCGGCGATGGCGTCCACGACCTTCTTGCCGGCGTCGCTCGTGACCTCGCCGAAGATGGTGTGCTTGCGGGTCAGCCACGCGGTGGGCGACACGGTGATGAAGAACTGCGAGCCGTTGGTACCCGGGCCCGCGTTCGCCATGGCCAGCAGGTACGGCTTGTCGAAGCCGAGCTCCGGGTGGAACTCGTCGGCGAACTCGTAGCCGGGGCCGCCGGTGCCGTTGCCCAGCGGGTCGCCGCCCTGGATCATGAAGCCCGAGATCACCCGGTGGAAGACGGTGCCGTCGTACAGCGGGTCCGTGGTCTTCTGGCCGGTCTGGGGGTTCGTCCACTCGCGCTCGCCCTTGGCGAGCTCCACGAAGTTCCGGACCGTCTTGGGGGCATGGTTCGGCAGGAGCCGAATCTCGATGTCGCCCTGATTGGTCTTCAGGGTGGCGTAAAGCTGCTCGGCCACGATCTGCCTTCCTTAAAGGTCTGCTCTGACGTCCCACGATCCTCGCACGGACCGGACCGGCCGGAGGAAGCGCCCGGTTACCCATGGATACCCGCCGAACCGCCCCGTACCGCCCGAGGCCGTGGCATCGTCGTCCGCGAGCTCCCTCCAGGACCGCGCCCGCGGTTGCTTCCGACACGCGACGCCCACCCGGATGCCATGACGCACATGCCGGGTACCCGCAGGACAGGCATGATTTCGAGATGGGTGGAAAGGCGACATACCGAACCGCCACCAAGGAGGAGGATCACGTGACCCGCATGGAGAGCGTGCGCGCCGCAACCGGAACGGCGAAGGAGAGCGTGCTGCACGCCGCGGAAGTGGTGGCGCCCTACGCCGACTCGGCCAGGCAGCAGGCCGCGCAGTACGCGCAGCACTATGCGCAGGAGGCGCGCGTACACGTCGCGCCGAAGATGTCGAAGGCCGCGCTCCAGGCGCGCCGGCAGGCCCGTCAGCAGTACGACGCCCATGTCGCGCCGCGCGTGCCGCCGAGGGTGGACGAGGTGGCGCACCAGGCGGCCGCGCGCTCGCGCCGGGCCGCCCGGCAGGCCGCCGAGTACGCCGGGCCGCGCGTGGAGCAGGCGGTCGCCGCCGCCCAGCCCCTGCGCGATGAGGCCCTGGCCCGCTCCACGGCCGCTCTCGCGGCGCTGCGCGGCCAGGTCTCGCCCAAGGAGATCCAGAGGCTCGTGCGCAAGCACCAGCGGAAGGCCAGGGCCGCCCGCTGCGCCAAGGGGCTCCTGGTCGTCGGCATCCTGGCGGGCGGCGCGTTCGCCGCGTGGCGGTGGTGGGACAAGCAGGCCAACCCGGACTGGCTGGTCGAGCCGCCGGAGCCGACCGAGGTCGCCGACCGTCCGCCGCTCACCTCGGTGGACGGCAGCGGCCCCGAGGAGGAACTCGACCCCGACGTGCAGGCCAAGCAGGCCGAGACGGAGGCCTCGGACCGCGACGACCGGCGCTGAGCCGCAGCAGACCGGGCGCCCGGCGACCTCAACAGGCCGCCGGGCGCCCGCTGTTGTCAAGAGTGGGCAGTGATCCCGTACGGGTGAGCCATGGGGTGTGCGTATGGCATGCTCACGCCTGGATTGATCCAGGCCGCCCACACAGGAGTCGCCGCCATGACCCTCGTTTCCACCCGTGCCATCGTCGACGGGGCACGCGCCGCGGGCACCGGCGCGCTCGCCTTCAACGTCATCCATCTGGAGACCGCCGAGGCACTGGTCGAAGCCGCTGAGATCACGGGGATCCCGGTGATCCTGCAGATCAGCAAGAACTGCATCGACTACCACGGGAGCATGCTGCCCCTCACCCGCGCGACGCTGGAGATCGCCGCGGCATCCCGGGCCGAACTCTCCGTACATCTCGACCACTTGGCGGATCCGGCCGCGATCCGCGAAGGCGTCGAAGCCGGGGTGCGGTCGGTGATGGTGGACCACTCCGCGCTCCCGTACGAGGAGAACGTGGCAGCGACCGCGGAGCTCACGGCCTGGTGCCATGAGCGCGAGGTGTACGTGGAGGCCGAACTCGGCAAGGTCGGCGGCAAGGACGGGGTGCACGCACCGGGAGTGCGCACGGATCCGGCGGAGGCGCTCGCGTTCATCGCCGACACCGATGTCGACGCGCTCGCCATCGCAGTCGGGTCCTCGCACCGCATGCGGGAGCGGACCGCCGTGCTGGACCACGAGCTGATCACCAGGCTCAGCGCGAAGCTGCCGGTGCCCCTGGTGCTGCACGGGTCGTCGGGGGTGTCCGACGAAGAGCTGATGCGGGCCGTCGCCGCCGGCATGACGAAGATCAATATCTCCTCACACCTCACCCGGGCCTTCACCCGTGCGCTCCGGGCCACGCTGGAGGCCGACCCCGCGCTCAGCGACTCCCGCGTGTGCTTCCGTTCCGGGCGCGAGGCCGTGACGGAAGAGGCCGCGCGCCTTCTGAACCTGCTGGGCTCCCTTGGGTGACCCGCGCCTGAGGCCCGCGTGGGCCGGGGCGCCGGACGCGCCCCAGCCCCCACTTCACTCGCCGGCTACGGCCTCGGCCGCGACCGGCGGGTTCGACCGGGACCAGAGCCGTTCGACCAACGCGCACAGGAAGCCCGCGACGGTGACGATCACCGCCAGTACGATCCAGCCGGGCTTGCCCCAGTTGACGCACATCGTGATGACGACGAGCGGCGCCACGGCCTCCGCGAAGCCGTGCCCGAGGCCCATCACGCCCTGGTACTGGCCCTGCGCCTCCGGCTTGGCCAGCGCGAACGACAGCTCGAACGTGCCGGCCGCCTGCCACACCTCGGCCAGCGAGTGCACGACGACGCCGATGAGCAGCAGCGTGATCGCGATCCACGCGGCGGGACCGGCCGCCACCGCGATCAGGATCCACGAGAGCAGGAACAGCGGGCCCGAGGCCGCGAGCAGCCGCGCCGCCGAACGCGGCCCGTTGATGGACCGTGTCGCCGGGACCTGGGTGGCGGCGACGATGGCCGCCTCCAGGAACAGCACGATCGCGGCCATCCAGCGCGGCGCCGACGTGCGCAGGACGATCCACACGGGAAGAGCCTGGATGAGCACGAAGTACTGCAGGCTCGCGACCGACGAGGCCGCGGTCAGCCCCAGGTAGGGCAGGTCGCGCAGGGCCAGCCAGCGGGGCCGGCTCTTCGCGTCCCCCTCCTCCTCGCTCTCGTCCTCCTTGGCCGTACGGGTCGGAGCAAGACGCGGGAGCCGGGTGAGAATGCCGGCGGCGATCAGGAAGGTGACCGTGTCGATGAGGATCATGGTCACGTACGCCGCGCGGGTGTCGATGGCCAGGACGACCGCGGCGCCGATGGTGCCCACCGCGAGCCCGACGTTCGTCACCGCACGCAGATAGGTCCGCAGCTGCGGGCCCTTGCCCTCCTCGGCCAGCACACCGATCATCGCGCCGCGCGCGCTGACCGTTCCGGCCCGGCCGATGGCGGCGACCGCGGCGATGATCAGCAGCGGCCACAGGCTGTGGACCAGCAGCAGGCTGACGCTCGCCACCGCCTCGAGCAGCATGGAGGCGATGACGACCTCTCGCGAGCCGCGACGGTCGGCCAGGTCCCCGATCACCACTCCGGCGCCGAAGCCGGCCAGCGACCCGACGGTGAGGCCCACACCGGTGACGGTCGGGCTGAGCCCGGCGGACCGGATGAGGAAGATCGTTCCCGCGGAGAGGAACATGCCCATGCCGATGGTGTTGACAATGGTCGACAGCGCCAGCAACCGCTGGCGGGGCTCCTGGGGCCCGCGCACCGCGGTACGGAGCTTGGTCAACGGGTTCGTCATGCTCACGAGGCCACCCCGGCAAGGGTCGCGGCACGCTCGGCCGCACCGGCCGGGGCCGGGAGGCTCACGCCGATGGCTGGTACGGGCCAAAAAAGCGGCTCGCCTATTCGTGGGGCGCGCCACGCGAACCCTCGCCGGGTGCTCACTCGATATTCTCCTTAATTGCAGTGTGCCCAGAAGTGATTTGTTCGCGGTGCGGCTCCGCGAATCAGCCCGGCTTTCGAGGCCTCCGCACAACCGGGCACCACATCGCTTTCCGGCGGTGTTTCAGGAGGCGGAGAGGAAGGCGTCCTCAAGCCGGACGATATGCGCCTGCGACCAGCGAGCGACCCGCCGGGCGCAGTCCCCGTCCAATTCCCCGGGGCGCGTTCCGTCCAGGACCATCGAGCGGTATTCGTCGACGGTGATTCCGCATCCCGGCGTGCTTTCCATGCGGCGCAGCAGCCACTTCTTGCGGCGACACAGCTGCCCGGCCAGGACCAGGGCGGCGTCGGCGACGAAGCCCGCCGCGAGACCGGCCGACACGCGGGCCGTCATGTCGTCACCGGAGTCGAGCTGGCCCGCGACGTCGGTGAGGCAGTTCTCCGCGTCGGCCTTCAGCGAACGGGCGAGCGCCCGCCGGTAGGAGGAGCTGTCGAGCAGGTCCCGCATCTCCTGGAAGAACTCGTCGCCCTTGAGCGGGACGCCGATGGAGAGCCGGTAGATGAAGTCCTGGAGGAAGTCGCCGGTGGTGCAGAACTCGGCCTCGTTACCGAGGTAGGGCGTCAGCGCCCTGGCGAGCGTGTCGGTCGGCCACACCTTCAGATCGATGCGCGCGTTGTCGTAGACGCCCATCCAGTTGTGCCAGCTGACCCCGCTCGGGTCGGAGCCCGGCCAGGTCTCCATGGTCTCGTCGATGGGAAGGTCGAGGTCCTTGTCGGAGAACGCGTAGATGTCGACATCGCTGAACGTGTTTCCCCACCCGGCGGCCGTCGAGCCCGTCATACAGACGGCTTTTGCCTCGGCCAGGCCGGGGAAATGCTTGAGGATCGCCGAGAACGAAAGATTCGGCGGGTCGAGAACCGGCGGCTGGGCGGCGATGACCTCAATAGTGGGGTTAAACATCAGAATCCTCCCGGGATGGCAGAGATGGTCATGTCGGGCATAGCTTCCGGAGCCGGACGCTATCTTCTCGGACTAAATTGATGCTGCGGATTCGAAGCGCATCATGCTAAGCTCCGTGCCCATGGTCATATCGAATTCGATGGGTATGTCGAAGCAATCACCGGTGCTCGTTCCGTGGAGTTCAGCACCGGGGAATAACACAGCGCTCGTATGTATTCCGTGGGCCGGTGCCGGGGCGACTCCGTTCAGCGCGTGGGGGTCGGTGATCGGCGACGCGGCGTCCGTGTACGGCGCCCGGCTCGCCGGCCGCGAGAGCCGGCAGACGCAGCCGCCGGCGACGTCCCTTGCCGAGGTCGTCACCGAACTGGCCGGTGAGCTGGCAGCGCTTCAGGCGCCGCGCGTCGCGCTGTTCGGCCAGTGCTCCGGAGCGCTCCTGGCCTACGAGGTGGCCAAGGAACTGCACCGGTCGGGCGAGGGCCCCGAGGTCGTCCACCTGCTCGTCGGATCGCAGCTCCCGCCGCGTGCCCTCGCGGACAGCCGCATCGACTCCGGACAGGACCTCACCCGCTACGTGCCCGAAGGTCTGCGGGAAGAGCCCGAACTGCTCGCCGTGCTGCTTCCGATCCTCGCCGCGGACATGAAGCTGGTCGCCGACTACGCGTACGCGCCGGGCGCCCCGCTGGACGTCCCGCTGACGGTGTTCTACGGAGCCCGCGACGAGGAGCTCAGCCGCGCCGACGTCGACGGATGGCGCCAGGAGACCACGGGCGCCGCCGACTTCCGCGAGATCGCCGATGCCGACCACCTCTTCGGCGGCGGCGCCTGGCTGGAGCTCGCCCGGGAGATCCGTACCGCCCTGGCGTAGCCGCCCACCTCGCCCGGTCCGCCTACTCATCGGCGAGGAAAGCCGCGAGCTGGGCGACCGTCGGGTGGGCGAAGACGTCGACGAACTGGATGCGCGGCCAACGCCGGCGCAGTACCCGCACCACTTCGAGCACCATGGCCGAGGTCGCGCCCAGATCGAAGAAGCCCATCTCCGGGTCGACGAAGTCCAGGCCGAGGACCTGGGCCCACACCGCCCCGACGACCTCGCCCGGGTCCCCGTCGAGGTCGGGTCCGGTCCCTGCGGAGCTGGTCGGCTCACTCATCCATGGCCTCCCGCAGCGTCGTACCGACCAGGCGCAGGTGGTCGAGGTCGCCGGGATCGAGAACGGTGACGATCACGCCGTCGGCTCCGGCCGCGCGGTACTCCGCGACCTGGCGCCGCACCTCCTCGCGCGTACCGCACAGGGCGAAGCCCCGCACCGCGCTCGGCGCCAGACCCAGCAGCGTGCCGAGGCGTTCCAGCGCTTCCTGCAGTTCCTCTTCGGATTCGGTGATGATCGCGTGGCCCAGCCACGTCTTGGTGATCTCGGCGCTGTCGCGGCCCACGGCCGCACACGCCTTCTCCAGCACCTTGATCTTGTGGCGCACGGTGGCCGGTCCGCCGAAGAAATTGCAGGCGTCCCCGTACCGGGCCACCATCGGGATCAGCACCTTCTCGCCGCCGCCGCCGATGAGGATCGGCGGTCCTTCGGGGCTCAACGGGCCCGGCACGTTGAGGGGTTCGTCCACCCGGTGGTACGTGCCGGAGAAACGCGGCGCCTGTTCGGTGAACATCGCCCGGCAGATCTGGACCGCTTCGGCGAGCCCCGCCAGGCGCTCCCGGGTGGACTGGAACTCCAGCCCGTAGGCGCGGCACTCCTCTTCGTGCCAGCCCGCGCCGATGCCGAGGATCGCGCGGCCGCCGCTGATGACGTCAATGGTGGTCACCATCTTCGCCAGCACTGCGGGGTTGCGGAATCCGTTGCAGGAGACGAGCACTCCCAGACGTGCAGTCGACGTGACGGCGGCCAGCGCCGCGAGCGTCGTGTACGCCTCCAGGATCGGTTCGTCCCGCTCGCCGACGGAGGCGATCTGGTGGACGTGGTCCATGGTCCACAGGCTGTCGAAGCCGGCGGCCTCGGCGGTGTGCGCGATCTCGACAACGCGCTCGAAGAGCTGGTTGTCCATGGTTCCGGGGAAGGAGTAGCCGGCGAGCTGCAGGCCGACCCGGGTTATCGCCGGGCGAGTCATCCGGCGACCGCCGCCGGTGCGAGCGGCACGGAGTCGGCGGGGGTGGCACGTTCGACCAGACCGAGCTCCAGCAGGCGGCCGCACAGGGCCTGGACCTGCTGCTCGACCTCCGCGACCGGCAGCCCCGTACGCTCGGCGGCGCCTTCGACGACCTGGGCGACGTCGCGCCGCCCGTCGATCAGCAGCCACACGACGCGGCCGTCGCTGTCGAGTACGTAGCGGCCGATGAGGGTCTCAAGGAGTACGCCCCCCTCGGGGCGCTCGCTGAGGTCCACCACCTGGTCGGTCACGCGGGCGGTCACGTCCAGTCGGCGGACTAGGACGTCGTTGTTGTTGATGGTGCTCATGAGGTTGCCTCCGTAGCCAGGGCCTGTTCGATGAAGGTTGCTGTGGCGGTGATGGTGGGCGCGATGAACGGCAGGTCGAGCGGAAGATCGAGGCCGAGCCCCTCGTTCAGGCGGGCGCCGATCTCCACCGCGTGCAACGAGTCGCCACCGAGGCCGTCCATGAACTGCGCGTCCCGGTCGATGTGTTCGACACCGAGGACTTCGCGCCAGACCTGCTCGACGTAGTCGATGATGCTGACTCCGTCGGCGCGGGTCGAGGTCTGCGGGGTGTCGCCGCCCGGGGCCGACTGCGGCTCGGGACGCTCCAGCCAGAACCGGCGGCGCGTGAACGGGTAGGTCGGCAGGGGGACCCGGCCGCGCGGCTCGTCGCCGTAGTACGTGGCCCAGTCGACCGGGACGCCCGCCCGCCAGGCCGCGGCCACCACGTCGGCCAGGTCGAAGGACGGGCCGAGGAGTATCTGGCCGACGCCGTCACGGACGGACCCGGCGTCGGTGTCGGGGGTGCAGGCGTCGAGGGCCGCCGCGAGCGTCGCGGGATCGGCGCCGCCGGCCAGCCACTGTGCGGCGGGACGGGCCCACTTCGGTGCGTCCACCCGGGAGAAGGTCAGGCCGAGCCGGGTCAGGATCCGGGCGATGCCGAGCGCGGCGAGCGCGCCGGCCTGTTCCGGGGCGAGACCGCCGAGATCTGCGCGTCCGGCCAGATCGGCGAGTGCGCCGCGCAGCAACGGCTCGGTGGCGAGCAGCCGTTCACCCATCGCGGCCAGTTCGGCGGGCGTGCCGTGGAGCACCAGCGACCACCGTGCGGTGGGCCGGCCGGACTCGTCTGAGGCACGCAACTGGCCGAGGGCATCGCCTCGTTCGGTGACGACGGCCGCCCAGCGCCGGGCGAACCTGCCCCGCCCGACTCCGAGCGTGTACGCGATGTCGGCCAGCGCGTCGGCGTCGGGCGAGGGCATCGCCTCCAGCCGGTCGGCGAGCCGCTCCCGCATCCGGGCCAGCTCCTCGTCGCTGCGCGCGGACAGGGCGAGGATGTGCCGCGAGCGCACGGCGGGTGCACCCGGCTCGGCGGACGCGGACTCGATCACCACATGCGCGTTGGACCCGCCGAGACCGAACGAACTGACCCCGGCGATCCGGGGGCCCTCGGCCTCCCATGGCAGGGTCTTGGGGGTAATGACGAAGGGGGTCGAATCGAGATCGATGGCGGGGTTCGGTGAGCGGAAGTGCAGGGTCCCAGGCACGGTGGCCCGCTCGACGGCAAGCGTCGCCTTGATCAGCCCCGCTACGCCCGCGGCCGCGTCGGTGTGGCCGATGTTGGGCTTGACCGCACCGAGCGTGAGGGTCCGGGCCGGTCGGCCGGTGGTCCCGAAGACGCGTCTCAGCGCCTCGAACTCGACCGGGTCACCGATCGCTGTCCCGGTGCCGTGGGCCTCGACATAGCCGACCTCGTCGGGGGCGACGCCCGCGCGGGTGAGCGCGGCTCGGATCACGGACTCCTGCCCGTCGATGTTCGGCACGGTGAATCCGGCGCGCGATCCGCCGTCGTTGTTGACCGCCCAGCCGCGGATCACGGCCCGGCGGCGGTCACGGTCGGCCTGCGCGTCGGCGTCGCGCCTCAGCACGACGATTCCGGCGCCGGAACCGGGAATGGTCCCCGAGGCCTCGGCGTCGAAGGCGCAGCAACGCCCGTCCGCCGACAGGATCCCGCCCTCGGCGTGGGTGTAGCCCTCGACGTCGGGCATCAGCAGGCTCACGCCACCGGCCAGGGCGATGTCGCAGTCACCGGCGGCCAGTGCCGAGCAGGCGAGCGCGACGGCGCTGAGCGCCGTGGCGCAGCCGGTCTGCACTGTGATGGCCGGCCCGGTGAGGCCGAGTTTGAACGCGAGCCGCGGGGCAAGGAAGTCCTTTTCGTTCCCCAGCGTGATGCGGACGTCGCCGGTGCGTCCCGCGCGAGCCTCCGTCGGGGCCACGTACTCGCGGAAGTAGTGGTTCTCGCCGCAGCCGACGAACACGCCGACGACGGGGGCGCGTTCGCCGGCGTAGCCCGCGTCCTCCAGCGCCTCGGCCGCCACCTCGAGGAGCACGCGCTGCTGCGGGTCCATGATGACGGCCTCGGTCGGCGCGACGCGGAAGCGGTCGGCATCGAACCACTCGATGTCGCTGACCTTCGCGACCGCACGCACGAACCCGTCACGGTCGCCGCCCTCTGACGCGGCACCCCCGTCGCCCGGCTCGTTCCCGGCGAGCCGGCTGGTCGACTCGACGCCCTCCACGAGGTTCGTCCAGTACTGCTCGACATCGCCGGCTCCCGCGAAACGCGCCGCCATGCCGATCACCGCTATAGGAGGTGCGGAAAGTGGCTTTTGCTGCATCTGAGACGGCTCCTGAAGAATCAGCGTGACCTCGCGGCGACTTGGGTCGGAAGCCGCACTCGGCGTGGCACATGTGAAGACATCGGCGGGTGAAATTACCAGAGAGTTGACGTCTGGATCAATCATTTTCGGTCACTTCATATTCGCAAATCCATCTCGGCGTCAACAGTATTTGGGCAGGTCAGAGGCCTCGCCAGCCTGACGTCAGCCAGGGCGAGTCGACCGGCCGTCGGCGTGCGCACGAGGGTCGGCAGGCGGTACGGGACGACGTCCCAAGCGAATGCGCTATTTCTACAAATGCTCCAATTCCTAAAGGAGACAATCCTTGGGATATGCGGGGATAAATCGGTCAGTTGACAGAAGTCGCGTGTTGGAATGAGCCGCGCTGGAGTTCGTGGCTGAGTTCTTCGAGTTCGCTGCCGCCCGCCATCTGACGGGTGAGTTCGTCCAGGGTGATGGCGGAGCGCAGATGGCTGCCGGTCATCGTGCCGCGCTTGAGGAGCACGAACCGGTCCCCGACGAGGTAGGC
>NZ_JBIWHT010000036.1:0-56636 GCF_044764265.1 Streptomyces sp. NPDC094147 | reverse complement strand
ATCCACGGCCGCGACTGTCTCTTCCCCACACCCACACCAACGAACAGCCAAGCCGACGGTCACACCAACAACCACTTCTGTTAGGACCTCTAAGGCGGTGGCGGGCGGAGAACCACATCACCGGCCTGTGCGCCGTCCCCTACACCGCCGAAACACGGGCCGGCGCCACCACCACCTACCCCCTCGGCCGCTGGATCCACCAGCAACGCAAAGCCCTGCGCGCGGGCCTGCTCGAAAACCACCGCAAGAAGCAGCTCGACGACGAAGGCATGGTGTGGGAGCCGGGCGAGGAAGCCTGGGAGACCAAACTCCGGGCCCTCGCCACCTACCGCCACGCCCACGGACACCTCGCACCCCGCCAGAACGCCGCCTGGCCCCCCGACGGCGAAAACACCGAGCCGGCGGGGGCTATCTGCTGCCCTACGGAGGTGTCTTACACCGCGCCGTGGCGGGCCAGCCAGCGCCGGACGTAGGCACGGTCCGGCGGGTGCACGCCGCAGGCAGCCACCCCTCCATGCGCGCGCTTCTTCTCGTGCCACACCTGGTGCTGATCCAGCGTGCAGTGCGGCGGCAGGTGATCCGTGGTGCGGATGTAGTCGGCGGTGCGCTCGCCGGAAATGCCCCAGAAGCGAATAACGTACGGCGGTTTTCGGCCTGATCCTGTGAATGGCCGAGAGTGGTCTGTGGTTCCCCGTGCCCTTCCCCGTAGGGTCCTCGACTTGGATACGACCCGAACGTATGTTCGTAAATCCGTATGGGGAAGGGCATGATTTTTCGTGCAGAGATATAAACGCTGGTGGTCCCGAGCGGTCATCGGCGCAGCACTGGTAACCCTCGCTGGTGTCGTGCCAGCATCCGCTGAAACGGCACCGACCGCAGCCGGGCTGACGAAACCCACGCTCACCTCCTCGCCCTCGCAGACACCGGCAGCCGGTGAACAGCGGCACGCAAACAGCCTGGCAGCCACCGCCGGCCCCGGCATCCCCGCCTCCGGAAAAAACCCGGAAGCCGGACCGCCGTTCCAGAAGAGCGGTAGCACGTGGCAGGTCGACCGCTCGAACGTCACGCTCCAGAACACCGTCACCGACCCGGACGGGGATGACGTCGACCTGACGTTCGACGTCTGGACACTCAAGCCGGACGGTTCGCCGAAGGCGCACATCGACACCACGAACAAGAACACCTACGGAACACCCGTCTCCGGTTACGTCAAATCCGGCACGAAGGCCTCCGTCACCATCGACTTCGGCTATCTGACCCCCGGTACGACCTACGCCTTCCGCACGTCCGCCTACGACGGCGCCCACTACGAGCGCGAGTGGTCGCCGTGGGCGAAATTCACCATCACGCTGCCCGTCGATCTGACGCTGCCCAACCCCAACGCGGCGTCGCCGAACCCGGACCAGACCGTCCAGCCGTACACGAATACCCTGGCACCGGCCTCCCCGTGGAAGACACCGGCGCCCCAGAGCCGCAACCGCTCGGGCGTCCTCGGGACGTCCGGAACCCACTGCACCACCTCTTCGGACGGGGTGAAGGTGTGCGGCAAGGCCGAGCCCTACAACGGCCATAACTTCACCCCCCACCGGGCAACCGGCGAGCAGGCGAAGGGCGCCGCGAAGGCGTCCCTGGTCAGCAACTGCGACCCGGCCAACCCGCCGCAGGGGCTGTGGACCACGCGCTTCGAGGAGTGCTCGTCGTTCACCATGGAGTGGGAGGCGTCCCTCAACAACGCCCCCGTGGGCACCGTGACGGCGCTGGTGGTCAACGAGCGCAAGCTCGACCAGAATTCCGGGAACATCACTGAGCGGATCAACGTCACCAACGTGGACGTTCCGCCCACCATCCCCGCGTTCACCCTGGACGCCCCGAAGATCGACTGCGAGCCCTCCGGCAACTGCGGTGACACGAATGTCGGCGGCTGGCAGGCCGGCGCCGCATGGGTGCCCGGCGACCACCACAGCGTGGTCTCGGACGCGTCCTACCTCTGGGGACCGACCCTGACCGGGCCGAACACCACCAATCCGCAGGTGATGAAACTCGGCGTCGCAGTCGCACTCCAGGGCAACCCGAAGATCCCGGGCAAGACGGTGCAGTCGACCCCGGCGGTCTTCATGGACGTCGCGGGCGGCGACATCGAGCACGGCGGAGCCCCCGACCAGATCCGGTGCGACAACACCAAGATCGTCAACAAGGTGCCGACGATCGGCTGCGTGTTCCACAACTACGTACCGACCTACACCTTCAACGCGGCGAAGTACCCGCAAGCCTCATCGCACGCGTGGCTGATCCAGCACAAGCTGGCCAACCACCCCGGCAGCAAGGCCGACGCCAAGCCGCTGTACTTCCTGCCCGACGGCGACATCAGCGGCAACCGGACGGTCATCTGCCCCGATAAATGGGCCGCGAACAATGGCGACACGAGCGCACTCAACGGCCCGACCGACAGGCCGAACTGCGACGAGTTCGCGTTCAACGCCACCTACAACAGCGGCGGGATGCCCTCGCTCGCGGGTGGTCTCAACCCGGTCAAGAGCGGGGACGCCTGCGTGCAGACCCTCGCGAAGAAGCAGGACACCGCCGTGCACCTGTTCAACATCGACGGCCTCGTGCCGACGTGGAAGGAGGTCTGCGGACGGTCCGCGATCTCCGGGCAGGACAACAGCGGTTCGATGGCCGGATTCGGGAGCTTCAACGCGAGCCAGCGACTGTTGGACCGCGACCCGTACTGGCTGAACACCAACATGCGCGCGGCGTGCTCCAGCGACAGCACTGCCGTGAAGTGCACCATGACCGCGAACAACTGATAGCGCCACTCCGCGCATAAAAGGGGCCCCCTTATTTCCTCAGCGGGAATAGGGGCCCCTTTCTGTCGTCTTTTTACACCGGCGAGGGCAGGCGCACCGCAGGGAGCAGGCCCAGCTCGATCTCCCGACGCGGCACCGACAGCCCGAAATACTCTCCTACGGCCCCGAACAGCCGCTTCGCCAGCTCCTCATCCTCGTCCTCGGGGTCCTCGCAGCCGGGGAAGGTCTCCCGCACCGCGCCGGCCTCGCGCATGGCCGCGTCCAGTGCGGCGAACGTCCCGAGCCGGTCCCCGGGCGGGAAGGGGGCCTCCAGCAGGCTGTCACCAGGCTCGCCGGAAGCCAATTCGCCTGCGGCGTCGGTAAAGTACATCCACGGGTGCTCGTGCAGAAAGCGGTCCAGGCAGATGAATTCGTGGCCCTGGTCGACCAGCGTCTCCTGGCTCAGGCGGTCGAGAAAAATGAGGTTCCAGGTGGACCGCTCTATCTCCACGACATAGGCCCACTCACCGCTGCGGCCGAACATCGCCACACTGACACCGGGGTCCACCCTCAGCTGCCTGTCGACATCCTTGAACAGCGGCGGCTGCTCGGCCATACGGCGGTCGGCACCGAGGCGCACTACGAGGTCCACCGGATCCACGCCCCGCACCGCCGTGAGGCAGATGTCCGAGAGCATCCCGTCCTTGACGATCGCACCGCTGTACCAGTGCTCGCCGATCCACGCCAAACCGTCCGTCATCGTGTCGGCTCCTCTCCCAGGACCTGCCGTCCGGCTATGTCTTCGGTCATGCCGGGCAGCTTAGCGACGAGGCGGTCAGCAGCGTTCTCGGGGGAACGTCGGGGCTGTCGAGTCGGCCGCAACGGCCGACGCGCCGATGGACTGACAAAGCGCAAACGTACCGAGGACACCGCCACGGACACGAGCAGGAGATCAGCGGGTGCAGGGCCAGCGGCCGTTCGCGAGCGTTGCCAGGGTTCCAGCTGGAGCGGGCGGCGTCGGTGAAGTGGGCTATGCACGTCGTGAGCTCGCGCGTCAGGGGTAGTCGTGGGTGCGTTTGCCATGTCGGTGGTGACGAGGTTGTGCCCAGAGTGTGGTCGGGTTGGTGAAGTCCCAGGTGAATGGTCGGATGAGGGGGTGTGGCAGGTGGTGCAGGGCCCAGCCTGCGCATTTGTAGCGGCGGCTGGGGATGCTGACGTAACGGCCACGGGCGAGGTCGCGCAGTGCGGTGGTGACCACGTGTGCGGGGCTCAGCCAGGCCCAGGAGGGGAGGTTGGGGGTGGCGAGCTGGTTGCGGTCGAAGAAGTCGGTGGTGGTGAAGCCGGGGAGGAGTGCCATCATGCGGACGCCGCTGGCGGCGACTTCCTGGGAGCGGGCGATGGCCTGGGTGAAGGCGAGTACCCATGCCTTGCTGGCGGGGTAGGTGGTGGCCAGGCCGCCGATGCCCAGGGCGGTGAAGGAGGAGACGTTCACCACGTGGCCGGATCGGCGTTCGATCATGCGGGGCAGCGCGGTGTGGGTCAGACGCATGACGGCGCGGATGTTGAGGTCGAGCAGTGCGGCTTCGGCGGATACGTCGTTGGCGTGGAAGGGGCGGTTCAGTACGGTCCCGGCGTTGTTGACCAGGAAGTCGACGGGTTTTCCGGCGGAGATCCGGTGTTCCACGGTCGTGCAGCCGTCGGGGGTGGCGAGGTCGGCGGGGATGGTCTCGACGTGGACTTTCGCCGTTGTGTGGAGGCTCTGGGCGAGGTCGTCCAGAGCGCTGTGGGTGCGGGCCACGGCGACGAGGTCGTAGCCGCGCTGGGCCAGTTGTTCTGCGAAGGCCCGGCCGATGCCGGAGGTCGCGCCGGTGATCAGTGCGGTGGGCATGGTCACACCGGCTGTTCGACGTGATCGGTACGGAAGGCGACGGACGTGGCGAAGGTGTCCAGCAGTCCGCTCAGTGGTTCGGCGGGCAAGCCGGGCTTCCACAGCTCCACGGCCATGTCACCGTGATAGAGCATCGGCCAGCGCACGTAGTGCCTTGGGTCGTCGGGGTGGTGGACGGCACGCGAGCGCCGCACAGTGTCGGCGGCGACCTCGGCTGTCAGATCGCTGCCGCAGCCGAAGCCATAGGGAAAGAGTTCCCGGTTGGGCGCTACGGTCTCGATGTGCGCGTCGTCGGCCCGTTCCACGCCGACGTGGGCGTGGATTCCGGCCCGGATGAGGGGGACTTCGCGTTCGCCGTTCGGGTGCGGCGCCCAGGCGCCCGACGTGGTACGGGTTACACGGACCTTGGGGGCGGCGTGGAGGAAGGCGCGTACCTCCCATGCCTCTACCGACGGTCCTAGCGGGTGCTGGCCTTCCGGCGCGAGGACGCGCAAGGGGCTGCCCGGCGGATCGAGTGCGACGATGGTGACGTCGCCGCGGCCGAGGCTGCGCTTGTCGACGTCCCAGCTGCCGGAGGCGCTCACCACCAGGGCGTCGAGATCGGGGTCGACGAGGAAGAGCATTCCCTCGCTCATGCGTTTCCAGCCCATGTACTGCTCGTACAGGCGGGCCAGTTCGGCGGACACGTACTGGCCGATGGCGGTGGGTGGTGGCAGCAGTCCCAGCTCGCCCATCGTGCGGCCGGCGCGTGCCAGCTGGGCGGGGGCGGGGCTGGCGTCCCACACGCGTGCCGGTACGGCGTTGGGCACCAGCTGGTAGGCGTCGGAGATGTCGCGGGCGCAGGCGGCGGCCACCAGGCGGTCGCGCATGCGGTCCGCGGCCTGCGGCGCCGTCTCGGTGGGGTGTCCGCCTTCCATCGTGCAGAAGGTGACCTCCGTGATCTGGCCGGGGCGCTCGCCTCTGGTGACAAAGAGGATCTTGGGTGCGGCGGTGCGGGCCATTGCGGTGCGGGCGGTCTCCACCACCTCCGCGTGCGGCAGCAGGCTCAGCCGTTCGGGGATCTCGGCGAGGACCACCACCTGGCGCGAGCCCACCCGCAGGCCGTGTTCCTGGCAGGCGGTGACGGCCAGTGGCGGCATCTGTTCGGGCAGCCGGTGGCGCAGGGGTGCCGGGCCGTCAGGGATGAGGCCGGCGACCAGGAGGAGGTCGACGTCGCCGCGCGAGTGCCGCACAACGGTGTGCCCCTGCTCCTCGAAGGCCGTCAGGAGCTGTCGGCCGAAGGCGGCCAGGGTGGGGCCGGCCTCCTCGTCCAGGCCCACGGCCTGGACGAGGAGGGGCCGCCACCAGGCCAGCGCGGATAGGTCGTGAGGCGGCTTTGCCAGCGTGTGGCTGAGGCTGGTGTCGGTCACGTTTGTCTCCGGATCAGCGGTAGAACGCGGCAGGCGAGGTCGTCGAGACAACGCAGCGAGGTGAGTTCGAGTACGGAGAGGTCGCAGCCGAGTCGCTTGCGGACCAGAGCGGACAACTCGACGAGCATGAGGGAGTCCATGCCCAGGCGGTCCAGCCGGCAGGTGCGGTCGACGCGCTCGGCCGAGGTCTGCAGGACCGTGGCGGTCAGCCCGGCCAGGATCTCGGCGAGGGCCTCGGCGGCGGCCGCGGGCGCCAGCGCCTCCAGCCGTGCCCGTACGTCCTGCGGGCTCTCGTCGCCGCCCTGGGGGCCGGAATCGTCAACGCCGTGGAGCAGCCGGGTGTTGAGGGCCGGGAAGAGCTTCCCGAGGCGGTGCCAGTCGAAGCGCCCGACGAGCACCGTCTCCGCCTCGCTGTCGGTGAGTTCCCGCAGGGCACACCACGCCTCGTGCGGATCGAGTCCTTCCAGGCCGCTTCGTGCGAGGGTGTCCATCAGGCCGGCCCGCTCCGCGTAGCCCGTGCTGCGGATGGCTCCCCACTCCACGGCCAGACCTGGGAGCCCGGCCTGGCGCCGCTGGCGCATCAGGGCCTCGCAGTAGGCGTTGGCGGCGCCGTACGGGCCCTGGTTGCGGTTGCCGATCGTGGCGCTGACGGAGGAACAGACCATGAAGAAGTCCAGGCCGTGTGTGCGGGTGGCACGGTCCAGGACGAGGGTTCCGGTCACCTTCGGATGCAGGACAGCGGCGAAGCGCTCGGGCGTCAGTTCGTCGAGCGGCGCATCGTCGATGTGCATCGCCGCGTGGATGACGCCCTTCACCGGGTGGCCGCCTTCCGCCGCGTCGGCGAGGATGCGGGCGACGGCGTCGGGATCGGCGATGTCGGCCGCGTGGGCACGCACGTCGACTCCCTGTGCCTCGAGCCGCTCCAGCAGGGCGCCTGCTTCGGGTGTGCCGACACCGCGGCGGCCCACGAGGACCAGGTGGCGGGCGCCCTCCTCGGCCAGGTGCGCCGCAAAGGCTGCACCCAGCCCCGACAGGCCGCCCGTGACCAGATAGCTGGCGTCGGGGTCCAAGCGCAGGCTGCCGGCGGGGGGCTCGACGAGGGGGGCCTGGGCGAGATCGATGACGACCTTCCCAATGTGCTGGGAGTGCAGCAGGTTCTGGAAGGCCTCTGCGATCCGGTCGGGCGAATAGACCTGGTGCGGCAGCGGCCGGTAGCGCCGGTCGGTGACACGCCGGGTCAGCTCGGCGAACTGCGCGACGGCCGTTTCGGGAGCCTGCACCGCCAGGCCGGCGACGTCCACGCCGAAGTAGGCGATGTTGTGGCGGAACGGGCCGAGCAGCATGGGCGTGTTGGCGTAAAGGTCCCGCTTGCCGAGCTCGACGAAGCGGCCGCCGGGGCGCAGACACTCCAGACCGCGGGAAATCGCTTCCCCGGCAAGGGAGTTGAGGACGACGTCCACGCCGCGGCCTGCGGTGGCTCTGCGCACGTCCTCCGCGAAGGAGAGGGCGCGGGAGTCGAAGACGTGGTGAACACCCAGAGCACGCAACAGTTCCCGCTTGGCCGGGGTCCCGGCGGTGGCGATGACGTCGGCGCCGCCCAGGGTGTGTGCGTACTGGAGGGCGGCCAGGCCGATGCCGCCCGCGCCCCCGTGGACGAGCACTGTTTCACCGGGGCGCAAGCGGGCGGTCTCCTCCAGCGCGTACTGCACCGTGAGGAACGCGGCGGGCATGGTGGCCACCTCGGTGAAGCGCATGCCGTCGGGCATGAGTCCGCTCTGGTCGGCCCGCACCACGACATGGGAGGCCAGACAGCCGTAGCCGGAGGCGTAGACCCGGTCGCCGGGAGCGAAGGCGGTGACGCCGGGCCCGGCCGCCGACACGACGCCGGCGCACTCCAGGCCGAGGCGGGGGCCGCCCTCGCCGGGCGCGTTCTCGTCGGGCACCAGTCCGGTGGCGACCATGACGTCGCGGTAGTTGAGAGCGGCGGCTTTCACCTCGATCACGAGCTCTCCAGCCCGCGGCTCCCGCACCGGCTCGGGGATCCAGGTGAGCTGGTGCCGGAGGCCGGGTTCGCTCAGGCGCAGCCGGAAGCGGTCTCCCGGGGCCGCGCGCCGGGACGGTGGGGTCGAGGACACCAGACAGGGCCGGAAACGGCCTTCCGGGGTCAAAACGGTCTCCGGGGCGTCGTCGTCAGCGAGCAGATCGCCGACCAGCCGCTCGGCATCGGGCCCGGGGTCATCGACGGACTGCAGCGAGACGCAGCGGACCCTCACTGCCGGATACTCGGTGGCCAGGACCCGGCCCAGACCCCACATCGGCGCGTCCGCCGGGCTGAGCGGGCACTCGGGTGCGGGAAAGAGGCCGGTGGGCGCAGTGACGAGACACAACTGCCCGCCAACAGAGCTCAGTTGCTCGGCAAGGTCTCGCAGTGCGCGGGCACGGCAGGTGGTCAATTCCTCGGCGTGGTCGGCCTCGGTCACATCGCCCGCGTTCAGGATCACCACCACGCGCGGTGGTGCATAGGGGCCGGTCGCCGCAGGCAATGGGACGGCGTCCCCCAGGCCGGTCAGCGCAGCAGCCAGCCGCGTGGCCACCGCCTCGCCGAGGTTTTGCGCGGCGGGTTCGGCGACGACCGTCCAGCACCCTGCGACCTGGTGCGGCGGGGCGGGCGTCGGCAGGGCCGTGCTTCCAGTGAAGCGGGCAAGGAACACGGTGGTGTCCTGGCGAAGGACATCGGGTGCGACACCTGTGTACTGCACATCGTCGAAGCCGACGCCGTTCAGGCAGCGCGTCCATGCCTCGCGCGACAGCAGGGGCGGCCCGCCGCGCCGGTTGTCCGCACTCTCCCAGTACTCGTCGAGCAGCCCGAACAACGAACTGACGGGATCGGCTTCCAGGCTCTCCAGGCCGAGGAGCAGCCCGCCCTCGGCAAGCAGACCGGCGACCCGGTTGACAGCGCGGTGCACGTCGGCGGCGACGTGCAGCGCGTTGGCGGCGAGGACCAGATCGAAGCTCGCGTCGGCGAAGCCCTGGGCCGCGGGGTCCTGGTTGAGGTCGAGGGTGCGGTATTCGATGACGGCATGGTCACGGAAGCGGGTCTCGGTGCGGGCGAAGAACGCGGTGCTGACATCGGTGAAGGTGTAGCGGGTGCGGTCCGCAGGCAGCTCCGGCAGTACGGCGGCGGTCAGACCGCCCGTGCCGGCGCCGATTTCGAGCACGCGCAACGTCCGGCCCTCGGGCCAGTGACGGACGATCTCGCGGATCAGGCCGCGAGCGTAGAGGTTGTGGAGCCTCCAGTGCGGCGCGTCGCTGTACAGCTGGGACATCAGGTGCCGGTCGGCGTCGGCGTAGAGCATCTCGCGCGGGTCTGCCGCACCGCGCAGGATGTCGGCCAGGTACGGGCGGCACCGGTTGAACACGGTGCCTGCGGCCGCCCAGTGCGGCAGCTCCCGTAGTTGGGCACGGACCTGGGTGTCCGGGGTGGGCGGGGTGCCGGTGAATCGCCAGTGGGCGGGGGCGGTACCGGATGTGTCGCGCGGTGCGAGCAGGCCGCTGTCACAGGCAGACCGGGCCATCAGCTGCGCGAGCGGACGGTACTGGGGGCGCATCCCGGCGACTTCGAGATCGGCGAGGCCGAACTCCTGGATCTGGGGCAGGAGTTCACGGAAAGCGAGGCCGGCGTAGTGGCCCAACACCCGCCAGTTCAGTTCCGCGAACCTCGGGTAGCGGTCGTCCGCGGCCGAAGCGAGCCGGCGGCGTTCCTCACGGGTGGCATCCAGAAGCTCTCGGGGGGAGGGCAAGGCACGACGCGTCGCGGGCCCGCCATGGACAGGGAGAGCACGCAGGGCGACCTTGTGACGGGCGGGGCGTCTGGTTGCCTCGTGGTCGAAGCGGCGTAGCCTGCATCCGGTCAGCTCCAGGCTCACCTGGCCGTCCGGGTCCAGTACCTGCAGGTCCCACACCGCCTCCCGGTCGCCGACCGTGACGGCCCTGACGTGGACGTAGCCGCTCTTGGCGGGCTCACGCCACAGGCGGGCGCCCTCGATACCCACGGGCAGGAACAGCCGCCCGTCATCGGGCCCGGTGAGCAGCCGGGCACCGGTCTGCAACGCCCCGTCCAGCAGGGTGGGATGGGCGAGGTAGCCGACGGTGCCGGTCCGGAGGCGGTAGGCGGACAGGGCCTGGCCGTCTCCGGCACGCAGATCGGTCAGCACGTGGAAGGCCGGACCGTGTCGCACTCCGGCCCGGGACAGTGCCGCGTAGTGGTCGGACACGGCTTCCGGCCGCTCGAGCTGGGCCGTGAGCGCGACGAGGTCGACACGCTCCGGCGCGAGCCGGTGCAGCCGCCGTACCCGACCCCGGGCGTGCCGCTGCCAACTGCTCGTCTCGCCGGTGCGGCTCGCGATGGTGACCGCTCCAGTCTGCGGGTCGAGCGAGGTCTGGAGCAGTACCTCATCGGTGCTGTCCTCGCCGGGCAGGACACAGGCTGCTGTGATCGACAGGTCTGTCACTTCCAGCATGCCCGTGTCGAGGGCCTCACGGCCCGCCTCGAACGCGGCCTCCAGATAGGCAGCGCCCGCCAGCACACGGGCGGTGCCCACTTGGTGGTCGTCCAGCCACGGTGCGCGCACCGTTGACAGGTGGCCTTGCCACACCGGATCGGCCACCGCGGCCCGTTGTCCGAGCAGCGGCCGGTCCACCGTCCCGTCGCTGGTGACCCTGTCCCACCAGTTCGGTGCGCCGTTCCAGTGCCGTCCGCGCTGCCACGGGTAGGCGGGAAGTTCCACGACACGCCCCTGAGTCGGGAAGAGAGCCTGGGCGTCGTACTGCGCGCCCGCCGCCACGGCGTGCGCCACGGCCCCTCGGACGGCATCCGGGCCGTCGCCACGCCGGGTGCAGGTGCGGATCACAGCCAGCGTGCGGCCGCGGCGCGGCGGCGCGAGGCGCTTGAGGTACGGGCTGAGGACCGCGTGTGGGCCCACGTCGACCAGGATGTCGGCGCCCAGGTGAAGCAGGGTGTCCATCGCGGCGCCGAACAGCACGGGGCGGCGCACGTTGTGCCACCAGTACGTCGCGTCGAGGCGCTGGTCCGCGCTCAGCAGGGTGCCGGTGACCGTGGAGACGAAGGGCAGGCTCGGCTGCCGGGGGCGCAGTTGGGCCAGCGATGCGCGCAGCGGCTCCTCGACCGTGTCCATGGCTCTGCTGTGAAAGGCGTGATCGAGGTCGAGGGGGTGGAAGAAGACCCCGCGGGCGGTGAGTTCCTCGCCCAGCGCGGTCAGCGCCGCGGTGTCGCCGGCGACGGTGGTGTCCACGGGGCTGTTGATCCCGGCGAGTTCCAGCCGGTTTCCGTACGGGGTCAGCGCCTTGAGGATGTCCTGCTCGGACAGCCCCACCGCCGCCATGCTTCCCTCGCCCGCGGTGAGTGCCTGTGCCCGGCTGCGGCAGGCGACGACCAGCGCGGCGGAGTCCAGGTCGAGTGCTCCGGCGGTGTACGCGGCGGCGATCTCCCCAACGCTGTGGCCGGTGACAGCGGCCGGGCGGATTCCGCGGGCCGCGAGCAGCTCCACCAGCCCGACCTGGAAGGCGAACAGCAGCGGCTGGGCCACCTCGGTGGCGTGGATCCGGGAGCTTTCCGCCGGCGCGCACATCTCCTCGACGACAGACCAGTCCAGGTGACGGCCGAGTGCTGCGTCCACCTCCTCGACCGCCTCACGGAACACCGATTCGGAGCCAAGCAGGTCCGCTCCCATGCCTGCCCATTGCGAGCCGTTGCCGGCGAACGCGAAGGCCACGCTGCCGTCCTCGACCGCCGTCGCCGGTGCCAGACCGGGCGCCGGACGCTCCCCCCGGGCCGCGCCACGCAGCGCCCGCGCCGCCTCGCCGGGGCTGGTGGCGAGGACCACGGTGCGGTGCTCATGCAGGGTGCGGCGCCGCGCAGAGGTGAAGGCAAGATCGTAGAACTCCCCCGCGCCACGCGATTCGAGCCACTCGGCCATGCGGCCACACGCCTCACCGAGCGCCTCCGGGGACCGGGCGGACACCACCACCGGCAGCGGGCCGCTGGTATCGGCCCGGTGTCCCTGGTGCTGCGGCGGGGCAGGGCTGACGACCACGTGCGCGTTGGCGCCGCCGAATCCGAAGGAGTTCACCCCGACCACGGACTCCGGCCCCACCTCCACGGGTTCGGCGCCGATGACGGGTCGGAGCCGGAGAGCGGCGAAGTCGATTTCGGGGTTCAGTGGTTCGGCGTGCAGGGTGGCCGGCACGATCCTCTCGCGCAGTGTCACCACGGCCTTGAGGACTCCCGCGACGCCTGAACCGGCCTCCATGTGGCCGATGTTGGACTTCACCGAACCGATCGGCAGCGGGCCGGTCGTCCGATGTCGTGCCAGGGCCGCACCGATCGCGGCGCACTCGATGGGGTCGCCCACCGGTGTCCCGGTCCCGTGCGCCTCCAAATAGACGAGCCGGTCCGCCGCGATCCCGGCGTTGCCGTACACGTCTCGCAGCAGGGCACTCTGGGCCTCGCCGTTGGGCAGGGCGAGGCCCGCCGTGCGGCCGTCGTTGTTCGTGCCGCTGGCCACGATCACCGCGTGGACCCGGTCGCCGTCGGCGAACGCCGCCGACAGCGGCTTGAGCAGCAGCAGTCCGCCGCCCTCGGCCCGTACGTAGCCGTCGGCGTCGGCGGAGAACGCCCGGCAGCGTCCGGACGGCGACAGCATGGAGGCGCCGGAGAAGCCGCTGTAGACATGCGGGTCGATCAGGATGTTGATGCCGCCGGCCAAAGCCATCCCGGACCGTCGGGTGTGCAGGTGCTCGCAGGCCTGATGGATTGCGGTCAGTGCCGAGGAGCAGGCTGTGTCGACGGTGACGCTCTGGCCGTGCCAGTCCAGCAGGTGCGAGATCCGGTTCGCGGTGTTGCCAGCGGCCGTGCCGGACATGGTATAGGCGTTCCCGCTCCTGGGCCGCGCTGCCTGCAGCGTTCCGTAGTCCTTGCTGGAACACCCGATGAACACGGCGCCGTCCGTACCGGCAAGTTGACCGGCATCCATGCCGCCGTCGTCCAGGGCCTCGACCGCCAGCTCCAGCAGCAGCCGCTGCTGCGGGTCCATGCGGGACGCCTCCCGCGGCGAGATCCACGAGAAGTACCCGCAGTCGAACCCCGCAATGTCCTCCAGGAACCCGCCCGCCACGGTGTACGTCCGCCCTGAGCGCCGCCGCCCACCGTCCAGGAACGACGCGGCGTCAAAACGCTCGGGCGGCACGCTGGTGACTGCGTCCCCACCGGAGAGCAGGAGCGACGCCAGGTCGTCGAGCGACTGGACACCCCCCGGCAGCCGGCACCCCACACCCACGACGGCGATCCGCGAATCCGAGGGAGGGCTCTGGCTCATCTCCACGCGAGGCTCCTTGCGTCGAACCACCTGCACCAGCACCCGGGGATCAGCCGGAAGGATTCCCCCTACAAGGCCACAAAGAGGGTATTGGCAGATAGTCGAATAAACATGCAGCTCTCACCCATATGGAGCACATCTGTTGTGTCGGAGTGTGCGTTGTCAGTGGCGGAACCCGCGGGCGGGATAGCGGGCAGTGTCCGTGTCGAACGGTTCGAACCACTCGCCGGCTGCGAGGTTCACCATGCCCATGGCCTGATGGATCTCGCTAAAGGTCGTTTTCTCCTGGTGCTTCATCCCAGGGGGCAAGGTCGATGGGGTTTCATGCACCTCGCCAGCCAGGTGGGGGTGGACTCGCCGGTGAGGCGGCGAGCTGCCGACGGCCAGGACCACGACATACGGCCCGGGGTATGGGTCTCCCACCAGAAAAGCCGCCGCGACCGGTTGAACGGTGAGCAGCGCGCCGAGCCCGGGATGGACCGGACGTAGAAAGCCAGGTGACTGGGGCTGCGGAGAGTCGTTGACCTGGCAAAGAAGCACGAAAGGTCCCGGGACCTGAGGAGACAGCCCCGGGACCCGTGCACATCCGGACACCGTACCGCCGGGGAAACCCTCCGCACTCAACTGAACCGAGTGCTCCCAATGACGGATGCGCGGCCAGGCGCCTGCCTCAGGTTGCCCGGCCCGGCGTGGCGTGCCTCGCTGCTGATCCGTGCGGCGGCGCGCTGTCACTGGCTGTGCACGTTTGGGAGCGGGCGTGCGGGCGGCATCAACGATGGCTGCGTACGACGTACGGCTCGGGGTGTGGGTCTCCAACCAGAAGATGCGCCGCGACCAGTTGAGCGGTGAGCAGCTCGCACTGCTCGCCGGGCTCGGGATGGGCTGGGCGTAGGAAGTCGGGTGACCTGGGCTGAGGAGAGTCGTTGAACCGGGGCCAGAGTTCAAGAAGCACGAAAGGTCCCGGGGCTGTGTCGTCAGGCCCCGGGACCTGTGCGCGTCCGAGCCCCCGGCCGGACGGAATTCGCTGTGCCACCCGGGTGGCATATCGGCCAGCACAGCGCGGTGGTGCGCCCGCGGCCCAAACCACGGGCGCACCACCTGCCTACCACGCCACCACCCCCTCCACGCCCCTGAGCCGATTGCGCAGAGCCATCCGGGACCATCGACATCCCAGCCGCCGTCCCGCATCCACACCGAACAGATCACCACCGACGGCCAGGACCACGATGTACGGCTCGGGGTGGGTCTCCCACCAGAAAACCCGCCGCGACAAGCTGAACGGCGAACAGCTCGCCCAACTCGCCGAACTCGGACTCGACTGGGCGGGGGAAGCGGGGTGACCTGGGCTGCGGGGTCTCGTTGACCTGGCGGAGAAGCGCACGTAGGGTCCCGGGGGCCCAGGAGACAGCCCCGGGACCCTTGCGCTCCGGGCACCGGCCGGACGGAATGCGCTGTGCCGCCCGGCCGGCATACCGGGCAGCACAGCGCGGTGGGCGCCGCGGCTCGACCTGTCAGCGGGCCACGAGCACACCCACCCTGCCTACCACGCCACCAGCCCCTCCACATCCCCGACCCGGCCGCGCAGGGCCATCCGGTGACCGCCGAACCCCGTCCGGGACGCACGGGGTTCGGGCCATCAGGATGGCCGCATCCGGGACGGGTGGCCCACCAGCATGGTCACTGACGGAACACGCGCCCCGGACACTCCGGCAACCGCCGGATTTACCGGTCCGGCCGCTTCACGGCCGGCTTCTCCTCCCCGCACTGCGCTGACGTCTCATGCAAGGCAACCTGCTCAAGGAGATCAGCGAGATCCACGTGCGGCCGGGCCGCCTTCTCCCGCAACGCCTGGCATCCAGGACAGTTCCTCTTCACACAGCCATCCTGGAGTATCACCGCACCGCGCCCCGCCGTGAGTGGCTGCCCCACGGACCCGGACAACCCGCGTCCCACCCAGCGGGCAGGACAGACAGAAGGAACCGTGTCCCCCCCCCAGGCCCTGCCCCGCCACCGGGGGACCCCGACCCGCCCGGCCAGGGTCCCCCACCCCACAGTCGCTCCAGTCGCTCCCCCGCGGCCCCAAAACCCGCCCACCCAACTCGCCAAACCCGGGACGTACTGGACATAACTGGGTGGGGCGACCAGGATGACGGGCGGTCGTTGACCAGGCGATCAGATGAAGTGACAGGGTCCCGGGGCAGGCCGACGCCCCGGGACCCTTGCACGTCCCAGGACCAGCCGGACGGAAACCGCTGCCCGGCCCACGCGGCATCAAGCCTCACCCGGCGGGGTGAACACCCGTACCGGCCCGCGTGATCCGGGATCCGCCGGGCAGCATCGGGGCGGGCCCGGAGGGAACGGCGACCCAACCCGATCGCACTGGCTCTCACGCGGTCGCGAGAGCCCTCCGGGCCCATCCACGTCACAACCGCCGTCCCGCATCCGCGCGGAGTCGCTGACACGCCCGAACCCCTCCCCCAGGTTCTGTTCGGTGGGAGAGGGGTTCGGATGCGTGCCGGTGACGTCACACGTCGGTCTGGTGTCAGGAGACAGTCACGTCGTCGTAGTACGTGTACGTCTCGTCACCCACGTAGTTGTCGTCCTTGTTGGTGAGCGTGAGGGTGTAGCTGTGGCCCGCGGTCAGGGAGCCGGAGGCGGTCTTCCAACCGGCGCCGTTGGTGCAGGTCTTGGGCAGGACCGTCGTGGTGGTGCCGGTCGTGTTGTCCTTCAGAGTGGCGGTGGCCCAGTCGTAGGTGACGGTGTCGGGGCAGGTCACGTCGTAGGCGAAGGAGACCTTGGAGCTGCCGGTCGGCGCGGTGAAGGTCTGGGCGATGGAGGAGGTGTTGGTCGGGCTGGACGAGCCGACCAGGGCGCCGTAGCTGCCGGTGTGGGCGGCGGCGGTGCTGGCGGCGGCGGAGCCGGTGGAGGTCCAGCCGCTCAGGGTGCCCGCCTCGAAGGTGCCGTTGCTCAGCGCGCTGCCGCCGCCGGTGCTGCCACCGGTGGCGAAGGCCGTGGTGCCGTTCGGGGTGCCGAGGCCGGTCGGGCCGTCGTAGCCGGGGCCGGCGGTGCACAGGTAGCTGGGCGAGCAGGTGCCGTTGTTGCCCGTGGTGACGTCGTTGAGTGCGCTGGTGTGCGCGTAGGGGTACTTCGACGGGTAGTCGCCGGTGCCGGGCGTGCCGGCCAGTGCGTAGACGCCGGCGATGATCGGTGCGGAGGCGCTGGTGCCGCCGTACACGTTCCAGCCGCTGGCCTGGTAGCTGTCGTATACCGCGACACCGGTGGCCGGGTCGGCGACGGCCGACACGTCGGAGATGGCGCGCTTCGAGCAGCCGCTGTCGGTCTGCCAGCTGGGCTTGGGGTCGTACGCCGAGCAGCCGGAGCCGGTGCCCTCGGTGCTGTTGGTGTGCCACACCGACTCGGACCAGCCACGAGCGCTGGAGTCCCGCTTCAGGGCGGTGCCGCCGACCGAGGTCACGTACTGGGAGGCCGCCGGGTACTCGGCGCCGTACGCGGAGTCGCCCGCCGAGACGGTGATCGCGACACCGGGGTGCTTGAAGTACTGGTTGTCCGCGGTCAGGTCTGAGGAGTCCTCGGAGCCGCCGTAGCTGTTGGACACGTACTTGGCTCCCTGGGCCACGGCGGTATTGACCGCGGTGCCCAGGTCGCTCATGTTGGCCGTGCTGGACTCGACCAGCAGGATGTGGGCGTTGGGGGCGATCGCCGAGACCATGTCCAGGTCCAGGGAGATCTCGCCCGCCCAACCGGCGTCTGCGGCCGGGTAGTTGGTGCCGCCGTTCTGGTCGATCTTGCTGAAGCAGCCGTTGGCCGCGGTGCAGGCGGGCAGGCCGTACTGGCTGCGGTAGGCGGCCAGGTCGGACTCGGCGTTGGGGTCGTCCTGGGCGTCGACGATCGCGATCGTCGCACCGGCACCGCCGTTCGCGGGCAGGTTGTAGGCGCTCAGCAGGTCGGACGGGCCGTAGCCGGACGGCACGGCGAGCGGCGACACCGCGTTGACCGTGAGCGCATGGGGCTGGACGACGTCGGTGCGGGCGAGCGCCTTGCAGGCCATCACCCGGTGCTTGATGGGCTGCGAGCAGAGCCGCTTCACGTGCGGAGTGGCCGAGGCCGACGCGCCGGTGCTCGCGGCGGTCTGGGCCTGGGACGAACCGGCCGCGACCAGGCCGGTGGTGGCGAAGGCGAGCGAGACGAGCCCGGTCAGGGCGGTCCGCTGCGCGGCTCTTGATATATGGGGGATACCCATGGGTGGGGGTGCCTCTCTCGTACCGGTCACCGCGCGTCGGTCGACGGCCGTGACCGCTCGGCTGGACAGCGGCGGACGGCATACCGGGCCACGCCCCGAACCAGACACTCGCCACCCCGCCGAACCATCCGCATGAAGAGAGCAGCGGAAAGCAACACCGCGATCGCACAGGGGATTTCCCTGGGCGTGCGGTAGCCGTTCCGCGGGGAATTGCTCTCTCCGCAGACAGGGAAGCAAGCCCCCGGACCGAAACGCGAACCCCATTTGTCTAACGAACTGTCACCACGGGCTGTGGTGGCACCGTTCGCCGGGCGGAAGCAAAGCAGAGTTGATGAGCACCGGTCAACGGGCTCGGCCCGGGGTTCGTCCGCTCAACTCGTTACGGGACCGTGAACAGGACGGACAGAACAGGGCCAGAGCAGGTAAATGTACGGTGGGTCATTACTCGCGAATGGACGGGAATTAGCCTGCACCTGAACCAGTAAACGGAAATGCATGGGCTGATCTTGACCACTCATTGACCACGGCCACAGGACCGGGCCGCTCAACTGCAGTGCTCCATTGGGGTAGTTGAGGCTTGCCTGTTCGCTTTGCCGGATTACAGGCGGGAGGCGTGGCCTTCGCCCGACCGGCCTCTGCTCCGAGACTGGCATCGGCGAGATGGTGCTCCATCACCGCGCACCCGCCGTTGGCCGCACACACGCAGCACAGTTCTCACAGACGGGGGTCATGACGACGGCACCCGGGCTACCGGGGATCAGCGGTGAGCTTCGATGAGGCCAGGGTCGTCGCGGCGCTCAAGGGATCAGGCCACGACAGCACGCCGCCCCCGGCCGCCTGCATCGTCGTGGCTACTCGGCGATGGCCCGGGTGAGCATGACCACGGCGACGAAGCTGCGGTACAGGCGGATCGGGTCGGCGTCGGTGAGGTGGACGGTCAACTCGTCGTCGCGTACCGCCCTTGATCCACGTCGCCATCTCGGCCAGGTCCGCGTTGCGGAACCGGACGGTGAGCGTGGCGGGGAGTTCGATCGCGGGCACTGCTGCGTGCGGCAGGCTCTGGACCGCCTCGTGGGCGGCGTCCCGGATCACCTCACGGGCCTGGTCCGGGTGCATGCTGTCGGCGGCGAAGCGCGACACCGAGGACTTCACCACGGCGGCACGAATGCCGGGGCAGAACGGCTCGATCTCCTCGGCCGTGATCCCGTCACCCGTGATCAGCACCACCGGCACCCGGTGCCCGAGCGCGACCCAGCGCGTTGATGCCGCTCTCCCCCGCGGGCACGCCGTTGAGCCGGACGCCGGCGATCGCCTTCGGGTTGTAGGCGTGCGACAGCGTGGAGGCCCGACCGGACATCGACCCGTGATACGAGACGAAGAAGACCCCGTCGAACGAGGCGTCGAGGCCCTGCACCATGTACAGCGGCTTGTGCCGGCCGGACAGGTAGCGGGCACGGCCGACGAGCGCGTCCGGGCGGAGGTTGGCCATCACCGAGTGCGAATCGTTCACGAGGAACTCACTCGCGCCGACGCCCCGCGCGCCCTCGATCGCAGCGTTCACCTCGCCTCGGAGCAGGCCGCGGAAATGACCGTACTCGGCGCCCGTGGGCCTGCACTGGTCCCAGTCGACGCCCCCTGCCGTGCCCTCCATGTCGGAAGAGATGAAGATCTTCACAGCGTGGTCCCTTCAACATCGGGTGCCGACCAACGGGTTGAGCGCGAAGGGGGCCAATTGCGCCGCCACGAGCCAACCATGGAACGGGGCCGGGCGAGAGGCCTCCCGCCGGGACGGCCCGCTCCCCGGCGTTGGTTGCCGTTCGCTTGGCGGGGCGACGCGTCGTCATCACGGTGTCGGCTTCGCGTACGGCTGTCGCAGGCTTTTGACGCGGGCATGGAGAGCCGCGCCACCACGAAGGGCCCAAGCACCCGCTCCTGTCGCACCGAACTCGACGGCATCGACACCGGTTTGACCAGCTGGTGAGAGCGCATCCCGTCGGTGGCCGGGGCGGTCGCTGACGGGGATGGTGTGGATTGGCGGAGGCTGGGGCTTCCCGGCCTGTGCCGGTGGGCGGCGTGCGGGTGTACACCTGATGCAGCGCGTGTGCGGTGCCCCGGCCGGTGACACTGCCTGCGGCCGTGGCTCCCCCGCGGCCGTGGACGTGCCGCCCGGGGGACGTCCTGGAAATGGAGTCGGTGCCCACCGTGACCGGGGCGGTGGATGCCGGCGACAGCGACGATGACCGCGTGCGTCCCGCGGGACCGGCCCCCCCTCACCCGCGGGACGCACTCCCTCGCCTGTCCCCCAGGGGACGGGAGTTCCCCTGGGCGGTGTGGTGACCGCGAGGGTTCACAGCAGTCCTCCAAAACCTCGACTGCCCCCGATCCGCCCGCCCATGCCACGGCCCCGGTGAGCAATGCACTGGAGTTGTTCGCATCAGTGCCAGCCACCGGGTGCAAGGAGGGACGGCACATGCCGGAGGGGCATGGCAAAGATCGGGCGGGCGGCGGCGATACCTCGGCTGCTGGACCTCGACGGCCGTCGGGAACTGACGGCCGCGCATGTACACCTGGTCGCCCAAGCGTTGGGAAAGTCGGAGCGGACCGTGTGGCGGTGGCTGGCCGCCGCCAGGTTCCAGGAAGAGTCATTCGGCGAGATGGGCGCGACGTCTGGGACAGCCCGTCGTTACTGCTGGTGTCCAACCAGTAACGATAAGAAAATCAGCCCTGCCGTACAGGCAATGGAGGACCGAGGGTTCCATGCGTAAGTTCCAGCAGGCCATGATCGCAGCAGCAGTGGCGGCCGGCGGTCTGGCCGCCGCCGGCGCCAGCACCGGTACCGCCTCCGCCAACGAAGGCGTGCACCAGACCGACCACTACCGTCCCTACCAGGAGTGCAGCCCGCAGGCGGGGGCCGAGGCCAACACCCCGCTCAGTGTGCTCGGTCTCTCCGACACTCTGGGCACCATCTGCGGCCAGTTCAACAACGCATTCACTCGCTGAGGTCGGCGGCGCAGCCGAGCCCGACGCTTTCCGCGGGCCCCTTCGGAGTCACCCCCCGAAGGGGCCCCGCAGCAGATCCCGGTCCGCGCCAGCCCGTTGTCCCACCCGCCGCGCCCCAGCCGTCGAGAAAGGCGGCCAGGGCGCGGCGCTGCTCCTGTTCGCGGGCGGCCTGCCGGGCGAGCACCTGGCGGTCGATGTACGGGTCGACGGCGGCGAGGACCAGGCGCTGCAACTCACACCCACTGGGACGACACACCCACGGCCTCGGTGCTAGCGGATGTCTGGGGCTGAGGGGTGAGTCCCCCGCGCGAGGGAGGTGGTCGGGCCGGCCGGATGACGCCCGTGCCTGCCGGCTGGTGACATCGTCAAGGAGTCGGTCCACCTCACCTCACCGGAGCCCGTGATGGCCAGTCAGTTCTCGTCGTCTAACGCCCAGATCGCCGCCCCGCGCTGGGCAGTGTGGGCGGCCTGGGCGACCGTGCTCTGCACGGTGCCCTCGTGCGTGTGGCGACTCTCGCTCGGTTTCGGAGTCGATGTCGGCTTCACCGGCCGGCTCGGTTCGCTGTACACGGGGACGTCGATCATGGTCTACGTGCTGATCCTCTCGGTGGCTTCACAGGCGGCCGCCTGCCTGACGCTGGGCCTGGTGAAGCCTTGGGGCGAGCGGGTCCCGGGCTGGGTGCCGCGGTTGGGCGGCCGCCGCATCCCGCCCTTGATGGCGGTCATACCGGCCGCCGTGGGTGCCGTCGCGGTGACGGGGCTGTGCGCGGCGGTCACGCTGGTGCCGAAGGGGCCGCTGGACCACCCCGACTTCCCGCACGGCACGGCGGGCGTGATCATGGACATCTGCTACGCGCCGCTGCTCGCCTGGGGACCGCTGGTCGCCGTCCTCACGATCGCCTACGCCCGGCGCCGCCGGATCGGCTAGCCCCGTACTCGCAGGTCACCGATTCAGGTCATTGGCCAGCGGGTTTGGGTCACTTCGATGCCGAGGAGGTCGAGGAGGTGGAGTTGGACGCCGCGGGTGATCTGGGCGGTGGGCGGGTCGGTGACGTTGCCGATCCGCGGGGTGAGTTCGCTCAGGTGGTCGAGGACCATTCGGCCGGTGGGTCGCACCCTGCGGTTGTCCGGGTAGAGGCCAGCCATCGTCTGTTCGGGGCCAAGGGCTTGTCTGACCTGGCGTTCGATCAGGCTGCTGCGGATATGGCTTGGTCAAGGCCGGCCTTGTGGACCGTTTCGACCAGCAGGACCGAACCGGCCTGCGAGACCACGGCCCGGCCGTCATTCCGGACAAGGACATGGGGATAGGACCCGATTGGCTGCTTCACCTGAAAAGTGCCTCCGACAGGGGCGGGAGCAAGGACCTCAGCAATCCTCACTCTCACTGGTCAGAGGCACTTTCTGCCTCCCTGATCACCTGCCGGACAGCACGCTTCATGAAAGCGCGAGGCTAGTGCCGCATTAGGCGTACCAAGGAGCCGGCGGCCCCGTCCGGGTGCCCTTCCGGGGCCGCCGGCTCAAACAATGGCAGCGCCGCCACAACACCACCCACGCCAAGATCCGCTGCCCCGGCGAACGCGCCATGGCCACCCTCAAGGGCAATCGATCCCGGCGACCACCCGAAGGGCACGCTCGCGCAGGCTCCTTCGGGATGACGGGCTTTCACCCACAGCGACCAGGCGCGGCAGCCTCCTCGGGCCGCGGCCCGGCCGTGAGGGATCTGGGTAGCCAGAGCCGGGAGCCGCCGTCGCGCAGGCGGGTGAGGAAGGTCAGCACACCGCTGAGGCCGGTACTGAAGCCCGCCGACACCGAAGTGCCCGTTTCGTCGGGCAGGACCAGGCGGCCGTGGCGCAGGGCGGTACGGGGTTGGATGCTCTCCGCGAGCTCCGCCGCCCACTCTCGATAGCGCTTGTCGTCCAGGAGCTCGGCCAGGTCCAGCAGGAAGTCGCCGTCCCCGGCCAGGCCGTGGCACTGGCAGGTTCCCATGTGCCAGCGGGAGCGGCGGACGGCGATGGCCGCCTGGATGGCAAGGTCGGCGTGCCGGTCCTCGCCGCAGTTCTGCCACATCCGGATCAGGAAGCTACCGATCCCAGAGGAGCCGCTGCACCAGTTGGTCTTCAGGAGTCCGCCCTTGTCGTCGCTGGGCCAGTACGCGGCGCCCCGATCGAACCGTACGAGGGAGCCCAGGGTGTCCGCGGCGGCGATGGCGAGCTCCGCATAGCGGGGCTCGTCGGCCGCGTTGCTCGCTGCGAGCAGGAACGTGCCCACGCCGGCCACCCCGTGGGCGAAGCCGTAGTGGACGACGCCCGCCAGGGCCGAGGCGAAGTCAGCGGCGATTGGCCATCTCACCTGGCCGTCGCGGCGTTCGGTGGCCGTGGCGAGCGCGTCGGCCGCGGCCCGCGACCGGGCCAGGAACTGTTCCCCTCCGGTTGCCTCCCAGAATCGCAGCTGGGCGAGGCCCGCTCCGGCAACCCCATGACAGACATCTGGATTCGGCCAACGGACGGGCACCCGTTGGGCAAGGTCCGTTGCCGTGCGGCGAAGCCGTTCGTCGGCGAGGAGCTGGCCGGCTTCCAGCAGTGCCCAGGCCGTTCCGGAACGGCCGAAATACAGGCCGGGCAGCGCGCGTGGTTCGCGTCCGACGCGGCGCGCTGTCCAGTCAGCCGCCACCTGGACGCCTTCCACGAGTGCCGGCTCGCCCTGGCAGCCGCGAATCAGTGCGCCGAGTACGCCGGCGCTGCCGTGTTGGACGTTCAGCGGATCGGTCCCCGCCTCATTGCGTCCTGATGGCCACAGGCGCTGGTCGTTTGCCGGGTCCATGGTGTCCAGCAGGTGAGCGAATCCGTCGGAGATCAGACGGTCCAGGTCGTGGTCGCCGATCCGGCCGGCAGCGGGGGGCGTCTCGGGTTCTTCCTCTCGGACGAGGAGGGCGTGCAGGGCGTCGAGACCGGGGCGTCGCTGCGGAACCGCATCCATGAGGGCGACGATGATCGGTGCCATCAGCCGCGCCGCGGCATTGCGCGGGGCAATCCGCTGGAGCCAGTGGGCGATGCGATCGGCAGTGGTTCGCTCCTGCGGTTCGTCCGGGGCGAGTGCCGGGTCGGCGCCACTGACCAGGTAGAACAAGGTGGCTCCCAGGCTGTACAGGCCGGCGGAAGGTGCGGGGGCGAGCCCGAACGGCGGTGCGCCGAGCCGCTCCGGTGCGGCATAGGCCGGGGTGTGGGAGCGCTTGACCTGGGTGCCGGGCTCAGCGAGCTGCTCTAGGTCGATCAGGCGCAGCTCCCTGTTCTCCAGGATCATGACGTTGTTGGGGTTGAAGTCCTGGGTGACAAAACCGCTGTCCTGCACCAGCCGCAGAAGGTCCACGAGTTCGCAGGCGATGTCGCGCAGTTGGGAGACTGGCCCGCCCCACGCCCCGCCGTCGTCCGGTTCGAGGTTCTCGCGTACCCACTGGCGCAAGGTGACTCCCGGCAGTGATTTCTGTACCAGGAACAGGTCGCCCTGTTGCTCGAAGACGGCGATGGGGTGCGGGGTTCGTCCCGAGGGGGCGAACCGTGCCAGCAGTTCCGCCTCGTGCCGTCGCCGGTCTCGGGTGTCCTGCCCGTCCGGTCCCACTCCGGTGTGTGCCCGTGCCTGCTTGATGACGACCTCGGCCCCGGTCTTCTGATCGGAGCCCAGGAAGACGCCTCCGGTGAAGGCGTGGCGGATGACTTTCCGCACGAGGTAACGGCCGTCTAGCAGCACGGGTTTGGGCGCCGCCGGGGCGGCTTCGGCCATGGGGCGGAAGGGATCGGGCGAAGCCCATGAGGGCGGGGAGAACCACGCCTTGCGCCGGTCGGGCACCAGACGGCCGTCCGGGGCGATCAACATGGCCTCGTAACTGCCGTCGTTGGCCAGCATCGGCACTCCGGTGAACACCCCGAACCGGTAATGCACCAGACTGCCCAGCCGGTAGGGCCGGTCCGAGAGGATCACCGGCCCGGGCAGGCCGGCGGTCGCCCGGTGCAGTTCTTCGGCCAGCTCCCCGAGCTCGTCCTGGTCGCACTCGGGGTACGCGGTGAGGAACTTGCCACCCGCACCCCGGTTGCACAGCCGGGAGCCGAGCTCTTCGACCTGTGCAAGGGTTTTCGCAAACTTGAACGGGCAGGTCCGGCGCAGCAGCACGTCCGCGGCTCTAGCCAGCACCAGGGGTGCGGACAACGGGGTCGCGGAGAGGTGCAGCTTCCATCCCTGTCGGACCGAACGCCCGCCCGGGGGCTCGACGTAGCACCAGAACGTGTCCGGCTTGGCCTGCCAGCCGAGGCCGTCGTGGCGGGCGAGTGCCGCTTGGGCGCAGTCGATGAGCAGCGGATCGTCGACGGTCATGATCGTCCTCGGATCGACGGTGCTGCGGAAAGCTCCGGGCGCCGGTCGATACGGGCCCGGTCGTCATCGGTGCCGAAGCGCCGGTCGATCCGGCGGGCGGCCTCGGCCCACCCCTGCATGGTGCGGACCGGTTCGAGGGTTTCCACCACGAACGGGTCGTGCCAGCGTGCGACCGAGCGCTTCCAGAGCAGTCGCGGGTCGTCCTCGAGGATGTTGCCCACCACGCCCTCGTAGATGCACATCGCCCGCACGGCTCCGTCCGGTTCCACGGCCATCGCGGCGAAGAAGTTTCCTGCCTCGATCCGGTCGGGGTGCATACTCGTGCCCCAGTTGTCGGACAGGGCCAGGTCCAGTGAGGGAGGTGCCAGGGACTTCAGGTGCTCGGCGAGTTCGGGCGAGGCCAGCCAGGCGGCCTGCTCGTCGCTGAGCAGTTCCTGCTCCACGAAGCTCTGACGGCTGGCGAGCCCGGAGGGCACCACCGCGCTGAGGTAGAGGAAGCTCATTTCTGGGAAGCGGGGGGTCACTTCGGTACAGAACCGTTCCAGCTGGCCGAAGCTGCTCCGGAGGACCGTGCTGTCGATTCCGAACATCAGCGGTGGTTCACCGCGTCGCCGTGCCTCGCACGATGCATCGTCCAGCAGCTGCAGCGCCTTCATGGCACGGTCGAACGACCCGGCCCGACCGCGAATCCGGTCATGGACCTCCGCTGTCGCCCCGTCGACACTCATGTGCACCTGAGGCCGCAACCGCAGGATCTCTTCCATCGTTCGCTCCCGCAGCGGCCATCCTCCGGTGTAGAGGTACACCCCGATCCCGGCACTCGTGATCCGTTCGATGATCTCGAAGATCCCCGGCACCACCAGGGCTTCGCCACCCCCCAGCCCGACGCTGTCCGGGGCGAGCGAGATGATCGCGTCCGCGACACGGAGGTTGTCCTCCAGGCCCAGTTGCCGTGACTGTCGCCTGCCCGATTCGGAGTAGCAATGCACACAGCGCAGCGGACAGTTGTAGGTGATGTCCCACAGAATGTAGCCAGGACGGTCAGCAATCAGCATCCTGTTCTCCCTTGTTGCCGGAATACGTGAGCGGACAGCCACGCTCGTGGTCCCAGTTGCCGACCAGGTCGGCATAGAGCGCGGACGCGGCGGCCAACTGGTCATGAGTACCGAAGCGAGCGGTGTCCCCATCCAGCAGGAGCACTTGGTCTCCGCGGCGGGCGGAGCTGATCCGGTGCGCGATGACGATCAGCGTTCCGGGTCGTCGGGCGAATGCGGCCTCGGCCTTCGCCTCGGCTTCCTGATCGAGCCCGGAGGTGGCCTCATCGAGGATCACCAGCCGGGCGGGCGAGAGGTACACCCGGGCCAGCGCGACAAGTTGCAGCTCCCCCTGCGAGAGCTGGGCGCCGCCCACGCCGACCCGGGTGTCGATCCCGCCCAGCCGGTCGGTCACCGGCCGCAGCCCGACCGACACCAAGGCCTCGGTGATCTCGGCCTCGGTGGCCCGGGGCGCCAAGTAGGTCAGGTTTTCCCGGAATGTGCCGGCGAAGACGTACGCCTCTTGCGGTATCAGGGCCACGAATCTTCGCAGTTCGCGCTGGTCGACGCCGCCAATGTCGGCGCCGCCGAGCAGCACCCGTCCACGCTGCGCCGTCAGCAGCCCGGTGAGCAGCCCGGCCAGCGTGGACTTTCCGATTCCGCTGGGGCCGACGATCACCAGGTGGCCCCCCTCCGGCACGGTGCAGTCGAGGTCCTGGACGACCGGAGTGGCGTGCGGCCCGTAGGCGAAGGTGAGGCCGTCGACCTCCAGGTCGTAGGCGTCCGGGGCGGGGTTTGCGCCCGGTGTCCCGGCAGGCTCGGCGAACCCCTCCCCGAGTCGGTTGATGCTCACCGCCATCTCCAGTCCCCAAGTGGCCACGACCTCCAGCATCTTGCGCAGCGCAGGTTCCAGACCGACCGTCAGATAGGTGACCGCGCCAGCCAGCTCGCCGAGGCTCAGGTAGCCGTGGTTCAGCAGTGAAGGAGCGGAAGCCAACAGGACGATCACCGGCAGCTGGCCTCCGATGAAGACCACCAGCGTCCGTGCGGCGGTCGCCCTGGCCAGCGCACGGGCTCGTCGCCGCTGTTCGTCCACGGCCCGGTCGACGTCTGCGATGACCCGGTGCTCGCCCGCGCAGGCGATCGCGTCGCGGACCCCGCGGAAAGCGGTGCCCGCCCGCTGGGCCACTTCCTCCTCGGCGAGCAGCACCGCCTTGTGGCGCGCGGCCAGGCCGGGCAAGAGCATGGCGAACAGCGCCGTCGCCGCCAGCACGAGCCCGCCGCTGATCAAGGCGACCAGCGGGGCGAGCAGGCTCAGGCCCACCAGCGCGGCCACCGAGGCGAAGACGATCTGGCGGATGATGCGGAGCAGGGCGTGCAGGACTTCCCGGACGGTCTGCACCTGTTCGGTGAGCCGGGCGACGGAGGCCAGGTCAGGCGGGCGGGCCGAGTTCACGGCGTCGGCCAGTACCCCCTCCACCAGCGCGATGACGAACGCGTCCCGCACCGGTTCGATGACCGCGGCCATCCAGGGGAAGAGCCGACGTGTGGCCATCGCCCCGACCAGCGCAGCCACCAGCAGCGCGGTGAGTGCCCCGGCGGCGGGCAGCACGTCGTGTGACAGGAAGTGGTCGATCGCCGTGGAGATCAGCAGCCCCGAAGCTCCGACGGGAACGGTCTCGATGACGGACCAGACCAAGATCCGCGCCAAGGTTCCCCGCCGTCGGCGGAGCACACTCAGCAGCAGCGTGTGCCCGGCCCGGTTCACCCAGCGTTCCCGAAGACGGCGCGGTACCGGGGCTCGGCGGCCCACAGGGTGTGATGGGGCGCAACTGCTTGGATACGTCCCTGATCGAGCCAGGCCACCAGGTCGGCCCGCGCCGCCGTGAGAGCACGGTGCGCGATCACCAGCCGGGTGCGGCCGGCCAGACCTTCCATGAACGCAGCAGCCAGTTTGGCCTCGGTGACGGTGTCCAGACTGGAAGTGGCGTCGTCCAGAATCAGCACGCGCCCTTGATGGGCGATCGCCCGGGCCAGCCCCAGCCGCTGCAACTCCCCGCCGGAGAGCGGAGCTTGGTCGAGCCTGGTCTCGAAACCGTCCGGGAGCCGACGGATGAAGTCCTCGGCCTGGGCGATCCCGGCCGCGCGTTCGGCCTTGTCCCTCGCCTGGTTCCCGAAGCCGATGGCGTCACCGATGGTGTCGCCGAGCAGAACCGGGCGGTCGAAGGCGTACCCCACGGCGGCGCGGACGGCGCCAGGGTCCAGGGCACGCAGCGGGACGCCCTCCAGCAGCACCTCACCCTCATCGGGGTCGATCAGCCCGCCCGCGAGCAGCGCGAGAGCGGTCTTGCCACTACCCGACGGGCCCACCACCGCCAGAACGGCGCCGGCCGGTACGTCCAGGCTGACGGCATCCAGTACGGTCCGGTCGCCGTGACGGATCGAGACGCCGCGGAAGGACACCTCGCCCCGTCCGGCGGGAAGTTGGGCCGTCCCTCCGCCGACCGGTGGCCGCTCTGCCAGCAGCTCCTGGACGCGGGCGGCGCCGGCCCGCGCGTCGGCCAGGAAGAGCAAGGTGTCCACCTGCTGGACAAACCCCAGAGCGACGGTGAGGTAGAGGGTCAGCGCGAAGAAGGCGCCCGGGGAGATCCGGCCGTCGGCGACACCCATCCCCGCGACCAGCAGGACGAGGACCCTGATGGCGGTCTGAGCGAACGCCACCTGCCAGGAGACAGCGCGCCGGACCTGCCAGGTGGCCATTCCCGATCGCGCCAGCTCCGGCAGCGGAGACAGGACTCGCGCGACTTCCCGGCGTCCGGTTCCGCAGGCGCGAATGGTCCTGCTCCCGGACACCGCATCGGCCAACCGGGCTGCGATGGCGGAGAGTTGAACGAGGTAGTCGGCGAACGCGCTGGAGGACCGCCGGGCGAGCCGCCGAATCGCGAACGCCAGGGGGGCCGCGGTGATCAGGAAGGTGAGGCCGGCCTGCCAGTCGATCCAGCACAGGGCCACCACCCCGCAGACCGCAGCCAGGATCTCCACTGCAGCCTCGATCAGATAGGGCACCGCCTTGGCCGCCGCGGCGGCGTTTCCGCTCAGGCGAGCGATCAGGTCGCCGAGCGCATGGCGCCAGGATCCGGGCACGCCCAGCATGAACACCTGCCGCACCAGCCGGTACCGCAGCCGACCGAGTACCGAGGTCTCTGCCGAGACCCCCGCTATCTCACCGCCTGCCTCGGCCACCATGCGCAGCAGCAACAGCCCGGCGAACACAAGCAGCACCGGATCGGTGTCACCGCCCGCCAGTGTCCGGTCGACCACACGGGCCAGCGCCACTGGAAGCAGCAGCCCCGCACCCACCGCAACGGCTGTCGCGACGGCCTTGGCCGCTGCGGGCGCAGGCGCGAGCCGAACATGCCGCAAATGAAGGTAAGACATCGCTCCTCCGTGGCCGTCGCTGACAGGGGAGTCCGGCCCACCCCCACGCGCGCTCGATGTGGGAAGCGGGCCGGACAGGTGGCACTCAGCAGGTGCCGCAGCACGGGAACAGGCCGAGCTCGGGCTCGGGCTCCTCCAGGACCTGCAGGGCGGTCACGTCGAATTCCATGCGAATACACCCCCTTTCAGCATCGCAACGAATGAACTGCTTCCCGCCGAGCATTGCGTGTTCATCCAGCAGGAAGGGCTTGAGGAAGTGCGGGCGGACGGGCGTCGATACGAGCACGGTCGTCGTCCGTGCCGAAGCGGTAGTCGAGTCGGCGAGTCGCCGCAGCCCAGTCCTTCATCGTGTACACGGACGAAAGGGTTTCGATCACGAATGGGTCACTCCACCTCGCAACCGAGCGCTTCCACAGGTCCATCGGAGGATCCGTGAGCAGGCTGCCCACGGTGCCCTCGTATATCGCCATCGCCCGTACTCGGCCGTCCGGTTCCACCTGCATCGCGGGGATGCGGCCTTGGGCGAGGAGGTCGGGGTGGTAGCGCAGCAAGCGATTATCGGTGACCGAGATGTGGACCGATGGCGGCACGAGGGAGCGCAGCCATTCGATGTGCTTGATATCGACCAGGAGGTCGGCCTGCTCATCGGTGAGGAGTTCATGCTCGGCAAATCCGGACCGGCTGGCAAGCCCGATCGGCATGGCCGCACCGAAGGACAGCTGATGCAGTTCCGGAAACCGCGGAACAATATCGGTGCAGAACAACTCCAGTTGGCCGAAGCTGCTGCGTACGATGGTGGCATCCAGCGCGAATGTGCATGGCTTGGCATGACGGGCCCGCTGGCGGACGGCCCACCGGTCGAGCAGCGCCAGGGTGGCCATGGCACGGTCGAAGGAGCCCACCCGGCCGCGGACCGCGTCATGGACCTCGGCCGTCGCGCCATCGACGCTCACGCTGACCCCTGCGCATTTCGCCAGTACGTCCTCGACCACTGACCGGCGCACGGACCATCCACCGGTGTAGAGGTGGGTCTCCACGCCGCCGTCGACCATGCAGTCGACAACCTCCTGCAGGCCTTTCACCACCAGGGGCTCGCCGCCAGCGAGAACGATGGCTGCCGGATGCAACGACAGCATTGCCTCCGTGACCCGCAACATGTCCACGAGGGAGAGCTGCCTGGAAGCGCGCCGTCCCGATTCGGAATAACAGTGCGTACATCTCAGCGGACAAGCATAGGTGATGTCCCAGACGATGACGTTCGGACCACCGGAGATGGTAGCCACTCGGCTCGACATGAATCACTCCTTGTTCGCCAGGCGCAGTCGTGCGGCATGCATTTATCGCAAGGACCTCTTTCGGTCGAGATGGTGACGCCATCGCCGAACCGTTCTCCAGGTACGTCTTCGCGTGCCGGATGCGGCGATCCGCATTCACGTACAGCATTCATCCGCAGGGGCATATTTTCTGGCCCGATCTGCGGTTCGTAATACCGAGAATCGAAGCGGCGCCCAGCCTAGCGAAGCCTCACCGGCAGGGCGAATCACGGTCCATTGAACGGACCGTTCACACCAGCCACTCAATCCACACACGCCAGAACCGTCGGTTCACCCTCTCCTGCCGCAGCAGAACCAGACTCACCAGAGATGAATATCGAACACATCCGGAATTGATAATTTCCAGTTCCGCTGCCGGGCCGGACATTTATCACGCGTTTAGCCCCGCCTGGTGAAATTGCTTCCAACGCTGAATTAAAGGAGACGTCGGATGGTCGGCTCCACGGCAGAAATCGCAGGTGAACGGCCGTCTCGCGGGCGCGGAGTGCTGGACGGCGCCTTTGCGTTGCTGGAAGCTCTCGGGGAGGCGGAGGAAGCCGGACTCACAGCACTGTCGGCCAGCAGCGGACTGCCCAAGGCCACGGCGTACCGGCTCCTGGAGCAGCTGGCCGAGCTGGGCGCGGTTGAGCATCGTGGCTGCCGCTACCGGATAGGTTCTCGGCTGTTTCGTCTCGGCCTGGGGTGGCAGCCACATCCACGACTGCGCGCCGCGGCGGACACCCCGATCCGGCAGCTGGCAGCCGCCACGGACGCCTCGGTCGCGATCTGTGTGCTGCGAGAGGGGCGGACCCTGGCCGCCTTCGGTGTTCCAGGCATGGTGGACCACCTGGCCCCGGTCCGCTCGGGCGCAAGCTGGCCGTGGCACACCGCCGCAGGCAAGGTTCTGGTGGCATTCTCCCCGCCCGAGGCGCCTCTGAGCTCTCTGCCCGCGTCCTGGTCGCGCGAGTCTTCCACGATCCGGGAAACGGGGGTGTGCCTGGACCGGGAGGAGCTGATCACGGGGGTGTGCTGCGTAGCCGCGCCTGTGACCGCCCAACACGGCGACATCGTCGGAGCGGTCTGCGCCATGACCGCGCCCTCGCAGGACATCACCAAGATGGCGAACGCCGTCCAACGTGCCGGACGGATTGTCAGTGCCGGGCTGCGGCGCCCGTCAATCAGTAACACCCTGCTTCGGTGAGGCTCCCCTACGGCGGCCACCAGGCTGGAGAAGGCGCGGTGAGAGGAGAAGGGCTGTGCTCCACCGTGCGCGAAGCGCTCACGCCCCCTTCACCGAACTCCGCGACTCACCGCGAGGCCTGCCACAAGAGCCGTGAGGGCGCACTCCAGGTGCATTGGGGTCGCTAAGGCGTGTTTGAGATGTTGATCATGAGTGAGCGTTTTCCAACCTCGCGGTGCCGACCGCGAGGTTGGAAAACGCTCAGTGATCACCACAGGATTCGTCACACGGGGCGTTCTCCAGCATCCAGTTCACCGCCCGCCGGCTCGCAATCCGCACCGCCAGCCGCGGCCGCACCAACACGGGACCGGGCCTGGCGCCGCCTTCGGACGGGGCGGCTCCACGGGCTTCTTCGGCGAAGGCGGAGTCTTCGGCGGGCGGTCGGGGCGGTGGCTGCTCCCCGGCATCGGCGTCCGGCGGCGCTGCCAGAACTGCCTCCCCGCAACCGGGTGTTCGGGCCCAGGGTCCGTGCTGCTCAGCGTAGACCTCCCCCTGAACGCCAGGAGAGCAAACGCATCCAGCCGCATCAGGACCCGCGCTTCCCCGGGGCGGGTTCGACCTCAACCACAGGAAGGAGAAGGAGTTCGAGTGGATGACGAAGTACTCCAGCAGCCCTGCTGACGAGATTCCCACAGCACTCGAAGCCTTCGACCGCTTCTTCCCCCTCCCGAACGGCTGGCTCGCCGCGCCCACGTCCGGTGGATCAGTCAGTGATCGAGCAGAGCGGCATTGACGGGTCCAGGACTGCCCGGCAGGATGCGCTGGGCCGTCGCCGTCATGGCACATGAGACCCGGGGAAGGGACACAGTGGCGAAAGGCACGCTGTACGCCATCAGCGATCTGCACGTCGAGTACGCGGAGAACCGGGCCGTGACCGAGTCGCTGTGGCCGCGCTCGGACGAGGACTGGCTGATCGTGGCGGGCGACGTCGCGGAAAGCCTTGCGGAGATCGAGTGGGCGTTGACCCTGCTCAGTGACCGGTTCGCGAAGGTCGTCTGGGCGCCCGGCAACCACGAGCTGTGGACGCCGCCCGAAGACCCGGTGGACCTCCGCGGCGTGGAGCGCTATCTGCACCTGGTCGACCTGTGCCGCCGGCTCGGTGTCGTCACCCCCGAGGATCCGTATCCGGTGTGGCAGGGCGATGGCGGCCCGGTGACGGTGGCTCCGCTCTTCCTGCTCTACGACTACTCGTTCCGCGTCCCCGGCGCCACAACCAAGGAAGAGTCGCTGCGCCTGGCCCACGCGGCCAAGGTGGTCTGCAAGGACGAGTACTTCCTGCACCCCGACCCCTATCCCGGCGCGGACGCCTGGTGCCATGCCCGTCTTGCCGCCACCGAGCAGCGGCTGTCGGCGCTCTCCCCGGACCAACGCACGATCCTGGTCAATCACTTTCCCCTGACCCGGGAGCCGACCGATGTCCTGCACCACCCCGACTTCGCCCAGTGGTGCGGTACCGAACTCACCGCGGACTGGCACACACGGTTCCGGGCCGTCACCGTCGTCTACGGTCATCTGCACATCCCCCGCGTCATGCACCGCGACGGCGTCCGCTTCGAAGAGGTCTCGCTCGGCTGCCCCCGCGAATGGCAACCCCGCCCGGCCCGCGCCCCGTTGCGTCAGATCCTCCCCACACCGCCGCGCCCCGCGGGCGGTGACGAACTCGCCGCCACGATGCGCGCCGTCCTGGAGCGATGCGCCGGGAGTGCCACGGACGACCGCGCCCTGGTCACGACCGCGCTGCGTCGCATGAGTGGGGAGCTCATGAGCCTGGTGACCGAGGAGAGCGGGGCAATGGCCCTTGACCGTCCGCCGCTGGGCGACATCTTCGCGTACGCCATCACCGTGAAGGCCGCCCTCGACCGGCAGGAGGAGCAGGGGACGGACGAGGCTGCCCTTCGCAAGACCGGGCATGAACTCCTGACAGCACTGGACCAGGCATTCCCGCAGGGTTGAAGTCGCCTGCAACCACGGGCGATTGAGGCGAGCAGCACTCCGCACCGTGCCGACGCTCACCGCCGCGGCCCGCCCGGGAGACCAGACGGGTCGCCCCCCTCACCTGGGCGGGCAGGTGCTCGACGGGTAGACCCAGAGCTCGACGAAGCCGGCTGCGTAGCGGTGGCTCTCACCCGGGCTGAGGCACCAGGTGGCACCCGACTTGCCCTTCGTGCGGACGGCGAACCGGGTGTGGTTGGTGGCCACGGTCGCGATCGGGATGCCTCGGTCGGCGGTCCGGTTGTACTGCGGGCTGGAGAAGGCGTCCCGGTACAGGTAGTTGGCCTAGGCCGTGGAGTTGGCGATGCAGAAGTAGTCCTGCGGGCATTTCAGTGCCGCCGTGGTCCGGCTGGGCGTTTGGGCGGCGTGGGCCGTCTGGCTGGACGGCAACGCAAGGGCTGCCGTGGCGAGCAAGACGGCTGAGATGGTGCGTCCTTGCATAGAGGGGTTCCTTCCGGGGTGCTTCGGCACGGGAGTTCCGGGGCTGAGAGCCGATGTCACCGGCCACACACGACGCTACGGTCCGACTCCGTCCAGCTACAGCCAGTGGCGAGTAGGTGCCACCGGTTGAGCCGTCAACCACGCCGGGATGGAGGGGGCCCTCTACAGCCACCCGCGGCGGGCCGCGGCGGCGCCGGCCTGGAACCGGCTGGCGACACCGAGCAGGGCGAGCAGTTCGGCCACGCGGCGACTGTAGGTGCGGCCGGTGAGACCGAGCCGCTGGCAGGCGGCTTCGTCGCTGGGCTCGGTCAGAAGCGTCTTGAGGACGCCGGACAGATGCGCGGGAGGGCCCTCGAATCCGTCATCGATACGGTTGCCGGACTGCCACAGGCTGCGGTGGACACCGGAAAGAGCGTTGACCACCGCCGGGTCACGGATCAGAAGGATGCCGTTGCTGAGGATCCAGCCGTCCAACGGCAGGACGGCCAGCCGCCGGTCGAACAGCAGCAGCTTGTAGGGAACCTGCTCGACCAGCCGGGCCTTGCCGCCACTGCCCCACTGAATACAGCCGATCGCCGGGTTCTGCGCGAATCCCTCCTGCGAGGTGATCTGGACGATGTCCACCCCCCGCTCCAGCGCATCGCGCTGGAAGTCGCCGCACCGTGCCATGACCCGTTGCGGCAGGCCGCCGTTGAACGCCAGCACACGAGCGGGATCGTCCAGACTCGCCACCTCGCCCACGGCCCCCCTGAACAGGCCTGTAACGGTCTCCCACACCCGGTCGTACCTGGTCACCGCAACAGAGGGAGGCCGCACCCCACGGCGGGCGCCGGACTGCGACTGGTCCCACACCCGGCCCAGATCACCCTGCTCTGCGACCACGTCGGGCAGGCTCACCGCTGCATTGTCCATGGGTTCACCGGCCTGCGCGTCGAAGGGCCACACGGCACCCGGCAGCCTCTGGGTGCCGCTTTTCATCGTAGGGCGATCGTCCGTTTCGGCCGGGCCGAACGCCCCGATGGACATGGCCCGGTACAGGACCGACCTGCCCGGACCAGCCATCCGGCCGTCGGCAGCGGCTCCCCGCCGCCTCGCATCCCTGCAACGGGCGTTGCCAGGACGGGGCCGGGCGTCACTGGTTGCAGTGGTACTTCCAGATGTGCGACCGGGCACCGCCGGCGTATGGACCGGGCAGGTCGCCGTGGGCGGGTACGCCACTGCGGCCTTCGTCGTTGGGTACACAGGTGTGGTCGCCTGTCCAGCCGCGGCCGGTGCAGATCCATACCTCGTCGGGCACGTCCGACTGGTTGTACTGGCCGTTGTTCTCCCACGACGACGCGTGCAGGTAGGTGTCCTGGACGTAGCCCGGCAGGTCCTCGGGGCGCTTCACCGCGTCCCGCATGGCGACGCCCTGCCCGGTCTGGGTGAACCCCTCCACAGGCAGAAGTAGCCCTTCGGGCAGGCGTCATGACCGGGCCCGTTCGCCCCGATCGAGCACACAGCGCCGCACGCGGCGGCCGCCTCGGGGGCTGGCTGCCGGCCGGCGCCGGCGGGCGGGGCGAGCGTGAGCGCGCCGATCAGGGCGGCGGGCAGCGCGAGTGCGGCCATCCTCGACTTCGTGGGCATCGTTGTTCTCCTTGCTGCATCGGCGGCGGCCCATGTGGCGCCGTCCGCCCAGGTCCTGCGGGGCCAGGGCCGGCCCCGCCCGTCCAGTGCAGCAACGGACGCGGCACTCCGGCCACGGGCCGGACAGTCCCGGACACGTCCACGAGCAGCGGCGTTCCGTACGGGACGGCGCGGTCGCAGCCACAACGGGCTCCCTCGGGCGGGCATCGGCCCGTGGCGTGTGCCACCCGATCGAGTGGTTTCCGGGACGGCCCCGGACATCGCTCCGCGCCCGGGAGTACAACTCGTGGTGAAGACCCAGAGACTCAGACAGGGCGGATGCCCGTGGCGAACTCGTCTCCCGCTCCGGCTCCCGGTCCGTCGGCCGATCCCACCCAGGCCAACACCCCCGCCCAGCTGGCCGCGTGTCTGCGCGCACTCGTCGCCGAGCGGGGCATGGCCTACCGCTCCCTGTCTGCGGCCGCCCTGCGGCTGCCACCGCGTTCCGGGCGATCGCAGAGCCTGCCCCGCAGCACCGCCAGCGACATCCTCACCGGCAAACGGATGCCCTCCCCAGAGAAACGGTGGGTGCGAGCAGCGCCAGCAACTGTCAGCGCCACCACGTCGGGCTCAAAGCGCTCCTGGCCGCGGGCGCACGGCTCGCGGAGATCGTGCCCGGGGTGACGTGGCGGGGCGACGACATCGGCCGGTGGCTCGCCACCCAACGGCGCGACTGGCACCGGCTGAACGACGAACAGCGTGCGCGGCTCGGGGAGTTAGGGGTTGAGGCGGCTGTACGGCCCTGGCCGCCGCCTCGAAGCCCGGGTCGGCTCGGGGCGGGGAGGCCTTCACCCGGGGCCTGGCAGCTCTTGCGCAGTACGTCGAGCGTGAGCAGCGGACCGTCGTTCCCCGTCAGCACCGTGAGCGGATCACCCTGGACGGCCAGGAGCACGACGTACGCCTCGGCGTGTGGCTCTCCAACCAGAAGAACCGCCACGACAAACTCAACGATGCCCAGCTCGCCGAACTCGGAATGGACTGGGCACAGGACGGTTAGGGTGCAGCAGGCAGGCAGGTGGTGCTGTCATCGACGCGCCCTTGCGATGAGGTCGTTGACGGCCTGGATCACCGCGTCTGCCCGTTCCTCGTGCAGCCACCCGTGCCCCGCGTCGTCGAGGATCCTCTGCTCGCCGCGCGAGGACTCGGCTGCCAGCTCAGCGTGCAGGGCGCGCTTGCCCTCGTTGATTTCGCGGAGCAATTCCGCGGGCCACAGGTGGGCCTGGGTGGCGTCGTGTCCCATGGCCGTGAGCACGATCAGTGGCAGGTCGGGGGTGGGCGGGGCCTGCCGGAACTCGCTGGCGACCTTGTCGTAGAGGTTCTGGTTCTCGCGCGAGGCGATCCTCCAGGTGGCGAGGTGACGCGCGACCAAGGGCTCGCGCACCGGCTCCGGCCAGGCGGCGAAGTGCTGGATCATCTGGGCGCGGGACTGCTCCAGCTGTTCCGGCGTGGGCTCGGCCGACTCTTGGCTGCCCATCTGGTCCAGCATCTCGTCGAGCTTTTCCCGTACCTGTCGGGGGGCGCGGGTCGCCATGTCCTCGTGGAAGGGGTCGAGCAGGAGCAGGCCGGCCACCTCGTCGGGGAAACGCCTGGCGTAGTGGCGCGCGTAGGCCCCGCCCAGCGAGTGGCCTATCAGCAGGTGGGGGCCGGGAACGCCGGTGGTGTGGAGCAGTTCGTGCAGTTCGTCGGTGACTTCGGCTGCGGTGCGGGGCAGTTCGGCGGGGTAGCTCCAGCCGTTGCCCCCACGGTCGTAGAGGACGCTCGTGGTCAGCTCGGCGACGCGGTTGTGGATGTTCAGGTAGTCCAGGCTCATCAGCCCCACACCCGCCAGGAATACCGCGGTCGGGCCGCTCGTGCCGGAGCGGTGCAGCATCAGGCGCCGACCGCCGCCGATGTCATGCAGGACTCCGAGGGGAAGTGGTGTGCGGGTCATGGGTGCTCCTCTGCGATGCCGGTGCGACGGGCCTGTACCCCTGAAGATTATTCTCAGCTTTGAGAACAGTATCACTCGTGAGATCGTATGCCCATGGACCCGGTCGACCTGCTCCTGCACCCCGTACGACTGCGCATCGTGCACGCCATGTCCGGCGGCCGGACGCTGACCACCTCGCAGTTGTGCGCGCTGCTGCCCGACGTGTCGAAGGCCACCGTGTACCGGCATGTGAGCCTGCTGGCCGACGGCGGCCTGCTGGAGATCGAGGGCGAGCAGCGGGTGCGCGGCGCCGTCGAACGCCGCTACCGGCTACGGCGTGAGCGGGCGGTAATCGACGCCGACACCGCAGCTTCGGTCCCGGCTGAGGACCATCGGCGGGTGTTCGCCGTGGCGATGGCGACCCTGCTGGCCGAGTTCAACACCTACCTCGACCGGCCCGGCGCCGCCCCCGCCACCGATCTGGTGGGCTACCGCCAGCACGCGATGTGGCTCAGCCGGGACGAACTCACCGCACTGATCGACGAGATGCGCCACGCCCTGATGCGCCACATCGCCAATGAGCCCTCACCCGGACGCGCCCGCTACCTGATCAGCCCGATCCTCTTCCCCGCCGAGGAACCACCCCCAGCCGACAGCGAGAATTAGAGTCGGTTCCCTTGGCTCGGGTCGCTACCAAGACCACTGCCTGAACAAACCTCTTCGGACGCCCTGGCAGACGGTAGCGAACCCGAGTAGCTCGGACGTTCCCATGCATTCACAGCGCCCCTACCTCACCTGGGCACTTGATGGCGGAGAACCGGCATTCTGGCTGTCCAGCGCCACGACGTGTGAGAGACCCGATGCGACGGCATGTCGGGAGGCGGAGGGTCACAGTGATCAGGTCGGGGCTGGAGCAGCTGCTGTTCACCCAGCCGGTGCCGGACACCAGCGATGCGCAGCTGCGTGCGCTGCTGCGGTGGGCGAAAGGCTCCAAGCAGGTGGTGGCGCAGGAGTTGGGGGTGTCCCGGCGGACGGTTCAACGGTGGACCGCACGCAAGGTGTCGGCCCGGGCCAAACCGTCCGGCCGCCACGCGGCGCTGATCGAGGCGCGGGGGCGGGGCAGGTGGCAGCCGGTGGTGCGTGCCCGTCGCCGGGCGACTGCTGAGGCACGGGGGGTGGTGGTGCACACCCGGGCTCGGTTCGGTTTTACGGCCGGCGTTGGAAGCACTGACGATGCCCGTCGGCGGCGGCTGACGGTGCCGTTGCCTGGGGAGGTGGCCCGGGAGCTGTTCTCGGCGTGGGAGGCCGGTGCCTCCGACGGACAGCACCAGGTGATCCTGGCCCGGGCGTTGGGGCACGTCTACTTCCGTCAGATGGGCCAGCGGGCGGGCACGCTCAGGGTGGAGTTCGGCGAGGTCGACTTCGTCGAGTTCGGGCTCCCTGGCGGACAGGGGGTGTTCGTAGCGCAGCGCCTCCTGTTTCTCTCGCCAGTCCCAGACCACCGGGCCGCTCCGCGTGCCTGGCTGGCCGGGAGAGGGCTGGGGTGGGCGGATCTTGATGGTTTCGGCCAGGCGTACGAGGGCGGGGCGGTCGGCGGGAGCGGCCAACAGGTGGGGCGCGTCAGTCAGTTGGGCGAACCGGGCGGCGGCGTGGAGGAAGACGGTGGCCCAGGCCGGTACGGGGTAGATCGCGCAGCCGTCGGCGTATCGAACGCGGTCGTGCAGGGTGAGGGTGCCGTCGGCGGAGTGGAAGCCATCCGCATGGGCGGTGGTGAGCTGCTGGAACGAGGCGCCGACGGCTATGGCTGCCGCGAGGGCCGCGGCGCGGGCCGGGTGAGCTGCCGCGGCGTGCAGACGGTCGGCCAGCAGGGCGGACTCGGCGGGCGTCGGCGGCAGGGGAGCTGGGCGCTGCTGATAGACGATCGGCTGCGGGGCGCAGGCAGCGGTGCAGGGCCGGGGGCTGTCGTAGGAGACCAGGCGGTCCAGGGATTCGAGGGTGATCCACCGCCAGGCGGCCGACGCCGCGGGAGCCTCCGAGGTGGCGTGTCGCCGGGGGTGTCGCCGCCTCGGTAGAGGGCGTGGGCTTCGGTGAGCGTGCGGACGGTGGTGTGCCCGGTGGCGGCCAGGGCGCGGTCGAGGGCGGCGGTCAGGCGGGGGCGGTGGACGACCAGGGTGATATGGATGCCGGTCTGCCGCCACAGGTCCAGGATGCGGTGCAGGCGGCGCTCGTTGAGGAGGTGGGCGCGCAGAACGGTCAGGCGGGTGACGGCCAGAGCGGTCGTCCACGCCGCGGCGGCCTCCCACAGCGGCGGCCGGCCGTGCGGAAAGCGGCCCGGGATGTGGGCCGGTTTGCCCAGAGCGAGCAGCAGGTCGTGGGCCAGGTCGGTATCGCCGGTCGTGCCGGGGCCGGGGTGGAGTGTGATGCGGCCGGCCTGCGGGGCGTGCGCGGCCAGGGCGGTGTGGGTGAAGGCGGCGTCGTCCTCGCAGTCGAGGACGAGCGCCAGGCTCGGCTGGGCGGTGGGTGGGGTCATGCCAGGCGGCTGAAGGTCCACCGCAGCAGATCGCGGTCCGGGCGCGGCCGGCCGGTACGTTCCAGAGCGGTACGGGTGTGGGCGGTGAGCTGGGCCCAGGCGCGGAAGTTGCCGTGTGCGGCCTGTTCGTCGGTGAAGGTGATGTCGGCGGGGTCCGCATCCTCCCAGACGGGGTGGAACAACGGGACAACCTCCAGGACCTCTTCGGGGGTGAGGCGGGTGAACTGCTGCCAGATGAAGATGCGGGAGGAGAGCATCGGCTCGCGGCGCAGCACGGTGTGGGCGCCGGCGCCGCCGACGAAGACGATCGCGATCTGGGTGGCGGGCTCGTCCCACAGGTAGCGGAAGTACTCGAACGCCTCTCCGTTGAGCCATTGCGCCTCGTCCACCAGGAACGTGCGGGGGCGCTGGGCTAGGACCGTCTTCAGGAGCCGGTCGAACTCACTGGGATGGCGAGGTGCCTCGCCGGGAAGGCCGAGGGCAGTGAACAGCTCATAGCGCACGGCACGCGCGGTGGGGCGGGCCCGGAAAACGACCCGGCACACCTCCTCGCCCTGGGCAGATTCGAGTTCTCGCAGGCAGTCGTTGACAGCGAGGGTCTTACCGAATCCCGCGCCGCCGTGGATGCACATCATGGCGCGGACCGCGACCGTGTCGGCAATGTTCTCCCGCGCGGTCAACAGGGCGCGGGTCGTCACGATCACGGCATCGGGAAGATCGACGTACTGATAAGTGTCAGCGTTCACAAGACGTCTCCGTCGGGCTCTGCCGCCGGACCCTGTTCGTCGCCCACGGCTTGGTTGAGCGGCCCTGGTCCGGGCTTCTGCGCCGCAGTGGAGGAGGCAGCGAGGGAGGGCGGGGTACGCCAGTGGGAAGGAGGCGCAGCGGGCGGGATCAGATCAGGCAGCGCCAGCTTCGACAAGTCATGGTGCTCGGCATCGGCGAGTTCACCGGAAGCCGCCGCAGCCGTGAGCGCCCCCAGCCGCTGGGCCGCCCCGGACCCGGTGGCCGCGGCGTAACGCTCGCGCTGCGCCGCTTGCAGATCCTTCTTCAGCCGCCGGCTGCGAGCGGCCCGCGCCTGGCGTGCGGCGCTGATCTGCTGCTCGCTGGCCTGATCGGCTAGATCGGCCGGTCCGAGATAGCGGCCGGTGCCGGCGTCGAACACCTCGATGCGGTGGTCATGGTGCGGCATGAAGCGCACCATGACGCACAGCCCCCCGTGACCGGTCATCCACTCACCCACGTAGTCCCGCTTCCTGAAACGGACCCCCTTCGTGCCCAGCACGTACCGGCCCGCGTCCTCCAGGGTGAACGTCCACAACTCCTGTGCACTCACCTCCCGCAACGGCGTCGGATCCGCCTCCCACGCCTCACGAGGAGTCCGGCCCTTCAGCGGGGCCGGCCGGTGGGCGGTATTCCACCAAGAGATCCAGTCCAGGAGACGGGCGGTGAAGTCCTCGAAGCTGAGCAGCCGTTCGCCCTTGGGCCGGGAGCGCCGCTTCCCGGGGCGCGGCTGACGGGTGTAGCCGGGCAGAGCAGCCAGGAACATCGACTCAACCGACCGGTTCAACCCCTCCACGGTGCCCTTCAGGTGCGGGGTGTAGGCGGGCAGGTCGTCCACGGTGACGGCCAGCGCGTCGAACGCGGCGGTCACCGTCTTGGACAGGAAGTCCCTACCCCGGTCCACCCGGACCTTCTCCGGCAGTCCCCCCAGAGGGCCGTAAGGGTCCTCGCGCAGCACCGCCGACCGCAACGCGGCCAACACCGACTCCCGCGACGGATACACCGGCGTGACCGCGACACCCATGATCGCGTTCGAAGCGCAGTCGGTGAACCAGGTGACCACGGCCTACGGGCCGTGCCGTCGGCATCGACCCGGACCGCGGCCTGCACATGGTCGGCCTCCCACACCTGGTTCCGCCACCCTCGCGGCCGCGCCAGAAACACATCATGCTTGCGGGCCGCCCCCTCACCACCCACAAGCCCCGCCCGCTCCCCCGGCGTAAGATCCCGCAGAATCGCACGATGCAAGGTCGGCACAGACGGCGGCGGATCCGCGGGCGGCGACTGCCTAGCCGCACGTGCGGTCAACTCACGGTGAACCGCCGCCACATTCCCCTTCCACAACGCCAGCAGCCGACGCACCTCCGGGGTGACCGAGAACCGATCACGCTTCGGGACTCTGGAACCGGGCTCCGCAGCCGCGGCCTCACCACACTCAGCGGCCGCCAGCCACCGCCACACCGTGCGCTCGGTGACCTGAAGAGACTCCGCCGCCAGCTGTACATGCCGGGTCGTAAGCGCCTGCTCCCCACACAGGGCAAGCAACCGCCGCACCGCGAGCCCACGCAACGATGACAGGGAAGCAGCCGGCAAACCCGCGGGTACCTCCGGGCAGCCGTTCCCCACGTCCTGGTCCATCCCCCGATCACACCGGCCCCATCACCTCACCGCATAACAACTCCCGAAACTGAGACAGCATCACCCACCATGAGATAACACCCCTTGACAGCGAACCCAGCCGAAAACTCTCACCTCACGACAGTGAAAACACCATCCCCAAACCACCCTGAACAGGCATGACACACCCCACGCAATGACCAGCCCGCTGACACTCACACCACTGACACCAAACCGAGAAATCGCACAATGGACCCGGCGGATGCACGCCACGCAGGTCTCGCGTACGCGCTCAAAGTGCTCGCGCAGTCGTACGCCGAAGACCCGGACTACCGCCACGAGTGGCGTCCGTAGGCCCACCAAAGAGACATCACCTACGACTCCACGGACGGCTGGCTGCGCAGTAAGGGTTCCCGGGACAAGCCGGTGCGGTTCGTCGACAAGGATTCGCACTACGAGATCTGGCAGGGCCGCGAGGGGAGGCGTCCGCTGGTGGTGACGGAGGACGGCCGTCTGCGGTTCGTCGAGGGGGCCGAGCCGTCGCCCTTCAACATCCGCGACTGACCTCCCCCGGTTCCGCGCATGCCAAAGCCCCCGCCGGATCGACGTGGGCCCTGGCGTCGGGCTAATGCTGGTGCCAGCCGGTGCACTGGACGAGGTTGTTGCCGGTCCACATGGCGCAGGCGCGGAAGTAGCGGCCGGGGACTTCGTTCACGGCCCACGTCCACCGGTCGCGCAGCCCCTGGGAGCCGTCGAGCACGGCGGGCCCGCACTGGTGCCACGCGTTCTTCGTGTCGGACCAGTCCATCCATACCCAGTCGGTGCCGAGGTCGGTGTTGGTGCCGTTGAACAGGTGGGCCCACATGACCTCCCCGTAGGTGGAGTTGTATCCGTGGCTGAGGTTCACCTGTGCGCCGTCGGATATCTTGCGGGAGGTTTCCACGGGCTTGGCGCCGCTGGTGGCGAAGGCGTTGATGGTGGGGCCGCAGCTGTGGTTGATGCGGCCGTCGGGGCTGGCGTCGGCTGCGGAGGCGGTCGCCGCGCCGGTGATGAGGGGTGCGAGGGCGAGCAGGCAGACGGCTGCCGCCCGCAGTGTCCTGCTTCTGGTGCCTGTCATGCGTACGCGTTCGGTCATGTCTCCCCCTGCTGATGCGCCGGCGTGGTCGCGTGACGTACCCCCGGGCCGATGGCTCCGGGGGCCGGGTCAGCATAGTCAGGGGAGGGATACGGCGGGGGCTGTTCCCTTCAGTCCTTGCCGCGATTTTTCCCGATCCCGGGGTACTTCTTCGCCACGGCTGCTTTGACCTGCGGTTTCTCCTTGGGTGTGTCGTGCTGGGCGACCCGTGCGAGGGCGTTGCGGGCGTGGGCCTTGTCCTCGATCGGGTAGGCGCCTTGGCGTCGGCCGCTGCCAGGACCGCAGCGAGGATGCGTTCCCAGGTGCCATCCACGGCCCACCTGATCAGCCGTTTGTGAGCGGTCTGGAACGAGCCGAGTTCGTTCGGCAGGTCGCGCCAAGGCGAGCAGGTGCGGTACTTCCACGCGATGGCCTCCAGAGTGCGGCGGTGGTCGGCCCATCGCCGCCCACGGACCGGATCAGCCGGCATCAACGGCTCGATCCGGTCCCACATCGCATCAGTGATCACTAACCGGACAGATACATCCGATCAACTGACCAACCCATCAAAGAGACACGCTCCAGCCGCGGAGCGCGCGGCGCAGCTCACCGCGATCGACCCGGACTGGAACTGCCCCTGGCCCCTGCGCTGACAGCGCCACTACCGCGTCCTCGCCGACCTGGTCGACGCCGACGGCCACCTGCCCGACATCGCACCCGGCGTCCTCATGGACGGTGACGACATCGGCAAGTGGCTGGAGCAGCAGAAGCAGCTGGGCACCTGGGCGCAGTCGTCGACCGAGCAACAGGAGCGGCTGTCCCGGCTGGGCGTGCAGCCCGCCGAGGCACCGTCTTCCGCCTCGACGGCGAGGCGTGCGGGAAGGGCCCGAGCAAGGCGCAGCAGGCGTTCCAGCGGGGCCTGGTGGCCCTCGCGCAGTGGGTGGAACGGGAAGGCGCGGACCGGCCGGTTCCGCGCGGACACAGCGAGACGATCGCGGTCAGCGGCGAGGCGGAGCCGATGGCCGTGAAGCTGGGCGTGTGGATCTCAAACACCAAGACGAGGCGCGACAAGCTCGCTCAGGGGCAGCTGGAGGCGCTGCGAGAGCTGGGCATCGAGTGGGCGTAGCCGGTGGCCGGGCGTGGGGATTCACGATGCTTCACGCCCGGATCCGCTACGAACGTATCGCCCTTCTTCGCCGTCTGCGGGCTTCGTCGCCACGACCACGACGACGTACGGCTCGGGGTGTGGGTCACCAACCAGAAGAGCCGCCGCGACAAGCTGAGCGGTGAGCAGCTCGCCCAACTCGCCGAACTCGGAATGTACTGGACATAACTGGGCATGGCGGCCAGGATGACGGGCGTTCGTTTGGCCTCCGTCGTTGACCAGACGATCAGGTGAAAGTGACAGGGTCCCGGGGCAGGCCGACGCCCCGGGACCCTTGCACGTCCAAGGACCAGCCGGACGGAAACCGCCGCCCGGCCCGCGCGGCATCAAGCCTCACCCGGCGGGGTGAACTCCCCTACCAGCCCGCGTGGCTCGGGAGACCCCGGGCAGCATGAGGGCGGGCCCGGAGGGAACAGCGACCCGACTCGATCGCAGTCGCTGTCACGGCGGTCGCGAGAACCCTCCGAGCCCATCGACGTCCGAGCGTCGTCCCCCGGCAGCACGCCGAACAGATCACCACCGACGGCCACGACCACGACCTACGGCCCGGGGTGCGGGTCACCCACAAGAAGAGCCGCCGCGACCGGCTGAGCGGTGAGCAGCGCGCGCACCCTATCCAGTTCCTTGCCTTTCCCCCGCGCCCGGAGGGTTGCTCGGGCAGCTCCTGGCTGGGGTCGCGGACCTCGTCGGCCCAGTGGAGGGTCTGCAACCAGCAACCTTGGGGAATTGCATCACATGCGCGACCGGATCGGCCCGTTCAACTGGCCGCGTCATCGCGTGAGGTGATGAGATCTTCGAGGTAGCCCGGTCCTGTAGCAGGCAGCAGACTGTGCGGTGAGTAGCGGGCAGTGAGGGCCTCCCAGTCGAGCAGCCCCGCATCCAGTCCCGCATACCGTCTACGAGACGGGGGAGTGCGTCCCTGGCCTTGCTGTCGAGATTGAGGGTGCGGACGAGAAGAGGCACCTGGCTTTGCAGTTCCAGGAAGTGCTCAACATATTCGCGGGTCATGGTACTGATGACGCCGATCGCCTCCGTCTGGGACAGGCCCTGCTCCGATTGCAGGACCAGAACAAGGTTGTGGCTGTCGCCGCGGGCTGCTTCCTTCTCCAGAGACGAGATGTCGTTGTTGAGCGCGATTACCATCGTCGTGATCTCCCGCAACTCCCGGACCTGCGGGCTGCCATGGAGGTGGGCAGGGACCTCGAAGTGCCCGACTCTCTCGATCAGGTCCTGCAGTGGCCGCATGGCGACCGTGTCGCGGCGAAGGGGAAGGTAGCCCTGCAAGGTCAGGCGTTCGCCGTGAGCCCTGTTGGCCGTCTCATGAACATGAGCCTCGAAGTACGCCCGGAAGTGGTTCGCGGTGCGTTCCCGCCAGGTGGAAGACATGCCGAGGACGCACCGGTGCCACAGCTCCATCCAGGCGTCCAGGACAGGAGCACCGCTGCGCTCGCCCACGGACGGGGTCGGATCGGTCAGGACCGTCAGCCTTCGGCACAGTTCCTGCGCCCGGTGGGGCTGTCTGCCCAGTGGGCCGTCGAACTGATCGTCAAAGAGGAACATGAAGCTGAGCACGTCAAGAACGAGGCTCAAGTCCTCGCCCTGCGCGTGGGGATTGGTCCGTGCTGCGAGTTCGTGGAGTCTCCATGTCCGGTAGCGGCGTTCGGCCGATTCGGTGCTCAGCAGGCCGTGTTGGCGGGCCCACCGGACGTTGCGCTGTTCAGCAGCGTCCCGGTCGGGGCTGACCGCAACGGGGAAGGGAATGTAGAGAGGGGTTCCTTGAGGCAAGACGGTCCTCCGCGGTGGCCTTGTGCGGACAGAGAGCACGGTCGACCGCGGACCCCAAGGCCGCCCTCGGGTAGTTCTGCCCGCCAGGGAACCTCCACATGCGGGCAGCGCCGCGCACAGGAGCACTCGACTCGTCCTGCTCGACTTCGTCCACGTGGAGTTCGTCTGGGTCGTGGCGCACTGCTTCTATAAGCTCGGCACACCTGAAACCAAAGCCTGGGGCACCGGGCGCCTCACCACAATCCTCCACGGCCAGGCCGCCCGCGCCGCCGCCGAGATCACCACCCAGGCTGGTCAGAAAGGACTGCACGGAACCCGGCGCGAAAGCACCGACGCCTGCGTCCGCCTGGGCATTGCACTTCGCCCGCGAGTACCAGCGCCTCTACCCCACCCCCGACCAGCACAACTACGAACTCACAACTTGATCAGGAACGTCCCTGCAGAGGAGGATCCGCACCCATTGAAGTTTGCGTGGCGTGTGCCGTGGTGCCCGGCGCCGTGTTGGCGCCAGGCACCACGTGGGGGGGAGGGAGGGAGGACGTGCGCGAGGATTCTGCCCCTATCCGATCGGCGGGATCAGGCCGCCGGAGGGTTGGGCTTGATGATGGCGAAAGGCGCGCCGAAGGGGTCGGCGAGCCAGGCGATCCGGCCGACGTCCGGCACGTCCGCCGCGGGCATCAGGACCGAGCCGCCGTTCTCCTGCACCCTGGTGACGATCGCGTCAGTGTCGTCGGCCGAGAAATACGGGATCCAGCGCGTCTCGCTGTCCTCATCTGCGGCCACGAGGCCACCGAAGGACGCGTCCTGCTGGTCGCCCTCCGCCGTGGAGAGCACGGTGTATGCCATCCCCCCGGCCTCCGTCTCCTGGCTCCGCCACCCGAACAGCGAGCGGTAGAAGGAGAAGGCGGCCGTCGGGTCGGCGGAGTGCAGCTCCGCCCAGCACAGGGTGTTGCTCTCCGAGGCGGCCTCCAGCCCCTGGACCGCGGCGGGCTGCCACACGGAGAACTCGGCACCAGAGGGGTCAGTGAGGCAGGCCATCCGCCCCGCGTCCATCACGTCGAACGGCGCGACGCGCACCGTGCCGCCGCCCTGCTCGACGGCCTTGGCGGTGGCGTCCGCGTCGGGAGTGCGGAAATACACGGTCCAGGCCGGTGACGCGCCCTCCTCGGTAAGGGGTCCGAGGGCCGCGACGGTCTTGCCGTCCTTCTGGAAGAAGCCGTAACCCCCGGCCTCCGGCCCCGCCGACTCGAAGTCCCAGCCGAACAGCGGGCCGTAGAAGGCGGCGGACGCCGCGCAGTCCGGGCTGCCGAGATCGAGCCAGTTGGGTGCGCCAGTCACAAAGTCAGTGGTGAGCATCGTGCGAGCCCTACCTTTCCCAGGTCTGGTTGAACCGTGTTCGCGAACACATCCATCACCGGAGCTGACCCGCTCCTACAATGAACGATCCGTGACAGATCGTACCGACGTGACTACACACCGCGGGGTCGAACACCGAAGTCACGCAGCCCCACACGCGAACCCAACGCCACTGGCACGGACCGATGCCCACCAAAGATCGATGGCACGCGCTCAAGCTTCGGCGTCACAGCACAGGTGGGGAGCGTGGCGCCCGCAGGCCCTTCCCCACCGCGTCCTGCCGTCGTGCGATGGCCGCATTGCTGGTCAGACAAGGGGCCCCAGGGCCACGGCCGCTTCGCACTTCAGGCAGGCCCGGGCACCGGCACGGCGCAGGACTGTCAGAGCTTGGTCGAGGTTGAGTTCTTCAGCGCGCTCGGGGCTGTCCACGCAGTCGTAGGAGTGCACGACAGTTCCCACGATGCGGGGGCCGCGCTTGATCGGCTCGATCGTCCAGGCCCAGCGCAGATCGGGAGCCGGCAGCGGGGCGGGCAGCGGATAGCCGGGGACATGGTCGTTCTGTTTACGTTCCTCGTGTTGCAGCAGGTCGTGTTGTCTCGTTGGAGTCTGCGTGTTGGACGAGTGGCGTTTGTTCTGGGTCGGTCGTGGCGGCACGCCGGCACCCTCGGACGGGTTCGGCCTCGGCGCCTGGACGCACTTGCCCGAGCGGGAGCGAGAACTCGGGCTCCGGGACCGGCAGCCCATCTTGGTGGATCCGTGCGGGCGGGTGGACCCGCGGCTGGTGGGGTTCTTCCGGCGGTCGTGGTTCTCAACACGCTCGTTCGGGACACAGGACGCGTACGTGCGCGACTACCGGCTGTTCTTCACCTTCTTGTGGCGAGCGGGATGCCACTGGGACCAGGCGCGGGCGGAGCATCTGGATAACTGGGAGCACTGGAGGCTGCGCGGAGAGGGGAACCCGGCGCGGATCGGCGGCGCGAAGTGGCAGCGGGAGTTGGCCGCGCTGCGGGGCTTGTACGACTGGGCGCTGGCCCGGGGGTTTGTGAAGGCGAGCCCGGTGGTGCTCCGGTCGGTACGGACGCGCGACGGCGCCGTGGTGGAGGTGCCGGAGCTGGCGCCGGCGGATGTGCGGTCCTCGAATGTGAAGTGGCTGACTCCGCGGGCGTATCGGCTGTGGCGGGAGGTGGGCCTTCGGGGGCGGTGGCCGGACGGGCGCGTTGATGCCGGCTGGCGGGGCCGCAACGAGGGACGGGACGCCGCGTTCGCGGACATAGTGTTCTCCAGCGGGGTACGGCGGCGCGAGGCGGGCAGTCTGCTGACGGTCGAGCTGCCGGACCTGGAGGTCGGCCGACGCTACTACCCGGGGCGGGTGGCGAGGGCGGTCGCCAAACGGGCCGAACGCTACTCCTACGTGTCCCATGGGGCGTTGAAGGCGGTGGAGTCCTACCGGCTGACGGCCAGGGCGGCAGCGGTCGCACGGGCGCAGGAGCAGGGCTGGTACGAGCGGATTGTGGATCTGCGGGTGGTGGAGCACGTTGGTCGGCGCGGCGACATCGTATGGACCGAGCGCGGGGGCGGGAGGGGCCGGGCCAGGCTGGGCGACTTGGACAGGCGGGTGCGGCGGACGCTGTTTCGCCGGGGTCCGGAGGGGCTGGAGCCGTTGGCGGTGTGGTTGACGGAGACGGGAATGCCCCTGCAGCACACGTCGTGGAACGCGGTGTTCGACCGGGCCAATGCCCGCTGCGAGGCCCTTGAGTTGAGGGTGTTCGCTACCCCGCACATGCTCCGCCACAGCATGGCGCTGCGGGTCTTGGTGTCGCTGCACTTCGCGTTGGACCGGAGGCTGGGGCTCAGTCCCGTACAGCGGCGCGACTACGAGGAGCTGTACGGCAATGTGTGGGCCATCGTGAAGGACCTGCTGGGGCACCGCTCGGAGGAGACCACCCGGGAGATCTACCTGGAGCCGTTGCGCGGACTGCAGCTGGAGACCCTGCTCAGAGACGAGACGCCGGAGAACAACGAGGTCCTGGCACGGCTCGCGCAGCGCACCGGCCTGGTGCTGGACGTGCCGACCTTGGAGTGGGCGTGAGCGGGCCGGGGCGGCGTGCGGCCATGCCGCCGACCGGTTACGCGCGTCCCTCGACCCTCGCAGCTGACGGCCTGGTGGTGCAGGCAGTCGGCCCGTCGGGGCAGGACAACGGCACCTTCGACTTCCGTGGCTGCGCCGGGCCCGAGGTGCTCAAGCGCGAGGTGGCGGCGGCGTTCGCCCGGCTGACGTCGGGCAGTGGCGGGTGGACGACCCGCGCCACCTGCACCAGCTACGCCAAGACCGTGCGGGAGTTCCTGCGCTGCGCGGCCGAGGCGGACCCGCCGGTCGCCTCGGGCGCGCGGGTTACCCCGGCGTTTTGGAAGAGCTGGATGCTCCGCTCGCCGGCCTCGGCCAGATTGCGGCGCCTGGTCCTGCTCATCGAGTCCGTCCCGGCCGGGACACGCGAGGTGGTGCAGACGCGGCACCGTGCACGGCGTTCGTCCGCACAACAGTCGTACTCGCTGGAGGAGTTCCACACGATTCGGGCTCGGGCGGCGCGCACCGTGCGGCAGATGCACGCCCGCATTGAACACAGCACGACGGTGGTGACGCGGTGGCGGACCGGTGAGTCGGCTGGGTACGGCAGGGAGCTGGGAGCCTTGCTGGACCAGATCGTCCGCACCGGTGAGGTCCCGTACCGGCCGGATGCGACCACCGGACGGCGGCGGTTACTGACCGGGGTGAGGAGCCTGACCGGCGGGCATGCGTCCGGTCTGGCGCAGGTCTTTCCGAGCCCGTTGGAGATGGCAGCCTCGGCCGTGCTGCTGATCTGCCAGGAGGGCTGGAACGTGTCGGTGCTGGAGGACATGGAGGTTCCCGACTTCTGGCCGAACGCGGACGGCGGGGGCGACGTCCCGGCCATCCACCGTGTTGAGATCGACAAGCCGCGCCGGGGGACGCGTCTGCGTCACAGCACCAACAACCTGATCGATGTCGGGCCGGGCAGCGCGGGAGGGGTCTTGCGGCAGGTGGTGGCCTCGACCCGGTGGGCGCGGGAGACGCTCGCGCACCTGGGCACGCCCTCGCGCCGGCTGCTGCTGGCCCGTCGTTCGAAGACCGCGCAGGACAGCGCGGAGTGGTTCAGCACGGGTCGCAACGTGCAGCACCTGATCGAGCTGTGGGCTGCCCGCCAAGGTCTGGACGGCAGTGCCCCGGACAGGCCGCCGGTGCGCTGCCGGACGTTGCGCCGCACGGTTCTGGCCCTGTCCGGTGGACCGCGCCAGAACACGCCCGCTGTTCACGAGGGTGTGTACCTCATGGAGGACGAGCAGGTCCGCGCCGCCTCGACGGGGGTGGTCGCCCAGGGACTTGAAGCGGCGGTCAAGGACGCTGAGCGGCGCACCCGGATGCGCAAGGCCACCGGCACCGACCCCGGGGTGTGGCGGAGCGAACTGGGCCTGAGTGCGCCGGACGCCGCGCACCTGGCGGCGGGCCGGCTGGACACCGCCACGGCGGCGTGCGCCGACTTCGAGCACAGCCCGTTCTCCGCCTCCGGGCCCTGCGCGGTGTCCTTCCTGATGTGCTTCGCCTGTCCGAACGCGGTCGCCACCGACCGGCACTTGCCCCGGATCGCCTACCTGCATCAGGCCCTGGAATCCCTGCGCTCCGCGGTCAGCGGCGCCGTGTGGACCACGGACTGGGCGGTGCACCATGCACGCGTCGAGGATTTCGTCCGCATGCACACCACGGCGGCCTCCCTGCGTCGTCTGCACACTGAGATCACCGCCGCGGACCGGGCGGCGGTCGACCGCATGCTGGATCGGAGGCTCGATTCGTGAACACGGCTCTTGCGGCGACGAGTTCGGTTCCGCTGTCCTGTCCTTCGCTCGGCACGCCGGTCTTTTCCCTGGAGCGGGCTCGTGCCGGGCTCGCCGCCGAGGACCTGCCCCGTTTCGGCGAGGACCGGTGGGATTTGGCGGGCATGGACCACGGCGAGTCCGGCTTCGGCCTGTCCGTCCACTGGGGTGTGATCGACCAGCCGCTGCGCGACGGTGTGAAGCGGGCAGCCTGGGCGCTGATCAACATTCCGGCGCCTGAGGCGATCACGCTGAACATCAGGGCCAGAGCGCGCAGTCGGCTGGCACCGGCCACGCTGAAGAACATCTTCAAAGCCTGGAAGGCATTCGCCCGCTGGCTCGCCGTCCGCGAGGTCGCCGCGCTGAACGAGGTCACCCCGGAGATGCTCGCGCAGTACGCCGACGTCCTGCGGACCAGGGATGTCTGTCATCCCGCCAAGAGGACCGAGGCGTTCGACCTGACCAGGTTGTGGGCTTACGGTCCGTTCCTGATGCCCGGCGACCGCCTGGTGCAGCCTCCTTGGGGAAGACCCGGGGGCCTCGGTGTATGACTTCCTCGGCCCGGACGACGACCCGCGTGCCGGCGGCGAGAACTCCACCGTCCCTGTCCACCCTGCGGTGATGTCGCCGCTGCTCGTGTGGGCCATCAGGACGGTCACGGACTTCGCCCCGGACATCCTCGCCGCCTGGCGGGCCTTCAAGGACTGCAGCAGACGGCTGGCGCCGGACCCGGTGCCCGCGGGCCGGGACATCATCCGCGGCTATCTCGACGCCCTGCGCGCCAGCGGGCAGCCACTGCCCACGTACGTCGGCCGCCGGGCCGAGGCCCGGCGCAAGCAGGTGCTGCGCCGCTGGGGCGAGGCCAAAGCCAGCACACCCTGGCCGCACAACAAGATGATCGCCGCGTCCCTGGCGGTGAGCGCCTCGCAGGTACAGGATCTCTTCCGCGACAACCCCGAGGTCCTCGACGGTGTCCGCCTCGGCCCGGGAGCACCCTTGCCGGTGCCCGTCCGGCAGAGGCTGGACAGTACGCCCTGGCGCGGAGCCGTCGATTACGAAGAGGCCGAGGACCTGGCTCGGAACCTCATGGCCGCCGCCCTGATCGTGATCGCTTACCTGTCCGGCATGCGGCCGAAAGTAGTTCTGCACCTGCGGCGCGGCTGCCGCATCATCGTCCGCCAGGCCGACGGCACCGTCCGGTTCGCACTCAGCGGCCTGCACTTCAAAGGCGTCACCGACGTGGAAGGCAACGCGCTGCCCGGCGGTGAGGTACGGGACCATCCCTGGACCGTCATCCAGCCCGTCCACCAGGCCGTGGCGGTGCTCGAGGAACTGACCGACGGCGTCTGGCTGTTCCCCCGCCATCTGACCAAGGAGCCGAAACAGGGCGAAGGGCAGGCCCTCACCCAGCGCGGGGCCCGCGACCGGATCGCGCATTTCACCCGGTGGATCAACCAGCTCGCTATTGGCCACAGCCGTGCCCATGAGGTGGTTCCGGACGATCCAGACGGACGCATCGTTCTGACCCGCTTCCGGCGGACGATCGCTTGGTTCATCAACCGCCGGCCTGCCGGCCGCATCGCGCTCGGCATCCAATACGGACACCTGCACGCCACCATGGCCGAGAACTACGGCGGTCGCTCCACGAGCGACCTGCTCCAACTCCTCGACCTCGAAAGGGCGCTGAGCACCGCAGAGGCCCTCGCGGACGCTGCGGAAGATCTCCAGGCAGGCCACGGTGTCAGCGGCCCGGCTGCCGTCCGGTTCCTCACGGCCGTCACCGAGTTCCAGACCGGCTACGAGGGCACGCTCCTGTCCGCCCGACAGCACCGGGACCTGCTGAAGAACCCCCGCCTGCAGGTCTTCGACCACCCGCACACGTTCCTCACCTGCAACTACGACCCGTTCAAGGCCCAGTGCCACCCAGACCGGACCCCGTCAGCTGAAGCCCGCACCCCCAGTCACGACCGCTGCCGCACCACCTGCCCCAACATCGCACGGACCGACCAGCACATGAACCTGGCCCGCAGGGAAGCCGAACTCCTCGACGCCGAGATCAACGACGACACCACCCCGTTCCCGATCCGCCGACGCCTACAGCAGCGTCAGACCACTCTCCTCGGGATCATCAGCCAGCACGACGCAACCCGCATCCGCCCCGCGACGACACCGATGAGCACCCCATGACCACCAGCAGCCCCGACCCCACACAGAGCCCAGCCGAACTCGCCACCGCCATCGGCTCCGTACTCGCCGACATGACCGGTTCCGCCGAGGACAAAGCCGAGATCCGGGCCATCACCGACGCCATGATCCGGCTGCTGGCAGGTGCACCGCTGCGCTCGGACGGCAAGCTGACCATCAAGTCCCTCGCCATCGAGGCGGGACTTCGCCGTAACAAGCTCACCCACAAACACACCGGCCTCAAAGAGCTCTTCTACGCCCTGACCCGGGCCGGGCGCCCGGCCTGCACCGAGCGCCTTCACCGCGACAACGAAGCCCTGCGTACCGCCCTGACCCGGGTGCAGGGCGAACGCGACCAGCTCAAGGCACAGGTGCAGCAGCTCGCCCGTGTCGTCCAGGTCCTGGAAGTCGAGAACGAGCAGCTTCGCCACAGCGACATCGGCCGACGTGCTATCCGAGCCTTTCCTGGCCCACTGAACTGAGCAGCCCTCTTGCGGCGGGTGGCGTGAATGACCTGGAAGGCCAGTAGGAAAGTCCGGGGCGCGATGCGGCGGGTGACCGGAACGCTCGATTGCTAATAGGACTCCGTTAGGTCTGAGGCGATCTTGTTGGTTTCCGTAGGCTAGGTAGCGGGCGGTGGCAGGTGGTGCAGATGCCGGTCCAGCACCTCAGTACGTCCTGGAGGAGGTCGAGGAGGTGGTAGAGGGTGAGACCGGCGTGGGGGCTTTTGGGGAGAGCCGCTGTTCAGTGAGGAAGGCCTGGGCGGCGGTGGCGAGGGTGACGTGGTGGTGCCAGCCGGGCCAGGAGCGTCCCTCGAAGTGGTCTAGGCCCAGGCCGTGTTTGAGTTCCCGGTAGTCGTGCTCGACCCGCCAGCGCAGCTTCGCCCAGCCGACCAGGTCCTCCAGCTTGGTGTCGGCGGGCAGGTTGGAGAACCAGTACTCGGTGGGCTCTTTGGCATCGGCGGGCCATTCGGCCAGCAGCCACAGGTCGGGCAGGACGCCGTCCCACCAGCCCTGCTCTGCCGAGGCCCGGGACCTGAGCGGGCGGACGACGGAATTGCTTGCCGGGCGAACACGCAGGGCCGCAAAACGCGAGCGCATCTGGCCACGGGTGCCTTCGCGCCAGGTGATGTCGGTGAAGCCGTGATATCCCAGGCTGGCGGCGTGGACGGACACGGCTAAGGGCGCCTGTCGGTAGCGGGGCTGGGGCCAGCACCCGTTGGTGCCTTTGCGGTCGGGGGCTTCGGGCACCGCGTCGAAGAGGTGGGCGGTGACGCCGGAGCGGACGGACAGCACATAGCCCAGGCCAAGCTCGGTGAGTTCGCCGCGGAAGGCCGCGTTGGTCCCGTAGGCCGCGTCGGCGAGCATGACACGCGGTGGCAGCCCCCAGCCGGCGAGTTCGTCGAGGATGTCCAGGGCGAGCCGCCACTTCTCGCGGTGCCCGACGCCGGACGGCACCCTGCACGCCGTGCGACGCTCGGCGTCGTCGGCCCATTCCTTGGGCAGGAACAGCCGCCACTGCAACGGGGACGAGGCCGAGGCAGTGACGGCGTGCACGCTTACGGCGACCTGGCAGTTGGCCCGTTTCCCCAACGCGCCGCAGTACTGAGGTGCGACGCCGACCGACCTCCGGCCGTCCTTGGGAAAGGACACGTCGTCAACCACCCAGGCATCGGGGCTGATTACCGCCGTCATCCGCTCGGCGATCCGGCGCCGCACCGGCATCGGGTCCCAGGTGGACTGGTTCACGAACTGCTGCAGGTTCTGCTCGTTGCCGTCCGGAAGCCGCGCGGCCATCGCCTGGATGGACTTGCGGCGTCCGTCCAGCATCAGGCCCCGCAGATAGCAGTCGCCCTTGGCCCGCTGATCCTTGCGCGGCACCGAGGCAAACACATCCGCCACGAACAGCGCCAACTTCGCCCGAACACGCATCACTTCATGTGCGTCCACATGCCCAACATGCCTCCGGAACAGGCCCACCGGAAGACCTACTGAGGTTTTCGGGTTGGTGTCGGGGGTGACGGTGGGTGATCCCTGCGGTATGCCGTTGATATGCGGTATGCGCAGGGTGGGGGTCTGACCG
>NZ_JBIWHT010000035.1:0-57763 GCF_044764265.1 Streptomyces sp. NPDC094147 | reverse complement strand
CGGAGTCCTGTGGGCACTTCTGCGCGACCACCGGGTCTTCACCCCCGCCCCACCGGTCACGCAGGCGGCTTGACATCGTCATTGAAACTCCTGGCGGACAGGGTGATCTTGGTCGAGAACCCGTCTACCAGGAGCTTCGTCGTTACGCAGGAGTGTCCAACTCGCGGTCGGCACCGCGAGGTTGGAAAGCGCTCAGTGATCCCTGAGAAAACCTCACTTCCGGAACTGTGGAATCCGGCACCCACCCGACGCGGCAGTCGGGCCGTCGACCTGGCCATCATCACCGGAACAAGCCGAAACGGCCCGCCGGATGAGCCGACGGGCCGTCACGAAAGATCGAGGCTAGTTTTTTCGCTTCATATATCTCCATGACGCGATGGCAAGCGGGAGGGAAACGATGCCGATTGCCAGGAGTGCCAGTCGTGTACCTATTCCGTTATTGGTGATCGCGCCGACGAAACCGAGGAGGGTTCCGCCACAGCCGAGCAGTAGCGATCGCCAGCCGAGGAACATTTCACTGAGTCCGGCAGCGGATCCTTTGATGAATCCGCCACCCTTCAGTGAATCGAGCCATTTGCTAACAGATTTCATGATGCACCGTCAGGATATGGGGGGCTTCGACTGAGGACGCCCAAGCGGACCAGGCTCTACGTATCGTACTGGACCTCCTTCTGGAAGCAGGTAGTCCACGATGGTGGCTCCGAAAGCAACAGGCCATCCGAAGACTCTGGCGCCGGCACGGCCGATGACGCCCGTCGCCGGGCCTATCTGGATACCATTGCTCACCCAGCCTCCGACCTGACCGGTGAAGAATGGCCCAACGAATCCCTTGAAGGCTTCCTTGGATTCATCGCCACGTCCCAGTACTCCGAGTGCGACGCCGTCGAAGAATCCGCGAAGGCTGAAGAAGCCGATGGTGTCGCGTACCCCGTCAGGAATGCCCGCATTGCTGTGCGAGGGGAACTGTGAAGCGTGATCGTTCTTGGGGTCATCTTGCGGGCGGTACTTGTTGGCGGCGTTCTCTTCCGTTTGTTTGCGGGCAGCTTCGGCTTCGGAGCGCTGCTCTTGGTGGCGTTTTTCGAGGGCGGTTGCTTGGGCTTCTTGGGCTGCTCGGTTTGCTTCGGTCGCGTCCTTGCCGGCGTCCAGGGCGGCCTGCCGGGCCTTGGCGGCGGCGGCAGACGCAGTGTCGGCATAGTTGCTGGCCTGGGCTGCCGAGTTGGTGGCCTGGGCTGCCGAGTAGTTGGCGGCCCTGCTGGCCTTGCGCGCGGTGGCGGCGGCGTCCTTCGCGAGCTTCGCTGAGGCGGCGGCTGCGGCCGCGGACTTGTCGGCGTCGGTAGCGCTCTGCTGTGCGCGGTCGGCGTGCCCTTGTGCTTCTTCGGCGGACTTCTGGGCAGCGGCAGCGTACTTGGCGGCGTCCTGGGCCCGGCCCCGAGCGTAGGAGGCCACTTCGGCAGCGGTGTTGGCGTTCTCAAACGCCTCGGCCGTAGCTCTGGCTGCGGCGCTGACCTGCGTGCGGACGGCCGCAACGTGGGTGTAGGTGTCCTGGTCGGCTTGCGCGGCCTTGTACTGGAGCCGTGTAACGAAGACGGTCGGCATCCAGGCGGGGCCTGCGAGGGCGATCCTGGCGGCGGCCTTGACCTGAGGGCCACCCTTTTCCATGATGCGCAGGGTCTCGACCTTGTCGTCGTCGGCCCGCTCCTTCGTGTACGTGACAGTGAGGAAGGTGTGCAGAGCCTTGGCTGAGCCGTCGTTGAGTGCTTCGGTGCCGGCGGCCTTCACCGCCTTGCCGGCCCCCTCCATGAGGCGCAGGGTCTGAACCCGGAATTCATCCAGCTGCCCTTCCAGGACGCCATCGGTCAGGAACGCCTCTACGGCTCGGGCGTCGCCTGCGAGGGCGGTCTGGGCGGCGGCAGCGGTCTTGGGTGTACCGACGGTGGCGATGTGGAGTGCCGTTTCCCGGTCGTCCTCCTGCTGTGCGGTGAGCCGGCCGGAGTTGAGCCAAGCGAGCATGTCCACGTCACTGCCGGACAGGGCGTTGCCGGCAGCCTTGCGTGTCCAGGACCCGTCGCTGCCCATCAGGTTGACGGCGGCCTTGCGTGCAAGAGTGAGGCCTGCGGCTTTGTCCGTTTTTACCTTCTCCTCCGCGTCGGCAAGGAACTTCTTGGTCTCGGCACTCATTCGGGCTGCCTGAGTCCGCAAAGAGTCCTTGGCCGCCTCGCCTTCCGCGTCAAGGGCCTTGAGCTGCTCGGCGTCCTCAGTGGCGGACGCTTCCTCCTGGTCCAGGCGGTACTGCTCGGCCTCCCGTGCGATCTTGTCTACGTCCTCCGCCTGCTTGGTCGCGTTGCCGGCCGTCTCGGCTGCCTTCAGGGCGGCCTCGGCGTATGCCGTGGACTTCTTCGCCTCGGCGTCCGCCTCACCCGCGTGCGCTGCCGCGTCCTCGGCCGCCTTGGCCGCAGCGGCTGCGTGGTCAGCTGAGGAGTTGGCGAAGGTGTGAGCCTCCCGCGCGGCGGTGGCAGCCTGGGCTGCGAGACGCTGGGCGCGCTGGGCAGCACTTGTTGCCCGGCTCGCCGCAGCCCGCGCCTGAGCAGCAGCCTCGCGGGCGCGCTTGGCCTCGCCGGCGGCAACCCCGGACTGTTGACCCGCCTGGGCGGCAGCCTCAGCTGCCGCGGCAGCGTTCTGCCCGGCCCGAGCGGCGGCCGCAGCCGAGTTTCCCGCCTCAGCGCTGGCATCAGCAGCGCGCAAGGCAGCCGCTGCCGCGTCCTTGGCCCCAGCCGCTGCATCGCGTGCTACCTCAGCGGCCCTGCGGGCATCGCCTGCCTTGTTCCGGTCCTGAATGGCAGCGTTGGCCGACTGGTATGCCTTGGTGGCAGCTTGACCCGCCGCGGAGGCCGCAGCCGCCGCGTTGGAGGCCGCCCGCGCAGCCGTACGGGCCGCGGATACCGCGATGTTGGACGCATCGACCGCAGTGCGAGCGGCTGCTGCGGCACCCTCGGCGGCGGCAGCAGCACGGCCGGCGGCCGCTCCCGCCTTGTCCGCGTCGCCGTTGGCGTCGGCAGTCTCCTTAGCGGCCTTCTCGGCTGATTCCTTCGCCAAAGAGGCCGCCTTGTCCGCCCTGGCCGCAGCATCCTTGGCCTGGTCCGTGGCGGACTTGGCTTCCTTGCCTGCTGCGGTGGCGACCTTCGCGAGCTGAGTGACGGTCATCAGTTCCTGGTCGCGTGCCTGCGCCAGGTACTGGCCCGTCTCCAAGAAGGCGACCAGATCCTGTGGGCTGCCGCTCATCGCGCGCTGGCCGGCCTCCTGGACCGCCGGACCACCGGAGTTCATCACAGCCAGGGCCGTGACCTGGTTGTCCTCGTGGGCCGCTTTGGGCCAGCCCTTCCCCAGGAACTCGTCCAGTGCCTTGGGACTGCCGTCATCCAGCGCCTTCTGGCCCGCTCGCTGGACGCCCCTGCCCCCTTCGTTCATCGCCTGCAGGACCGCGACACGCCGGTCGTCCTGCAGCGGCCTTTCAAAGCCGGACTTCACGAAGTCCAGGACGTCCTGGTCGCTGCCGGACAGAGCCTTCTGCCCGGCATCCACAACTCCCTTCCCCGAGGTGGGCAACATTTTGAGGATCGCGATCCGCGCGTCCTCGACGGTTGCCCGGTGCAGCCCCGTGGCCAGGAAGGCCCGCAGGTCCTCCTCGCTGCCGGTCAGAGCCTTCGCGGCGGCCCTCTTCACCCCCACGTCGCCGCCCATCCACGCCTCGACCGCCCGTGCCCGGCCGTCCGCGGAGGGCGGCTCAGCCGGAGCCGCCTGGGAGACCGTGGTGCCGAAGACGATCGCCGACATGGCCAGCGCCGTCATTGCAGCAAGTCGGCCTCTGCCGTGGAGTGTTGTACGTATGTGCTGTCGCGGCCATTTCACGACGAGGGGTCACCATCCTTGAACGCACCAGGAAACAGAGGGGATATGGGTGCCGACGCGAGCCGCACCACGGTTCAACGGGGTACACCCCACCACATGTAAAGCGACAGTAAAGCAAGGGCTTAAGTCCCTGACGGTCCGGCCGCGCGTAACCCGAGTCGTCAAATCTCTTGAATCCATGGCGAATTAGGGCGGGACTTTAGTCCCGTGCGCCAGGCGGTGGCACTCCCCAGATGCACCCGAAGGACATTGATCACAGCGTCAAAAGTTTGCTGCTCTGCCCTGCGCGGTGCTACCCATGAGAATCCGATGAGGATCTAGTAACGGTCCCCAAGTAGTGCCCTGATCAGGGCCGCTGACGCGGGCGGTTCCCTCATGCCCATGTTCTCCCTGGAAGAGAGACGCTCTGTGATGCGTATGCGATGGAAGCTTCTGGTTCCCGTGCTGGCAGGTTCCCCCCTGCTGGCGGCCGGGATAGCCGGCGCGGCCGATTCCTCCGACTCGCCCTCCGTGTCGGCACGGTCCGCGGCAGTCGAAATGCCTTCCGCGGTTGAGGACTTGTCCTATCCGGATTCGGCGAAGATCCTCGCGGAGAAGGGGCTGAAGCTGAAGCGAGGGGACGGGCACATCATGCTCGCCGAATGCGGCAGCGAACCGAATCTGATGCAGTTCATTGCCCGGGACCGGGACAATTTCTGTTTCCGCGTCACGGGCGGCAAGGGGTATCTCAGCCTCGAAGTCCCCGCAGTGACCGGGGTGCAGACCACGGACCACACCGCGCACGTCGAGATGACCGTTGACGACAAGACCAAGTCCTACGACATCCCCAAGAACAAGTGGCAGGGCATCGGCGAGACCACCGACCCGGCCGGGCGCGACCACGTCCTCGTAGAGATCGTCACCGGGAAGTAGAGCCTGCCTCACCAGCCGCCCAGCGCTCCAAGTTCGCCCGCGGCACACCCCGAGACCCATGAACATCGATCAAGGAATACACATGCCTGGAAGGCGTTCACCCGCCGCGTGGACCACAGGTCTGCTCGCCGCCACCACCCTGACGAGCGGTCTTGTCACCGCCGCCCCCGCGACCGCCTTGCAGGGCGCAGAGGCCGAGGACGGATACGCGTTCACCGCGAAGATCTCCGTCGCCGACCAGCAGGCCTGCTCGGGCGTGTTGGTGGACCCGCAGTGGGTGCTCACCGCCAAGGACTGCTTCGCCAAAGACGGCAAGCCCGTCCAGACAGGCAAGCCTGCCTCCAAGGCCACCGTCACCGTGGGACGGAGCGACCTGACTCAGACGGGCGGGGCGGAGCTGGCGGTGGTCGAGCTGGTGCCGCACGCGGACCGGAACGTGGTGATGGTCAAACTCGCCCGCCGCGCACTGGGCATCGCCCCGGTCAACCTCGCCACCACGGCCCCGGCCGCCGGTGATCAGCTGACGGTCACCGGCTTCGGCCGCACCAAGACCGATTGGGTCCCCAACAAGCTGCACTCCGCCCCCTTCACGGTCGCCTCCGTGACCGGCAGCACGGTCAACCTCAACGGTTCGGACACTGCCGTGATCTGCCAGGGGGATGCCGGCGGCCCCGCCCTGCGCGTCAAGAACGGCACCCCTGAACTCGTCGCCGTCAACAACCGCTCCTGGCAGGGCGGCTGCCTTGGCACCGACGAGAAGGAGACCCGCACCAACGCCGCAGACGTACGCGTGGACGACCTGAGCGCCTGGATCCGCAAGACCGCCTTCCGCGTCCAGGACGACTTCACCGGCGACGGCATCGCCGACCTCGCCGGGATCTGGAGTGACGGCACCCTGCACCTCTACCCCGGTGACAAGACCAATGGCCTGGCCGGCACGCACACCGCCCAGTTGGGCGGCACTTCGTGGAAGTCCATGAAGCACATAGCCAAGGGCGACTTCACCAACGACGGCATCGCCGACATCATGGCGATCTGGGGCGACGGCACCCTCCACCTGTACAAGGGGGACGGCAAGGGCAGGATCGCCGACGGTGTCACCGTCACTCAGGGTGGCAACACCTGGGGCACTGTCAAGCAGCTCACCGCCGGTGACTACGACGGTGACGGCATCGCCGACCTCATGGCCGTCTGGAACGACGGCACCCTCCACCTGTACAAGGGCAAGGGCGACGGTCAGCTTGAGCCCCAGGTCAAGGTGAACACCGGCGGCAACACCTGGGGCACCGTCAAGCTCCTGCCCGGCGGCGACTTCAACGGTGACGGCATCGCCGACCTCATGGCGGTCTGGTTCGACGGCACCCTGCACTATTACCCGGGCGACGGCACCGGCCAGATCGGCAACCAGGTCCCGGTCCCGGTCGGCGGCAACACCTGGGACACGGTCAGGCACCTGACAGCCGGCGACTTCAACGGTGACGGCATCGCCGACCTGATGGCGGTGTGGGCCGACGGCACCCTCCACCTCTACAAGGGCGACGGCCAGGGCGGCATCACCAACGGCACCGCCATGTGGGGCGGCACCAGCTGGAAGACCATGCTCCAGCTCGCCTGACCCACACACCTCGGTAGATGGGCAACCCGTTGCCGGGCCCGGAGAGTTCCCCGGACCCGGCAAGGGCGAGCTGCGCGATCTCGTGCTCGGTAGAACCCTGGGGTGGCTGCTCGGGATTCTCTGATCCGGTGGCAGGCCGTGCGCCGTCGGAGCGGAGCCCGGGGGCGGCCGAGGGGCCGGGGCACGCAAACCACTGCCCGCACCTACGGGTTTGTTTCGGTCCGTGCACGGTCGTCCGGCGACTTCATTGCGGGGCTTGAAGCCTTGGCCAACGTCTCTACGCTCCGACCATGGACGTTTCACTCATCGACGGTTGGTTCCCCTGGACCGTCGAAGCCGCCACCTCGGCGGCGTGCCTCGTCGCCATCGGCTGGCGCGACCGAATATGGCGCTCCCGCCGGGCGCCGCTGGTCATCGTGGCATCCTGCGCGCTGACCGCACTCCTGGCGCTGGCAGTGGTCGAACTGGCCGGGATCACCGACCCGTTGCCGTTGATGCTGTGGATCTGGACCGGCGTCGCGGTGACCGCGGTGGCCGCTCTGTTCATGGGCTGGCGCACCGCCCGCTGGTGGCGTCGGCTCGCGGCGCCGGTCGCGATGCTGCTCGCCCTGTTCTCGGCGGCCGACGCGCTGAACCAGTCGACAGGCTACTACCCGACGCTGGACGACGCGATCGGTGAACTCGCCGACTCCGCCCTGCCCAACCAGATCACCCTGGCCCAGCTCTGCATGGTGACGGGAAAGACCAGGACGGGCCGGATCGTCGAGGTGAGCATCCCTTCGCCGAGCGGGTTCCGACCGCGCCAGGAACTGGTGTACCTGCCGCCCGCGTGGTTCCGCAGCAAGACCCGGCCCAAGCTTCCGGTCCTGGAGATGATCGGCGGCGAGTTCTCTTCGCCGGACAACTGGCCCCGGGCCGGAAACGCTGTCGCTACCGCCGACGCGTACGCGCAGAAGCACCACGGCTTCGCCCCGGTCCTGGTCTTCGCCGATGCCGCCGGCGGGTTCAAGGTGGACACCGAGTGCGTCAACGGCCCGCACGGCAGGTCCGAGGACCATCTGGTCAAGGACATTCCGTCGTACGTCGAGAAGACCTTCCACACCGCCGCCAGCCCCCGCATGTGGGGTGTGGTCGGCTGGTCGATGGGCGGCACGTGCGGGGTGGACCTGACGCTCGAACACCCCGATGTCTTCGCGCACTTCGAGGACATCTCCGGTGACATGGGGCCGAACATCGGCGACAAGCAGCGGACCATCAGCGAGCTGTACGGCGGCGACGCGACGGCCTGGTCCGCCCACGACCCGATGACCGTGCTGGCCCACCACGCCAAGTACCGGCACGTCTCGGGCTGGTTCGAGAGCGGCGACCAGGAGAGCCGGCACATCGAGCAGGCCCGGCTGCTGAGCGGGGCGGCCCTCAAGGACGGCGCCGTCACCCAGGTCGTCGTGGAGCCGGGCCAGCACACCTGGCAGTTCGGCGCGGCGGCCTTCACCCAGGCCCTGCCCTGGCTGTCCCAACAGTTCGGCCTGCCCGGCGCGAAGTGAACCGGGCGGGACGTCGAGCCCGCCGACGATTCGGACGGCAGTGAGGCGGCGGCCCGCGTGATGACGGCCGGTGTCCGGGAGGCGATCGGTGATGTCCGGCGTTCGGTGGCGGTGCTTGCCGAGCGGGTGGGGGCCGCGCATGGGGCCCGTGTCCGGGTTGTTCTGGCGCAGCCGTCGTGGGCGGCGTACTGCGAGGCGGAGTTCGGGATCAGCCGAGCGCAGGCGTACCGGCTGCTTGGCATCGCCCGTGCGGCTGGCGTGATCCGCGCGGCCGTCACCGGCGCGGCCCCGGAGAGCCTGTCTCGCATGCGGGACACCCACGACGAGGGCGCGGCCGAGGACGACGACGCGGTGGTGGTCGACTTCGGGCTGTCCTAGGAGTTGTCGTCAAACGTCAGGCCCGCATCAGCGGCGATTCGAGGGTGGCGGCTGCTTGGGCGGACACCCGGTCTCAGGGTCAGGGAACCGGCATCACGTCGATGACGACGGCCCCGTTTCCGCCGACGTTTCCGGCCACGCCGTTGTCCCCGGCACTACCGGCAGACCCGTTGGCGGCGGAAGCACCGCCGCTGGTGGCGCCGGCGCCACCAGCCCCACCGGCGCCACCCTTGCCACCACCGCCACCGCTGCCGCCGGCCCCGAAGGTGAACCCGTCGGCGGTAATGCCGGCGCCACCGGTCCCCCCGCTGCCGCCGTTGCCGCCGGCACCACCACTGCCACCGGCCCCGCCCGTGCCGCTCGATTGGCTCGCGCCACTGCCGCCGGACGTACCGGAGTTGCCTACGGCGCCGGCACTACCGTCATTGCCGTCCGCTCTGTCATTGGGAATCACCACACAGCGTGCTACTCGGCCGCCGGTACCGCCGGAACCGGTGATGGTTCCGCCGCCCCCACCGCCGCCGCCGAGCCCGCCGGCCCCGCCGAGCCCGCCGGGAGCGCCGCCGAAACCGCTCCTGCCGCCGGTCGCGGCCCTGGTGCCGGCGGTGCCGCCGGGGGCGAAGGCCAGGTCCACCCCCGTGACGAGGGTCACCCTGCTGTCCTGGCCGGCTCCACCGAGGACGCTGGAGCTGCCTGCACTGCCGGAAGCGCCGCCGAAGGGACCGCCACCGCTGCCGCCGCTGCCGCCATTGCCACCGGTCCCCGCGCCGCCGGCACTTCCCCCCGCTCCCACCACAACGGTCAAGGTCACACCACCGACAGCTACGTCGGTGCACTTCACATAGCTGCCGGAGCCTCCACCCCCGCCGCTGGCAGCTCCTCCGCCGCCACCGCCCCCGCCACCACCGCCGCCGCCCAGCGCAAGAAGGGCGTTGCCGCCGCCTCCCCCGCCGCCACCGCCGCCACCACCTGCTCCGCCGCTCCCGCCGGCCCCGGCGCCCCAGACTCTGATGGTCAGGGTTTTCACGTCAGTGGGGCTGCCGGGAACCGTGAAGGTGTAGCTGCCGGGATTCGTGAAGCTCGTCTGCTGGTTCGGCTGCGCAGCCGCGCTGTCAGCGCCCACCATCGGTGGGAGGAGTCCGCCCACCAGCACTGCCACGCCTACGCCGACTCGCATTCCCCGACCCGTATGCCTCTGCCGGTTCATCAAATCCCGCACCATGATGTGCCTCCCCTGACTCCTACGCGTTGTGGACGAGAGCGAACGTGACGGGCATCGCCGGCCAATCCGAAGAACACCCCACTGGGAATGTTCGCCTGGCCGAAACCTGCCGCCAATGCCACGAGAGGGGGGCGGGAAGGCCACCAGAGGGGCAGGAAGGGGCAGAGGAGGGACTGCAATTCGGCCACCGCCGCACGGACGGTGCCCCTGAGGGTCGCGAGGCAGGCAGGAGTTCGACGACAGGGCCTGGGGGTGCACCTGGGCCTGTGGCCCCGGGACGCAGCGTTCCGTCACGCCGGCATAGGGCCGGTCGCCTGCCCCGGGGCGAGCGCAGCATGTCACGGTCGGGTGGAGCCGGGCAGAGCGTTGCTGCGGGTTGGCTGGCAACCGTCGTGTGTGCAGGGCCCGTTGGGCTGGCGAAGAAACCCAAGGACGGCCCACCGTAGCAGCCACCATCCCGGGCCAGGGGGCGATCACTCATACTGACAGCGCCCGGCGGGTGGCCCGAGTGTCCGGCTGATGCTGCCACCGCCGGGCACCGGACCCCGTGCAGAACCGTTCCGCGGCGCTCTCGTCGGACAGCCCGTTCCGACGCCCCAGCGGACACGAGCAGGGCCCCTGCCGGACATCCGCCGGCCGGGGCCCTGACCCATCTGCAATCCTTGCCCGCACAGGTTGTGAACGACGGCGGTATCCTCAGCCACCTGACCTGCGTCGAATACGACTGGTTCGCCAACCGGCTCGATGGCGGCACCGTTCCGATGCCGTTCGGCCCTCAAGACCCCGACGGCGACTGGCGCACCGGCGATGCTGAAGTGACAGACCTGGTGAGCCGCTACCGCGAGGCATGCGCCACCAGCGACCAGGTCATCGTCGCCCTGGACCTGGACTCCATTGGCACCCAGGCCGACAGCGACTGCACACTGCGCTGGGCCATCACCCACCTGGTGACTGAGACGCACCGGCACGCCGGACACGCCGACCTGCTACGCGAGTTGACCGACGGTACCCACGGCTGGTGAGTGCCGCCCGGCCAAGACCTGCTTGATCACCGCACCGCCCCAACCGCCGACATCGCGGGTTCGACCTGAGTAACTGGGCGGCGCAGTAAGGGATTTGCCAAGCCGATGTCAGAGCCTGGGCATGGTTACGCATTGGTCATGAGGAGTTCACCGCCGAGGTCTACCCGCATAGACCGTTGAATGTTGTCATGTTAATGTCACCCCGGTAGTTGCCGGGGAAGCCTCGACCAACGGAGCCCCCCCCATGCCTCGTCTGCGCCAACTAGCCGTCGCCGCCTCCTCCTTGATCCTCGTCGCCGGAGTCGCGATTGCCGGTACCGGTACCGCGCACGCCGCCACTTCCTGCTCGCAGGGCTACCTGCCGTTGCAGGACTCCTCCTGCCAGCCCGGCGCGCTCAACCCGGATGTCACGCAGGACACCATCAACGACACGATCTGCGTCTCCGGCTACAGCTCTTCCATTCGTCCGCCCGTCAGCTACACCAACGCACTGAAGGTGCAGCAGATCGGCGAGTACGGCTACAGCGACACGAACACCGCCGACTACGAGGAAGACCACCTGATCCCGCTCTCCCTCGGCGGTAACCCGCGCAGCCCACAAAACCTGTGGCCGCAGCCGCGCTACGCGGTCGGTGGCTACACAGCGAGCGACAAGGACACCGTGGAATACAAGCTGTATCAAGCGGTCTGCGCGGGGACGGTTCAGCTCGCTCCGGCACAGCAGGCCATCGCCACCGACTGGACCACCGCGCTGTCCGCCGTCGGTCTGAGCTGACCTCCGGCCGCTGGGCCTTTGCGGGCCCTGGGCGCACCCGGCCGTCGAGTTGGGTTCGGTACGCGACTGAGGTGATCCCCGTGGTACTGGATGGCAACGTGAGCTTCGCCGTCGCTCCAAGTGGTGTGCACGGCGAGTTCGCCTGTGATCACGCCGGCTTCCACCGTGCACGCCCCGTCCCCGTCCGGCAACAACGTTGACCGTCGTCCACGAAGCCCACCCCATGCTTCCAGGCTCACACCGCACTCGCGTACCCGCGAACTGAGCAGCGACGGGCTGCTGCCGACTCTGCTCACCGATGCCAGCGAATCTCAGACTGCACCGCCCGGCTGACCGAGGTCATCGCGCGCAGGCGGAGGCCTCGGCACCGGTGGTCGGCGGCCTGATACTCGACGGGTGCGGCTCTTGCCGCACCCATCGCCAACTGCCTGACCACCCTCGTCAAGCAGCAGATCGCCGAGCAGGCGAGCGACACACCACGCACCTACCGGCTGACCACCCCGGCGGCAGACTCCAAGTAGCAACCACCACGCAGTCGGTCATGCAACACGATCACCGGCCGGTCGCGGTCAAATCCTCTTTGCCCCAGGCCACCAGCGACGAGAGCACATAGCCCGTGACACCAGTGCGGTCCAACGTGACCTTCACCCACACACCGTCGCCATGCACCCAGCCATAGGCAACACACGCCTCCCCCATGGACGCAGTGCCCAGAGCCGTCGCATTCGTGCGGGGCTCGGCACGGACGGTCGCCGAAGAACCGGCAATCCGGCAGAAGCCCGCACCGGCCGTACGCCCGGGAGCCGCATACTGCGGCACGGCAGCGACCGCAGGAACGGACAACGCCACCAGCGGGGCAGCAAGCAAGCCCATCACGGGCAGTGAGACGTGGCAACGGGACAACGGACACTCCTTCCAAAGCATCTCAGCCAACTCAGGCCGAGGACGCCGCCAGTCTTTCCCTTGCAGCCCATCCATGATCTTCATTCGGCAGCGCTCCACCGCTTCGGCTGACCGTGCCCGGCGAGACCGTTCTTCCGTGCCGGACTCCGGACTCCGGACACCAGACACCAGACACCAGACACCAGACACGTCAACGTGACAACTGCGACCGCAGCACCGGGGGTGTGAGAGTTGTGTCCCAGGGCCCCTGCGGAACGCGATCTGCAACTCCTCGCCGACACCCGGCCTTTCGCTGAAGCGCACGAGGACGGTCCGTGCTCGAATTTCGCGGTTGTGGCGGCCCTGATGTGATCACGCTGCGTGAGTGAGTCCTACCCGGGCCCAGGCTTGCTGGACGGCTCGGATTTCTGCGTACCTGCCGACTGGAGATGACCGACCGCTTCACCGCCTGGAGGCAGGCCACCAACTGCCCCGCGACCGCCTACACCGGCCGACGAACCGGCGAAGACACGCCCTACCCCCCTCACAACACCAGCCACCACCAACAACGTGACAACGCTCTGCAGAGGATTTCGCTGTCAGGCTGCTGGCCCGGCGGTCTCGGTGACCGCCAGCGCGAAGGCCTCCGTCTGCGTGGAGGGCCGCAGGCGATGGCGGATGAGGCCCAGTTCGGAGTCGGGCAGGCCCTGCACCGGGACGAAGGTGAGGGAGTCGCGGCGCCCGTGGTAGTCAGCCGTGGAACGGCACAGCAGCATGGCGCCGCGGTTGGCCGCCGTCAGACTCAGCCCTTCCTGGAGGGTGTTGACGGTGGGCCCGGCCGGCACGGGGAGGCCGCCCGGGGTCACGCCGGGGGCTTGGGCCCGCCGCCAGTACTCGGGGGCGCCGCCGTCGATGCCGATGAGTCGGCAGTCGGCGAGTTCCTCGGCGGAGAGCGATTCCCGGGCGGCGAAGGGGTGCCGGACGGACACGGCGAGGGTCTGCGGCTGCTGGGAGAAGACCGGGCCGAGGACGAGGTCGTCCTCGGCCACCGGCAGCAGGACCACCGCGCAGTCCACCTCTTGGCGGCGCAGCGGTCCGAAGGGGTCGGAGAGCGGGATCTCGACGATGTTGATCGCGCAGTCGGGATGCCGGTCCCCGAAACGTGCGATCGCCCGGCTGAGGTAGTCGTCGACGGTGCCCTGGAAGCCGATGCGCAGCTCCCCGCCCATGCCCCGGGCGGCGGCCCGCGCCTCGTCGACCGTGGCGCGCAGGGCGTCGTACGCGGGGCGCAGGCTCGCGAGGAAGCTCTCGCCGAGCGGGGTCAGGCGCACCCGGCGGCTGGTGCGTTCGACGAGCGGGGCGCCAATGCGGGTCTCCAGGGATTGCAGCAGCTGGCTGACCCGGCTCTGGGAGACGTACAGCCGCTCACCCGTCCGTCCGAAGTGCAACTCCTGGGCGAGTACGAGGAATGTCTCCAGCTCGCGTATCTCGACACTCCTCATGGTTCCCCTTCTACACCGCCGCTCCGTGCGGCCGATCGAGTAGTCCTGCTTATCGAAGGATGAGGGATCGGCTGTTGTTCCCGCAGGTCGGGACAGGTTGGCTGGTCGCATGGCACAGACTGAGGAACTTGCAGGCACCACTGGGGTGCCGGAGCGCTCGGCGACCCGCGGCTGGCTGGGCGTCGCGGCCGTCGCGAGCGCGACGTTCACGGTGGTGACGTCCGAGATGCTGCCCGTGGGCCTGCTGACGCCCGTCGGGGACGCGCTGAAGGTGACCGAGGGCACCGCCGGCCTGACCTTGACCGTCACCGGCCTGGTCGGTGCGGTGTCGGCGCCGCTGCTGACACCGCTGTTGGGGCGGTTCGACCGGCGGACGGTGCTGTGTGCGCTGATGGCGGTCCTGACGGTGGGCAACCTGCTCGCCGCGTGGTCGCCGCACTTCGCTGTGATGGTGGCCGCCCGCGTCCTGGTCGGCATAGGTATGGGTGGCGTCTGGGCGATCGCTGCGGGTCTGGCGGTACGTCTGGTGCCGCCGAAGTCGATCGGCTCCGCGATCTCGTTGATCTTCAGCGGTATCGCGGTGGCGTCGGTGCTCGGCGTCCCGGCGGGTGCGTACATCGGCGAACTGGCCGACTGGCGGACGGCGTTCGTGACGGTGGGCGCGCTGGCGCTGGTGGTACTGGTCGCCTTGGCGGTCCTGCTGCCGCGGCTGCCGGCCGAGCAGGACGTGCGGCTCAGCGGTGTGATGCGACTGTTCGGCGAGGCGCGGGTGCGGACCGGACTGGCCGTGGTGGCGCTGCTGGTCACCGGTCACTTCGCCGCCTACACCTACGTGCGCCCCGTGCTGGAGGAGGTCTCGGGGGCGAGCGCCGGGATGATCGGCACTCTGCTGCTGGTGTACGGAGTCGCAGGCGTGGCGGGCAACTTCGCGGCTGGCGCGGGCGCCGGGCGGTCGCCGCGTTCCACCCTGCTGGTGATCAGCGCGGTGCTGGCGGCCACGGTCGCGCTGGTACCGGTGCTCGGCGGCTCTGTCCTGACCGCCGGTGTGCTGCTCGCCGTCTGGGGCCTGTCCTATGGCGGCGTGTCGGTCAGCACCCAGACCTGGCTGCTGGCTTCGGCTCCCGAGACTCGGGAGGCCGTCTCCTCACTGTTCGTCGGCGTCTTCAACGGGGCGATCGCCCTGGGCGCGCTGGCCGGGGGGCTGGCCGCGGACGGCGCCGGGGTCACTGCGGTGATGTGGCTGGGCGGCGGGCTCGCCGTCGCGGCCCTCGCGGTGACGGCGCTGGGCAAGGCCCCCTCGTCCGGGCGCTTCTGAGACCGGGCCCGGCGCCCACCCCCGGGCCGTGCCACCCCGATCCCGGGGTCGGCGGGCCGGGCGCCGTGCCCACGACCGGCCCGACGCCTCGGGACGGTCCGGACGGCTCGGGCGGGCCTGCTGCCCGTACCGCCCGCGGTGGTCAACCGCAGTCCAGCGTCGCCAGCCGGGCTCCCGGAATACCTTCCGCAAGTTCGCGGGAGTGAACAATCGGCACGTCCCTCGACGTCATGGGCATCGGCGTCAGCGCTCAGCTCGACGCGTCCATCGGCGGCGGCATGTCCGCCACCCGGGCGCGGGGCAAGGAAGCGACCCGCTCCTTCGGGCTGAACGTCGCCTACTCACCGTCTGGCAACCTCCAGCAGTACGACGCGGGCCGCAAGCCCGTCTACGACGCGGACGGCCGACCGGTCAACGCACCGGGCAAGGCGGACGCGTACCGGTTCCTCAGCTTCTACCTCGGCGAGGACACCGAGCACTTCGACACCTTCTTCCACAAGGTCGTCGACCCGGCCTGGCTGGACGGCGCCCACGACCCGAACGCGGCCGCACTGCGCCAGGCCCGTCAGTCGGACCGCAAGCCGCCGTGCTGGCGCGTGATGCACCGCGTCACCTTCGTCAGCCGGCTCCTGCCGCCGGTGGCGGCGCCGGACGCCGCGCCGCTGGAGCAGACCATGCGGCAGCTGGACGTGGAGAGCAACTACGAGCTCGTCCGGCGCCGGCGCCTCGATCCGTACGTCAAGGGCGCGGCCACCGGCCTGCCCGCGCTCTCGGCGGCGGTACGCGACGCACTGGCCGCCCACCTGCCGGAACTGCTCCCGCACGCGGACGAAGTGATCGGATTCCTCGCGCAGTACTACGGCGTGGAGGGCTGACCCGAGCGAGAAGGGGGGCACGCCCGGCACGGGCGTGCCCCCACCCTTCCAGCCGTGGGGCCTTGAAGATCACCTCTTGAGCATGCGAGGCACCTTCAGGGGGCGGCCGACTGGAACGGGTTGAGGAAGAAGCGCCGGGCGGCGGGTGAGGCGCCGTACGAGGCCGTCGGCCCCGTACGGCTCCCTTGAGCTCGCGAACCTACGGCTGGCGGACTTCCACGCGGGTGTACCTGGCGTTCCACCAGAAGCTGCAGTCACTTGTCTGCAGGTCCATCTCGTCGCCGCTCTTCCACTCGCTGTACTGCTCCCCGGACGCGCCGTTGCAGTCGGTGGCGAGCCGGACCTGCGCTCCGCCGTTGGCCCAGCAGCCCTTGCCCCAGCCGTGCTGGCCCGAGACCCCGGTTTCGCGGCATCCGCCGGCGGCAAGGCTCCGCGCCGTCTGGCCGGAGGCCATGGGAGCGGTCATGGCTCCCAACAGCGCCACCGCGGCGAGCGTGGTCGAGATTTTCGCGCTCTTCTTGAATGACAAGAAGCTCTCCCCTGATGGTGTTCGGTGATGGGAACTGCCGTTGTTAGCAAGCGAGTTGTCGCTGGCCGTGACCAGTCGGCGCTGACCGGCCGCCGACGAAAGGAACACCACGGATGCTGCACGGCGCAGGCCGCCGGGCTGAAGGGTTTCCCCGTTTCCTCCGCGATGGGCAAACCGGGAAACCCTTGGTGGCCTGCATGGCTCGGATGCGGTCCCGGGGCGATTGAGATTGCGTGTGTGCTGTGGAACAGTCCCTGTCGGGGGTGACATCGAACTGCCCGATGTGTTGGCCAGGCCCAGATGCTCCGCGTCAGCTTCGAGAATCGACAGGAACGGCGCCCACCCGCGTCTCGGGATCAAAGCGCGCTCGGTGGATAAGCGCGGACACCTGACGGTTCCCCGACAACGCAAGCAGCGTGGGCGCCACCAGACGGCGGGCTGCGCGGGACAGGGCGACGACGACGGCGGTTGCCAGGGCGAGGTCGGAGCCGGCGCGTCCCATGGCGAGGCCGGTGTGGGCGGCGGCCAGCGCGGGGGCGTCGTTCACACCGTCGCCGATGACCAGCACCCTGCGGCCACAACGGGCCTCCAGGCGGCGTACCGCCTCGACCTTGCCCTGCGGCAGGATCCCGGCGGGCACCGGAGTTGAACCCCGTGGACGGCATCTGGTCCACGATCCGTCGCGGCGCGCCAGCCAACCTGGCCGCTACGGGACTCGACCACCTGATCCAGGTGATCCGATGCGGCCTGAACGGGTCGCGTACCGGCCCGACCTCATCGACGACTGCCTCGCCCAGACCGGCCTCACCCTCAACGCGAACCAATCGACCCACCCGCGCCTACGAATTCAACCTCAGCACTCACGGCGCGGGTTATGTCCCGCAATCGACCAAGGTAGTGAGGGTTCCCCGAATTCGGCGCGCCGCGGGGCGTTTCAAAGATACGTCGCATTACCTCTGTAACTACACGAAGTCGAGCTGTCGCAGATCGTGACCACTTCACTCTAACGGAGATGACATGCACAAGCTTCGCAAGGCCGCCGTCCTGGTCGCTGCCCTCGGCAGCCTCGGAATGCTGGCCACCGGCACAGCCCAGGCACACGACGGAGGCCACGGGAAGGGCGGCGACCGCTTCAACATCGGGCAGAGCACCACCTGCAGGTCGCACGACCTGAACCTCAACGTCCTCGGCCAGGTCGGCATCCTCAACGGCCTGCTGGGCAACGGACTCAACGGCGAGGGCAACCCGAGCTCGCAGCAGACCTCCATGGGCTCCAACATGGGCTGCAACAACACCGCCTTCAGCAAGTAACAGTCACCACCTGCCTCGGTGGCCCGGCCACAGGCCGGGGCACCGAGGCATTTATGTCGCCGGAAAGCCCCCTCTCGAATTTCGCGGGTTTCGTAGGTGATTCGACGGCATCGCTGCTGGCTATGGCGCAGGCGTGCTGGACGGGGGCGTGCCCTGAACCGGCAGCCAGAACGCGCCCGGTTCCTGCCTGTTCACGGTCGCCGTCGACTTCTGCCCCTCCGGCGAGCACCGCGTCCTGGTGCAAGTCCCGTACCGCGAAGAGACGGCCTCGACCGCCTGGACGGCCTCCCCGACCGGCCCCGGCCCGTCATCGCGGACGCCAACGGCGAGGGCCTGGCACTGTTCTGAGCCAGCACCGGCACCTGCCACCCCGGCGCCACCTCGCAGCTGCTGGACCCGACAAGGTCACCCCGCGCACCCGCACGATGGGGGCTGGCAGTGGCGACCGGCGCCGATTCTCCGACGGACTACAGCGCCAGCGTTGAGCCACAGCCACGCCCAAGGCACAGTCGACAGGAGCCCGTTCCTGGGTACCCCTCGCATCAACGCCTGCCACCGAGATCGGAAGACCTGACGTCAAGCGGCGGGCGCACACGCTGCTCGGGCGATTCAACCTCTCCGGCGGGCCGTCTGCATCTCCCTGCCCGTGGAGCGGGCATTCGGCAGGGAGCCTGATCCGGAATGAACTGGTGTGTATTGGCAGTGAATTGACCTTCCCCCTCTTCCCCATTCTGTCGCGGCCACGCCAAGATCTCCCCAGCGTCGGGCTACATCCAGATGCCCGGCCTGAGGGAGGAGAGCGCATGATGCCTCAACGGCATCGGCGGCGGTTCATAACCTGCACCGTCGTGGGCGCCGCGTTCGGACTGGTGAGCAGCCAGTCGTTCGCGGCTTCCGGTGACACCAGACCCCGGCCCTGGAACGCACGCCACCAGGCCGACATCGGCCGCCAGCACACCAAGGCGGTCAACGCCAAACACGGCAAGTCGGCCTTCGCCGCGTCGGGGAACGGCGACGGCGGCTCCGACGAAGCCGAGAACTCCGCCGAGGGCACCGCCCAGTACACCGAGGCCCGCACCGCACCCGGCGTGGTCGCGCCCGGCGCGTACGGGGCGGCCTGGGCCCAGTTGCAGTCGATGCAGCACACGAACGGCGGCTGGGACCACGTCACGCGGAAGGCGTACAACTCCGACGACCCGCGCTACCGCGACATCAACTCCAACTCCAGCGGCGGCTCCGGCAACGTGACCGGCCGCATCACCGGCATCGCCGCCGACGACCAGGGCTACGTCTACGCGGGCGGCGCCAACGGCGGGGTCTTCCGCTCCAAGACCGGCGGCGGCCACTGGCAGCCCATCGCCGACAAGCTACCCTCACTGTCCACGGGCACCCTCGCACTGGATGGCACCAAGCGCCTCTGGTACGCCACCGGCGAGTCCAACACCGGAGCAACCTCCTACGTCGGCACGGGAGTTTACGTCCTGGCTGACCCGCAGCACGGGCAGTTCCAGCCCGGTGGCCGGGTCGGCGGCGCGGAGTTGGAAAGCACCACGATCCACGCCCTGCGCTTCGCCGGGACCACGGTGTGGGCGGCCACCAGCCGGGGTGTGTGGTCGCACTCCACCACCGCCCTCTCGGGTCCGTGGAAGCTGGAGTTCGCCCCGAACCCCGACTACCTGCCGGGCGGTTCGAAGGCATCCGATCCCAGCGCGCCGTACAAGAACATCGCCAACGACATAGCCGTCGACCCGAAGGACCCGTCCAAGGTCCTGCTCGCGGTGGGCTGGCGCGGCGGCGACACGTACAACGGCCTTTACTCCAAGCAGAGCGACGGCAGTTGGAAGCCCGCGACGGGACTCGGCGACCTGCCGACCAGCAGCGCCGACGTGGGCAATGTGACGTTCGGCGCGGCTGCCGATGGTTCGCGTCTGTACGCCGTCGACCAGTCGCCGGCGCAGATGGCGTCCAACCCGGACAGCGGGCTGAAGGGTGTGTACGTGTCCAAGTCCGGTTCCCCGTTCGGGCCGTGGACGCTGATCGCCGACTACACCAAGCTGAAGGCATCCGGCTCGGCGCTCCAGGGCGCGGGCTACATGCCCGGCATCCAGTCCTGGTACAACCAGTTCCTCCAGGTCGACCCGCACAACGCCGACCACGTCTACCTGGGCCTGGAAGAGGTCTTCGAGACCAAGAACGGCGGCACGAGCTGGATCACCCCCGGCCCGTACTGGAACTTCCCGTTCCCCTGCTGGAGCATCGACCCCGCCAAGCAGACCGGCGACTGCTCCCCGACCACCCACTCCGACCAGCACGCGGTCGCGATCGGCAGTTACCAGGGCAAGAGCTATGCCTATGTGGGCAATGACGGCGGGCTCTACCGCCGCCCGCTGAACGGCGCGGTCGACTCCGGCGGCCATGCCAAGGACTGGCAGTCGCTGAACGACGGCACCATCGACACGCTCCAGTACTACTCGGTGGGTGTCGGCAAGGACCTGGCCTTCGGCGGCGTCTCGGTCACCGGTGGCCTGCAGGACAACGGCCAGTCGATCCTGCGCGGCCGTGACAAGGTCATGGGCTCCAACTTCGGCGGCGACGGCGGCGACACCATCACCGACCCGGCGAACGGCTGCAACATCGCCCAGGAGTACGTCTACCTCGACATGTGGGTCACCCAGAACTGCGGCGTGAACAACGGCGCCTGGGCCACTGACCCGACCAAGGCGACCGAGTACGAGGTCGCCCCTCCGGACAAGGACCTCGGCGGCGCGGGCGCCCGCTTCATCGCGCCCATCACCTCGGACGCCAAGGACACCAACACCTGGGTCGCGGGCGGCCGGCACGTGTGGGTGCAGAACAAGGGCTTCGCGATCCGCTCCGGATCGGAGTGGAAGAGCGCCTACGACCTCGGCGACGGGCATGTGGCCACCGCTGTGGCGTCGTCGGGCGGCACGGTCTACGTCGGCTGGTGCGGGCCCTGCAACAACCAGGGCTTCAGCCGGGGCATCGCGGTCGGCAACACCGACGGCACCGGCTGGCACCAGCTCAACCTCCCCGCCGACGGGACCATCCCCAACCGCTACATCTCCGGCTTCGACATCGACCCGGCCAACGCCCAGCACGTCTACGTCGCCGTGAACGGCTTCTCGCGGAAGTGGACCGAGGGCCCCGGCGCAGGTGTCGGCCACATCTTCGAGTCGAAGAACGGCGGAGCCGACTGGACGGACATCTCGGCGAACCTGCCCGACGTCCCCGCCAACACGGTGAAACTGCTGCCCAATGGCGGACTCGCCCTCGGCACCGACCTGGCCACGTTCTACCGGCCCGCCGTCGGCGGCGACTGGCAGGTGCTCGGCAAGGGCCTGCCCACCACTGCCGTCATGCAGCTGAAGCTCGGCCCTGACGGCAACCTGTACGCCGCCACCCACGGGCGCGGCATCTGGTCCTTCGACGTACGGCGCCTCAAGGGCCGTAACGGCTGATCGGCCTCTGATCTGACGGCCGGTGTGCGCCCCGATCTGCGACGGGGCGCACACCGGCCGTCGCGTATGCTGAGGCGGCCCGGCGGCCTCACTGGACTGGGTAGGCCGCCACATCCAGTCGCAGGGTGATTACGTTCGCCCCCTGTGTCCCCCAGGTCACCGTGGCCTCTCCCGGCCGGGCGGCCCGGATCGTGACGTGGGCGGTACCGTCCACCTCGGTCGTCGACGAGGTGATCGTCGCCAGCATCGGGCTGCTGGAACGGGGGCCCGGCCAGGGGCCGGGCGGGACGACGGCCGTGACAGTGGTGCCGACCCGCACGCACAGCCGCTGCGCGGCGAATTCCCCGGGCCGCAGGGTAACCGTGACCGGACCCATGGCGCAGTCGAAACGCGTCGGCGAAGTGGTGGGTGCCGGCGCTGTCGTGTGGTGGGCGGGTGACGAGGGTGTCGGCGGCGGCGAGATGGCGGGTGAGGGCGATCCTGTGGCAGTGGGCAGTTCGGTGCCGGTGGGGTGTGCGACGGAGGCTGGTGCCGACGCATCCTGGGGCGGGGTGCCCGGGTGCGAGCCGCCACTGGTGGAGCAGGCCGTCACGGTGCAGGCCAGAACGGCAAGGACGGGAAGCATCCATGGCAGGGGGAGTCGGTGTCTCTGTCGCGTCATACCGGCCACGGCAGCCTCCCCTTTCAGTGGATTCGGAGCTCCGACGCCCCACATCCGCGATCGGTTCCGAACTCCGGATCCGCGTTCTCGGACGCATGGCCAACAGCGGGGAAGAGACCGTACACGTCGATATCCCCCACCCTGGCGATCCACGCAGTTCGGAGGTGAGCGTCGTCGTGGGGACGCAATCCGCATCGTCCTGCACGAGACGGAGGGTTACGAGACCCTGCTGTGGCGCGTGCGGGTCGGGTCCTGACCTCACGGGCCGACCCGGACGATCAGCTTCCAGCCGTGCGGGGGCGGCCCGTGCGGGTCGAGGGTGAAGGAGTCCGCAGACGTGAGGGTGGCTGTCCCAGCACGCAGTGCGCTCAGGGTGGTCATGGTGACGCCGCCCGGCTCGGTATCGCTGCCGGTGACGGCGACCACGGCCGGCGTCGAGCTGGTGACGGGCGCCCAGCGGTAGGAGCCCCGGCCGGTAAGGGAGACCACAATGTCCCCGTTGGACGCCAAGCCGCGGGCGTCGGTTCCAGGACACCTCCCGACCGTGTGCAAGGCAAACCTTGACCGTGCATCACCAACCGTTTACGCGCCTGGTCTATGCGCGTCAACCGGAACGGCATCACACTGCTCGCCAAGTCCCCACCGCACAGCACGCATCAGACCCTCACCGGCGGCCGCCATCACACGCGGTCCCTGGGTCGCCGGACTGTCCCCGCCCCACCGGGAGGCGCTCGTGCACAAGAAATGGTGGAAGTACCTGGCCGCGCTCGCCGTTGGCGTGCTCGCCGTTGCCCTGGCCGTGACCGTCACCAACGCCGGCGCCCGCTACCACTCCACACCCGATGCCGAGGAGCACGAGGAGGTAGTCGCGAACCGCCAGGCCGTCACGGGCAGTTGTGGTGTGGAGCGGTGGTCGGTGAAAACCGGAACCGACACGGACGCCGGGTTGATCAACCTCCAGGCCACGACCGCGACGTCGATCAGCTCACTCGGCGCGATCACCGCTCCGGGCACACTGCCGGCCAACAACCGCGTACAGCCCACCGAGACCACCGTGTTCCGGCTCCGGACGACACTGACCGAGTACAAACTGGAAGCCGACTCGGACTACCACCTCGTCCTGGACGACCAGGCCGGACACACGATGATCGCGGAGATACCCGACCCGGCCTGCGTCGGCTCCACCAGCCCGCTGCTGGCCAGTGTGCAGAAGGCGCGCGGCGAGTTCAACGCCAAGTACACGCCCACCGGCAGCTTCCAGACCGCGAACGCGCCGGTGACGGTCACCGGAGTCGGGTTCTTCGACTTCAAGCATGGCCAGACCGGCGTCGCACCCAACGGAATCGAGCTGCACTCCGTACTCGACGTCCAGTTCGGTGCCGCCAGTGGCGGCAGCGTCACCGTGGCCGCGCCCGGCAACCAGACCGGCACGGTCGGCGCCGCCGCCACGCTGCAGATGTCCAGCACGGACACCGCGGGCGGCACGCTGCGCTACTCCGCGACCGGCCTCCCGGCCGGGCTGGCGATCAATTCCTCCACCGGGCTGATCTCCGGTACACCGACCACCGCCGGAACCAGCAGCGTCACCGTCACCGCGACCGACTCGACCGGCCCCTCCGGCAGTGCCTCATTCACCTGGACGGTCAGCCCGTCCGGCACCTGCGCACCGGGCCAGGTCCTGGGCAACCCCGGCTTCGAGACCGGAACCGCTGCGCCGTGGACGGCGACCTCCGGTGTCATCAGCAACAGCGCGAACGAACCTCCGCACACGGGAAGCTGGTATGCCCGACTCGACGGACGCGGCACGGCCCACACCGACACCCTCGCCCAGCAGGTCGCCCTGCCACCAGCGTGCGGCAGCGCCCAGCTGAGCTTCTGGCTGCACATCGACACCGCCGAGACCGGCGCCAAGGCGTACGACACCCTCAAGGTCCAGATCCTGAACGCCTCGGGCACGGTCCTCGCCGCCCTGGCCACCTACTCCAACCTGAACGCGGCCGGCGGTTACACCCAGCACGCCTTCGACCTGTCGGCCTACAAGGGGCAGACGGTCACCGTGCAGTTCATCGGCGCCGAGGACTACACGAAGCAGACCTCGTTCGTCGTGGACGACACCGCACTGAACGTCTCCTGAACCCCCGGTGCCTGCCCGCGCCCCAAGGTGCGGGCAGGCACCGGCGTCCCGCCGGTCTCCGTAAATTCTCGGTTTCCCGCCAGCGTCCTGTTGCCACCACTCTTGCGTGGTGTCATGCACAGGACGACACTCCCGGATTGCGAACACGCCTGCACCTTCTGCGTGAACGTCCTTAACCCCCTGATCCCGGAACCAACTCCGGGTGCCAGAAAGGATGTTCAGTGACACGCTCCAGATCCGGCAGACGAAGAAACGCCGTCGCCCTCGCCGCCACGTCGGCCCTGCTCCCGGCCGCCTGGCCCGCCGCCCACGCAGCCCCCGCTCCCGTGGCCCAGCAAAATCGGCCGACTCCGGCCCGGCCGTCCACCACGACAACGGCGCGGGCTGGCAGCAGGTGCCCTCGGCGATCACGGCCGGGCACTCGTCCACGCTGACGCTGATCAGCAAGGACGACGCCTACACGGGCGACCTCACCTGCACCCGCTACGACGACGCCACCGCTGCCTGACCTTCCGGGCCCTTCAGCGGGCGGGCCGTTGCCGGGAGGGCTGACGGCCCGCTCCACCCTTCCCGTTTCCACCCCACACAAGGGACACGTCCATGCCACGTCCACGCTCATCGTTACGCCGCGGCCTGATAGCCGCGACGAGCGTCACCGCCCTCGCTTTCGTCAGCGTCCTGTTCGCCCAGCCCGCCCTGGCCGACGTCACCAACGGCGGCTTCGAGACCGGAACCCTGTCCGGCTGGACCACCGCCGGAACCACAGCAGTCGTCAACTCCGGTGCCCACAGCGGAACGTACGCGGCGAGAGTCGGCGGCACCTCACCGACCAATGGCAACTCCTCGGTCGCCCAGACCTTCACCGCTCCGGGCGGCTCCCCCACGCTCAGCTTCTGGTACGACGTGTTCTGCCCGGACACCGTGACGTACGACTGGGCGACCGCGACGCTCACCGACAACACTGCGGGCACGACGACCACGCCGCTGGCCAAGACCTGCACGAACAACCAGGGCTGGAAGCAGCAGACCGCCGCGCTCACCGCCGGGCACTCCTACACGCTGACCCTGATCAGCAAGGACGACAACTACCCGGGCGACCCCACCTACACGCTCTACGACGACGTGGCGGTGTCGGGCACGACGGCCAATGACTTCTCGATCACCGACAGCCCCGCGTCAGCCACGGTGAACGCGGGGAGCAGTACCACCTCCACCATCTCCACGGCGGTCGTCTCCGGCACCGCCGAGACCGTGACCTTCTCCGCGAGCGGTCTGCCGTCCGGGGCAAGCCCCGCGTTCAACCCGGCCTCGACCACCGCCGGCGGCTCCGCCACCCTGACCGTCAGCACCGCCACCAGCACCCCGTCCGGCACTTACCCGATCACCGTCACCGGTACAAGCCCCTCGGCCACGCACTCCACCACCTTCACTCTGACGGTCAACGGCACAGGCCCCAGCCTCACCCGGGTCAGCACCGACCCGTTCACCAACACCACCAGCCAGCACGCCACCGAGCTGGAGCCGGACACCTTCGCCTACGGCAACACGATCGTCGCCTCCTCCCAGGTCGGCCGGTTCAACGACGGCGGCGCCTCCGACATCGGCTGGAACACCTCCACCGACGGCGGCACCACCTGGCAGCACGGCATGCTGCCCGGCATCACCACCTACCAGGGCGGCGGCAGTTGGGCCCGCGTCTCCGACCCCGCCGTCGCCTACGACGCCAAGCACGGCACCTGGATGGTCTCCGCCCTGGTCATCGACGCCAACGTCAACGGCGCCGGCGTCACCGTCAGCCGCTCCGCCGACGGCCTCACCTGGCAGAACCCGGTCCTCGCGGTCGGAGGCGACGGCCAGGGCTACGACAAGGAATGGATCGTCTGCGACAACACGTCCGCCAGCGCCTTCTACGGCAACTGCTACATCGAGGTCGACCTCACCTCCTCCGGCAACACCATCATCATGAGCACCTCCACCGACGGCGGCTCCACCTGGTCCGCGCCGGTGTCCCCCTCCGGCAGCCCGAACGGCCTGGGCGGCCAGCCCCTCGTCCAGCCCAACGGCACCGTCGTGGTCCCGTACTCCACCAACGGAACATCGGTCCGCGCCTTCAACTCCACCAATGGCGGCTCCAGTTGGAGTGCGACGTCGCTCGTCGCCAACGTCTCCTCCGCCACCGTCTCGGGCGGGCTGCGCAGCGGTGACGGCCTGCCGTCCGCCGAGATCGACGCCTCCGGCAAGATCTACGTCGCCTGGCAGGACTGCCGCTTCCGCTCCGGCTGCCCCTCCAACGACATCGTCTACTCCACCTCGACCAACGGCACGACCTGGTCGGCCGTGACCCGGGTGCCGATCGACCCGGTCACCTCCGGTGCCGACCACTTCATCCCCGGCATCGGCGTGGACAAGGCCACGTCGGGCGCAACCGCCAAGATCGGCGTCTACTACTACTTCTATCCGAGCGCCAACTGCACGGCATCCACTTGCCAGTTGGAGGTCGGCTTCATCTCCTCCGCCAACGGCGGCTCCACCTGGAGCGCCCCGCAGACCGTCGCCGGGCCCATGTCCCTGTCCCAGATCGCGGGCACGACCCAGGGCAGCATGGTCGGCGACTACATCTCCACGTCCGTCGTGAACGGCAAGTCCGTCTCCGTCTTCGCCGTCGGCAAGGCCCCCACCAACGGCCAAGCCTTCGACGAGGGCCTCTACACGGTGGGCGGACTCGCCCTCAGGGGCGGCACCGTAAGGGCCGAGCAGAGCCCGGTCCATCCGGCGCACACTCCGGCCACCAACCCGGCTGGCGCCCCCTCGCTCACTGCACGCTGAACACCGCACTGAAACCCTGCGGGCGTAGCCGAAGCTCTCGGCTGCGCCCGCTCCGGAGCCTGCAGTCAGTTCGGACTATCGCCCAGCACATTGCGCGCCAGCTTCTTCCTGCGGTCGGATGCCGACTACCGGGCGCCTGCTCAACTCGGGGCCCCGAGGCCGGCGTCGCGACGCTCCACGGCCACATCCCCGAGCTCATGGAAATGCGCGGCTCCCCCCGTTCCGCATCAGTTCGACGTAGGTCCGTCAGACGTCCGGCCGCAGGCCGCCGAGATCGTCTGATCCTCCCGTCCCCTGGTTGGCGCCGCCCCGGGAGACTCCTCGGCATGACCGGGAGCGCGCGGCATCGGCACGGCCAGCTCCCTCGCCGATGTCGGGCACGAGATCCCCACCGCTCTGCTGCCGTCGGCTACCCTCGGCACCCCCACCGCAGCCTTGGGCACGATCGAGGGCGTCTCGGACACGCTGGCGGTGCGGCCCGGTCCTGCGGCGGGGTCCTCGGCGTCACCTGGGCGATCGGCCTGTCGGTCATCCCCGGCCTGCTGGCCGCCGTCGCGATCATCTACGCGATCCGCAAGACCCGCGCCCCACCAGCCGGGACAAAGTCCCGCTGAAGATCCGAATTCGTCCGCCTGAAGGCGACCTCGGCAAACTGCTGGGCTCGGTCACCGCGTTCGAGGTCGGCAACGTCGCCGCCACGATCGCCTCCGTCCCGGCCGGACGGCTCTCAGACAAGCCCGTACCCACGGTCCGGCCCTTGTGTGCTGGTCGCAGGCATTGCCGCGTTCGCCGTCGCCTACGGGGTGTTCACCGTCAAAGGCGCCGCCATCGCCTTCCCCGCCGTCCCGTTCATCCTCGCCGGAGTCGGCAGCGGCGCGGTCGAGACCGTCCAGCACTCCGCCGTCGCGGTTCTGGCCCCGAAGGACCTGCGCGGCTCGGCGTTCGGAATGCCCGCCACCGTCCAATCCCTCGGCGACCTCGCCGCCAGCGCCATCGCCGACATCCTGTGGCCCGCGATCTCCCCGACGGCCGCCTTCACCTACCGCACCGCCTGGATGCTCCTCGCCCTGGCCGGACTTGCTCATCTCCGCACGCCGCAGCCGCCACTGACACCGACCGCGCGGCTCCCCTCATCCCGACCCCACGAAGCGGGCAGTCGGCAATCCGCGCCCCGCGCCCTTGACCTTCAAGCCGAGTCGAAGGTCTACCGTCGGTGGTGTGACCACCCTGCGGATCTCCCAGCTCGCGGCACGCACCGGTGTGCCGACCACAACCCTGCGGTTCTACGAGACCGCCGGGCTGCTGCCCGCCGAGCGGACCGCGTCCGGCTACCGGATCTACGGCGAGGATGCCGTAGATCGCCTGGCGTTCATCGACGCGGCCAAGCACCTCGGGCTGCCCCTGGAGGAAGTCGCCGAGCTCCTGGCCGTGTGGGAGTCCGGCGCCTGCGCCGAGGTGAAGGCCGACCTGCGGCCACGTGTCGCCGGCCAGATCACGAACGCCGAGCAACGCATCACCGAGCTGACCGCGTTCACCGCCTCCCTGCACCGCGCGCTGAAGCACCTCGACGCCCTGCCCGACCGGACCGTGCCGTGCGACCCCGCGTGCGGCTTCCTCGCCCCTGCCGCTTCGAGCCGTACAACGGTGCCCGTCACGCTCTCACCACGCCGTACGGCCGCCGAATCCGAAGCCGAACGCTGGCGCACTGCCTCCGTGACCTGTTCCCTGAGCCCCGACGACATCGGCGAGCGCACCGTGCAGTGGCAGCAGTTGGTCGATGGCGCCGTACGGCAGACGATCCCGGACGGGCTGCGGCTCACCCTGCCCGCCACCCGGGCCGGGGACATCGCCACCCTCGCCTCCTCCGAGCAACAGTGCTGCCCGTTCTTCAACTTCCGGCTCCACCTCGACGGCCCCGTCCTGCACCTGGAAGTCCGGGCCCCTGCGGACAGGGCTGCCCTGCTCGCCGACCTCTTCGGCTCGGCCGCCTGAACCGTCCCACCACCACTTCCCCTGCTCCTGCTCCTGCTCCTGCTCCGACGGAAAGTCCTGTCGCCGTGCTCGTAGCCCGCTCCCTCGTCCTCTTCGTCGTCGCCACGCTCTTCCAGATCGTAGGAGCCTGGCCGGTTTGGCAGGGCGTGCGCGAGCACAAGGGACGGATCTGGATCGGCGCCGGCGTCATCGCACTCGGCCTGTACGGGTTCGTAGCCACACTCCAGTCCGACGGGAGCTTCAGCCGCATCCTCGCCGCGTACGGCGGAGTGTTCGTCGCCGGGTCGATCGCCGGTGCATGGTCGCCGACGGCCACCACCCCGATCGCTACGACATCACCGGCGCCGCCATCTGCCCGATCGGCATCGGCGTCCTGATGTACGCGCCCCGCAGCCGCTGATGCCACAAGGTCATGCCGCACCTGGCCGAGGTCTCCGGGTCACCGGCACGGCTACCGTCTGAGACCCCAATCCCTCGTTCAAGCTGGAGCGTTAGCGCGGCCACTTCTCCGGAGTGGAGGGGGTGCTCACCCGGCAGACGGCGGGCTTGCCCGGGCCCGGGGACTTCCCCTCGGCGACCACCCGGACCCCATCGAGCAGGATGCGGCAGGAGACCACCCCGTCCGCCGCGGGAACCACCTCCACCCGCGCCTCGTTACCGACGTTCACGAACACCTGGGTACTCCAAGGGAGTTGTACGGAACCAACGCGCTCCTGCGCGTACTGCGACTTGTAGCGGTCGGGGTTGTGCCCGTAACGCACGTCGGTGGCCCGATGCTCGCCGCTGACTACAGCCCCTTCATAAGTGAGGAACCAGGCGCTCCCCGCCGTACGCCCCTTGATCCAGAACGCGATCTCCCGGGACCAGATCAGTCCGATGACCACCAGGACGACGAAGCCCAAGCCGATCACGGCGAGCAGGACGCCAGTGCGGGAGAGTCGGTGAGGAGAGGGGGGTGAGTGTGCCATGGGGGAACCTCGATCATTCCCATGAGGGGATTTGCAGGTATTTGCGCACTCTACGCTGCGGCAGGTCGGCCGACGGGCAGGGCCGGTGATCAGCTGCTGCCGCCCGCTGCCGTGGCCAGAGCCTCGCGTGCGCGGGCGATGTCCGGGGCGAGGGTCTTCGCGTCGAGTACCGGCGGGAGCATGTCGGTGTCACGGAGGCGCTGGGTGAGCTTGTCCAGGTATTCCTGGCGGTCTTCGCGGGAGTGGCTGGGGCCGTGCAGAGCCGTCTGCCAGGACTCGTCCTTCCAGCGGTCGATGTCGACCTCCTGCTTGATGAACTCCTCGTTGTACTGCCGGGCGCGCTCCACCAGGGCGTCGCGAATCGCCGTGTCGAACTGCTGCCACACCTTCTGCGGGAGCTCGCTGACCCGGTCCTCGGCGGCACGCTCGGCACTGCGCGTCAGCAGCCGCTTGGCCGCATCCGAGGTACCGCCCTTCTGGATCTCGGCGCTCTTCTCGGCGGGGTTGTGCAGCGAGCGGAACAGCGAGCGTGGAGAACGTCTCCAAGGCTTTCGGCTTCTCCAGGGCGAAGGGCTACGACCTCGTCCGCCAGGGAAAGTTCCCATGCCGTGTGCTGCGGATCGGGCGCAGCACACGTGTCGTCACCGCGTAGTCGAAAACGGCGAGCCGGAGCACAGCCAGGCCGCGTCGAGCGCCTCACCGGGCCCGTCCCTGAACGCAGAAACCCTCCGGAGCAAGCCAGCGAGGGTTCCGCACCTCTCACGACGGTGCCCCTATAACGGGTCGATGGAGCACCTCGTCGACGAGCGCCGTACACGGCTCACCCCGCCCGCCGCACACAGGCAAGCGTCTCCGATCTCCGGTGGAGCCGCTCTGACGGAGCGACACCGACAGCCCGGTGCGCTGCGGCGCCAGCTCGCCGGTAGTCACGATCCCGAGAAGAACGGTCCCTCAATGACGATCGGAGAGAGCAAAGCCCACCTCACGCATGACTACGATCAGGTCGTCCGGGGTACTGCCGTAGCGAACTGCAGGCCCTTCGAAGGTGGTTCGTAGTTCACCGTCCTCGTACCAGTAGAAGAGTGAATCTTCTGGTGTCGTACTCGCCGAAGAAACTGGGCTTCTTCCAGACACCGAAAAAGGGCGCCTGAACAGGTGTTTCACCTGCCAGGCGCCCTTCGTGGCCCACATCTGAGCCGTTGGAGAACCCTGCCGTCGACGGAGACACGGCAGATGTGCATGCGGCCATTGTGGACAGCCACCGGGCCCGGACCGCTCCTGCCCAGCGTTCAAGGCCCGCCTATTTCGCCTGACGGGGAAGGCCGAGGATGAAGCGGGCGCCGCCGCGGGGGCTTGTGCTGAGGTCGAAGGTGCCGCCGTGGACATGGGCGATCCAGGATACGATGGACAGCCCGAGGCCGCTGGAGCCTGAGCCGCTGCGGAAGCGCTGGAACGGCGAGTTGGCGAGGGCCTGGGGGACGCCGGGGCCGGCGTCGTCGACCGTCACCGTGCCGTCGGCGGTGACGGTCAGTTCTATCTCGGCGGGACGGCCAGGCGCGTGGCCGTGGACGAGCGCGTTGCCGAGCAGGTTGGCCACGGCGCGCTGGAGCAGATCCGGGTCGGCCACCACGACAGCCGGTTCGGTGCGGACGGTGACGCGATGCTCGCCCGTGTCGGTGTCGTCGGCGACCGTCTCGACGAGCTGGTCCAGACGCAGCGGCTGGCAGGCGAGCGTGACGACGCCGGCCATCAGCCGGGCCCGGGTGAGCAGGGCATCGATCTGGTCACCCATCCTCGTCGCCAGGCGTACGGTCCGTTCCAACGCGGCGGTGCGGTGGACGTCTTCGTGCAGTGCGGTCTCGGCCAGGCTCCGCAACGAGGCGGCCGGGGTGCGCAGGTCGTGGGCGGCGTCGGCGAGGAACTCCTCCTGCTGCTGAAGTGCCGTCAGGGCGGGCCGGATCGCTCGCCCGGAGAGCAGGTGTCCCGCGCCGGCGGAGAGGGACACCAGAACCGCGCAGCCCGCCACCAGCAGGAACGCGAGCCTGCTGTGCTCGGCCCGGTCGTCGGTGGTGTCCGCGGTGGCGGCCAGGGCACCCTCATACGAGTTGCCGTCAGATCCGCTGTAGGGCTCGGCGAGCAGTCGGATCGGATGGCCGTCCTCGCTGCGGGCATCTGCCACGACGGCCGATCCCTCGTCCATGGCTCGGGCGGCCACTGCCTGAAGGTCTTCGGTCCGGGCCCGTATGCAGGGCTTGCGTGGCGCGTAGGCGATGGTGGGCCGACCGGCCTTCGTGGCAAGGACGGTCAGGGGCGGGCACTCGGTCTCCATGTCGTTCAGGAGGTCCTGCATCGTCAGGCGCCCGCTGTCGTCGAAGCCCAGCAGCGGGATCGCGCGGCTGGTCCGCAAGTTGAGCGTGTCGTTGAGCTGGCGGTTCCAGGCGGTGTCGTCGCTGTGGATGGCGAACGCCGCCAGGCCGATCAACCCGCCGCCGCTGGTCAGGGCGAACAGAGCGGTGAGTCGCCGGCGCAGCCGCCGGATCCGGGCCGCGGCCGTCATCATCCGGTGTGGTCTCCGGTGCCGGTCGGTGCCAGCCGGTAGCCCACCCCTCGGACCGTGTGGATGAGCGGCGGATCGCCGAGCTTGCGGCGCAACTGGGACATCAGTACCTCGACGACGTTGGAGCTCGGCTCGGCCATCTCGTCCCAGCATTTCGCTATCAGGTCGCCGCGTGGCACGGCCTGGTCCGTCCGGGCGGCCAGCAGCTCCAGTACGGCGAACTCCTTGCGGGTCAGGACGAGCATGATGCCGCCCCTGTGCACCTGGCGCCGGGCGGTGTCGATCTCCAGATCGGCGAAGCGCTGGAGGGCGGGCCGCACTACCGCGGCCCGTCGGCAGAGGCTGTGTACACGGGCGACCAGCTCGGGCAGCGCGAACGGCTTGACCAGATAGTCGTCGCCGCCGACGGCGAACCCCTCGACACGATCGGTGACCGTGTCGCGGGCCGTGAGGAACAGCACCGGGACGGTCCGTCCCGAGCGGCGCAGCTCGCGCACATAGGGGACAGCGTCTCCGAAGGGCAGCATCCGGTCGAATACAACGCAGTCGTACTCGGTGACGAACAGCGCCTCGTCGGCAGCCGGCAGATCGGCTACCGCGTCGACGGCCAGTCCTGCGCCGCGCAAAGCGGTGGCCACCGTGAACCGCAGATCATCGTCGTCCTCGACCACCAGTATCCGCACGGCGGTCAGGATAGCCCGGCCCCGAATCGCGGTCCCTGACCTGCCCTCATCAAAACCTCAGGTTCCTTGCGGAATCCTCCTGCATGGTCATTGGGGAGTCGAGGGCGAGGGGGCTCGAAGTGCGGCGGTCAGTGGGAGAGTTACCCGGGCGGGGTGCCATGTCGCGACGCGGCGTCGGTCCGGACACAGCCGGTTCCCGTCGCGCCCGACGGCTCGCGTCCTCGGTCTGGTTGCCGTGGGCGGCCGGAGTGCTGGCGCTGCTGACCATCGCGGGTGCGGCGCTGGCCGTCGGTGGCCGGGTCCAGGGCGGGGTCACCGTCCCGGCGGCGGTGCTGGACAGTCAGCAGCAGGTCACCGTCGGCGCGGCACAGCACGTTCGGCGGGCGATCCGGGCCGGCGAACTCGACCTCAGCCAGCTCGCGGCGGGTCTCTCGCTGGCCACGGACACGGCACGCTTCGACGGCCAGCTCAAGGACTTCCGTAAGCGCTACGGGCGTTACCGCGCCGTCTATGTGCTCGACGCCGACCGGCGCGTGGTGGCCCAAGTCGGCGGCCGGCCGCACCCCGAGCGGGTCCCGGACCGGCCGGTCCGGGCGGGCAGCACCGACGCACTCGCCGTCGACAGACTGCCCGTGGTGGTGCAGCACGCGCCGTTCACGTACGGCAACGGGAGCCGGGCGATCGCCGTCGCCGAGTTCGACCTGACCAACCTCAAGCACGCCTTCGACGCGGTGCTCCCGGCCACGGCCTGGGTGGTCGACGCGAAGGGCGAGGTGATCGCCTCGACGGCGGGCTTCACGGTGTTCCAGAAGCTGGAGCGGGCTGAACTGCGCAGTGCGGCCGGCTCGGACCGGCCCGCGGTCTCCCTCGCCGGCGGCGGCAGCGTCGACGCCCGGGAGATCGTGGCCGCGGCACCGGTGCGCGATGGCGGGAAGACACCCGGACCGTCCTGGCGGGTGGTCACCGCGCGCAGTGTCAACACGGTGCTGCTGCCGGAGACCCAGGCGCGCGACCAGGCGAAACTGGCAGCGCTGGCCGTCGCCGTGGTGGCGGTCGCCGTGTTCGGCTGGCTCTACGTCATGTGGCTGCGCCCGCTGCGCCGCCTGGTCGGTGACGCCGAGCGCATAGCCGACGGCGAGCTGCGCACGGGCGTCGAGGTCCGCCGCCACGACGAGCTGGGCCAGGTCGCCCGATCACTCGAACGCATCCGCCTCGGGCTGGCCGGCGCGGATTCCGACCGGACTCTGGTGCGGTGATGGTCCTTTACCTGTACGGGGTGTTCGCCCTCGGCCTGAGCGTGCTGTTCCTGTCAGGCGTGGTCGAGCGCCGCCGCCACGAGCGCAACCTCGACCGGATACCCGTGCGCATCCTGGTCAACGGCATCCGGGGCAAGAGCTCCATCACCCGGCTCACCGCCGGCGCCCTGCGCGGTGGCGAGCTGAGAGTAGTGGCGAAAACGACGGGGACCGCCGCCCGGTTCATCCACCCGGACACCACCGAAGATCCGGTGCACCGCAAGTTCGGGATCGCCAACGTCGTCGAGCAGATCGGCATCGTCCGCCAGGCCGCAGCCGCCGAGCCGGACGCCCTGGTGATGGAGTGCATGGCGGTCCAGCCGGCGCTCCAGGAAATCAACCAGCAGATGCTGGTCCGCTCCACGATCGGCGTGCTCTGCAACGTCCGCGAGGACCACCTGGAGGAGATGGGACCGACCCTGGACGACGTGGCCCGCTCGCTCGCTCGTTCCATGCCGTACGGCGGTGTGTGTGTGACGGCCGAGCAGCAGCGCCGCGCCGTCCTGGAGCACGAGGCTGCCCGCCGTGACTGCCGGCTGGTGGTCGTCGATCCCAACAGCGTCACGGACGAGGAGATGGCCCCTTTCGCGCACGTCGCGTTCAAGGAGAACGTGGCGATCGCCCTGGCTGTTGCCGACGAGCTCGGCATCGGCCGCAAGGACGCGCTGCGCGGGATGTACGCCGCCCCACCTGACCCCGGGGTGCTGACCGTCCGCGAGATTCCGGCCGAGCACGGCACCGTGCGGCTCGCGAACATCTTCGCCGCCAACGACCCGGAGTCCACTGTCATGAACTTCCGCCAGCTGGTGGCGGGCGGCACGCTCAAGCCGCCGTACGTCACCCTGATCAACTGCCGGCCCGACCGCATCGAGCGCAACGGTCAGATGGGCCGCATCGTGCCCGAGCTCGAAACCGACACCCTGGTCCTGATCGGCCACCCGACCAAGTCGGCCCGGGATGCGATACCCCCCGACTGGCCGGGCCGCGTGCTGGATCTCGGCGGACCACAGCGGAACCCGGGCGAGATCTGGCGCACCATCACGACCCATGTCACCGGCGCCGTCTCACTGGTCGCGATCGGCAACATCCACGGCCAAGGGGAGCGTCTGCTGGACCATCTGGAGTCGGCTCCTGCCATCCCGGCACAGTGGGGTGCGCAGTGAACAGCGTGCTCTCCACCGAGGTGGCCACGCTGGGCCTGGCCATCGGTCTGCTCTTCGGTCTCGGCTGCTACCTGGCCACCAACCTCTCCCCCGGCGGCATGATCACCCCGGCCTGGCTGGCACTGACCCTCGTCGAGGACTGGACCCGGCTCCTGCTGATCGCCGCAGTCACCCTGCTCACCTGGGCCGGTGCGGCCGGCGCACGCAAGATCATCATCCTCTACGGCAAGCGGCTGTTCGCGAGCGTGGTGATGCTCGGCGTCTTCCTTCAGATGACGCTCTCCCTGTTCCTGCTCAAGGAGTACCCGCTGCTGTTCAGCCACCAGACGCTCGGCTTCATCGTCCCCGGCCTGATCGCCTACCAGTTCCTGCGGCAGCCGGTCCTGGCCACTGCCACCGCCACCACCGCCGTCACCGGCCTCACCTATGCCGTCCTGGCCAGCGGCCTACTGCTGCACCTGGCGGTCTGACACGTGAGATCCCCATCCCATGCCTTTTGACGTCACGTCACCGACCGCCCACAAACGGGGCCTTCGACTCGCCGCCCTCCTGTTTCTCGTTCTGGCCACGGTGATCGCGTTCGTTCTGCTGCGCGAGGACGGACCGGGCTATCAGCGACTCGACGGGCCCGCCCGCACGGTCATCCGGGACGGCGACGGCACCGCCGTCGCCGTCCTCACCGACGGCGCCCGCACCGTCCTGTTCACCGGTGCGGAACGCACCTTCACCGAACCCGCCACGACCACGGCCTCGGTCACCACCCGCGCCGTGGTCCGGCTCGCCCCGCGGCCCTGGCATGCCGGGGCCGCGGACGAGGAGTGGTTCAAGCGATGGTTCGCCGCCGCGCGGGCGAGCCACGACCCCGACATCCTGGACATCGCCGCCCAGTACCTTCCCAGCGCAACCCAGCAGCGCGACTCCCACGGCACCCGGTACGCCGGTCCCGCGGCCTACGGCCCCATGGGCGAAGACGACGAACGCCGGGCAACCGCCGACTTCAACGACTACCTCGGCGTGGACTGGGACTACCCGGGCGGACGCCACCGCAAGGCGCGCAGCGACTTCTACGGCTCCGTCGACTGTTCCGGCTTCGTCCGCATGGTCTACGGCTACCGCTCCGGCTACCCACTCGAATTCAAGCCGCCGACCGGACGGGCACTGCCACGTCGCGCCGTCATGATGGCCGAGGACGGCCCGGGCGCCACGGTCATCGCCAACACCCACCGCCAGGCCAACGACTTCGGCGCACTGCAACCGGGAGACCTCCTCTTCTTCAACGCCAGCCCCGACGCGGGACCACAGATCGACCACGTCGGCATCTACCTCGGCCTCGACTCCACCGGCCGCCACCGATTCGTCTCCAGCCGCAAGACCGCCAACGGCCCGACCCTGGGCGACGACGGTGGCGCGTCCCTGCTCGACGGCACCGGTCTGTACGCCCGCGCCTTCCGCAGCGCCAAGAGGCTCTGACCGCCAAGGGGCCGATTCCACCACGCAGCGGCCGTCAGGGAGCAGCGGGCACAGGCGCATCACCGGCTTCGGAGACATCTCATCCGCGAAACTCCCCCATCGCGCGGGCCGAACGTCCAGGTGGGCCGCTGGTCAGGAGGATGGGATCCAGCGCACCGGAGCGGCGCCCTCGCGCGCCACCACTCCCGCCGTTGGGTCGTGTCTGTGACAGTCAGCACCCCCAGCGGGGCCGGGGCACGGTTGTCGCCTCAGCAGGGAGCGATCGATCCGTCCCAGTAGAGGGTGTGGTTCGCGAGGTTGATGAAGCCTTCGTGACCGTTGGCGTGGTTGAGCACCCAGACCCATGTGCCGGTGCCGTTGTTGATGTAGCAGATCGAGGCGACGTCGTTGCCCGGGTACGCCTGGCCCTGGTTGCAGACGCCGTCGGGGCACTGGTAGATCGATTCGTTGGCGGTGACGCCACCGCCGCGGCCCACGCTGTTGCAGTCCTGGTCGGAGTGGGGGGCGCCGTTGCCGAGGCTGCTGCGCGGGATGAAGCCGCTGTGGGTGTTGGCACGGTTGTAGACCAACTCCCAGCCGTTCCAGGTGCATACGTCGGCGAGATCGTTGCCGGGGTACGCCTGGCCCTGGTTACACACACCCGACGGGCACTGGTACAGCGTCTGGGCACTGTCCACCCAGGTGCCGACACCGACCCCTTGGGCCGTCGCGGGTGACAGGGGGCGCGAGGTGTGGGACGTCGCGGCGGACGCCGGCGAGATCATCGCCAGGCACAGGGCCACCGCTGCGAACACCGCCCCGAGGATGGAAAGAGATCTTGCCGTGTGCATGACAGTTCCTTCCTTTTGCGGAGCCCGGCCGATCGAGCCGGGCTGCGGGGAAATACTCGCGGGCAGAACGCGCCCCCGGGAGACGCTTGGCGCGGAATGTCTGGTTCTCGGCGCACGCGCACGCCAATCACCGAGCTGGCGATCCTCGATCATCGCGCCACCACGGACACCCGGCGCCCGGCCCAACAACCCCGCACTGTTCGACGAGCTCCCGATGACCGACCTGATGCGGCACTCGACCCGCCACGCCCTCACCACCCGCCCGTGACGCGCGCAGACGGTCGCGGGTCATGGTCCGGCCATGGACTCGGTCATAGCCGTCGCCCTCCTGAACGCGTTCGCATTGACCGCGTTCACCTGCGGGCGCCTACCGCTGCAGCTTGGGCACCGTGACCGCGTACTGCGGCCGTGGCTCGCCGGGTGCCGGTACCTCCTCGCTGCCCGAACGAAAGCCGGTCAGAACCTCGTTGACATGGGCGGCCCTCTCCCTGACCTCGGCAAGCCCCTCCTCGCTGAGCAGAGCGAACAGCACCGAGGCCGTCTCACGGCCATCGTCGGACTCCGGCCCCGGTCCGGTCGCAATGACCGTGGCCCGGCCCGAGGAGAGCGCCACCCGCAAAGACAGCCGGAACCTGCGGCCGGGCCCATCGCAGACCAGGAGCTCGTTGCCCGCGGCCGAGCCGAACATCTCTTCCACCACGACGACTTCGCCGTCGTACTTCAGCCTCGTGCCCACCCCGACACGTACCGCGGCTCCGTTCACATGTCCTCCCGAACGAGATCCCCGCATTCGATAGACCGGTTCGTCGTCACCGTCGTCGAGCTCGGACTCGTCAATGGGGTGGGGGAGGTCGCGTCGGCCGGAGCCGACTACCGCGGCCGGCCCCTGGCCCAGGACATGCCGCTGGGACAAGACCTCCGTCAGGCCGGTCACGAAGTGCTGGGTCCACAACAGCCGCAGCACGGCGGCCCGTACCTTCCAGGCGGGATGTCGAGGGAAGGCGTGAAATACCTCGCCCAGGGTCGCCCCGTGCAGATCCGTCCCCCGAATCTCGGTGAGCAGGTCTTTGTCGAAGAGCCAGTCGCGGCGATAGCCCGCTAGGAAGCGCAGGTTGGCCAACTCGCCTTCCGGCGGCTCGGACCACACTTCGAAGTCCCAGCCGCGCGACAGGACGACCTCACGAGCCCAGGCGAGCGCGAAGTTCACCTTCGGCCGGGTGAGCAGGTGCCGCGGTTTGACGTCCACGACCAGTGGAACGTCCGTCTCGCGCAGCACAAGGTAGTCCGGGACATGACGACGCTTTCGTCCGTCCACTGTGGTGGTCAGGAGGAACGGCTGGGCGTAGATGGCCGTCACGTCCTGGTCGAAGTCGGCGTAAAGCAGGCGTGTCAGCTCAAGCCGCGACTCGTAGACGACGTAGTCCCGCATCGTGGAAGACCAGTACGTGCCGGAGTAGTGCTTCTGCCGGTTGCGCCAGCGGAACGTACGCCACGGGATCGAGAGCTCGAAAACATCCGTGCCCGACGCCGACCAGACCAGGTCCTCGTCGATCTTCCCGTCCGTACGACGCAGACTCATCGAGACTTCGCCAATCACACGCGACATGCCCCACCCCCGAGCAGCCAGAGCGGGGCGCAGGGCTCCCGATCTCGACCAGCTGCGACATCTCCACGATCGGGTGGGAGGAGACCGCTGCATAGAACGGGACCGGGAAATGCACTACGACGAGTGAACGATCAGACGGGAGTTCGTCTCACCGCGTTGTCCCTTGGGCCGGACGAGAGCCATCGTCAATGAGAAAGGGTCACGCGAAATGCGAACCTACAAATAGTGTGGGTTCACATTCGAAATGTCCCATTCTGTTACGACGACCTGCGGTTCTCTTGGCTGTCTCATCCAAGGGCCACGCCGATCTGTCTCGTGCTCTTGTCCCTTGGAGCGTCTCGTTGCCCGGTTCTGGGCTGGGCGGGGAAATCTCACCTCAGGCCGCCGTCTCTACCGTGTTGAGCGACTCTCTGCACGAGCACGAAGGCAGGGGTTGGGGCAAGGCCTCGGCGTAGTCGCGTTATGTCCGTTCTATTCATGCTGGGTCGAGTCGGAGGGTCTCGAGGGTCCTGGTGGCGTCCCGGGTGTGGTGCCTGCAAGGGCGCTGTGATGGTGGTGTGCCCGGCCGTTTTGGAGGATCCCGATGGCGAGCAGATCGTGGCGGCAGGCGATCTGGCTGTGGCCGTCAGGGCGCTTCAGGCGCATCCTGTGAAGTGCGCAGAGTGGGCGCGCGTGGGTTCTGGCCGGCGAGGAGGAATGCATGGAGAGCGCGCCGAGCAGGACGGCGATGTTTGCGGCCGTGTCGCGTGGATTGTTTCGCCTGGAGACGGCGTCACCGTGGGTACTGGATGATGCGCTGGCCCTGGTGCTTGTCGGCCCGGTATGGCGGGAGCTGCGAGACCGGTTCGATCCGCTGTTCCCCGGCCCGGTCCGTCGCGAGTCCCGCGCGGCTGTCTGCACCCGCAGCCGGTACGCCGAGGACCGGCTGGCTGCTGGCGCCTTCACGCAGTACGTGATTCTTGGCGCGGGGCTTGACTCGTTCGCGTGGCGGCAGCCGGATCTGCTCGGCTCGCTGACGGTGTTCGAGGTTGATCATCCTGCGTCCCAGGCCTGGAAGCTCGAGCGGGTCAGGGTGCTCGGCCTGCCGCTCAGCGACTCGCGGGTGTTCGTGCCGGTTGATTTCGAGGCCGAACCGGTTCAGGGTGTTCTGGGCGCGGCCGGGTTCGACTGGGCGCAGCCGGCGATGTTCTGCTGGACGGGTGTCGCTCCCTATCTGACGGCGCAGGCGATCGAGTCGACGTTGCGCACGATCGCGGCGGCTGCTCCCGGGTCTGAGGTGGTGTTCTCCTACCGGGCCGAGGACTGTGTGCTGGACGACGTGGGGACGGAATTCGCCCGGATCTACACGCCGATCGCGGCTTCTGCCGGCGAGCCTCTTCAGCCCGGCTGGCCGGTAATCGAGATCGAGAGGCTGATCAGCCGGTGCGGGCTGAAGGTCGTGGACCATCCCGCACGTGCAGACCTCCAGCAGCGGTACTTCGCCGGCCGTACCGATGGGCTGCGGCCCTATACCTTCGAGACCCTGGTGGCCGCGCGGGTCACCTGAGCGAACGCAGCCACGTCCGGCAACTTCACCCTCTTCGAGGGCCAGGCGGTGAAGGTACGGCAGAGGAGTACAGCTCCCAGGGTCTCCTTCTTCTTCGTGTCCACGCTGATGACCGGCTGCCCGTCCGCGAGATACGCCGTGACCTGGTCGTTGATGTAGCGGAACTGGGCGTCCCGGTCTGAGTGGCGGGCCCCCTCGGTGGTGCGCGAAGTGCCCTGCAGGGAGAACCCCTCGGCCTTCAGCAGCGCGGCCACCGTGTCGTGGCCGGCCCGGTGCCCCTGGCGGAACAGCTCCGCAGCCAGCACACGGGTGGACTTCACCGTCCACCGCAGCGGCGACTCAGGATCTCCCCGCTGGTCCGGCTCCACCACGCCAGCAACGCCGGAACCAGATCCGGGTCAACGTCCCGCAGCCGCTTGCGACCCGCACCCGCCGCCCGAACCCGGCCATCGGGCTCCACACCGCGCTCCAGCTCACGCAGCCCGCGCGGCACCGTCGACTCCGCCACCCCCGCGGCACCAGCCACCCGGCGACTCCCGCCGTGCCCGCACACACGGGCAGCGGCCCCCAGCACCAGCCGCCGCTGCCGCTCATCCAGATGCGGCAGCAACAGCCCGAACGCCTCCGCCGGCCCGGCCTCGTTCCCCTCCGTCACACCCAAACCCTACGGGTCAACTACCCCAAGAAATAAACGAGTTATTGATCGACAGCTCCCTGGGGGTGGGGACCCCCCGCCGTGCATGAGCGTTGATCTTGGCAGGGAGGGCAATCTCGCGAGGAAGCCGCCCTGCGTTACCGGGGCGGGCGATCTCAGGCGGGGCGGCTGCCGGGGACCTTCCACCACAGGAGCCAGGCGCCGGTGGCGAGGATCAGGACGTTGAAGATGAGGGGCACTGGCGCGAGGCTGAACCCGATCGTGACGTGTTCCGGTCGCATTCCGAGCAACTGGGCGACGAACTGCTTGGTGAGGAAGAGCAGGACCGTGTCGAGGACCACGACCGCCGCCCAGCAGGCCCCGGGGCGCCAGCCCGGTCGCGGCAAGGCGTGGACGAGGGCGATCACGAGCGTGAAGACGATGTCCAGCGAGAGATACCCGAACCGCACTGTGTTGGCCAGGTCGTTCCACGGCAGCGCGAGGCCCGTGATCCACAGGAGTGCGAGGCAGCCGACGAATCGCCAGATTCGCGCCACGGCAGGGCCCGGAAGCGTTCGGGTGCCGGGCCCGACAGGAGCGGTGCTCTGCGGGTAGGGGGACCCCGCCGGCGGCGGGAAACTGCTGCGAGGCGGAGCGCTGGGACGGGCAGGCGCGGTGACCGTGAAGGCGTCGGGCGTGGGGGCGAAGGCCGGCGACGGCGCGGACTCGACCTGAGTGGGAATCGGAACGGGAACGGCCGCTCCGGTCCGTGCCACCTGCTCCAGCGCGGCCTGCGCTTGCGCGGCCGTGGCACGTTGCGCCGGATCCTTCGTCAGCAGGGCCGCAAGAACCGGCCCCAGGCCCCCTACACGCAGCGCAGGGCGCGGGTCCTCGGTGACCACGGCGAGTACCAGCGCGGTGAAGGTCTCGGCACTGAAGGGGGGTTGACCCTCGACGGCGCTGTAGAGCGTGGCCCCCAACGCCCACAGATCGGTGGCGGCCGAGGGCGTCTTGCCCGCCAACTGCTCGGGCGCCATGTAGGCCGGTGTGCCGATGATCGTGCCTGTGTGGGTGAGCGCCAGGGTCGAGTCCGCCATGTGCGCGATGCCGAAATCGGTGATGATGACCCGGTCGTCCATCAGCAGGACGTTGTCCGGTTTGAGGTCGCGATGGACGATGCCGGATGCGTGGGCGCGGTTCAACGCCTGCAGCATCTTCGCGCCGATCTCGGCGACTGTACGGACCGGCAGCCCTCCGCTCTGCGCGATCGACGCAGCCAGGGAGATGCCGGTCACGTACTCCATGACGATCACGGGCGCGCCCCGGTGCTCGACCACGTCATGCACCGTGATGATCCCGGGATGGTTGAGCCGTGCTGCGGCGCGCGCCTCCCGTGTCACACGCTGGAGCAGGACGTCTCGCTGCTCGGCGGTGATGCCCTGCGGGAGCATTACCTCCTTGACGGCGACATCCCGCCCGAGCGTCTCGTCCCGACCCTGCCAGACGCGGCCCATGCCGCCCTGGCCTATCAGCTCGATCGGTCGGTACCGGCCGCCGATCAATTCCCCGTTCACTTCTGTCACGTCGAACACCTTAGTGCTGCCTGGTAGTTGCAGGGCAGGGCTTGCGGACCAGGGCGCCTGCTGGGGGACCGTGTCAGCTGTTCCTCATAGCGGCGGCGATTCCGAACAGCAAGGCGACGTTCCAGTTCTTCCGTCCGATCCGCACACGGGCCTGCCGTCTCGTAGACGTGCGACAGTCTTTGCCACGAGTCAATCCGCCGGCACGAACGAGAGCCAGTGAGAACCTGACTGCTTCAACGCGACAAAATGCCAGCGTCTGTCTCACATGGGTGTCCCATAGGCCGGACACGGGCCACCGGCAATGAGAAAGGGACATCTGTCTTACGAACCTACTGTACTTCCGAGGGCACTGACCTCTCCCGCTGGAGCGAGAGGGAGCTTGGGGCAGTCGCAGCCTCGCTCAACAGCAGGCCACGCAAGACGCTCGGCTGGAGGACGCCGGGAGAAGTCCTCGGTGAGCACCTACACTTGGATCAACGAACCGATGTTGCGACGACCGGTTGAGTGCGGGCAATACACGCCCATCAAGCTCACAACCCGCCTGCTAAGAGCTGGAGTTGGGGCATCCATGGGCTCCGTCGGGGACAGTTACGACTGTCAGTCTTCTCGCGGAGAATCTCTGGATGCTCATCAAGACCGAGTGCGTGCGAGGGCGTGTCTTCGCCACACGTGCCGAGGCGAACCTCGCACTCTTCGAGTACATCGACGGTTTCTACGACTCCCGGCGCATCCAGGAACGGCTCGGCTTCCTCAGCCCGATCGAGTTCGAGGAGAAGCAGTACACCGAGCAGGCGACGGCCGAACAAGCGAACCTGAACACCCGTCAATCCGCTCTGACCAGCTGATCAGCACCTCCCGAGCAACGGGGGAACCTCAACGGTGATGGGGCTACCACGACATGGGCAAGGTGAGGGATCGGCGACCTGTTCGTATCGCCCACGCCTGTAACAGGTGTTGGGCGCCGGGAAGGGCGCTGGTCAGCACGCGATCTGCCACGGGGTAGCACCACCGTGTGAGGTGGGGCGGAGGTTTTGTGAACGCAGCGCCTCGCGGGCGTGCCTGCGCAGGACAACGGCAGGGCCAGAACCTTCTCAAAGAATTCTTCAGTGATTTCTCTGACGCCGAGCAGAGAAACAAAGTGCTGGTCAGCGCCAGATCTGCCACGGCAAGGCTGACTCAGGGCAGGGCGACGACTGTTGCCTGGCTGGGCCGGGGTGCTGCGGCGGCACGGCGGTGGCAGGAGTGGCTGGCGCGATGGGCGGTGACCCAGTTCCGCCGCATCGAGGCAAGGAGCCGCCATGCGCCCCACGTCCCTTCGTCCCCACCGCTCGCTCTGGTCCATCTCGCCCCTGGATCAGGTTGAGTCCGCTTTCCTGTCGCTGGCCGCAGGGGCCAGTCCACTCACCGTGCCGGTGACGCTGTCCGCCGGCACGGACGTCACGGACTCACTGTCCGTCTCTCTCGTCCGTGCCCGGATGGTGCACCCCAGCTGCACCGAGCAGGACCGCGCCCGGGTGTGGGGCGAAGTCCTGCGCCGTCGGGCGCTGTACGGGGAGCCGTGGGGCACCGTCGCCGTCGGCCTCACCATTCCCGCGCTGCGGCGCACGCTGTCCCGGCTGCCGCGGCTGGCGGAGGTCGAGGCGTGCGAGCTGGAGCAGGAGGTGCTGGCGGCGGTTGCCGCCGAACTCACGGCCCTGACCGTGGATGAGCCGCAGGCTGGGCTGCGGCTGGTGCGGGCCGGTGACCGGGCCGCGCACCGTCTGCTGTACGCCGCGCAGCGCACCCGGCGTACCGAGGCCATGCCGGTGGATGAGAACGCGGTGCCGCAGCCGCTTCCCGTCCGCGGTATGGCGGAGGTGTTCGCGGTGCTGGAGCGGGCGGTGCGGGCCGGGATCCTGGCCGATGAGGAGGCCGAACTCATCGCGCAGACCCGGCTGGAGCGCCAGGTGATGGCCAAGGCCGCAGCGACGGTGGGGATGAGCGTGCGCGCCGCGTTCCGCCGCCGGGCAGCGGCCGAGCAGCGCCTGGCCGCTGCTCTGGCCATGCAGGAGTTCTGAGGTCTGGTGGCACGGTCGGGCCCCGTTTTTCTCCTTAGGACAGTGAGAGCGCTCGCGCCACCTCCAGTGCCGTAACTGCTCTCGCGCCCCTGAAGTCCCTGGGGGTTCGGGCACGGCGTCTCGTGCTGACACTCGAACCCACCCCCCTCCCGCATTCAGCGGCTCGCCTTCCCTGTGTAAGGAGGTGAAGCGCTGTTGCGGGCCAGCCCGAACCCCCGGGGACAGGGCGCCCAACATCCTGCTGCCTCTCCTCATTCGCCTGCCGTCTGCGCCTTGTCCAGGAGGTGTGTCCGTGCCCGTACCTCTGCGCCCGCTACGGGCAGGGAACCGCCGACTGGCCCGGCACCCCATCGGCGTCCGGGTGTTCTTGGTGATGGTCGTCGCGGTCTCCACGCTGCTGTTCGATCCCCCGGTCTCGTGGGCGGTCGCGGATGTGCCGACTGTGATCAACAATCTGCGGAACTGGATCGTCGGCCTGCTGGCCGGTCTCGCGACCCTGTTCCTGACCTTCGGCGGGCTGCGTTATCTGATGGCCGGCGGCGACCCGGGGGAAGTCGAGTCCGCGAAGCGGGCGTTGAAGGCCGCCGCCATCGGTTACGGCCTGGCGATCCTCGCTCCGGTCCTGGTCACGGTGCTGCAGGGCATCGTCGGCGCAGGCAGCGGGAGCGGGCAGTGACCCGCGCCCGGCGCCTCCTGGGCGTCCTGCCCCCACTGTTCGCCTTGGCCATCCTCATCCTGGTCCTGCTGCCCGCCCCGTCCTCTTCGGCCCACACACCGCCCACGGCAGCCCGGCCCCCTACTGCCCCGCAGTCGGCCGAACCCGAACCCCAGCCCCACCCTGCTCCCGGCCCCGCCGCGCCATTCCCAGCCCCCGGGCCGCAACCAAAGCCCGAGCCCACCCCCAGACCAACCCTCACACCGAACCGCCCCAGTCCCCAACCGGAACACCCTTCCTCGCCCGAGCCGGCACCGGGTCTAATGCCTCCTGCCTGCGAGGTGGCCGGCTTCCCCTGTGACAAAGGCACCACCTGGGGCTTCGGGACGCTTCTCGACGTCTCCGCCATGGTCGTGAATGCGATCACCGGGTTCCTCGGGATGCTCGTCGACCAGATCACGCAGCCGCTGCGGGAACTGCTGGGCGACACCCTGCTGTCGACCCCCGACGTCACCGAGCAGGCCGACATCAAACGCCTGTGGGCCGGCTCCCTGTCCATCGCCGTCGGGATGTACGTGCTGTTCGTGACCGCGGGCGGCGTCACGGTCATGGGATACGAGACCGTGCAGAGCCGCTATGCGGTGAAGCAGATCGCACCGCGCCTGCTGATCGGCATCATCGCCGCCGCCACCTCGCTGACCGTGATGGGCAAGGCCATCTCGCTGGCCAACGCGCTCTCGTACGCGGTGATGGGCACCGATGCCTCGGATGCCGGGAAGGGCCTGGTGGAACGGGTCATCCCGTTCGCCTTGTTCGGTGTTTCCGGGCTGAAGCTGTACGGGCTGTTCATCGTGATCCTGACGATCGTGCTGGCCCTGGCCGTCCTGGTCGGCTACATCGTGCGCGTTGCGGTGATCGCTGTGATCGCCGTCTCGGGTCCGCTCGCACTGTCCTGCCACGCGCACCCGGTGACCGATCCGGTGGCCCGGTTGTGGTGGCGGGCCCTGGCCGGCTGTCTGACGATCCAGGTCGCTCAGTCGATGACGTTCATCGTCGCGCTGAAACTGTTCTTCGCCCCGGGCGCGACCCTGCTCGGCTTCCCCAAGCCCAGCCAGCTCGGCACGATGCTCGCCGGACTCGCCCTGTTCTGGCTCCTGTTCAAAATCCCCGGCTGGTGCCTGCGCGTCGTCTTCCGCGCCACCCCCTTCCCCGCCACCCACCTGTGCACGGCGGGCAGTCTGCGGCTGGCTCGCCCGGAAGTCCTGCCGCTGCGGACCGATCACAAGAGTGATCCGCTGCGCGCCCTGCTCCAGGCAGCCACCGGTCTAACGGACGGCGAGCACATCCTGGTTCAGGTCCTGGCCCGGCCCACGACCGGCGCCCGGCTGCGCACGGCGCGCAGATCCGCCCGCCGCCTGAAGGCCGGTCGCACCGCTCCGCGTCCATCGGCGGTCTTCCGCATCTTCGCCCATGCCCCACAGCGCACCTCCGCCACCCCTGTGGATCCGGCGCACGGCGCGGAAGTACGTCAGAGCGTCGGCAAACTCACCGGCCCCCAATGGGACATCCGCATCCGCTACGCCGTCGCCTCCCCGCCGAAGACGGAGGGCGCCCAGGCCAGGCTGCGCGGTAGAGCCCACGCCGTCGCTTCTTCCTTCGCGCTCTACGCTGCGCGCAACTGGCTGGCCCGCCACCGCCTGCGCACCCCTCACCCCCTGCTTGCCCAGCGGTATTTCGCGGGCCGCGGCGACCTGCTCTCGGTGCCCGAACTGGCTGCCCTGGCCCACCTGCCCACCGACGCGGACGCCCCAGGTCTTGCCCGCGCGGGTGCCCGCTCCGTTGCCCCACCGCCCGCCGTCCCCCAGCCCGGCCCGGGCACCAAACCGCTCGGATCCGCAAACACCGGCATCCGCCGCGGCATCGGACTCACCGTGCCCGATGCCCGCCACCACCTGCACCTGATGGGAGCGACCGGGTCCGGCAAGTCCACGCTGATCGGGAACTTGGTCCTCGACGACGTCGACGCCGGCCGCGGGGCCATCGTCATCGACCCCAAGGGCGACCTCGTCGCCGACCTCCTGCACCGCCTCCCCGCCACCTGCGCGGAGCGTCTCGTCGTGATCGACCCCGACGACGTCCACACACCGCCCTGCCTGAACGTCCTGGACGGCGCGGACATCGACGTCGTCGTCGACAACATCACCGGCATCTTCCGCCGCATCTTCCAGGCCTTCTGGGGACCCAGGACCGACGACATCATGCGCGCCGCCTGCCTCACCCTCCTGCGCCACGCACAGGCCACCCACCGCCTCGTCACCCTCGCCGACATTCCCCGCCTGCTCGGCGAACCCGCCTACCGCCTGCGCATGATCCCCACCATCAAAGACCCCGTCCTCAAGGGTTCTGGCAGTGGTACGAGTCACTGTCCGAACCGTCCCGCGCCGCCGTCGTCGGCCCGGTGATGAACAAACTCCGCGCATTCCTGCTGCGCTCCTTCGCCCGCCAGGCCATCGCCTCCGGCGAATCCACCTTCCACCTGCCCGACATCCTCGACGGCGGCATCCTCCTGGCCCGCCTCCCCAAAGGCGCCCTCGGCGAGGAAACCTGCCGGCTCCTCGGCTCGTTCATCGTCGCCAAAACCTGGCAGGCCGCCGCCGCCCGCGCCCGCACCCCCGAGAAAGACCGCATCGACGCCTCCCTCTACATCGACGAGGCGCACAACTTCCTGACCCTGCCCTACCCGTTGGAGGACATGCTCGCCGAGGCCCGCGGCTACCGGCTGTCCATGGTCCTCGCCCACCAGCACCTCGCCCAGCTCCCCCGCGACCTACGCGAAGGGATCTCCGCCAACGCCCGCAACAAGGTCTTCTTCAACACCTCCCCCGAAGACGCGAACGCCCTGGAACGCCACACCCTGCCCACCCTCGCCGCCCACGACCTCTCCCACCTCGGCCCCTACCAGGCCGCCGCCCACCTCCTCACAGGCGGCACCGAATCGGCGGCCTTCACCCTCACCACCCGCCCCCTCACCCCACCCGTGCCAGGTCGCTCAGCCGAACTACGGGCCGCAGCAGCCCGCCGCGTCGGCGGCACCACCAGCCGCTCCGCCCACCTACCCCTATAGGCCCTACTGGAGGCGAAGGTCGTGCCCACGTCCAGCCCGAACCCCGGATACGTCCCCCGCGCAGCCGTACGCCGACGCCGACCCGTCCAACCCGGCCGGGCCCGCACCGACCTGGCCCACCTCGCCACCCGCCTCACCGAACGCGACCTCTGGCTCATCGAGATGCTCCACGAACACAAGGTCCTCACCTCCCACCACATCACCCATCTCGCCTTCACCGGGCACCGCACCGCCAACCGCCGCCTGCGCGAGCTGTACTTCCTCGGAGTCCTCGACTCCTTCCGCCCCCTGCGCCAGACCGGCTCCGCCCCCGAGCACTACACCCTCGGCAAAGCCGGAGCCGAACTCCTCGCCGCCCGCGCCGGCACCGACCTCGCCGCCACCGGCTGGCGCAAGGACAACGCCGCCCGCACCGCCTTCTCCCCCACCCTGGAGCACACCCTCGGCGTCAACACCCTCCTCGTCCACTTCGCCTCCACCGGACGACTGCCGGTGTGGCTGTCCGAACGCTCAGCGACCCGATTGTGGGGCGACTGGATCCACCCCGACGCCTACGCCCACCACACCAGCGGCAACGGCCAACTCCTGCCGTTCTTCCTGGAGTACGACACCGGCTCCTACAACCTCGCCCGACTCGAAGCCAAACTCCCCGGCTACGCGGCACTGGCCACCACCACCGCCACCCGCACCCCACTGCTCATCCACACCTCAACCGCAGCCCGTGAGACTGCCCTGCGACGCCGCCTCACCGACAGCGCCGACCGCCTCGACCTGCCCGTCGCCACCGGCAACTCCCAGCTCGCCGAACCGACCGGCGCCGCCTGGCTCCCCCTCGGCCCCACCCCGAGCACACGGCTCACCCCGGCCCAGCTCGCCGCCCACTGGAGTGGCCTCACCCCCGCGTTCACACCGGAAACGGACATGCCGCAGCCGGGCCGCCACACCACCTTGCCCTGGCATCCCGTCCCACCCCAGCCCCCAGCGGCCTGAGCGTGAGCACGCTCACCAAAACCGCGGGAGGAGTGGGCTGTACTGTCCTCGCCCTGCCGCTGCTCGCCACCCTCATCGTCGCCGCTCTGCTCAGCTCACTGATGCCCAGCGGCGGCGCCGCAGCCTCACCCAGCAGCCACGCGCTCACCGACATCCCCCCGGCCATGCTGGCCCTGTACCAGCGGGCCGCCCCCGAATGCCCGGGCCTGCCATGGACCATCCTGGCCGCCATCGGAAAAGTCGAGACCGACCACGCACGCCACCCCACCATGGTCTCCACAGCAGGCGCCGTCGGCCCGATGCAATTACTGCCCTCCACCTTCACGGCCTACGCGCACCCGGTCCCACCCGGCGGGCAGAACCCACCCACCCCCTGGGACCCCATCGACGCCGTCTACGCCGCCGCCCGCATGCTGTGCACAAACGGCGCCCACAACGGCACAGACCTGCACCGCGCCGTACTCGCCTACAACCACTCCGAGCAGTACGCCGCCGAAGTACTGCGCATCGCCAGCCAGTACGCCATTGCCGCTCCGGCCCCAACTCAGGCTGCATCAACCGCAGTTGCCTTCGCTCGCCGCCAGCTCGGCACACCATATGTGTGGGGCGGCAACGGACCGGCCGAGGGCGGCTTCGACTGCTCCGGACTGACCCAGGCCGCCTACCACGCGGCCAACATCCCCATCCCCCGCGTCGCCCAGGCCCAACACGATGCCGGGCCCCACATCCCCGCCAACGCCCCGCTCGCACCAGGTGACTTGCTGTTCTTCGGCACCAGCCCCGGCAACGTCACCCACGTCGGCATCTACAGCGGCCCCGGCCTCATGATCGACGCACCCCACCCCGGAGCAGTCGTGCACGAACGCCCCATCGACATCAGCCACCGGGCCGACTTCCAAGGCGCCACCCGGCCCGCGAACCGGGGAGGTGCCGGGTGACCGACCCGACCCCGGCGGAGGCACGCTCCCTGCTGAGCGCGCTGACCCGGGCGCTGGCCTCAGTCGGCATGCTCGCGCTCGCTTTCACCGCCGTGAACGTCACCCTGTTCGCCACCAGCCGCGGCGTCGACCCCACCATCGCCATCCTCCTCGACCCCATGGTCGCCCTCGCACTCGCCGCGATCCTCTACGCGGATGCCCGCCTCGCCGCCTGGGGCATCGCCCCACCGCGCTGGTCGGCGGCACTGCGCTGGTTCACCGCCATCACCGCCACCCTGATGAACATCTGGGACTCGATCTGGCCCAACGCCCAGATCCGCGCCCCGATCCACCCAGATCCAGCCGGCATCGTCCTGCACGGCGTCCCGACCGTTCTGCTGATCCTGCTCACCGAGACCATCGCCGCCTACCGGCGAACCATCACCCCCCTCCTGAACCCAATCGGCACCGCCGATCCCACAACCGCACCCAGACCGCCCGAAGAGCAACCCGACAGATCCAACCGAACCAGCGAATCGGCAACACCGCCAGCCAGGTTGAAGCCGCTGCCCACCCATCACCACGAAGTCATGGTTGGTGCACGGCCCTACGTCGCCGACGGGCCGCCCGTCATGGCACCGCCGGCGCCCACGGGCCCCGGCGATACGGCGGGTGCGACAGACGCCGCGCTGTGGGCACACGCCCAGGCGATCGACGACACCGTACGCGCCGCGACCGGAGGGCCGGCCAGCGTGTGGCGGCTGCGCACCGAGCTGCGCCTCGGCCCCGACCGGGCCAAGCAGATCCACGCCCAGCTCCTCCAGCGCCGCCCCCACGGCGCGCCACCGCCCTCATGACCAGCCCCGATCAGCATCCGATCGGCGCTCTTGGCAACCGGTCCGAACAGCGTCGTGAGCGGCTTGACTTCATCGGCAACCAGAGCGTCCATGGTGGTCCGCCCGGAAGCCCATGGGTTCACAGATCCCGAAGCCCGACGGACGGACCGGCGGGACAGCTCCGCGCTGCGCACGCGGCCCGCCACCCCCGCAACCGCCCAGCGGCTGCACCCCGGCCGGGGACTTCACCAAACCACCACCATCGCGGAACGAGGCCCCACCATGTCCGACACCACCAACACCCGGACACTGCACGCCGTCCCCGAACCTCAGCCGCTGGCCTGTCTCACCGGAGCACCCGCCGCCGTCTACACCGAGCTCGCCGGTCTCACCGAACCGGCCACCGCCGCCGAACTCGCCCTCGCCGCAGGCCTCGGCCGCTCCACCGCCAGCAAAGCACTGAACACCCTCGAAGAGCACGGCCTGGCCCTCCGCGAACCCGGCGGACACGACGGCCCCCGCCGCACCCCCGACCGCTGGCACTGCGTCCAGACCACCCCCACCACCAACCCCACCCCCGACACTGACACCGAGACCCCGGTGGATGGGGAGCCCACGAGTGACAAGCCCGAGGCCACCCAGGCCTCGACACGGGACGCCACGGACACAGCCCCGGAATCGGAGGCAGAGGCCGACGCGTCCGCCTCCGACACCCCTGACGCACCGGCGCCCGCGAGCGATGCACCGGAAGAGGCTCCAGAGAGCAACTCACCGGCAGAAGCCCCGGTACAGCAGCCCGCCCCCGCCCCGGGACAGAAGGTGCGGCTCGCGCCGGGCGGCCTGCGGCAGATGGTCATCGACCACCTGACAGCTCACCCGGACGAAGCCTTCACGGCAACCCGCATCAGCCGGGCCATCGAGAAAAGCTCGGGCGCCATCGCCAACTGCCTGACCACCCTCGTCAAGCAGCAGATCGCCGAGCAGGCGAGCGACACACCACGCACCTACCGGCTGACCACCCCGGCGGCAGACTCCAAGTAGCAACCACCACGCAGTCGGGCTGGCCCCTGAAGGGGCCAGCCCGACTACCGTCGGTCATGCAACGCGATCACCGGCCGGTCGCGGTCAAATCCTCTTTGCGCCAGGCCACCAGCGACGAGAGCACATAGCCCGTGACACCAGTGCGGGGCTCGGCACGGACCGTTGCCGAGGAGCCAGTGATCCGGCAGAAGTCCGCGCTGGCCGCATGCGTGGGAGCGGCATGCTGCGACGCGGCAGCAACCGCCGAAGCGGACAGACCGGCCAGCGGGACAGCGACCATGCCCATGGTGAGCAGCGAGATGGAGCGTCGGGACAACTGACGTTCCTTCCACAGGATTTCGACGAGGTGAGGCTGCGGATGCCGCCAGTCTTTCCCTTACAGCTCAGCCACGATCTGCTTCCGGCCGGGTTCCACCGCTTCGGGTGACCGTGCGCGGCGAGGCGGTCCTCCCGCGCTGTGACCGGGGGCCGGGGGCGAGTCATCCCGACGACTGCCGTAGCAGTGGGGGTGCGGGAGCCCGGCAGCACCGGCCTCGGCTCCGGACCTTTCAGTATCCCTATAGGGAGGCCCGGTTGCCGATGTACTTGGTCGTGTCGCAGGCCACCCGGTTGATCTGGGCGAATCGCACGCAGACGTTCGTGCCAATGCCCGTCTCGAAGCCCCGTCCAGTGGTAGCTGATCGTCTTCCCCACGCGCCGGGCGCTCTCCGCCCGGCCAAGCTGATGACCGTTCAGCATGAGGCTGACCGCCCGAGTCCTCACCGATCCCGGCGGATTGACCCAGATCGCCGTGACGCCGTTCCATCCGTTGCGTCCCTCAATCCGGATGCATACCTGCGGCCCCGACATGGCCGGGGCCTGGGAGCGGTGGCCGTAGTCCTGAAGTGGGTCCTTCTGGATGCTTCCGGCAGCGATGTCTCTGGAGCTGCTGTCCGCTGGGGTCGACGGGCCTGGGCGGTGAGGAGCCGGGCGGCGTAGGCCAGGCAGGGGCTGGCTGATCCGGGGGAGGCTTCTTGCGGTTGTTGCCGGCCAGGTGCTACCGCTACTGCGAGACTGAGGTCTTTCCGTCTTTATAGACCCGATAGTAGGTAACTGCCGGGATTTCTGGCTTGAACACCATTCCATGCTGTTTTCGGAGGTCCGCCACCGTCTTCGACGCCGGTTCGCGCAGACAGCGGGTGACGGGTGAGTTGTTTAGAAGACACGCATCCGGTTCCCCAATGAGTGTCTTCTGACTGCTGCGTACGCTGTCCCATGACAGGGTCTGCCCGGGGACGAACAGCACAGTTGGTTCCGGCGAGTTCGGGCCGTTGGGGTTCGGTCCGTTGCCTCGGTAGTAGGCAACGAGGGGGCTGCTCCCGTTCCTGTGGTGAAACGGAAGGGCGCTGCTGAGGCCGCTGTCGGAGGAAGCGTGGTCGCCGGCGGTGAGGATGCCGTCCAGGACGTCACCGATATGGCGCGGGTCGCCCCCGTAGTAGGCGGTGATCCGCATATCGCACCGGACCTTGTATTGGTCGTCGCCGGTCTGGAAGAACAATTCCCGTGCTTTCCCTCCAGCACATATGTCGCTCACTGTGACGAGGCCAAGGGTAAGAGGGGTGTGCTGGGCGTACACGTTCACGACGGCCCAAAGCCGCTCCTCAGCTGCCTTCCGGGCCTGTTGGGACTGCGGGCTGCCCGCGAGTTTGCGTACCTCTTCCGCGCTTGTGGCGCGGTCCTGAGAGGAGCATGCCGAGAGTACGAGGATGAGGAGGAGCCCGAGGGCTCGTGCGAGGGCGTCACTCACGGCGGATAACGCGGGCAGTGCCCACTTCACAGTCATGTATCCATTCTGGTGGCGCAGTTGGCGGCGTCTATCCGTGCAGGTACTCATGCGGGGCCGGAGGCGCTCCTGGTGGGGCGCCCCCGGCTGCGGGTGTCTCTGGTTACAGGCCCATGCCCGCCATCGTCCGTTCAAGAGAGTTGGCGTAGAGGCGCGCGCCCCGATCTTCGGGTGGAACGATTGGGCGGAGAGCCCGTAGGCGAACTTCTTGAGGATCCACCAGTCCTTGATCGGGTTGTCGGAGTTGGTGAGGGTCTTCACGAGTCCGTGGATCTGCTCCGGATTACCGCATACTCCTTGGCCGGCGACGTCGGCCGTCGGGTCGGAGAACCACACCTGTATGCCCTGCTGCCTTGCATCGTCCGCCGCGCCCTGCATCGCGGTGGTGAGCGTGTTGGCCGTCTCGTTGAGCCATCCTGCGGAGGCTTCCGACAGGACTCTCGGCGACACCGACCGCTCGGGTGAGATCGCTCGGGCCCCAGCCGCGCGCTTCGGCAGCACGACGGATCAGGTCCGTAAGCGCCGGGGTCTTCGCCACGTCGCCACCCCCGCCCTTCCTGGACTCCACGGGACTACGCGGGACTCCATTGTCCGGCCAGCAGCCCCGTTCTACAGGAGCATGCTTGGGCAGGCTGCGTTGTCAGTGGTGGGTGCCAGACTGCAGCCATGACTGAACCTGTGAAGGGCCCTGCCAGTTACTTTCCGTCGATCGAGAAGAAGTACGGCCGGTCGATAGCCGAGTGGAAGGACCTCATCCGTACTTCACTGCTGACCAAGCACATGGAGCTGGTCGGCTGGCTCAAGACCGAACACGGCCTGGGGCACGGCCACGCCAATGCCCTCGTCGCCCACACCCTCACGGAGGCCAGCGGCAAGTAGACGTTCTGGCGTCCGGATCTACGGTCAACTGCGGACCCAGATCAGGATGCCGACGAGGTGGAGTGCGATCTGACGGGTGATGGCCGGTTTGTCGGGGCGCATGGCGAGGCAGCACCACGACGGCATGGGGCATTGAAGATCGGCATCATCGAAGTGGAGGTCACGATGACCACCAGCGACGGGGCCAGTTCGCGAGCCCGGCACGGGATCGCAGCTTGACTTCGCGGCCTTGGCTCGGAATCGCGTTGCGTCTGCAACGCCCGTTCGATAGAAATTGACCTTGACCTGTGGGGCGTATGGGGCGCAGGGGGCAGCTCGCGGAAGCCCGGCCCGCTGGAGATGACGATGCGGGGGTGTGTGCGTGAAGTTCGACATGGGGTCTACGACTCTGTCCGATCTGGGGAAGAGCACCGAGGGGTCGAGTGGTGATCTCGGGGTGCTGATCCGGCAGTTGATCGCTGCGGCGGATCCGCTGGAGGGGAAGTTCAACGGGGCGGGGAAGGCCGCGTTCGACACGTTCAAGACGCACGCGGACGAGATCACCAATGATCTGAACGGGTCGTTGCAGGACATTCTGGGCGGCCAGTCGGGGATGGACTCCGCGTTCGGGTCCGGTGACCACGAGCAGGAGTCGAACGCGCACCAGAACATGTCGTCGGCGAACTTCGACGCGGCCCGCTTCGGCGCACGCCACTAACCCCAGGGGGACACAGCATCATGGGTCAGAATCAGGACCGGCGCAGTTACGACACCGGTGCCTCCACCGAGGTCCAGGGCGGCCTCGCCGGGATCGTCGGCCACCTGGAGCGCGTCCTCACCGACCGCGACCGCGCGGTGAAGGCCGCGATGGCCGAGTTCACCGCCGACGGTGTCTCGGATGAGTACCACGGCAAGGAACTGCGGTGGAACAAGGCCGCGGGCGAGGTCCGCGACATCATCCGGCTCGTGCGCGGCACGCTGGAGCTGAACGACGGGACCGCGCAGTCGACGCTGTCCAAGGCGAAGGCCGCCGTCGACGCCATCGGCTGACACGACAGAAGCGACGTACGTAGAGACAGGACGGGCCTTTCGGGGCGCGGGGGCTGGGGCAACGGGGAGCGGGGAGTTTGCGGTGACGGGGTGGGATGTGAGTCCGTCGGGTGTGCAGGGTGCGTTGCAGAAGACGGCGGTGTCGGCTGGGGAGTTGTCGACGGCGGGGACGAATCTGAGTGACACGTTGCCGCGGACGGCGACTGCTGCGGGCACGGTCGCGTCCGGGTATACCGGGCCGGCGCTGGCGACGGGTCCGGTGGCGGCGGCGCTGGGTGAGTTCATGCAGCACTGGCAGAAGGACCTTCGCTACGTCGTGGAGCGCACGGGCAGGTCCTTGACCGGGGCGGTGGAGGCGACCAATGAGTACGTCAAGGGCGATCTGAAGATGGCCGCGCAGGCCCAGCACACGGCGGCGCAGGAGCCGACCCCTGTTCCGCCGGGGTTCTCGGGGAAGCAGACCATCAGTGAGTGAGCCCGAAGCGATCGTGCCCTCGGGTATCCCCCAGTTCACCGGCGACCTGGACAGCCTGGACATCGACACGCTGCTCCTGAGCACGGAGGCCGGGGCGTTTCGCGATGCGGGGGCGGGCATTCACTCCAACTTCCAGGGTGTGGCGGCGTTCTACAAGGCGCCGGAGGCGGACCAGTTGTTCGCCACGACCGCGCCGGTGGCCGCGAAGACCGCCACCTTCGCGGACAACCTGGAGAAGGTGTCCGGTGCTTTGAGCGCCTACAGCCAGCAAGTGCGGCCGCTGGCGAAGAAGCTCGAAGACCTGCAACACCAGGCGTCTGCGTTCACCGCGAGCATCGAGGGCGACGACCACTGGCGGCGCGACGAGACCAAGCGGGACCGCAACGACGGCCTGAAGAACGAGGTCCAGGCCACCTTGCAGGCGTTCTACGAAGCCGAGATCACCTGCCACAACAAGATCACCGCACTGGTGGGCGGCACCACCCTGGTCCTGGGCAAACTCAGCGGCGGACAGCTGCTGCCCAACGGCACCAGTGCCTACGGAGCCAGCGCCGACGACCTCAGCCACCTGGACAACGCCCCCTGGGGCAGCTACGCGGAGCCCGAATACACCGGCCTCAGCTGGCTGTACCACCAGGGCAAGAGCCTCGTGTGGGACGGCTTCATCGTCGACGGCATCTGGGGCACGGTCACCGGCATAGACATCCTGCTCGGCTGCAAGGG
>NZ_JBIWHT010000034.1:0-58704 GCF_044764265.1 Streptomyces sp. NPDC094147 | reverse complement strand
GGAACGACGAGATGACATCCACGAAGCGTTCCTCGGACTTGCCACCTGCCTCATCACACACCGACACGTCCAACGCCTTTGTTAGGACCTCTTAGCGCCTGGTAGCCCTCCAACCACACGAGTGATTCCGGCCGGTAGACCCAGGTGCGCAAGAACGCAGCGATGGTGGCGGGGTCGCGGGGATGGGAGAAGCGCAGCAGCGCGGACTCGACAGCCGCCTGCGTGTCGCCCTCTTTCTGGCCCTCGCCGTCACCGCCGTCCCCATCGCTGTCGCCGTTGCTGTTGGCGGCGCCGGTGATGTGGCCGTCCGCGTCGCACCTGACGTGCACTCGTCGTTGGTGTGGGCTGCGGGTCAGGGCGTGGGAGGCGAGTTGTTCGACGAGGTGTTCGTCGTGGGAGCGCAGGCCTTGGAGGATGGCGACGCGTGGTGCGTAACTGGCCGAGGCGATCATGTCGTGGGGGTCTTCGCCGGGTTCGAGGAAGACCGGCACGATGATGCGGGCGGTCTTCGTCGTTCCGTTGGGGTTGGGGCGCAGGGCGCGGCCGATGTTCTGGACGATTTCGACCTGGGAGCCGCGGGTGTCGGCGAAGCACACGGCTTCGACGCCGCGCTTGCCGACGATGTCGACGCCCTCGCCCAGGACACGTACGGAGGCGAGGAAGGCGCGGTGCACGCGGTGCCCGCTGGCGTCGATGCCGTTCGCGAACTGACGCAGCACCTCTCGCCGTTCGGCCACGAGGTGGTCGCCGCAGAGCCAGTTTGCCCATACGCGGTCCGGTGGGGCGTGGCGGTCGGCTTCCAGGTCGTAGAGGCGGGCGTCGTTCGATGACTTCGGCAAAGCCCCCGCGGCGGCCAAGGCCTGGCCGGTGGCTTCGGCCGTGTAGAGAGCGGCGGCGGTTTTGGGCAGTTTCTCGGCGAATGCTTCGGCTTCTTCGACGCGTTGGTGGAAGGTCATGACGGTGTGCAGGTTGTGGGCTGCGGCGTGTTCCAGGAGGGCCAGGCGCCGTCCGCGCAGCGCTCCGGTGCCGCCGGTGGCCGGGGGCCGCGTCGGAATGAGGACGGGCTGCCGGGAGCCGAGGATGGGCAAGACCCCTATACGTCTGGTGTTTCGCCTGACGGCACTGGTCGTATCCCTGGCCGCTGGGGTACAGAACGCCGCTCCGACGGCGCGGCCCGTAAAGGACGGCCGGATTTCGGTGTTTGAACGGATCGGGCGGCGGCCGGAGCTAACTCACCTGTCGCGCCTGGGAGTTAACCCATTCGTAGGGACCATCCGTGGACGCCGGGGAGCCGCGGAATCACAACGTAAGTCCTGCCCATCGTTCGAAGCTGTGCTACATCGATATCCGGTCGTCGTTGCCACTCGCGCTGACAGCACTGTCGCCGCTCTTCTAGATTCCCTGTCGTGAAAAATCATTTTCAGAGTCCTGTCGGGCGTCGTGGTTTCATTGGCGCTGCCGCCGCGTTGACCGCTGGGGCCGCGGCCTCGGGGACCTTGCTGGGGACCGCACCGGACGCCCGGGCGGCTGACCGGGTGAGCGATGCCAGCCACGACCTCGCCCGCGAACTCCTGCTGGTGGGCGACGGGGGCGAGGACTTGAAACTCCGTTACCTGAACGTCCTCATCGACCACGGGCTCCCCAGGACAGCCACACCCCGCGACATCCTCGTGGTGGGTGCCGGAATCGCCGGTATGGTCACCGCACTCCTTCTGAAGGAAGCCGGACACCGCGTCACCATCCTGGAAGCCAACGCCAACCGGGCCGGAGGCCGCATCAAGACCTTCCGTGGAGTGTTCTCCGACAAAAGTCTCCACGCGGAGGCGGGGGCCATGCGGCTGCCGGACTTCCACCCACTGGTACTGGCGCTCGCCGACAAACTCGGCATCAAACGCCACCTGTTCTACAACGCGGACGTGGCCCCCGGCGCGCGCGGCACCGGGACCGTTCCACCCGTGGTCCACACGTCCTTCACCGGCCAGCAGTGGACCAACGGCGCGCCCACCAGGTTCACCGCGCCTGCAGCAACGCAGCGCAGCCTCATCCGGGTCAATGGAGTCCAAGTGACCCGCGGCGAGTACGCCAGGTCACCGCAGCAAGTCAACGGCTCCTTCGGAACGTCGGTGCCCACCACCATGTCGCAGACGCTGGACAAGGCATTCGCCCCGGTGACGGTCGCGCAACACGGCACGATCGATGAGCAGGTCGCCGCGTGGGCAAAGGTCATCCACGATTTCGACGACTATTCCGTCCACCGATATCTGGCGGAGTACGCGGGCTGGGACCTGGCCCGGATCGAGGCGGCAGGCACCCTGGAGAACCAGACGTCGCGCCTCCACTACTCCCTGATGAACGCGCTGTTCGACCGGGCCATCATCAACCCGTCGTCCCGCTACTGGGAATTGGAAGGCGGTACGGCCTCACTCACCGACTCTCTCGCCGCCCGCCTGAAAGGAACCATCCGGTACAACCGCCGGATGACCAAGCTGACGCAGACGACGCGGGGAGTGCGGATCGAAACGACGGCCGAGTCCGGTACCGAGGATTCGTGCGACGGCGCTCCCCAGTCGCCCCAGCAGGTGTTCGAAGGCGACTACGCCATCATCACCGCGCCGTTCTCGGCAGTCCGGTTCTGTGAGTTCGAGCCCGCCTTGTCGTACCCGAAGCGCCGGGCCGTCATCGAGCTCCACTACGACTCGGCGACGAAGGTGCTGCTGGAGTTCAAGAATCGGTTCTGGGAGCGAGGCCCGCAGGGCTTCACCGGCGGCGGATGCGTTTCCGACAGCCCGAACCGGTTCACCTACTTTCCTTCTCTGGTGGAGGGATCCAGGGGAGGAGTGGTCCTCGCCTCGTACACGTGGTCTGATGACGCCATGCGGTGGGACTCCCTCACCGAAGGTGAACGGTATGCCTTCGCGCTCGACAACATGGCGAAGATGTTCGGGCCGCAGGTCTACCGGGAATTCACCGGTGTGGGCGCCACGCAGTCATGGGCCAGGGCCCGTTATGCGCTGGGGGAGGCGGTCATCTTCACGCCCGGACAGCTTCACGAGCACCATGCGAGCACCCGCACCGTCGAAGGCCGGGTCCACTTTGCCGGCGAGCACACCAGCCTCAAACCGGCCTGGATCGAAGGAGCGTTGGAGAGCGCCCTACGCGCAAGCCTCGAAGTCCATGGCCGTCGGTGACTTGGCCTGTGGGGTTTTCCCCTGTCCCGCTTCCAGCCGGAAGATCATCACGATCGCCCGCCGTAGACAGCCTGCGGGGCTCGTAAAGTCATCGCTGCAGGTGGGAGTCCGCGCCGCGCGCAAGGCCCCTCCGTGGTGGCTGGGATGCTGCATCGGTGATCATTTCGATGCTGTACCGGGCCACTCGGGCGTTGCTGTCTGTGCCTGCGGTGCTGTTGCGCCGGGACATGACCAAGGGTGTCGAACACGCCGGGGACGCTCCTGGCCTGGCACCGCAGGCTGATGGCCAAGAAGTGGGACTACTCCGACCAACGCCGAGGCACCGGGCGCCCACCCACCGCCGCCGCGCTCAAGAAGCCGGTGCTGCGCCTGGCAGAGGAGAACCCGCAGTGGGGCCACCGGCGGATCCAGGGTGAACTCGCCCGGCTGGGGCACCTGATCGCGCCGTTCACCGTCTGGGAGATCCTGCACGCGGCCGGCATCGGCCCGGCCCCGCGCCGCACGGGCCCGAGCCGGCGCGAATTCCTCACCGCCCAGGCCGAGAGGATCATCGCGGCCGACTTCTTCCACATCGACACGGTCACCGGCAGACGGCTGTACGCGCTGGCGTTCCTCGAACATGGCACCCGCCGTCTCCACATCACCGAAGTCACTGCCCACCCCACCGCACAGTGGGCCACCCAGCAAGCCCGCAAACTCATCGGCGACCTCGGCACTCGCGTCGAGTCGCTCCGCTTCGCTCTCCGCGACCGCGACAGCAAGTACACCGACTGCTTCGACGCCGTCTTCGAAGCCGAGGACATCGAGACGCTGCTCAGTGCTCCCCACGCGCCGCGCATGAATGCCTACTGCGAGCGAGTGATCGGCACGATCCGGCGTGAGGTCCTCGACCACGTCCTGATCATGAATGGAGCCCACGCCCACCAGGTCCTCGCCGAGTATCAGAGCACTACAACCGCCACCGGCCACACCGGTCACGAGACCAACGACCACCCGAAGCCCAGGAACAGCCAGCGGTGTTGCACGACCGCGTGCGCCGCAGGCTCCTGCGTACCCGCGGCCTCGCTTCGAGCCCCACAGGGTGCGAGGCTGGAGCAGGCCGCGGTTGAGCCCGGTCAGCGTTTCTCATCGCTCGCCATCTCGGCCACGGCTGCATTGAGTGGTGGGTTGTATGTGCTCCACGGCTTCTGTAATGGCTCTATAGTGGTGCTATGGCAACGACGACGATTCAGGTTCCGCGGGAGACTCGTGACCATCTGGCCGAGCTGGCACGGGAGCGGGGTGTGAGTCTGGGGCAGCTGGTCGAAGCGCTGGCTGCTGAGCAGCCGACGGCTGCCCAGCGTGCGGAGCGTCTGGCCGCGGACCGCGAGACGGTCCGCGGGATGCTGGGCGTGGAGCTCAGCGATGAGGACTTCGACCAAGCTCCGAACGTGCTGGGCAACATCTACAGGCTGGCGGCCGAGAAGGCCCGCAACACGGGGAACGCCGGGAGCAGCGCGGCGTGATCATCCTCGACACCAGTGCTGTGAAGGCCCTGGCCGCCGGCCACAAGGCCCTGAGTCTGCTGGCCGGGAACATGGCCCGCACCCCCGGGGACCGGCTCAACGTCCCGGCTCTGTGCCTGATGCAGGCCGAAGCCGAAGAAGAGCAGCTCTCCCGCCGGATCCTGGCCCTGTCCTCCGTCGTCGTGGACACCCTCGACACCATCGCCTCGGGGAGCGTCGGAACCATGATCCGCGACGGCTACGGCGGCCCCGACACCTGCCACGCCCTGTACTGCGCACTGCCCAGGGCGGAGTTCACCGGCATGTCGATCCTGCTGACCGATAACGAGGACGCCTACCCGCCCGGCGTCGTCACCGTCGATATTGACTCACCCGGCATGCTCGGCTTCCACTGACACCGGCCCGTGGTGTGCCAGCTGATCACGACGTGATCGATCGGGCCCGCATCGGGCCTTCCCGTTCCAGGTAACACCCCCGCGTCGCGGGTCTCCACCGCGAGCGGCAGTCCGGCCAGCCGCAGCGCCTGGCAGATCCGGTCCACCAGGTACGCGGGCAGCAGCTGCTCCTCGGGGGGCCTGCGCTCCGGGTCGTACTCGTCCGCCTCGATCGGAGGCGTGCTCGTGTCGTCGGCCATGCCGCTCAGCGTGCCCTCAAATCGCCTCTGACAAAGAGGTGTTGCCGCAATCGGGGCAATCGCCCGCTCGTCGGGACGCGTAGACCTTCCTCGGTCTCCGCACCCCGACCTGCGGCGTCTTCACACGGGAGCGCCGGCCTTAGCCAGGGCAGCGAGCGGAGAGCGCCAGCCTTTCTCCACGGCGCGCTGCTCCCTGCGGCGGGTGCGTGCATCCCGAATCTGCCGGATCCCACCCGCGCGGGGCACGGCGCGTGCCGCGCGGCGGCCACAAGCACGCGGCTGTCGGCGCTGCCGTCCATTTCGCGACTGTCTTCGACGAGACGGCGACTGGGTGATCCGGGTGGCGGTCGTCCGCATGCCGGGCCCACTGCGCTCGGTACCGCTTCCAAGTGGCTGGCCTACAGAGTCCGGAACTCCCACTCCGGGACTGCCGGACTTCTGGCTTTCCCGAAAGGCTGGCGTGTGCCTGTGCCCGGCAGGTGCGGCCACCGTGAGCGGGGTTCGGTCCGCGACCGTCTCGCCCGGGGCCGCCGGGGGAGCGACTGTGGCGACTGTGGGGTGGGGGCCCTGGCCGGGCGGGAGGCCGTTGGGGTCGGGGTCTCCGGTGGTGGGGCAGGGTCTGGGGGTGGGTTGATCCTGTCTGCGTCGTCCGGCTCAACCTGCTGGTCGGACAGGGGGAGGCACGGCCTGGCTGCCTGTCCTGCCTGCATGGTGGAACCACGGCCTGGCCCGGATGTTCGGAGCGGCCTGGCGCGGGGCTGTGGCTGGCCGAGGATGGGCGGTATGAAGTGGAACTGTCCCGGGTGCCGGGCCCTGCGCGAGGAAGCGGCCCGGCCGCACGCCGACTTGGTGGATCTCCTTGAGCAGACCGCGCTGCACGAAGCGTCCCCGGAGTGCGGGGAGAAGAAGCCGGCTGCGAGATGGCCGGACCGGTAACTGGCCTGTCTGTACGCAGGTTTGTCGGTACCGCCGTACCAACGAACCTGCGTAGAGACAACCGGCTGGTTGCCGACGTGTCCGGGACGCGCGTTCCGTCGCTGACCATGCTGGTCAGCCACCCGCTCCGGACTCGGTCACTCTAACGGCTTGTATCCCTGTCCATCCCGACAGGTTCGGTGTGGTCCCGTATGGCCCTGTGCAACCGGGTCGGGGGCGTGGAGGGGGCCGGTGGCGTGGTAGGCAGGTGGTGCGCCCGCGGTGTGGGCTGCGGGCGCCCATTGCGCTGTGCCGCCCGATATGCCACCCGGGCGGCACAGTGAATTCCGTCCGGCCGATGCTCTAACGCGCAGGGGCCCGGGGCTGTGTCGTCAGACCCCGGGACCCTTCGTGCGTTTCTCCGCCAGGTCAACGACTCTCCGCAGCTCAGGTCACCCGGTTTCCTACGTCCGGTCCAGCCCGGGCCCGGCGCGCTGAGCGAGCGGGAACCACATCACCGGCTACACCCTCGCGGGCGCCTGACAGCACCCCGGGAGCCACACCATCACCCCGTGCACACCCCAACCACCCACCCAACACCACAAGTTGACAGCGCCCGCCAAGCTCCTGGCGGAAGCGGGCGATCTTGGTCGAGAATGCATCTACCAGGAGCTTCGTCGTTCACGCAGCAGTGTCCAACTGGCGGTCGGCGTCGCTAGGTTGGAAAGCGCTCACTTGCGGAGCAGCAGCAGGAAGAAGCGGATCTTCTCGCGAATCAGCGCACGAACGCGCGGCAGGGCCGCACCCATCTGCCCGGCGAACTCGGGCCCGAACCGTTCGCCCATCTCCTCGCTCCGGTCGTGGAAGACAAGCTCCATCACGTCCATGCTCAAGGCGAGGTTGGCTGTCAGGTCCTTGAGTTCAAGGGTGTGGAAGCCCGCGTCCTCGACCAGACCGAAGAACTCCGGCATGCGCAGAGGGAGATTGCTGGCGAGGACCTGATCGTAGAGGGCGGTATCGGCCTCTGTCGGCTCGGCGGTGAGCACGGCCTCCAAGACCAGGAACTCACCGCCGGGCCGGAGCACGCGCCATGCCTCTTTCAGGGCCTTGGCCCGGTCCATGTGCCCGATACTCTCCACGGCCCAGGCGCCATCGAACGACTCGTCGTCGTAGGGGAGCCGAGTGGCATCGGCGACCTCGAAGGCGAGCCGTTCGGAGCCGGCCGCCAGACGGTTGGCACGGTCGATCTGCTCCTTGCTCACGGAAATACCCGTGACGTATGTCCCGGTCAGCTCTGCCAGCCGGGCGGCCGGGCGGCCCGGACCGCAGCCGATGTCCAGGAAGCGCTGTCCGGGCCGGAGGTGGAGGACGCTGATCAGGTAGTCCGTGTACCGGTCCTGCGCCTCGGAGGACAGGGTGACCAGATCCAAGCTGGCAGGGGGCGGCGCGTCCGGGGGCACCCAGAGGCCGCAGTGCAGGCTGTCGCCGATGGTCTGGTGATAGACGTCACCGAACTGGTCGTACCAGGCGCCGACTTGTTCGGGGGCGATCGGACCGGCCTGCTGGGCAATGGGGCCGGGGCTCTCTTGCGACACATGTCCTCCTGACGGGGAAACGGCACGGCGGCACAGCAGTGAATGTTGTGCCTGGGGAGACCTGCGGGACGGCGTGCGGCGGTGCGGAAACCTCTCGGTCACGCCTGGTGGCCGGCCGGGGTGTGGCGCCCTGCCGGTCACCGCCGTCAGGCCGGGCGGTACGTGCCCGGGGCGAGGTAGACGGCGAAGCGCGGGGCCGAACCGCCGCGGTAGGAGAGGAAGTTCTGGGTCCCCGACTCCGTCAGCGGACCGTCCGTCAGGGCATGGAGAGCGGCCGTGTAGGACGCCGGGTCCACGTTCTCCTCGCGCATGAAGGCCGCCACGCGGTCGTGTGCGGTCGCGTCGTCGCTGTGACCGGGGATGAGCGGCACATAGAGCGTGGCGCTCGGCGCGTTCTGAGCAGAGCTGAAGCCCCAGCAGGTGACGGGGGGCTTCTGCCATCCGGGCTCGCGGTGTCCGGTGACGAGTTTGAGAGCACGGGCGAAGGAACCAGGTATGTGATCGCGGGCGACGGCCGACTGGGCGTCGATGTCGTCGGCTGTCACACCTGTGTGTGCGAGGTAGACCTTGCAGCGGGCCTCTTGGGTGTCGGACAGGTCCAGGGCCAGTGCGGCAGGCTCGTGCGCGATGCCGTGGACGCCGCCCAGGTGGTCGGCGAGGGCGCGCCATGGGCGTTCCATGCCCAGCCGGATCATGGCCTCCTCCGTGCGAGCGACAGCGTACTCGCGGCCGGCGACGGCGGGGTTGAGATAGAGCTTGTAGAGCGGGTGTCCGCCCCGCCGCCAGGCGACCCCGTGGGAGAGCGAGAAGTATCCGCGCGGGTCCCGGTCGATGAAGAGGTCCTCGACGGCGAGATACCGCTCGATCGAGACCCCCGGACGGCCGGCCAGGCTGCGGGTGAAAGCCCTGCCGTCTTCCTGACGGGCCAGAGAAGTACCCGGGTGACTCGGGCTTTCGAACGAAAGGCGCAGCTCGCTCTGGCCATCGGCCCAGGCCAACGAGACTTCGAAAGGCATGCCGTCGATGGCGACCCAGCATGCGCGCTCGGGCGGTTTCCCTGCGGGGAGTTCACCCCAGGCACCGAACAGCTCGCGGACCAGGGCAAGTCGCGACCGCCGTTCGCTCTCGCTCGCACCCAGCACCTCGCTCCCGCGCCGGATCTTGTCGCAAGCGATGTCGGCGTAGCTGTCTGTAGGTTGGTACCTCCGAGACTCGAAGCGCACGGGCCGTCCCACCATCTCGGCGGCAACTCCCGTGTCCGGTGTGAGAGCAGCAGCTTCCATTGACTCTCCCTGCACAACTGGGCACACGCAGCGGGCACAAACGAACGGATCTTCTCACCCGGTGGCCGCGGACATCCGGTACCCGGAGAGATTCATTCGGCTATTGGATATGAAGTACGCGCATTTCAGCCAATGTTCTGAGTGATCCGAAAGCTCCTGGTGCAGGACGAGCGGTGGGCAGCGAACGACCACACTCTGTCGCCAGTGGCGAACACACGGTCGCACCTGCGCTTACCTAGGGTCGTACCGGTCGGCGCGAGGTCGGGCCGAGAACGGCCTGAAGATCCACCTGAGAAGTTTGCGCGGCGGTGTTCCATGAGGAGCTGTTGGGGGGTGACTGCGCCGCAGCGCCCGCGCTGGCAAGCCCGGCACATGCAGACACCTTCGGGCGTTGTGCCGACCGGGAGTTCACTCCAGGGGCGGTCAACTCCCACAGGGGCGCGAGGGTCGAGGAGCGGGTCTCGCCGATGAGGCCGAGGCTCTCGTAGGCACGCCACGCCACACCGGGGCGCAGACAAGCTCCGCATAGCTGCCGGTAGGCGGATACCGCAGGGAGTCGAAGCACATCGGGCGTGAACAGATCTACTGGACGCGGCTGTTGAGGATGGAACCGAGGAACTCTCTTCACACACACCCATCCAGGGTCGCGACTGCAGCAGCGCCGGTGCGCAGAGGCCGGCACACGGCAGGGCGGACGAGCGGGGCGAGCGGCCAGGAAGCCGGACGACCGCAGGCGGGCAGCGGCAGGCCGGCGCGACCGCGAGTGAACAACCGCGGCTGGGCGGCCGCAAAGAGAACTGTCGGGCCAACGGCCGCCGCGGCGGCAAGACAGCTCTTCCGCGAGTGCGGCCACCCCCTCGCCAGTCACCCGCTATCGCGCCGGTCCCAAGGCGACGGCCAGCGCGTACCCGATGCCCCGTTTCGCGGCGAATTGCTCCACGATGGCCCTTGCGTGCCGGAGTGCCTCGCTCGCCGCGTCGGTCTCCGCGACCTCGGGGACCACGGCGTCGGAGAGCCCGGCGAGGACGCACTCGAGAGTCCTGCGGACGCTGTGTTCGGAGACGTCGAGGAGCTCGTGCAGTACGAGCCCGCTGTGGGTGACCAGGCCGGGATAATCGTCCAGCGGGGCGATCGAGGCGATGCCGGTCATCTGAAGGTACGCCGCGAGGCCGGCCTCCTCGGCCTTGGTGAGTCGGGCTCGCTGCACCAGGTTCGCGATGACGAGGCGGCCGCCGGGGCGCAGGATTGTGGCGAGTTGCTTCAGTACGTGCTGCGGATCGGGCATGTGCAACAGCGACTCGAACAGCCACACCGCGTCGAAGGACTCGGGGGCGAAGCGAAGGTCAGCCGCGTCGCCGTGTTCGAACATCACCTGCCTGTCCAGGCCTTCGGCCGCGGCCGCCAGGTTCGCCAGCCGGACCTGTTCACGGCCGATGGTGACGCCGACGACTTCCGCGCCCGTGGAACGGGCAAGTTGGAGGGCCGGGCGGCCGGTGCCGCAGCCGACGTCCAGCACCCGTCGGCCCCTGCGCACCGTGAGCCTGTCGATCATGAAGTCGGTCATTCGCCGGGATGCCTCGGCCATGGAACCGGTGTCGGCGGAGCCATCCCAGTATCCGTAGTGCAGGCTCCCTCCCATGAGGGCGCTCAATAACTCGGTTCCCTCATCGTAGAGTTCTCCGACCACTTCAGCTGTGACTCCGCGCCTGTCGGCAGTCATGGTCCCAGGCCTCCCCTGCAGTGGATCGCCGGTACGTATCTGCATGGTCATCGCGGGCACGGGAGGTGACGCAAGTGCTCATAGGGGCGCGCGAGGAGCACGGAGAGAGTACAGCCGTTGAGCCCCAAGCTCCCGCCCACGCGTACTGACGACGGTGCCCCGCCTGGGGCTTGCGGCCTCCCTGTGCCGCATTGCCGATAGCGAGCGCGATCTTCCCAGCACAGCGCGGAGCACGCCGGAGCTTCGTCAGACATTTCCTACCAACCGCCTCTCGGAGCTGCATTCCGGCCAATCTCCGGGCCTCATATCTGAAGGATGACCTCACGGCTGCGCCCTGCGGTCCGGTGGCGCGGCCGGGGCTCGCGCCCCGGCGGGACCGCCTCCAGAAGCGACCGCACCTGCGGATTGACCACAAGGCCCAACACGACCGATCAGTCAGCTACAAGAACGGCCGAATTGGCCACCGCACCGACCCGCGTCGCAACGTTCTGCGACATGATCGCTACGCATCGTTCGATTACGCATTCACCAGACGACTGAGTGTGCCCTTCCCCTGTGCGGCCGGCCGGCATGCCGGCACCGCCGTGCTCCGGGAAGCCCGCGCAGAGGAGTTGACGCGTGTCCGCACAGCACCACTCCCTCCCACCCCGGCCCTCGGCCGATGCTCCGCGCTCCGACGTCCCCCTCGGACGTCCCGGCCCGTCCGACGCCACCGCGTCGCCCGCGACGCTCCCGGAAGCCTTCGTGCGACAGGCTGAGCTGTCTCCCGATGCGACCGCACTGATCTGCGGCGCCGAGGAGGACACGGCCATGACGTACCGGGAACTCGACGCCCGTTCCGACCGCCTGGCCCGGCGCCTTGCGACGGAGGGGGTGGGTCCGGGTTCCACGGTGGCGGTCCTGATGGAACGCTCGGCCGAGCTCGTGGTGTCTCTGCTCGCCATCGTCAAGTCCGGCGGCTGCTATGTGCCGTTGGACTCACGGCAACCCGCATCGCGGCTGCAGTGGATGGTCGAGCAGACCGGATCCCGGTTGATCCTGACGGACAGCCCCCGTCCCCAGGCGGAGTTCGGCGCCGGGCCACGGGTCCTGCCGCTGCCTCTCGGCACATCGGACGGTGACGAGGGCCCGGCATCCCCTGGCATCCCTGCCGAACCGCGGCAGCTCGCCTACCTGATGTTCACCTCCGGCTCCACCGGTATGCCCAAGGGCGTGGCGGTGACCCATGAGAACGTCGTGGGTCTGGCCCGGGACCAGGCCTGGCGCGGCGGTGCCCACGAGCGGGTCCTGCTGCACTCGCCACACGCCTTCGACGCGTCCACCTACGAACTGTGGGTGCCGCTGCTGTGCGGCGGGACGGTCGTGATCGCGCCTCCGGGCGAACTGGACGCCCGGGGCATCGCCTCGGCGGTCTCGGACGCGGGGATCACCGGGTTGTGGGTGACCGCCGGGCTGTTCTCCGTACTGGCGGAGGAGGACCCGCAGTGCTTCCGCGGCGCGCGCGAGGTGTGGACCGGCGGCGACGCCGTCTCACCCGCAGCCGTCCGGCGGGTCCTGCGGGCCTGTCCGGGCACGGCGGTCGTCAACGGCTACGGGCCGACCGAGACGACGACGTTTGCCACCTGCCACCGGGTAGCCGACGCCGGTGCCCCGGGCACCGTGGTTCCCATCGGAGCCGCCATGTCGGGCATGCGCACCGAGGTCCTCGACCGGCAGTTGCGCCCGGTGCCGCCGAGTGAGGTCGGCGAACTGTACGTCGGCGGCTCGGGCCTGGCCCGTGGTTACTGGAATCGCCCGGCTCTGACCGCCGAGCGGTTCGTCGCCGACCCGCTGGGACAGCCCGGCGCCCGGCTCTTCCGCACCGGTGACCTGGTGCGCCGCGGGACGGACGGTCTGCTGGAGTTCGTGGGCCGCAGCGACGACCAGGTGAAGATCCGCGGTTTCCGTGTCGAGCCCGGCGAGGCGGAAGCCGTCCTCTCGGAGCACCCGGGGGTCGCCCAGGCCGCGGTCGTGACCAGGGAGGACCGGCCCGGACACAAACGGCTCGTCGGCTATGTCGTCCCCGCTGATGAGACCGGGCCCGAGCAGGGCACCGCGCACGCGGACGCGGTGAGCGAGTGGCGGGCTATCTACGACTCGCTCTACAGCGATGTCGCGCGGACGCCCTTCGGCGAGGACTTCTCCGGCTGGCACAGCAGCTATGACGGGCAGCCCATCCCGCCGGAGCAGATGCGGGAGTGGCGCGACGCGACCGTGGAGCGGATCCGCGAACTGAACCCACGTCGAGTCCTGGAGATCGGAGTGGGCACCGGCCTTCTGATGTCCCAGCTGGCTCAGCGGTGCGAGACCTACTGGGGAACGGACCTGTCAGGTCAAGCCATCGAGGCACTGACCCAACTGGTGCGCCGAGATGCCTCGCTCGCGGACCGGGTCGAACTGAGCACCCGAGCGGCCGACGACATCAGCGGCCTGCCCGTCGGCTTCTTCGACACTGTCGTCATCAACTCCGTCACCCAGTACTTCCCCGACGCCCACTACCTCATGGACGTCCTGGCCAAGGCCGTCGAGCTGCTCGTCCCCGGTGGGTCCGTCTTCGTCGGGGACGTACGCAACCTGCGCCTCCTTCGCACCTTTCACACCGATGTCCAGCTGCGCCGCCCGGACCTGCCGTCGAGCCCTGGCGCGCTCCGCGCGGCCGTCGATCACGGCATGGTCCGGGAGAAGGAGCTCCTGGTCGACCCGGCATTCTTCACCGAACTGGCGGCTGCTGTCCCCGGCATCGGCGGCAGCGAGGTTCGGGTGAAGCGGGGACGGTACGTCAACGAGCTGACCCGCTATCGCTACGATGCCGTCCTGCGTAAGGCCGCGGGCGGAGCCGATCCCGTTCTTCCCGTGGAAGAGCTGCGGTGGGGCCGGGACGTCTCGGACCTGGAATCGCTGGCCGACCGCCTCGATGCCGGACGGCCTGCCGACATCCGGGTGACAGGGATGCCCGACAGCCGGATCGCACCCGTCACCGCGGCGTTGCGGGCACTGGACGGTGAGGGCGGCACGGGCCGGATCCGCTCCCTGGGCGGTCAGGACGACGCCGAGACCCTCGTCCTTGAGCACGTGCACGAGCTTGCCGCCGGGTTGGGGCTTCGGGCCTCCGTCATCTGGTCCGCCACTGCTGATGACACCCTGGACGTCGTGGTGACCCGCCGCCCGCCCGGCGCACCCGGCGGCGGTGCCCCAACACCGGCCGGTACGGCGCCGGCCTCGCTGGTCAACGCCCCCGCGACCGTCCGCGACACCGGTGCCCTGGTCTCTTCGGTCCGCGCCTTCCTGCGTGAGCGGTTGCCCGAGTACCTGGTCCCGGCCGCCACGGTGGTCCTTGAGGCCCTGCCACTGACGCCGCACGGCAAGGTGGACCGGCGCCGCCTTCCTGAGCCCGACATCCGCTCCGCCGAGGACGGACGGCAGCCCCGCGACCCTCTCGAAGAGCTGCTGTGCGGGCTGTTCGCCGACATCCTGGGCGTGTCCAGGGTCACCATCGACGACAGCTTCTTCGCGCTAGGGGGGCACTCCCTGTCGGCCACCCGCCTCAGCTCCCGGCTGCGGTCGGCGCTCGGCCTGGAGCTGCCGGTGCGCAGCGTCTTCGAAGCTCCGACCGTCGCCGGTCTGGCCGAGGCCGTGCGTCAGGCATCGGCGGGGGACCGGCCCCCGCTCCTGCCCAGGGAGCGCCCCGATGAGATACCGCTGTCCTTCGCGCAGCGCCGCCTGTGGTTCCTCGACCGGCTCCAGGGGCGGGGCGCCACGTACAACGTCCCGCTCGTCCTTGAGTTGGAGGGCGAGGTGGACCGGGCAGCTCTCGAAGCCGCCCTTGCCGATGTGACGGAGCGCCACGAGAGCCTGCGGACGGTCTTTCCCGAAACAGCCGGCGTGCCCCGGCAGCTCGTCCTGGACGGCGCGGCCGCACGGCCGCCGCTGGACAGCAGCATGGTGGCGCCTGCGGAACTCGACGCGGCGGTGGCCGCGGCGGTGCGCCGCCCGTTCGACCTGGGGAACGAAATCCCCGTCCGGGCTCATCTGTTCACCACGGCCCCGGGCCGCCACGTCCTGGCGCTGACCGTCCACCACATCGCCTGTGACGGATGGTCGCTGGCACCATTGTGGCAGGACCTCGCCACCGCCTACGCCGCGCGCCGTTCCGGTGAAGTCCCCGACGCGGAGTCCCTGCCGGTCCAGTACACGGACTACACCCTGTGGCAGCGGCAGCTCCTGGGCAACGAGGACGACCCCGGCAGTCCGGCCGCCCGCCAGATCGCCTACTGGACCGGTGCCCTGACCGGGCTGCCCGAGCGCACTGAACTCCCCCTGGACCGGCCCCGGCCGCAGACCGCCTCCCACCGCGGCGACACCCTGCACTTCACCGTGGACGCCGATCTGCACCGGCGGATCGTGAACGTGGCAGGGCGGTGCGGGGCGAGCCCGTTCATGGTGGTGCACGCCACGCTCGCCACCTTGCTGACCAAACTGGGCGGGGGCCACGACATCGCGATCGGTACCCCGGTCGCGGGCCGCACGGACCATGCCCTGGACGGTCTTGTGGGGTTCTTCGTCAACACCCTGGTGCTGCGCACCGACACCTCGGGGAATCCCGCCTTCCGAGATCTCCTTGCCCGGGTACGGGAGACCGACCTGGCCGCGTACGCCCATCAGGACATCCCGTTCGAGCGACTGGTGGACGCCCTCGCCCCGGCGCGCGGGATGGCCCACCACCCCCTGTTCCAGGTGATGCTCGCCCTCCAGAACGCTCCACAGGGTGTGCCGGAGCTGCCGGGCCTGACCGTCGGGGAGCGCGCGGTGAGCACCGGTGCCTGCCGGTTCGACCTCTCGCTGAGCCTGCGGGAGCGCCAGGGCGCCGACCAGCGCCCGCAGGGCATGGACGGGGTGGCTGAGTACAGCACCGACCTGTTCGACCGGGACAGCGTCGAGCGGCTCATCCACCGGTTCCTGCGTTTCCTCGACGCGGTCACCACCGACCCCGGGCAGCGGATCGGCACGCTGGACGTGGTCCTCCCCGACGAGCGGGAAAGACTCCTTGCGCAGAGCCGCGACAGTCTGCGGGACATACCGCGACTGCCCCTGCCCGATCTGTTCGAGGCGCAGGTCAAGCGGACGCCCGAGGCAACGGCGCTGCTCTTCGACGACGGCGTGGGACCCGCGCGGAAGATGACCTACCGTCAGCTGAACACCCGGGCGAACCGGCTCGCCCGGTATCTCGTCGGCTGCGGCATCGGCCCCGAGCGGTACGTGGCCATAGCACTGCCCCGTACGGCCGACTCGGTCATCGCCACCCTCGCCGTACTGAAGGCGGGAGGCGCGTATCTGCCGCTGGACGCGAACTACCCCGCGGCACGGCTCCGGTTCATGCTCGGGGACGTCCGTCCGGCGCTGCTGCTTACCGACTCCGGCACCTCGCTACCCCTGACGGATGTTCCCAGCACCCCTGGCACGCGCCGCGTTGTCCTGGACCGGACCGAGACCCGGCACGCCATCGGCCTGTGCCGGGAGACGGACGTCACCGACGGCGAGCGGGTGCGCCCGCTGACGGACACGAGCCCCGCGTACGCCATCTACACCTCCGGGTCCACCGGCCACCCCAAGGGCGTCGTGGTGACCCACTCCGGCTTCTCCGGGGTCGTCGAGGCGCAGCTGCGGCGGTTCGGGGTAACGGCGTCGAGCCGGATCCTCCAGTTCGCCTCCCACAGCTTCGACGGGGCCGTGTGGGAACTGTGCGGCGGACTGCTGACCGGGGCCACGCTGGTGATGGCACCGGCGGAACTCACCGCGCCCGGGCCCAATCTGGCCGCCCTGGTCGAGCGGCACGCCGTCACCCACGCGACGCTGCCCCCGGCCGCGCTGACCGTGATGGAGCCCGCTCAGCTGGCCTCCCTGTCCTCACTGATCGTCTCGGGCGAGGCGTCGTCCGGTGACACGGTCCGGCGCTGGTCGGCCGGACGCCGTTTCATCAACGGCTACGGACCGACCGAGACAACCGTGTGTGCCACGCTCAGCTCCCCTCTCTCCGGCGGCGGTACGCCTCCGATCGGCACCCCCACCGTGGGCGCCAGCACCTACGTCCTCGACCGCGACCTGCGTCTGGTGCCGCCCGGGATCCCCGGCGAGTTGCACGTCTCCGGGGCCGGTCTTGCCCGCGGCTATCTGCACCGGCCGGGGCTGACGGCTGACCGGTTCGTGGCCGATCCCTTTGGCGCCCCCGGCTCCCGGATGTACCGCACCGGCGACATCGTTCGCTGGAACAACGACCGGGAACTGGAGTACATAGGCCGCGCCGACGGTCAGGTCAAGATACGGGGGTTCCGGATCGAGCCGGGCGAGGTCGAGGCCGTCCTGAGCGCCCACCCGGACGTGGCGCAGGCCGTGGTCGTCCCCCGCAAGGACAGCCGCGGCGCCGTCTGCCTCGCCGGATACGCCGTGCCCGCCGGACACTCGGCGGACCTGAACGGGCTTGAGCTGCGGTCCCATCTGGCCCGTCTGTTGCCCGACTACATGCTCCCTGCCTCGGTGACGGTCCTTGACGCGCTGCCGGTCGCCGCAACGGGCAAGGTGGACCGGGCCGCGCTCCCGGCGCCGGACCTCGGGACGCTGTCGACGGGCCGGGCGCCGCGCAATCCGCGCGAGCGCATCCTGTGCGAGCTGTACGCCGAGGTTCTGGACGTCCCGCAGGTCACCATCGACGACAGTTTCTTCGCCCTGGGCGGGCACTCCCTGCTCGTGACCCGGGTGATCAGCGGGATCCGCCGCCGCCTCGGGGTGGAACTACCCGTCCGTACCCTCTTCGAACGGCAGTCAGTGGCCACGCTGTTGGAGGCCGTCGACGGGGTGAACACGTCGGCGGACCCGGATGTGGCAGACACTTCCGCACACGGTCCGGTCCCGGCCGACCTCGTGGCTGAGGCTGTGCTCGACCCGCGGATCACCGTCGAGCCCCGACGGGACCGGCCGTCCGGCGACGTGACGGACCACGAGAACATCCTGCTGACGGGCGCGACGGGCTTCCTCGGTTCCTTCCTCCTGAACGAACTCCTCGACCGTACGAGTGCCGACATCCACTGTCTGGTCCGCGCGGACGACACCGAGCAGGCAGCCGCGCGCATCCGGCGGAGTTTGGTGGAGTACGGGCTGTGGAACGAGTTCACCCGTGGCCGGATCGTGCCCGTGCCCGGCGATCTTGAAAAGCCCTTGCTCGGCCTCTCCCCGGAGCGATTCGACGCCCTGGCCGCCCTGACCGACGTCGTCTATCACAATGGCGCGCGGGTCAACGCGGTTGAACCGTATGCCCGGTTGAGGGCGGCCAATGTGTCCGGCACCCAGGAGGTGCTGCGCCTCGCGGCCCGCTCGGTTCCGGCCCCGGTCCACTACATCTCGACGGCCGCGGTGTCCGTGAGCACCGACGAGGACTTCGAGAGCCTCGGCCCCGTGCCCGAGTCCCACCGGGTACGGCCGGAGTCCGTCATGCCCAACGGCTACACGGCCAGCAAGTGGGTGGCGGAGCAGCTCGTGTGGGAGGCGGCCGAGCGGGGGCTCCCAGTGAGTGTGTACCGGTTCGGCCGGGTGAGCGGACACACCGCCAGCGGGGCCGGTTCCAGCAGGGACGTGCTCTGGCAGCTCGTACGGGCCATGCTCGTCATCGGGGCCGCGCCGCGCCCGGCCGGTCAGGACGACCCGCCGCCCGTGGTCGACCTGATTCCCGTGGACCACGCCGCGGCCGCCCTCGTCCAGCTCTCCCGTCGCCCGGGCAGCCTCGGTCTGGCGCACCACCTCACGTGCCCCGAACCCGTCCCCTTCGACACGGTCCTCAGCCATCTGCGGGCGTACGGCTACCACTTGGACACCATGGACCTCGACGACTGGACCCGGGCCCTGCGCCGGCAGGCGGACGCCGAGGCAGACCGGGCGAGAGGCGCGGGACTCCTCGACGCGGCCGTGCTGCTTACCGACACCCTGCCCGCGCTCTCCCGCCTGGGGCAGATCCGTCTCGACCGGACCAACACCCTGACCGGCCTCGCGGACTCGGGACCCGCGTTCCCGGCCCTGGACGGCGCGCTCATCCGTACGTACGCCGATTACTTCGTCGCATCCGGCTTCTTCCCGCCGCCCGCTCGCTGAGCACACCGTCACGCGGCCGGGGCCTGGCCTGGGCACAGCCACGCCATCACCTCATCCACTCAACCAATCACCCACGGAAAGGCACACATCATGAGCAACCCCTGGGACGACACCGAGGGCATCTTCTCGGTGCTGGTCAACGACGAGGGACAGCACTCCTTATGGCCGTCCTTCACCACTGCGCCCGCGGGGTGGACCGCGGTCCACGGCCCCGCCTCCCACCAGGAGTGCCTCACGTACGTCGAGGAGAACTGGACCGACATGCGGCCCAAGAGCCTCGTCGAACACTACAACCGGTTCTCGGAGGTGCAGTCCGCATGAGCGAGCAGCAGTCACCCCGCAGTTACCCCTTCAGTGAAGCGGTCGCCCTGGACATCGATCCGCTGTACGGAAAACTGCGCCAGGAAGAACCCGTCCCCCGGGTCGGCTGCCCTTTCGGTGAAGACGCCTGGCTGGTCACCAAGCACGCAGACATGAAAACGATCCTCGGGGATCCCCGGTTCAGCCGTGCGATGGCAGCGGAGCACGACGAGTCCCGCCTCACCCCGCTGCCCATCCACACCAGCATCCTGGGCATGGACTCGCCCGACCACACCCGGCTGCGCCGGCTCCTGGCCAAGGTCTTCACCATGCGCCGTGTCGAGCTGCTGCGTCCCCGGATCGAAGGGGAGGCACACCGGCTGATCGACGGACTCGTGGCCCAGGGGCCACCAGGCGATCTCATGGAAGGGTTCGCGGTGCCCTTCGCCGGCACGGTCGTCTGCGACCTGCTCGGCGTCCCGTTCGAGGACCGCGAGCAGTTCCGCGGCTGGCTGGACGCCTTCTCCGCCACGACCGTGATGACGGAGGAGGAGATCGAGGCGGACACCGAGCGGCTGCACGGATACATCGCGCAGCTGATGGTCAGCCGCCGTGCGCAGCCGCAGGACGACCTGATCAGTGCCATGGTCAAGGCCAGCGACGAGGAGGACAAACTCTCCGAGAAGGAACTGGTGGAGCTGGCGAGCGTCCTGCTGATCGCTGGGCACGAGACAGTCTCGTCGCAGCTCATCGACTCGCTCTACGTCCTGTTCACCCACCCCGAGCAGCTGGATCTGCTCAAGCGTCGGCCCGAGCTGATGCCGAGGGCGATCGAGGAGCTGCTGCGTTATGTGCCCCTCATCTCCCATGTCACCTTCGCGCGCTACGCCACCGAGGACGTCGAACTGAGCGGAACGCTGGTCCGTGCGGGCGAGTCCGTGCTTCCTGCCATTCCCTCGGCCAACCGCGATGAATCGGTGTTCGAGAACGCGGACCTTTTCGACCCCACCCGGGAGCACAATCCCCATCTGGGATTCGGGTACGGAATCCACCGCTGCCTGGGTGCGCCGCTGGCCCGTCTTGAAATGCAGGTGGCGCTGGAGGCGCTGTTGACGCGGCTGCCCGACATGGGGTGCGCCGTTCCCTTGGATTCACTGGAATGGAAGGACGGCATGCAGGTACGGAGCCTGCTGAGGTTGCCGATCGCCTGGTGAATTCCCGGTAGATCCACAGGACTTGGTGAAGGGCCTCCCCGCGGACGTGTCGTACGTCCGCGGGGAGGCCCTTTGTCCGGACCGTCAGGCGAGCCGCCAGCCGGGGGACGGGGGACTCATCGCGACCGTGGCCACGGGGTCGCGATGGGCCACTGGGCCGAGCACGGTATCGATCCGGGCCATGACCTCGTCGTCCAGTCTGATTCCGGCCGCCTTGACGTTGTCGGTGATCTGCTCCGGCCGGGACGCGCCGAGCACGGCGGCACAGACATTGGGGTTTTGGAGCACCCAGGCGAGCGAGAGTTGAGCGACCGTCAGGCCGCCGTCGGCGGCGATCGGCCAGAGCTGCTGCACACGACTGAGGACATCGTCCTTCAACCAGGCGGCCAGTTCAGCCGAGCCGTCGTTCGAGTCCGTCGCCCGGGAGCCCTCCGGCCACTTCCCGCCCGGCAGGTACTTGCCGGTCAGCACGCCTTGGGCCAGTGGCGACCACACGATCTGTCCGACACCGAGCTCATCGCAGGCCGGGATCACCTCGGCCTCGGGCACCCGCCACAGGGCCGAATACTGCGGCTGGTTGGACACCAGGGGGACCTTGAGCTCCCGGGCGAGAGCGTGCCCGCGCCTGATCTGGTCCGCGGTCCACTCGGAGACACCGATGTAGTGCGCCTTGCCGGAGTGCACCACGTCGGCCAGCGCTTCCATGGTCTCCTCGAGCGGGGTCGAGAGGTCGAACCGGTGGGCCTGGTAGACATCCACGTGGTCCGTGCCGAGGCGGCGCAGGGAATGGCCGATCGAATCCTGAATGTGCTTGCGCGAGAGCCCCATGTCGTTGCGGCTGGGCCCTACAGGCGCGAAGACCTTGGTGAGAATCTCCAGGCTCTCCCGGCGCTCACCCTTCAGTGCCCGGCCGAGGGATTCCTCCGCGTGACCGTCCGCATAGACGTCCGCGGTGTCAAAGGTGGTGACTCCGGCGTCAAGTGCGGCCCGCACACAGGCGAGCTCCGTCTCTTCACTTCTCGATGAACTCCGGGTCAGCCAGTTGCCGTACGCAATCTGACTGACAATTAAACCACTGCGTCCCAGATGACGAAAGTCCATGACCCCAAATTATCAACGGACTCGGGATCTATCTGGCGAATGCGCAATTGGCTACGGGTGAGATCGTCGGGACGCCGGAACCGGTGCATATTCCGCAGCCCGACGGGGAGCCCCTCAGCGCCGAGGCGAACCGGCTGGAAACACTCACATCACTCTGTCCCGCATCGCCTCACCCCCGTAAGGCGCCAGCTGGCCCGTGGTCACCGACCACCACCCCGGAGACGTTGCCAACTTGGCAGGGTCGGAGTGTAGTTGGGCTGGTTAAGGCCGTGATCGGTCCTGGGGCGTGCCCTGTTCAGACGGTCTGGGGCAAGACGGTGATACCGGGGGCGCGGTGAGCAGGTGGCGGCGGGGTCTGAAGGAGGGGAGATGCTGCTGAAGGCGGCCAGGATCTCTGCGCTGAGCCGACGGACCGGAAGCCTTTGGGTGTAGCTCTCCTTGAGTGAGATCACCTTGGTGGGTTGTTGCTGCCGGGGATTGTTTGCCGGATCGTCGTGTCCAGGGTTCGGGGCTCGGAGGCGGCGATGGTGTCGTGGTTGGAGGAACTGGAGCGGCGGGAGGCTGCCTCGCGGGATCGGATCGCTGAACTGCTTGGACAGAGCGAGGAGTTGACGGTGCGGGGCTCGTAAAGTCATCGCTGCAGGGGGGAGCCCGCGCCGCGGAGTCGCCGTCGACCATGGCTTCGGCATCCGTCTCGTCGATACCGGCCTGGCGTAGGAACTCGGTAAAGCGGTCGGAGTGCGCGAGGCCGATGTCGTGGCCGTGGACGGTGCCGTGCCGGCCGCCGGTTTTACGGGGCTGGTGCACGGTGATCGTCGCTTCGGTCATGTTCCCAGCGTGATCCGGGTGCCGGTGGTCCGCATGCCGGGCCCACTGTGCTCGGTATCGCTCCCGGGTGGCTGGCCTGCAGAGTCCGGAACTCCCGGACTCCGGTACTTGCAGACTCCGGGACTGCCGGGCTTTCGGCTTTCCCGGAAAGCCAGGGTGTGCCGGTGCCTGGCAGGTGCGGCCACCGTGAGCGGGGTTCGGTCCGCGACTGCTGCGGGCGCGTGTGGGGCGAGGTGGTCGGGGAGCGACTGTGGGGTGGGGTCCCTGGCCGGGCGGGAGGCCGTTGGGGTCGGGGTCCCCGGTGGCGGGGCAGGGTCTGGGGGTGGGCAGGTCCTGCCTGCGTCGTCGGGATCAACCCGGTGGTCGGACACGGGGACACGGCCGGGCTGCCTGTCCTACCTGCATGGTGGAACCGTGGCCTGGCCCGGATGGTCGTAGCGGCCCGGCCCGGCGCGGGGGTGCGGCTGGCCGAGGACGGGCGGTATGAAGAAGAACTGTCCGGGGTGTCAGGCTCTGCGCGAGGAAGCGGCCCGGCCGCACGCCGACTTGGTGGATCTCCTTGAGCAGACCGCGCTGCCTGAGGTGTCCCCGGAGTGTGGGGAGAGGAAGCCGGCTGCGAGACGGCCGGAGCGGTGACTGGCCTGTCTGTACGCAGGTTTGTTGGTATCGCCGTGCCAACGGACCTGCGTAGAGACGACCGGCCGGTTGCCGAGGTGTCCGGGACGCGCGTTCCGTCGCTGACCATGCTGGTCAGCCATCCGCTCCGGACTCGGTCACTTTAACGGCTTAGATCCCTGTCGATCCCGACAGGTTCGGTGTGGTCCCGTATGGCGCTGTACGGACGGGTTCGGGCGGTGGGTGGGGGTGGTGGCGTGGTAGGCAGGGTGGGTGTGCTCGTGGCTTGCTGATACGCAGGGCTGGGTGCGCTACCCGCCCGCCCTGCAGTGCCGCACCGTGAGCGGGGCGGGCGCCCGCCCCGCCCGGTGTGCCGACTGGGCGGGCCGCGCGGCGCATTCCGTCCGGCCGGTGCCCGGATGTGCACGGGTCCCGGGGCTGTGTCGTCAGGCCCCGGGGCCCTTCGTGCGTTTCTCCGCCAGGTCAACGACAGTCCGCAGCCCAGGTCACCCGGCTTCCTACGTCCGGTCCAGCCCGGGCTCGGCGCGCTGCGCGCGCAGCGCGCGCTGCTCACCGCTCAACCGGTCGCGGCGGCTCTTCTGGTTGGTGACCCGCACCCCGGGCCGTACGTCGTGGTCGTGTCCGTCGGTGGTGGTCTGTTTGGTGCGGATGCGGGACGGCGGTTGGGACGTGGATGGGCCCGGAGGGTTCTCGCGACCGCCGTGACAGCGACTGCGATCGAGTCGGGTCGCTGTTCCCTCCGGGCCCGCCCTCATGCTGCCCGGGGTCTCCCGAGCCGCGCGGGCTGGTAGGGGAGTTCACCCCGCCGGGTGAGGCTTGATGCCGCGCGGGCCGGGCAGCGGTTTCCGTCCGGCTGGTCCTCGGACTTGCAAGGGTCCCGGGGCGTCGGCCTGCTCCGGGACCCTGTCACTTCACCTGATCGTCTGGTCAACGACCGCCCGTCATTCTGGTCGCCATGCCCAGTTATGTCCAGTACATCCCGAGTTCGGCGAGTTGCGCGAGCTGCTCCCCGCTCAGCTTGTCGCGGCGGGTTTCTGGTGGGAGACCCGTACCCCCAGGCGTACGTCGTGGTCCTGGCCGTCGATGACGGTCTGTTGGGTGTGCCGGCGCGGGACGACGGTGTGTTGCTCGCGCCGGACGCTACGTGCTGTACAGGGGGGCGGTCGATGGGATGTCAGAGGAGCTTCTGCGGGGCCTGGTACTGGTTGACGGGTGCGACGTTGCAGGCGGTCTTGGGGCTGCCGAGGGCGTGTCCGCCGATGCCTTCGCCTTCGGGCAGCGGTACCGCGCAGCGGAGGTCGACGTTCACGAGTGAGGCGCCGTAGGTGTTGAGGATGCCGCCCGCCTCGCCGCCGATGACGGTGTTGCCGTTGCTGGTGGCGAAGTCTGTGGCCCCGCTGCCGCTGCTGGCACCGCCAGCGCCGGTGCTGGTGCCCGTGCCGGTGAGGTCGCCGACGGTGGTGCCAGTGAGGTTGCCGACGGTGCCAACGGTGCTGGTGGCGTTGCCGGTGAGGCTGCTCACGGCGTTGGTGGGGTTGCCGCTGCTGCCAGTGAGGCTGCCGACGGTGCTGTTGGCGGTGCCGCAGCTGCAGCCGGTGCCGGTGCCGCTGGTGGTGGGGCCCTTGGCCTGTGTGGTGGTGAGGATGTTCTGGAGTGTGTTGGCGGGGGTTTTGGCGGCGGCGGGGGGTGCGGTGTTGGCCGAGGCGGGTGCGGCGATGGCCATGGTTGCGGCGGTGGCGAAGGCCGCTCCGGCGAGGATCTGCTTGATCACGGTTGTGCTCCCGTTCGGTGGATTGGTAAGGGGTGGCAGGCCTGCTCTGGGGAAGCCTGCTGCCTCTTTGGAACGAGGAACGTGCACATTACGTCACCTATCGCCCTCATTTGGGCCAGTATTCACCTCGCTGGCCTGCTGATGGCCGGCCACCCGCCACAGCCGCCCGCCCAGGACTTTTCCCGAGGGCTCGGAGCCTGGTGTGGAAGGCGTCTGCACGCAGCCGTTGACAGCCATCGGTGGTTGTTGCTCTGGCCATGGGCAACCGTCCGGTGATCCAGTTTCCGGTTGACGGGAGGAGGCGCGGCCAGCCGCTGGCGGGTCCGGGCTGCGCCTCCTTGCGGCACCTGGGTCTGTCTGGCAGATACGGAGCCGGGGGGCCGGGCAGCAGCCGGAAGCCGGCGTGCCCTGCAGCGTCTCTGCGTGCCGGGGCCGGGCGGGAGGCCGGGCTGTGGGTGGTGGGGGCTGGTGTGCCCGCTGTCCGCCGTGGGCCTCCGGGCCGCCGGTGGACCTGCAGAAGCGGACGTTGTGACCGTCGAGGCCGGCGGCATGGATGCGCATGTCCGGTGCCCGGGCCCGGCTGGCGGGGTGTTGAGTGTGCCAGGTCCCGCGGCTGGTTAGGCCTCGGGACCCTCGGGCACTCTCCATCGTGATCAAGCCCCGGGTTCAACGACGCTCCGCAGCCCCGGTCACCTCGCTTCCCCCGCCCAGCCCATTCCGATTGGGGTGCAGCTCGTTCTGGGGGAGGGCCGGGATCGGTACTCCCCGTTTCATGCGCTCAGGCCAGGGGTTCAGCGACGAGCTGGATGACCTCTGCGGGCCCCGCTCGGAACGCCGGGCTGGCTGCGTCGGCTTCGATCATGTGCGGGGAGGCGTCGTGTGCGGCAAGCGCCTCCTTCGACGCCCAGCGCTCGATGAGAACGAAGCGGTCCGAAGTGCCGCTTACCTGGTGCATGTCGTACTGCAGGCATCCCGGTTCGGCTCGCACGATCGGTGCGAGACGCTCGAATGCGGTGATCTGCTCCTGGCCGCGGGCCGGAAGAGTGGTGATCAGGAAGACGAGTTGTATCGGATGCGACATGCGCCAGAGCCTACTTACTGCCGTGGCCAGGCACGTCCGCTGGGTAGGCGGTCACTCAGAACGAGCCACACCCAAACTCGATCCTGCCGGACAGGCCTGTCAGCGAAACGCGCAGGTCACCGTACATGCCGAATTAATGGAACCCCACAGGTCCAAACACGCGCCCACCCTCGTCATCCCGCATTGCTCCACGAGCAATCCCGACCGCAAACCCGCAGGCAGTACGGCCGTCGGGCACGGTCTGCACTGGCGAGGGGTGATCCGTACCCGGCGGGCCGTCATCACCACGTCGCTCGCCGTCGGCGGCCTCGTCGTCTCGCTCAACTTCGGCGGACTGCTGGGCAACCCGGACAGTCACCAGTCCATGACCTCCCGGGTGATCGCCGGTATCAGCGCCGGGGTCTTCCTGGTGGGCGCGCTCATCGCGGTGCGCGGGGCCACGGACGATCTGGTGAAGCTGCTGACCGGCCGGATCAGCGACAACCGGTCTGCCGCACTGCGGGTGATATGCCTGCGGTCCGGCTACGCACTGGTGATCCTGGGCGCGCTCAGCCTGGTCCGGGTCCCGTGGGAAGAGCTGCTGGTCGGTGGGGCGCTGACCGGGGCGGTCCTGGGGATCGCCGCCCAGCCGGTCCTCGGAAACATCTTCGCTGGCCTGGTGCTGCTGGTCTCGCACCCCTTCACGATCGGCGAGAAGGTCAGCGTCCAGTCGGGACCGCTCGGCGGCCGCATCGAGGGCGAGGTCACCGACATGACTCTGCTGTTCGTCGAACTCCACACGAAGGACGGCAAGATGCTCCTCCCCAACAACGCGGTCCTCGGCGCAGCGATCGGTCCACCCGCCCGCGAGACGCCCCTGACTTGAGCGGGCAATGCGGTTTTCGTCTTGCGCAAATCAGCAACTATCATGCGGAGCGAAGGTGTTCCTCCTTGCGGGTGGTGCTTGGGCCGCTGGTGCCGCGCGACCCGGGAACGCGACCGATCCAAGAGGGGTTCCATGCGTTACCTGGTCCGCGACCGCATGCTCGCATTCCACGAGGAAGCCTGGATCGAGACCGAACATCGGCAGAAGCTGTACAGGGTCAACAGGAAACTGCTGCGCCTGCGCACCACGTTCGACTTCGTGGACACTCAGGGCAATCAGGTGGCCAGCATCGTCAAGAAGGCCCTCACCCTGCACCACACCATCCTCGTCCGACAGGACGGTGAGGTGGTGGGCAAGATCAGCAAGCGGACGTTCCGGATCTTCGGGGACCGGTTCAAGGTCAGCCTGCGAGACAGTCGGCGACTGCGGATAGCGGGCAACTTCTGGGACCGAGAGTTCGACATCCAGCACGCGGGCACCACCCTGGCGCACATCTCCCGACGCTGGTTCAGCATCCGTGACGCGTACGCGATTGACGTGCTGAGCGAGCAGGACGCCACACTGCTCATCGTCCTGGCCGTGTGCGTTGACCACATCCTGGAAGACCGCAAGGGAGAAAAGCTCACCAATCTCTAGGACCGGCCGCCTCGGCCCTGTCACGTCGTCGGCCCACCAGGTGATGTGCGGCAGCCGAGAGCGACCGGAGCGGAACCGGTACACCCGGGCGGCGCGCAGCGAAAGCGCCCGCCTGACTTCAACAGCGCGTCACTCCAGTGGCGTTGATCCGGGGGAGAACGAACACTGCGCCTGCCGGAAATTCATCCGTGCAGGCCGTAGCCCTCCTGCTCTCGCGTTGCGTCGCCGGGGGCGCTGGCCCGTCCGCGACGAACGCACCGATCTGCGGCATGGTGATCGCCCGTGCTGCTGTGCCTGGCCTGCCTCACCGTCATCCACGCCTTCGCCGCGCTGTGACTGCTCCCGATGAGCCTCCGCGACAAGGACGTGGAGATCCTGGCGCTGCGGCACCGGATCACTGTTCTTGAGTTACAACTCGGGCCGGACAAAACGAGGTTCGGGCTGGTGGACCGGGCGTTCCTCGCCGCGCTCCTGGTGCCGCTGCCCCGCGAGGTGCTGCGCCGTCTTTGGCTGCTGGGGCGCCCGGACACCGTGCTGCGCTGGCACCGCGACCTGATCAAGCAGCGCCACGCGAACACCTGCCGCCCGAAACGACCCGGACGACCGCGCACCGTGCTCTCCATCCGCGTCCTGATCCTGCGTTCCGTGCGCGAGCACCCCGCGTGGGCTACCGCCGCATCCACGGCGAACCCGCCGCCCTCGGCGTCAAGGTCGCAGCCTCCACCGTCTGGCAGATCCTCAAGGACGAAGGCATCGACCCCGCCCCCGAACATTCGACCACGAGCTGGGCCGACTTCCTGCGCTCCCGGGCCGACGCCCTCTTGGCCTGCGACTTCATCGAGACCGTCACCCTGACCGGCCGGCGCCAGTACATCCTCGCCGCCATCGAGCACGCACGTCGCCGCATCCGCATCCCGGGCACCACCGCTCACCTCACCGCGGACTGGGTCACCCAAACCGAGAGGAACCTCGTCATGGACCTCGAGGACGCCGGCGAAAAGGTCAACTGCCTCATCCGCGACCGCGACACGAAGTTCCCCGCGCTCTTCGACGCCGTCCTCGCCGACGCAGGTATCGAAGTGGTGCTCTCCGGCGTACAGACCGAGAATGAACTCAATCATGGAGCGCTCGGTGCAGACCTGCCGCCACGAACCTCGACCGCACCCTGCTCTGGAACCAGCGCCACCTGCTCCACGCCCTCCGCCAGTTCGAACAACACCACAACTCGCACCGGCCCCACCAGGCCATACAGCAGGACACCCCGCTACACCCAGCCCCCCGAACCGATCACCGACCCCGACCAGATCGCCCACCTCGACATCCGCCGACATGACCGACTCGGCGGCGTCATCCACGAATACCGACACACCGCTTGAGCTGCCCAGATGGGGATTTCGGCAGGCGCAGGGTCAGCCAGAGGACCACGGCGGCGGGCGCCGTGGACTGCGAGGCGGTCTCGATCACCCACCGCCTAATGGCGCTGACGGCCGTGGGTCCCCGGCCGGATGGTCAGGTGGTAGCGCAGACGGCCTCGACGAAGTGGCCCACCTGTTCTTCCGGGAGGCGACGTGCGAGGTCCGCCTCGCTGATCATGCCGACCAGGCGGTGGTTGTCGGTGACCGGCAGCCGCCGGATCCTGTGCTCTTCCATGGCCAGCAGGACTTGGTCCATGTCGGCCTTGGCGTCAATCGTGATCGGCTTGCCCTGCGCGAGCTGGCCCGCAGTCATGGTCTTGGGGTCTTCGCCCTTGGCGAGACACTTCACCACGATGTCACGGTCGGTAATGATCCCGTGGAGCCGGTCGTCGGGCCCGCAGATCGGCAGAGCGCCGACATCCAGCTCACTCATCCGGCGCGCCGCGTCCTCCAGTGTCTCGCTCTCCTGGATGCAGGTGGTACCGACGTGCATGATCTCCCGTGCAGTGGTCATGGCCGTCTCCTTCGAGCCTCGCGATCTGGGCCAGGTGAGCTCGTAGAGTCCGACCCGCCCCGACTGGTACCCCCTCAAAGCCAGTGTGGAGTCTTCGCATCCCATACGCATGCCAGGGAAGAGGCCAGGCAGTGCTCTGCCCCATTCCTCCTGACCGGGTCTGGTCCGGACGGTAGAAGGGCCCGTCGGGTGACCCTCACTGTGCCGGCGCCGTCGGCGGGAAGACCGGCGGCCAGGTCACCGCTGCGGCGCTCGCTCGCCCATGACCTGGAGCGAGGGTTCCCGGGCTTTCGATGGGCCCGTGAGCGGAAGTGGCTCCGTGCCCAGCAGGGCTCGCAAGGGAGGCAGATAGACAGCGGCTGCCTGGAGGCTCAGTGTCGCGCCCACGGCGACCAACAGGAACGGGTTGGCCGGACTTCCCGGGCGAGCCAGGGAACCGGGCGCCACGCCGAGCTGCGCCATGCCGCCAGGAACATCATGGACTGCCCTGGGCGACCGGTCTGGGGGCCGGAGCGGCGGCGCTACGCGCAGTGAGGCAAGGAATGGGAGCTGCTGTAGCCTCGGTGCGCTGCCGGCTGAGCCGAGAGCGACACTTGTGGTGGATGGCCGGGGCTTGCCGGTCGGCGGGAGAGAGCGATGAACGGCTCGGTCGGAATCGGACGCGTCTTCGGCATTCCGCTGCGGATGCACTGGAGCGTGCCGGGGCCCCACCGGCTGGCCGGCACTCCCTTCCCTCCGGCATTTCGTACGCTGCCCAACTCAATTTCTGATCCAGCTGTTTGACGGAAGATCAGCCAGGGCGGCGGCTCAGCCGGCTGCGGTAGCCTCCCGGGGCTGCTGCGGTGTACGCCTTCCGGGGGAACACGTCTGCGCAGAGGGGGGTGTGCGGGTGGCTGTTGCCGGGATGCGGCGGGGTGTTCCGCGTGGTCCATTGGGCCCATGGACGCGGACCACGACTCTGGGCGGCACCATCATCGGGCCCGGGACCTGCGCGCGACGGTTGATGCGTTGATGGGCGGGCTGCGGGCGGACCTGGAGAGGCTGGCCCGCATCCCCTCGGTCGCGTTCCCCGGCATCCCTCCCGAGCCGGTGCGTGAGGCGCACGATCTGGCGGTGGAGCTGTTGCGGGATGCAGGTGTCGAGCGGATTGAGCGGCTCGATCTGCCCGGCACGGCCCCTGTCATCTATGCCGAGATTCCCCCGCCCGTCCAGGATGCCCCGACGGTGCTGCTCCACGGCCACTACGACGTTCAGCCGCCCGGCGACGCGTCGCTGTGGCGCTCGCCGCCGTTCGAGCCGGCCCCGGTCGAGGGCGGGCTGCGGGCGCGCGGCATCGCGGACGACAAGTCCAACATCATCGTCCACCTGGGCGTGCTGCGGGCGTACGGCGGCCGTCCGCCGACCGGGATCAAGATCGTGATCGAGGGGCAGGAGGAGTACGGCAGCGCCTTCGACGACTACCCGCCCACCGACCTCGGGCGGTTCGCCTGCGACGCGATGGTCATCGCCGACATGGGCAACATCCGCCCCGGCTCACCCACCCTCACCATCGGCCTGCGCGGCGCGAGTGAGGTGATTGTCGAGGTGCGCACGCTGGCCGAGGCGCGGCACAGCGGAGGGTTCGGCGGCGCCGCGCCCGACGCCCTGCTCGTCCTGCTGCACGCGCTGGCCACGCTCCACGACGCGCGCGGAAATGTGGCGGTCACCGGGCTGCGTCGCGAGGCGTGGTCCGGCACTTCGTACACCGACGAGGAGTTCCGCGATCTCGCGGCCGTGCGGGAGGGGGTGCCGCTCATCGGCAGCGGCAGCCTGGGGGAGCGCCTGTGGGGCGGGCCCGCCGTCACCGTCATCGGCATCGACGCCCCGAGCGTCGACCACGCCGCGTCCGCGGTCGTCCCGTACGCCCGCGCCAAGCCGAACCTCCGCTTCCACCCGCAGCAGGACCCGAAGGAGGCGCAGGGCGCCCTGGTCGCCCATGTGGAGGCACTGCGGCCCTTCGGCATCCCGCTCACCGTCACCCCGGGCGACACCGGCCCCGGCTTCGAGCCCGCGACGGGCGGCCCCGCCTACCGCGCCGCACTCACCGCGCTGCGCGAGGGCTGGGGCGCGGAGCCCGCCTTCGCGGCGAGCGGCGGCTCGATCCCGCTGGCCAACGGCCTCGCCAAGGCGGCGCCCGGCGCGGAGGTGCTGCACTTCGGCGCGCAGGACAGCATGTGCGCGCTGCATGCCCCGAACGAACGCGTCCTGTTCTGCGAACTGCGCGGCGCGGTGATCGCGGAGGCGGGGGAGTACGCGGCGGCGTTCGGGGGTGAGTCATGACGGCGCCGCCTCCCGCGGGGCCCGCGGGGACGGGTGCGGGACAGCCGCCCCAAGATCCGCCCCCGGAGCCGCCGTTCGAGGAACCTTCGCCGCACAAGAGCGGGGGATTCCGTTTCCCGAGCGCGCTGACGGTCCTGGCGGTCGTCACGGTCGCCGTGTGGATCCTGGCGTTCGTCATCCCGTCGGGCGCGTACGACCGCAACGCCGCCGGAGCGCCCGTGGAGGGCACGTACCACCGGGTCGCCAGCGGGCAGAGCTTCACCGACCGCCTGAACGACCTGTTCCTCTCGCCGGTCAACGGCCTGTACGGCATCCGGGACGCCAAGACCGGCCGGGTCGGCCCCACGCTGGCCGGTGAACTGTACGGCAGCGCCGGGGTGTTCCTCTTCGTGCTGGCCATCGGCGCGTTCATCACGGTGGTCTTCGCGACCGGCGCCCTCGACCGCGGAATCGGCCTCCTGGCACACCGTCTGCGCGAGCGCGGCGCCCTGCTCATCGCGGGCGTGATGACGGTCTTCTCCGTCCTTGGCACGGTCGAGGGCTTCGCCGAGGAGACCCTCGGCTTCTACGGCCTGATCGTGCCGCTGATGCTGGCGCTGGGCTACGACCGCCTGGTCGCGACCGGCACCATCATCGTGGGCGCGGGCATCGGCGTCCTGTGCTCGACGGTCAACCCCTTCGCGACGGGCGTCGCCTCGTCGGCCGCCGGGATCTCCCTGGGCGACGGCATCGTGCTGCGCTTCGTGATGTGGGCGGTCCTGACGGCGGTGTCGATCCTGTACGTGGTCCGCTACGGCAGGCGCGTCCAGAGGGACCCGTCGACTTCCCTGACGGGCTTCCTGCCGGGCGACGTGGAGCGCCGCGCGGCGGGGGCGCCTGCAAAGGACGGGGCGGGTGCGGCGGACGGCGCGTCGAATCCGAGCAGCTCGATGGAGGACGGGGCATCCGAGCCGAGCGGGGCGACGCCGGACGAACCCCCGGAGCTGACCCGCACCCACAAACTCGTCCTGACCCTCCTCACCCTCGTCTTCGCCTTCATGATCTTCTCGGTGGTGCCGTGGTCGAGCGCCCTGACGGGCAAAGCCGACGCCACCCCGTACGGCTGGGAACTGGGCTGGTCCTTCCCGCAGTTGGCGGCCCTGTTCCTGGTGGCCGCGGTCCTGGTGGGCGTCGCGGCGAGGCTGGGCGAGGCCGAACTGAGCTCGACGATCATCCAGGGCGCCGCCGACTTCATCTCCCCGGCGCTGGTCATCGTCCTGGCCAGGGGCGTCACGGTCATCATGAACAACTCACAGATCACCGACACGGTGCTGCATTCGATCGAGGGCGTCGTCAAGGGCGCGCCGTCCACCCTGTTCGCCGTGATCGTCTTCGTGGTCAACCTCCCCCTGGCCTTCCTGATCCCCTCGAGCTCGGGCCACGCCACCCTCGCGATGCCGATCCTGGCCCCGCTGGCCGACTTCGCGGGCGTCCCACGAGCGGTGGTGGTCACGGCCTGGCAGGCAGCGAGCGGCTGGATGAACCTGTGGGTCCCCACCACCGCCGTCACCATCGGCGGCGTAGCCCTGGCCAAGATCGGCTACAACAAGTACCTGCGCTTCGTGGCCCCGCTGCTCGGCATCCTGTTCGTATTGATCTGCGCGTTCGTGGCGGCCGGGGCGGCGTTCACCTGAGGCGGGCGGATGCCGACCCACTACCGGAGTGTTCACACCACGGCCACGGGAGGCACCTCACCACTTTCCGGCCCCAGGGTGGCTCGTGTGATTCTGTCTCGGTTTCTTTCACCTGGTTGTCCCGCCCGACAGGCCGTTCAGAGACCCAGCGGACATTTCTGCGCGAGCCAGCAAGGCTCACCCAAGTCTCCTCGGCTGCCCCCTGAGGCCAGTGGGCCGTGGGGAACCGAGGTACGACCGGAGGTGCGACCCGCCAACGCATCGACCACCTATTTTCCGGGGGCAGCCGGCGGAGACAAGCCGGTACCGGATTGCTCTTCAGCGGGGTCCTTTGTGGTGGAACGCGCTTGGTGGGCGGGTATAGCCAACTAGCTTGCTCGTGACGTGCCGGACACGGTCGTCGGCCTCACAGCGGTAGCAGCGCTGCTCATTTGGACGTGCGTCCGATGTGGGTGACGAGGATGCGGATGATGCGGTCGTCGATGAGGTACAGCGCCCGGTAGGAGCCGGCTCTCAGGCGCCGGTACCCGCTGCCGTATGGCGTGGAGTTGGCAGGCCGGGGATCTGCAGCGAGGGCGTCGACGGCTTCGTACAGGGCGGCCAGACCCTGCGGATCGTCCTTGAGGAACCGCACTGCGGCGCTGGTGGCCTCGGGCTCCCAGATGATGCTGTAGGTCACGTGCGCAGCCCCAGCATGCGGCCGACCTCTTCGTGGCTGACACCCTCGCCGAGCATGCCCTGCGCCTGGCGCCGCTCGCGTTCAGCGATCGCCAGGGAGTCCTCAAGATCCTCTATCACCTGGGGGGACACGAGGAGTGCCGCGACGTGGCCGTGGTCGGTGAGTGCGATGGTCTCGCGGCCGTGTGCGGCGCGCCGCACGAGGTCGCCCAGTTCGGAGCGGGCCTTGCTGATCGCGATCTCAGTCATGGCTACATGATGCCACAAGGTTAATCTAGTGGCACTTTGAGTCGAGTCTTGGTCAGGCCGGGGATTGCGAACCCTCGGGAGGCCGGGGCCGCGGAGCCTGACGACGTCGCCTGTCACGCTCGGTGGTGCGCTGCTATGACCTCCACGTGCCGACTCCTGCGTGGACCGGTGTGTCCGCAGATCAAGGGGAAGCTCCATCCCGGTTCCGCTGGTGCCTGTCCGGCGCCGCCTGCTGCGGCCCGAGGCCGGTCTTGCAGCCTCCTTGCGCCGGCTTTCTCCCGCCTCGTCTTGACGCGCCCGCGCCGGCCTCGCATCCGCGGTTGCAAAACGACCTCAGGCTCCAACGGCCAAAGCAACTCGGTGGTTACCTCCTGTTCGTTTTCCGGTTTGTTACTCGACGGTTTCTCGGTGTGCTGGCGGATATCCCGGCTCTGCCCGGAGTGGCGGTTTCGGCTAGGTGGCGGATGTTTCCGCCCCTCCCCGAAAGCGATGGTTGTTGCAGATCGAGGGAGTCCTCCGCAGCACACCGGGTGCTCGGTTCCCTCAATCCCTACCGGAGGCTCTGCCCCGCAAACCGGGGCTGGTTTTCGGGCCCGCACTACGTAAGAGAAAAGGAAAACACCATGCAGCACACCATTTCCGACCGCGCCGTGATCCTGGGAATTGAGGAGCTGGAGTCGCTGGACGCGCCGGATGCGTCCCCCTCGGCCTCCAACCTCCCGACCTTCGGGGGTGCCCTCCAGGACGCCAAGACGTTCGGCGAGGGCGTCAAGCAGGCCGGGGAGGCCATCTCGAACGCCGCTGAGAGTGGCCAGAAGTTCAACCAGGTGTGGACCGACTTCAGCAACGGCGCCCACAACATCTACACCTACTTCCACCCCGCCCACTGACGATCGGCTGGCCGGGGCGGGCGGTACGGCCCTCGGGCGCTCCGTTCGCCCCGGCGTGGGGCTGAGGTCTGCCAGGTGCCGGGCAGCCGTCCGGCACCTGGGCCGCAGGCGCCAGGTGTTACTGCGGCTGCTGCGGCCCCTCTGACCTCTTCCGCATCACCGGATGAGGAACCCAGCCACGCAGCGTAGACGCCGTCACCGGCCGCGCCGTGTTCATGCGTGGAGGAGCTGGAGGCGCCCTCCGCGGCCCCCTTGCATTCATCCTCCGGCTCCCTTGCTGATGGCCTGTCCGGCCCGCCCTGCCCCGGACGCGTCGACGCCTTTCTGAGCGCCGGCTGCGGGCGGCGGGCACGGTGTCCCCGAGGGGCGCTCTGCCCGCCCGGTCGCGTCCCGCTCCACCCGCACCCTTCAAGGACTGCCATGCCCGTGACAACACCCGCCCCTGCCTGCCCCACCACCTCACGTGCGGCGCCGGACATCCACGAGGGGGTCGGCTATCTGCCCGAGATGCCCGCCCTCCGCGAGGGGGTGGAGATCTTCCAGGCCGAGGGGGAGGACTATGCGGTGGTCAGCGTTGCCCCCGAGGGCCGCCATCTGCGGATGGGGCGCGATGCTGCGGTACTGCTGGCCGGTCTGGACGGCTCCAGCGAGCGCGAGGACGTCCTGGCACAGTGGTCGGCTGCGGTAGGGCAGCAGGGCGCGTCCGAACTGCTGGTGCAGCTGTGGGGCCTCGGGCTGCTTCATAACCCCCAGGGGCCGCCGCCTGCGCGCGAGCGAGCGTTCACTTACCGCAAGCCCTTGTCCTTTCAGTTCACGCTGGTGCGGCCGCGGCGCCTGACGGCCGTGCTGCGGATGCTCGGAGGTGTACTGGCCCGGCGGCCCTTCCCTCAGCTGTATCTGGCGCTGCTCGTCGCCGGAGTGGTGGCGATGGCCGTGGGCCATCAGGGCTTGGTCCATACGATCAGCGCGCCGGTCTCACGGGGCACCGTGTTCCACGTCTGGGCGGTCACGCTCGCGGTCGGTGCCCTGCACGAGTTGGGCCATGCAACCGCGCTGGCCCACTTCGGCGGCCGGCCCCGGCGTATGGGGGTGATGCTGTTCTACTTCTTCCCTGCCTTCTTCTGCGACGTCTCGGCGGGCTGGAAGCTGGGCGATCGCGGGCACCGGGTCCGGGTGGCGTTGTCCGGGGCAACGGTCAACGCTGCGGTGGCGGCCGGCGCGGCGATCATCGCGGCGCTGAGCAAAGGGGAGGCAGCCGAGTTCTGGTGGCTGCTGACCGTGTACAACCTGATCTCCACGGTCTTCAACCTGCTGCCCTTCGTCAAGCTCGACGGGTACCTGGCCCTGATGGGCCGCGTAGATGTGCCCTTTCTGCGGAACAAGGCGATCAGCGATGCCCGGGCGTTTCTGGGGCGGGTGCTGTACGGACACTCCCGCGCCGAAAAAAGCCTGGACCGGCCGTGGTCGGTGTGCTTCGGCCTGGCCGCGATGACCTTCCCCGTGGTCTGGATGGGATTCATGCTGACCCGGTTCCTTCCCTCCATGCTGTCCTGGGGGAAGGCCGGTGCAGTGGTGTGGCTGGTGCTCATCACACTGGCAGGAGGCCGCCTGCTGTACGGGATGGTGCGCATCGCCTTCCCCAGGCGCCGCGAGGGCGTCCGCACCGCAGGGTGGGGCCGCAGACTCGCGGGACTTGGTGCGGTGGGCGCCGCCGCTGGCTCGCTCCTGTGCGCGGTGCCGGTCAGCGCCACGGCCCCGGCCGGATACGTGGTGCAAGACGGCTGGCCCGCCTTGGTGATGCCCACCAACGGTGGCGCAGTTGAAGCTGTCCATCCGGGGGAGGAGGTTCAACTGCGCTCGGCGGGGTTGGTGGTCAGGCCGGTGGTGGCCACTGCCATAGTCGACGGCCCGGCCAGCGGCCCCGTGAGCGTACCGTCGGCTACCTTCAGCCCTGTCCGCGGCAGTTCCGCGCCCACCGAGATGGTCCGCTACCCCCTGCACGTACTCCGCGGACACCCCCTGCCCACCGGCGGGGCGGCCACGGTACGCACCGGCACCACCACCCTCGCCGGCCGCCTGGCGGGCATCTACCTGCTGCCACCGCTACGTCTGCTGACCGGACTGGGATAACCGGCCCGCAATCACTGCCTGAGCCACCGACCGCGGCATCACCGGCCGGCAGGTCCACGGTCGGTGAGCTGCCTGGCGTGTGTCCGCTGCCTTGACACAGCCTGCCGCCAACCGCCCGCACCAGCCGATGGGGCGGCCCCGCTGGCCGGGGGTAGGGGGCCGGTGTCAGTGCGTGCTGTGCGCGGTGACGTGGGCGGCGATTTCGACGCGGGAGGTCATGTCGAGTTTGGCGAGGATGTGGGAGACGTGGGTTTGCACGGTGCGGCGGGAGATGAACAGGCGTTCGCCGATGTGCGGGTTGGACAGCCCCTCGGCGACCAGGTCGGCCACCTTCCGCTCGGTGGCGGTCAGGGCATCCCAGCCATGGCTGGGCCGACGGCGCGGGCCCCGCACGCCGCGGCGGAACCCGAGTCCGCGCAGCGCTGCGTCGATCCGGGACAGGTCCCAAGCCGCGTCCAGGCCCTGGTAGCCGGCAGCGGCCAGATCCAGTTCATGACGGGCCTCATCACGGTGGCCGCGCTGGGCCATCAACGCGGCCGTGTCCTCGTGGCAACGTGCTGCGTGCCAGGGACGGTGGAGCCGATCGCATGCGTCGGCTGCGGCCAGCAGCGCGTCCGCGCGGCTGTCAAGAAGGCCTTGGCAGTGCAGCAGGCCGGGGTCGAGGACACCGGGTTCCGCGGACTCGGCCTGGTCGAGCAGGAAGGCATGCATCTGGCGTGCCCTGTCCGGGTGGCCGGTCTGTAGAGCGAGGCGAACCGCTTCGGGCGGCAGGACCGTTAGCCACACGGCGTGCAGGTCCCAGCTGTCATGACGGCACAGGTGCTCGAACAGCTCCAGAGCCTGCGCGGGGCGGCCGCAGTACTGCTCGTAGCAGGCATGCGCCCACCGCGGAAAGGATCCCGTGAACGCGTCGCCGGGTGTGTAGGGCGAGTGGACGGGAGCACGGGCCAGGTACTCCTCGGCAGCAGGCAGGTCGCCGCGATGTACAGCGATCAACGCCCCCAGCCCGCACAGCCCTCTGCGTGCGTCGCCGTACTCGGGAAGCTCCTGACCGGCCTCGATCTCGGCCATGGCGTCATCCCACAACCCACCCACGAACTGGACGTACGCGCTGTACAGGTGCTGCCACAGCATGTCCGCCACGGACTCGGCGCCGGCCCCGTACCCCGACGGATGCCGCAGGACCGCCACCGCCTCCTGGAGCCGGCCCAGATCCAGCAGCGCACTGGCCCGGAAGGTATCGAGGACCCGACGGTGCCCCGGCAGCTGCTTGAGCAGCTCCCACGCTCTGCCTGGCCGCTTGGCGCACTCTTCCACCAGGGCAAGTACCTCGAGCGCCTGGGATACCGCTGATACCGCTGTGGCATCGGCCAGGTCCGCGCCCGAGGTACGCACCTCCTGTGCGATCTGCCTTGCCCGCCCATATTCGCCGTTGTCGGCCAGGCGAAGCGCGCAGTGCGCCATGAACTGCAGGCGTTCGGCCGGGCTGGTGTCGGGATGGTCTGCGGCTTCCTGCGCGAGGCGGATTCCGGCCTGGGCGGCGCTGAGGGGATCGGTGCGATCTGCGGCGCGGGCGTGGTGCACCAGGATCCACCGCAACTGCGTGCGCAGGTGCGGATCTGGTGTCTGGGCCAGGGCCTGGGTCGCAACCCGCGCACACTCCTGTGCCCGGCCCTGGTTCAGCAGGGCATGGGCCCAGACCACCCACAACCGTTGCACCCGGGGGTCGGCCGGGTCGGCGGCGGGCAGGGCACGTTGGAGCAGTTCGACGGCGGTGTCCCGGTCCCTAGCCACCAGACGGTCGGCCGCGCCGGCCAGCCACTGAAGCCCGTCGTTGCCGAGCGCGGCCCCGGAGCGCCGCAACTGGTCGGCGACACGCTCGACCGGCTGCCCCACGGCGGCCAGCGCCAAGCCCAGCCGCTGGTGCATCGCCTGCCGGGCCGATACCGTCAGCGTCTCGACCAACGCCAAGCGGACCAGATCATGCTGGAAAGCGAGGTGTTCCCCCACCTCGATCACGACCCCGGCACGCTCGGCCACCTCCAAGCGCGGGAACACCTCCTGCGGCGAGCGGCCGGTGGCGGCGGCGAGCTCACCCACCGAGAAACGGCCGCCCAGCAACGCCGCAGCCCGCAGCAACTCGACCACCTCAGTCGGCAAGAACCCCAGCCGCCGCATGATCACTGAATGCAACGAGCCCAGGTCGGCCCCCTGCGCAGCCTCCGCCGTATCCCCGCGCACACGGATACGCTGCCCGGCGTTAAGGGCGTCGACAAGAGCAGTGATGTAGAAGGGGTTTCCGGCAGCGTCCGCAGCCACCTGCCGCAGGACCGGACCGGCAGCCGCACCGGTCAGCAGCGCGAGCAACTGGTCCACCTCCTCCTCGGGCAGCGGCCGCAAGGTGATGGTTGTCGAGCCGCGGGCGGACAGACTCTCCAAGAGCTGATCCAGCTGCGGCGTACTCTGCCCGGAATGGATCGCCAGCAGCACCAGCAGCGGCAGTTGCTCGACCAGGCGGCTGAGCCGCTGCAGACACAGCAGGCTCTGCGTGTCCGCCCACTGCGCATCGTCGAGCACGAGCGCGACCGGTCCTTGTTCGCACAGGTCCTCGACCAGCGCGATGACCAGTTGGACCAGCGCGAACTCGTGGCCAACAGCCGGGGTGCCCGATCCATCACCCGCCTCCCCCCGGAACTGCGCAACGACCTTCGCCCGTCGGCTGTCGCCAGAGCGCCGGTTGAGGTCCAAGCAGTCCCCGATCGCGCTGAACGGCAAGTGGGTCTCCAGCACGTCCGCGGCGCCGATACAGACCTGCAGGCCCGAACGGGCCAGTTCAGGGACCAGGGCACGCACCAGCGCGGTCTTGCCGATGCCGGCCTCACCTGCGACCAGCGCAACACTGCCGTGCCCCGTCGCGGCCCGGCGCGCGGCCTCCAGCACCGAGTGAACCTCACCATCGCGGCCCACCAGCGGACCGCCCGCGGCGCACAGCGGTATCCCCATACCGCAAGTCTCGCACCTGCCCCACCCCAGGGGCCACGCCGGCACGGCTCCCTGCCTGGCTGGCTGCTGGTTGCCCCCCTTGATGCGCTCACGCTGCGAGGGGCATGCGCGGGCGCGGGTCATCGGGCAGTAGCACCGCAGCCAGGCCGCTCCGGTTGATGTCGAGCTTGCGGCAGACGCTGGACACCGGCTCGCTTGGCTTCACTCACGTCCGCGCCCGGTCGCCGTCGTCAACCCTTCCGGCGGTCGTCGAGGACGGAGAAGGCGCCCGCGATGCCACAGACGCTCGCCGCCGAGAAGGCGAGCGGAGAAGCCGTGGGCCATGCCCTTGAGGTGTTCCGTTGTGCGTGTGGGCGACACGCCTGCGGTCGTCGCGGTCGGCGTACGTGGCGAAGTGCGACAGCCGGCCCGTGCCCGGCCCGCAGGGCGAGCTGGATCAGGTTGGTGGTGACCGGACTCCCAGCGAGGTGAGGACCGCGTCGTTGTCCAGCGAACACACGGCCACCATCGGTGAGTTGTGGCTGATCAGGGCGGCATGCCTGGGCGGTCTGTACCAGAAGGTCCAGGGTGGGCGCCATCACCAGGGTCCGGCCGCCTGCGGAGTACTCGGGTGTGCGTGTGCTGGCCGCGGCGTCCCGCCGGTCACGTCGTGCTCGGGCTGTGCTGGGTGAGGTGGGCGGCGACTTCGATGCGGGAGGTGACGTCGAGTTTGGACAGGATGCTGGAGACGTGGGTCTGTACGGTGCTGCGGGAGATGAACAGCTGGCCGGCGATGTGGGGGTTGGACAGGCCTTCGGCGACGAGGCCGGCGACTTTCAGTTCGGTGGTGGTCAGGCTGTCCCAGCCGTGGCTGGGGCGCCGGCGGGGGCCGCGTACGCCGCGCCGGTAGCCGAGGGCGCGCAAGGCAGCGTCGACACGGGCGAGGCCCCAGGCGGCGTCCAGACTCTGATAGCCGGCGGCGGCCAGGTCCAGTTCGTGGCGGGCGTCGGCCCGGTGGTCGCGCCGGGCCAGGAGTGCGGCGGTGTCTTCGTGGCAGCGTGCTTCGTGCCAGGGCCGGTGGAGGGCACGGCACTGGTCGGCGGCCGCGAGGAGTGCGTCCGTGCGGTCTTCGAGGAGTCCTTGGCAGTGCAGCAGGGCGGGTTGGAAGACGCCGGGTTCGGCGTGTTCGGCCTGGTCTGTCACGAAGGCGTACAGGTCGCGTGCCCGGTCGCTTTGGCCCATCTCCAGGGCGAGGCTGACGACCTCGGGTGCCAGGACGGCCAGCCATACGGCCTGCAGGTCCCGGCTGTCGTGGTAGCACAGGTGCTCGAACAGCTGGAGGGCTTGGGCGGGGCGGCCGCGGTACTGCTCGTAGCGGGCGTGGGCCCAGCGCGGGAAGGATCCGGTGAACGCGTCGCCGGGTGTGTAGGGCGACTGGATCGGCGCTTGGAGCAGGTAGGTCTCGGCGGCCGGCAGGTCACCGCGGTGCAGAGCGATCAGTGCTCCCAGTCCGTTCAGTCCTCTGCTGGTGTCGCCGTACTCGGCGAGTTCCTGACCGGCCTCGACCTCGGCCCGGGCGTCGTCCCAGGCCCCGCCGACGAACTGGACGTAGGCGCTGTACAGGTGCTGCCAGAGCATGTGTCCCGCAGCCTCGGGGGCGGTGCTTTCCCCGAACGGCTGCCGCAGGACTGCGACGGCCTCGGGGAAACGGCCCAGGTCCAGGAGCGCGCTGGCCCGGTAGTGGTTCGCGCGAAACCCGTGCCCAGGCGCGTGTTCGAGCAGCTCCCATGCCTTGCCTGGGTGGTGGGCGCACAGTTCCACCAAGGAGAGCACCGCAAGGGCTTGTGAGGCGGCGCCATCGGCCTGCTCGGTGTCTGCGGCAAGTACGCCCTCTGCGACGTGCCGTGCCTGGTCGTAGTCGCCGAGTTCAGTGAGGAGGAAGGCGTAGTAGGCGGTGAACTTCCGGCGCTCGGCCTCGCTGGTGTCCGGGTGGGCCCGGGCTTCCTGCGTGAGGCGGATCCCGGTATGAAGAGTGCGAAGGGCATCGGCGCAGACCTCGGCGCGTGCGTTGCACACCAGGATCCACCGCAGCTTGGTGCGCAGATCCGGATTGCGTACGGTGGCCAGGGCATCCGTGGCGACCTGACGGCACTCCTGCGCGCGGCTCTGGTGCAACAGGGCGCCGGCCCAGACCACCCGCAGGCGTTCGGCTCGGGGGTCGGCCGGGTCCGCCACGGACAGCGCACGCTGGAGCAGTTCGACGGCAGTGTCCGGGTCCCGGGCCGCCAGGCGGTCGGCAGCGGTGTCGAGCCAGGCCAGCCCCTCCTCGCCGAGGGTGGACCCGGAGCGCCGTAGCTGGTCGGCGACGCGCTCGACCCGGTGCCCGGCGGCCGCCAGCGCCAGCCCCAGCTGTTGGTGCATGGCCTGCCGGGCCGAGAGGGGCAGCCTCTCCTCCAGGGCCCGGCGGACCAGGTCGTGCTGGAAGCAGAGGTCTTCTCCCTCCTCGATGAGGACACCGGCGCGCTCGGCCACTTCCAGGCGCGGGAACAACTCCTGCGGCGGTACTGCGGTGGCGGCGGCCAGTTCACTCACGGAGAATCGGCTGCCCAGCAACGCGGCGGCCTGCAGCAGCGCCGCCACCTCGGGTGGCAGGAATCCCAGCCGCTGCATGATCACCTCGTGAAGCGAGCCCAGGTCCGCTCCCGCGAAGGCGCCCTTCGTATCCGCGGTGGCACTGTGGCGCCGCGTGGCATCGAGGGTGGCGACCAGAGCGGTGAGATAGAAGGGGTTGCCCGCCGCCTCACCAGACCTCCGGCTCAGCTCCGGGGCGGGAGCCCCACCGGTGAGCTGGTCCAGCAGCCGGGCCGTCTCGGACTCGGACAGCGGCCGCAGGGGGACGGTGACCGCACCCTGCGCGACCAGGCTGTCGGTGAGAGTGTCCAGTTCCGGTGTGCTCTGTCCCGAACGCGTTGCCAGCAGCACCAGCAGCGGGAGCTGCCCGGCCACCCGGCTGATCCGCTGCAGGCACAGCAGACTCTGGCTGTCCGCCCACTGAGCGTCATCGAGTACGAGCGCGAGCGGGCCCTGCTCGCACAGGTCCTCCACCAGTGCGACGACTTGCTGAGCCAGCCCCATCTCGTGGCCCATCGCCGGCGGCTGCCATTCACCGCCCGGATCCCCCTGGATCCGGGCCGCCACGGCCGCCCGTCCGCGGTGCTCCGAGCGCGGGGTGAGATCCAGACAGTCTCCGATGGCGCTGAACGGCAGCCGTGTCTCCAGCACTCCCGCCGCCCCGCGGCACACCTGCAGCCCTGCCCTGGCCAGTTCCGGGGCCAGGGCATCCATCAGGGTCGTCTTCCCGATGCCGGGCTCACCTGTGACCAGTACGACGATGCCGTGCCCCGCCGAGGCCCGGCGGGCGGCCTCGACCACCGTGTGCATCTCGTCCTCGCGTCCCACCGGTGCCGAGCCCGGAGCGCCTCCGCCGTCGGGCGGTTTTCCCATATCGACCTGCCTCGCACCGGGCCGCCCCACAGAGAACGGCACCATAAGTGACATAAATATACATACGGTAGCCGAATTTGTCGGGCGGCGCCCAGGTGTAGCGGCTGCCTCGCACCGCCCCGAGGGCAACCACGCCTTGTTGCCTGTGGGCTTCTCTGTGAGTGGCGGACATGCGGATGTCGGCGGGTCGGCCGGACCGGCTGCAGCCCAGGCCTGCTCAGGGAGTTCGGCGGCAGTGCCGCGGTTTCGGGCCATCAGGTGGCCGGCCGCGGTGGCCGGCCAGTCCCTCCGCCTCGCCGGGCGCGGCCCCGGAGCGGCGCAGCCGACCGGGGCTCCCGGTCGGCTGATGCGCTTCGGCAAGCGCCGGGCTCATCCGCTGGGCATCGCCCGCCTCGCCGGGGCGCTCGGCGCTTCCTCCGCCACCACGCCGCCCCGCCCAGCCGCGGCCCCGGCGCGCGGCCTCCAGCGCCGCGTGCACCTGGCCGTCGCCCACCGGCGCCGGCTCTGCCCGGGCCCGGCGGGCCGTCGGTGTGTGGGGGGTGCGGATGGCGGTGACGGCGCCGCCATGACAGTGCCCGGGGACTCCAACTCCGTGCGTTACCGGCGGGTTTCTGGGTGAGGTGACCGATGTTCTGCCCATGGGTGGCGGGTGATGGTGATGACGGATCAAAGCCGTGGCAGGCGAACCGCCACCTCTGTGCCGGGCCGCCCGGCAGTACCGCCCCCGCATCCGGGGTCACCAGCCGATCACCAGCCAAGGAATTGCCATGTCCCAGTGGACCGTCACCATGCCCACCTTCCGCTCGCTGACCCGGGGCCTCGCCGCCGGTGTGGGCGGCGCCGTGCTCGTCATTCCGGTGATCGGTGCGGCCACGGCCGCTGCCGCACCGGCAGCGGTCCACACCGGCACGGCCGTCAAGGTTGCAGCGCCCGCCCTCGCGGCCGCCAGGCCGACCGCCGCGGCAACCCCCGCCGACCAGGCGAGCACCTCCCAGGACGCCGCGTCCGGCCGGGCCGACCGCTCCGCACCGTCGGCCAGCCTCCCCACCCAGAACACCGCCGCCGTGACGAACGTGTCGCCGTACGCCAATAACCTCGACGGCTGGATCAAACAGTCCCTCGCCATCATGGCCCAGCACGGCATCCCGGGCACCTATGACGGCATCTACCGCAACGTCATGCGCGAGTCGTCGGGCAACCCGCTGGCCACCAACAACTCGGACTCCAACGCGGCGGCTGGAACGCCCTCCGAAGGACTCCTCCAGGTCATCCAGCCCACCTTCGCCGCCTTCCACGTGCCGGGTACGTCCACGGACCTCTACGACCCGGTCGCCAACATCACCGCCGCGTGCAACTACGCCGCCAAGACCTACGGGTCCATCGACAACGTTCACGGGGCCTACTGACCGACGTTCTCCGTCGCCACCAGACCCGGCGCGCCAGCAATCTGGCGCGCCGGGTCTCCGCCTTGTCGGCGTCGTGGGTCCGTCCCGGCAGGCCGAGCAGGTGCTTGCCGAGGACTTGCCGGTCATCGAGCTGTGGTACCAAAGCGGCACCGCGGGCTACTCCAGCGAAGGGTCCGACGTCGCGCTCGACGCGTTCAACATCCCGGTGTTCACCGACATCAAGGTGTCGGGATGACAATGCGGCGGCAGCCGCGGACGCCGCCGGCCCCGGCACCGTCTCGCACCCCCTGGCCGACGGCCGCGCCGGCTTCGCCCTCAGAGGGCAAGGTGGCCGGGCCGGGCTCGCGTGCACCCCGTCCGCTCACCGGCCTGGTGGCCACGCCTTCAGCCCCGACCGGGCACACCGGGTGTCGGCAACACCGTCGGCAGCCGCCCCGGTGCGGCGGTCCGGTGACCGTGTCCTGGAATGGTCCTGGAATGCTTTCGGCGGCTGTACGGGCATCTGCCCGGCGACGTCTTGAAGACAGGCTCGCGCCCTGGGGCGCGCCGTCGCCGGGCCTGCGGGCCCGGCAGGGTATCGGTGGGTGCGGGGTGCGGGGTGCGGGGTGCGGGGTGCGGATTGCGGTGATGGCACCGCCCTGACGGTGTCTGGGCGAGACCGCCCCGTGTACTACTGGCCGGTTTCTGGGTGAGGTGACCGATGTCTCCCCCCTCGGTGGCGGGTCATCGTGAAGGCAGATCAAAGCCGCGGCAGGCGAACCGCCACCCCCGTACCGGGCCGCCCGGCAGCACCACCCCCGCACTCGGGATCACCAGCCAGTCACCAGCCAAGGAGATGCCATGTACCAGTGGACCGTCACCATCCCCACCATCCGCACGGTCGGCGCCGAGCCGGTGCGCGGCACGCAGACCTGGATCGTGTCTGCCGACCTCCCGCAGCAGGCCCGCGAAGTGGCCCTGGCCGCCTCCGCCACCGACGACGCCATGCGCCACCGGCGTGGAGCGGCGCTGGACACCACAGCCGTCGACGTGACTCCCCGGGAGCAGGACGGCTTCCCGTGGCCGCCCCGCTGACAACTCCGCTGTAACGGGTGATGACACAGCAACCACCGCGCGCCTCTGACCGGGGGCGGTACACGGGAGAAGGTTTCCCAATCCAGCGGCAGACCTGAAACGGTTCACCCCCCTTTTCGACCCGTTACCCAGACCAGTAGCAGAGGCGAGCCGTCACGGGCTACTTCGATCGGATCACCGGCAGATCGCGGTAGCGACGCCGCCAGGCGTCTTTGTGGAGCCGGTGTGGCCCGCACACTCCGAGAGCGGGCGGCCCACCTCGGACACCGTCGTCATCCCGTGGTTCCTCCAGGGACGAAGGCGCTGGAGTAGTTCCGGTATTTCCCGTATTCCTCAGTGAATGGGTTCGATACGTTGAATCGCCACGTGGAACGAGAACTTCCTCCCTTCATCGGGCGGAGCGCCGAACTGGGCGCACTGCAGGAGTCGTTGTCAGTGGCCGTCGACGGCCACGCATCGGTCGTCCTTCTCACCGGTGAGGCCGGCATCGGGAAATCCTCGCTGCTCGATGAGGTGGTGGCCGCGGCCGGTGAGCGCGGCATCACCGTGGGACGCGCCCGTGGTGCTCCGCTGGAGCGCGAGTTCGCCTTCGGTGTCGCCCGCCAGCTTTTCGGGGGACTGCTCGCGGAGATCGACGACCCGCAGCGCGAGGCGCTGGTGGACGCGGCGGGGCTCCCTGCGGCGGCCGTGCTGCGCGACCGCGGCTTCGACGCGCTGCCCAGCGCCCAGGCGAGCTTCACGACCCACCATGCGCTGTACCGGCTGCTGGGCTCACTCGCCGACCAAACCCCGCTGCTCCTGGCCGTGGACGACGCCCACCTCGCTGACGCCCCCTCCCTGCGCTTCTTGTCGTACGCGGTGCACCGCTTCGCGGCGCTGCCCATCGTGCTGGTCCTGTGCACGACGGAAGGCGAGCAGCCGCACGCCGAAGAACCGCTCCAGGACCTGACCGCAGCGGCACGGCCGATCCCGCTGGCGGCCCTGGAGCCCGCCGAGGTCGGGCACCTGGTGCGGTGGGCAGTGGGCGACAGTGCCGATGAGGATCTCGCCCTGGCATGCTGCGAGGTCACCGGGGGGAATCCGTTCCTGCTGGCCGAGCTGCTGCGCACGCTGGAGCAACGCGGAGACCACCGCGCCCAGATCACCGCGCAGCAGGTCCGCGGGCTGGGCTCACCGGTGGTGGCGGAGCGCCTGCGGTCGCGGTTCAGGTCCTGCCCCGGTGCCGCCGCACTGGCCCACGCCGTCGCCATTCTCGGCGACCGGGCCGAATTCGGCCTCGCCTCAAGCCTGGCCGGACTCGACCTGGGCACCGCGGCTCACGCCCTGGACACCCTGGCCGGGATGAAGGTGCTGCAGAACACCTACCCGCTGGCCTTCATCCACTCCTTCGTCCGCAACGCCGTACTGGAAAGCGCCCCCGCCGGCGCCCGGATCGCCACGCACGCCAAGGCCGCGCAGCTGCTGCGCGAGGCTCAAGCACCGGCCGAGCAGATCGCCGCCCACCTCCTGCATGCGGGCAGCGTGGTACTGCCCTGGGCGGTCGACGCACTGCGCCGGGCCGCGCAACTGGCCGAGGCGCGGGGCGCGCCCGACGCAGCCGCGACGTATCTGCAGCACGCCCTGCATCAGCCCCTGGCAGCACAGCAGCACGCCGCTGTGCTGTGCGAGCTGGGCAGCGCCGAGCTCGCCTTCAACCCCACCACGGGCATCGCCCGGCTGCGATCAGCGCTGGACGGGGCGGCCGACGCACACGAGGCCGCGCGGGCGGCGCTCAGCCTCGTCCCCGCGCTGTCCATGGTCTCCGCTCACGAGGAGGCCGTGGCCGTGGCCGACGCCGTGCTCGCCGGACTCGACCCGGACGACCGTGACCTCACCTGGGCGCTGGGCTCGATGGCGATGGCGTCGCAGTTCCTGCGGATGGAGACGGTGGCCGACGCCCATACGCGGATCGAGCGGCTGGCGACGGGAGTGCCCGACAGACCCGACCTGCAGAGGTCCCGGCTGGCCTTCTTGGCCGCGGTCAAGGGCTGGCACGGCGAGTCACGCGAAGAAGTCGTGCAGTTCACCCGCCAGGCGCTGGCCGGAGCGGATGCGCTCTTCTTCCGCCCGCCCGGCTACCACTCGCTGTCCGCACTGGCCCGCACCGACGATTCCGGGGCAATCGAGGAGTGCTACGCGGTGGGCGACCGCATCGCCCGGGAGTGCGGCTCGCCGCGGGCCGGCGCCGTCATGGCGGTGGCTCACGGGCTGCAGTCGTTCGCCTCCGGCAACCTGGCGGAAGCCGCCGGCCGTTTCTCGGACGCCCTGAGGACCTTCGAGGCCTGCGGAACTGCCCTTGAGACGGACACCGACGCGATGCCGTGCGTCGCCTGGCTTGTCGACGTCCTCGTGGCGGCCGGGCGGGTTGATGAGGCGGGGGAGTTGCTGTCCCGGTGCGGCCTGCTGACGAGCAGGCTCCCCGAACTCCTCCACCACAACTTCGTCCTGTGCGCCAGGGGCGGACTGCGGATCGCCGAGGGCGATCTGCACGGCGCCATCGAGGACTTGGAGGAGTGCGGCCGCCGAGCCGCGGTGTGGCAGCTGTGCAACCCCGCCGCGCTCCCCTGGAGGTCGCGGGCCGCCGCGGCCTACACCGCACTCGGCCGCCACGAGCGCGCCCGGGAGCTGGCCGAGGACGAGCTGCGTGACGCCCGGCGGTGGGGGACACCCCGCGCCATCGGCGTCGCCCTGCACGCACTGGGCACGGCGGTCGGCGGCGACGAGGGGGCCGAACTGCTCGCCGAGGCCGTGACGGCTCTGGAAGACTCGCCCTCCCGGCTCGCTCTGGCCGCAGCCCTGCTGGACTGCGGCGCTCTCGCCCAGGCACAAGGCCGCCCGGAGGCCGCCCGCACCGCGCTGCGGCGGTCGGCCGAACTGGCCCGTGAGTGCGGGGCCGAGCCGGTCGTGGCACGGGCCGAGGAGCACCTTGCCCAACTCGCCCCGGACCCGCGCGAGATGCGCGGGCCGGCCCCGCACGGCCTGACCCGTCAGGAGCACCGGGTGGCCCTGATGGCCAAGCACGGCCTGACGAACCGGCAGATCGCCGAGCAGCTGTGCGTCACGCTGCGGGCGGTGGAGTTCCACCTGTCCGGCGCCTACCGCAAGCTCGGCGTCAAGCGGGACGGCCTGGCCGCCATGCTGCTGTCAGACAGCCACAGCCACAGCCGCCCCAGCCTCAGCGCCGCCTGACGCGCCGGGCCCGGGAACGCGCAGCCCCCGAGGGGGCGTTGCGCCTGTGGCCGGTCCCGGATGATCCGCCCGGCCGGCACCCGCGCGCGTCACCTGATTCTTCCAGGAGACCCCGGACTTCAGCTCGGGGAGGAACGGATCCTTGGAGCGGAGCCGCTAAGCGGCGGAGTTCTCCCCGCACCTGTTATGACCTCAACCTGCGTCCTCTGAACGGTAGTTACTGATCCCTTCGGCGGGATGCCGGGCAGTGGCGGTGGGTGATCCCTGTGGTAGGCCAGTGGTGTTTCCATCGGGGTGAACGGGTTCAGGCACGGATTTCGTGAAGTGGATCGTGCTGCCGTACAAACATCGCCCGGCTCCACGGTGAGCTCCAGGAACGCGGGGCCCGGTGCGGCTGCAGCACCCTGCGCGACTATCCGCCCGCTGCGTCCCGGACGGCGGCCCGCCTCGGGTCGGCCGCCGATGTCCGGCTACCTTCGCCCCGCGAGGCCACCCGCTGGATCATGAGCCACCCCGACCACCTGCGCGCGGATGACCAACTGCTGCTCAAGGTGCTGCTGGCCCGTTCGCCCGAACTCACAGCTGCTACCGGCCACGTCCGGACGCGCGACCATCATGAGCAACCACGAAGGCGACCCGCTGCACGGGTGGATCGCCGACGTCTGTGCCGACGAGCACTGCGGCCTGGGCTCCTTCGCCCGGGTTGATCACCGACCTCGACGGCGTCGTTTTCGGTCGGAGCACCGACTGGTCCTCCGGCCCCGTCGAGGGCCGCGTCAACGGCCTCAAGGCACTCAAGGCGGCCCTATTTGGGCGGGCCGGGTTCCCGCTCCTGCGTAGGAAGCTCCTGCTGACCGCTGCCAGCCGCCGAACCAGCGCCATCGAGGGGCCTTCAGTCCCGTTCTCGAGTTTCCCCAAAAAAAGTCATACCGAGTTTGATTCTGAACCCAGTCTGAATATGATCGGTGCGTGGCAGGGCTTCGTGAGCGCAAGAAGGAACAAACCAGGCAGCGGATCGCCGCCGTGGCGTTGAGGCTGTTCGCCGAGCGCGGCTTCGATGCAGTGACGGTCAACGAGATCGCCGAAGCCGCCGAAGTGGCCAAGGCGACGCTGTTCACGTACTTCCCCACCAAGGAGTCCCTCGCACTCCAGGGGGTGGGCGAGGACGATCCGGCCGGGATCGTCGCCCGGCGGCAACCGGGCGAGTCCCCCCTCGTGGCGCTGCGGGCCCACTACCGCGCATTCGTCGTCGGGCAGACGGCGCCGGTGAACCACGAGGCGCTGATCGCCCAGATGCGTGTGATCCACGACAGCCCCGTGCTCAGCAGTGCCGTCAACGGCCTGCTCTACCAGCAGCGTCAGGCGCTGGCCCGGGTCTTGGCCGAAGAGCACGGCGAGACAGCGGCCACGCTCATGGCGGCTCAGATCGCCGCGTCCCTGCTCACGCTCCAGGAGTCCTACTTCCACCGCCTGCTCGGCGGCGCATCGCCAAAGGAAGCGGGCCGTGCCCTGGCCGAGGACGTCGAGCTCGCCTTCGACCTGCTGGAACACGGACTCACCTACAAGATGGGGCAGTGACATGCGCGCACGCGGCATCAACTACGACACCGGATTCCTCCCCGGCGACGCACTCTCCCGCAAGACCTTCACCCCCGAGACGGTCCGCCAAGACATGGCGGTGATCGCCGGTGAGCTGCACTGTGACGCCGTGCGCATCTCCGGGCGCGACCCGGAACGGCTGAGCATCGCCGCACAGCACGCCGCCGGTGCCGGCCTCGAAGTCTGGTTGGCTCCCTTCCCCGTGGACCTTCCCCCCGAGCAGGTGCTCGCGCTCTTCGCCGACTGCGCGCAGCGGGCCGAGGCCGTGCGGCAGAGCGGCGCCGAGGTGGTGTTCGTCACTGGGTGCGAGATCAGCGTCTTCTGCAACGGCTTCCTCCCCGGGCCCACCTACATCGACCGCCTACACGCCATGGCGACCGCCGACTTGGAATGGTGGGCCTCCCTCGGACCGGTACCCGAGCGCGTCAATGCCTTCCTCGCCGAAGCCGCCGCAACAGTGCGAGCCCACTTCGGCGGACGGGTCACCTACGCCTCCGGCCCCTGGGAATCCGTCGACTGGCACCCCTTCGATCTGGTCGGCATCGATACATACCGGGACGCCCACAACGCCGACACCTTCCGCTCCGACCTACGCGCGCACTTCAGCCACGGCAAGCCCGTCGCCATCACCGAGTTCGGTACCTGCGCCTACCAAGGGGCGGGTGAACTCGGTGGCATGGCCTGGCAGCCGCCCCACGGAGCGATCCCGGACGAGGACGAACAGGTGCGCTACCTCGCCGAACTCACGGACATCTTCGAGGCCGAAGGAGTGGACACCGCACTCTGGTTCTCCTTCGCCAACTACGACAAGCCCGGACCGCGCGACATCGCCTCCTACGGTGTCGTCCGCATGCTCGACGACACCCGATGGGAGCCGAAAAACGTATTCCACGCGATGGCGACCACATACGAACGGCGCTGATACGCCAACCGCCACAGCCCCCTGGGCGACGCAACATCACCGACGCCGCGAGCGCCACGATCGACCTCACGAAACGCGTGCCTGAACCCGTTCACCCCGATAAAAACAGCCAGTGGTCGGTACGCGCAGAGTGGAGGGCTGACCGCGGAACGGCAGCAGTTCCGTGAGCGGACCCGCCGGGAGGCCGGCAGACGGTTCGGGCGAGAAGACCGCGGTGATCGCGAAGGATCTGCGGGGGAGTGAACGGTCGGCGGAACGTCGGCGGCACGAGTGAGGGGAGGGCGGGATGCGGGCGCTTGCGTCCAAGGGCCCTCCCCAAGTGCCCAGACTGTCCGATGCGCAGTTCGCCGAGCTGGAAGGGGAGTTGGCCCGGGGCCCGGCCGCGCAGGGCCGGGAGGGCCAGCGGCGGACACCCTTGCGGATCACAACGGTGAGCGCACGGAAGTTCCGGGTCACCTGCTCGGTGGCCGGAGTGTGGCGGCTGATGCGCCGCCACGGCTGGTCCTTCCAGCGCCCGGCCCGGCGGGCACTGGAACGCGACGCGCGCGTGATGGAGTTGTGGAAGAAGGACGTGTGGCAGCAGGTGGAAACACCGCGGCGGCGCTCGGGGCCTACAACGTCTTCGAGGACGAGCCGGGTTCGCGATGACGCCACCCCGAGCCCGCACCTGGGGACGGTACGGGCACACCCCCGTGGTGCGGGTCCGCGGCCGATCCCGGCGCCGGATCCCGATCGCGGCCCTGTGCTGCTACAAGCACGGCGAAACGTCCCGGCCGATCTGCCGGCCACGCTTCCACCTGCCCTTCAAAGGCACCCGCAATAGCAATGCCTGGACCGACTCCCGCGACCTGGTGGTCTGCGCCCACCTCCAGCCCGGCGCTCCCACCGTCCTCATCCGGGACCATCTCAACACCCCCCGCCCCGCTGGCATGCGACAGTACGCCGAAGGCCACGCCTGGCTCACTCTCGCACAACTCCCTTCCTGCAGCCCTGACTTGGATCCGGCGGAGATGGGTCGTCGCACAGCGGGCTGCGCAGGGCCGCTCGTTCATGGTCGGGCATGCTCCTTGCCCGTCTTCGTTCCCGGTGCTCAGGGTTGGTACGCCGTCGGCCCATGGGCGCCGCTTGCGAAGCCCGTCCGGGATGCTGCGCAGGGCACGGAGACGCCCGGCCTTCGCAGCGCCGACGGTGATGATCCAGCGGCGGGGCGGGCGTTCGTCCTGCCGCCCGGGCGATCCAGCCGCACCGCCGCCAGCCGAAGAGTGGGGCGGCGGGCATGCCGATCTCCCGGGCGAGGGAGGCCAGCAACCATCCGTGCTCGCTCAACTCGCCGTGGGCGGTGCGCCGGTCGTCCTCGAGTCCGGGACAGCTGCCCCAGTGCCGCCTCCACAGGCACGTAGCACGCAGGCGTCCCGCCGCAGCCACCGGCAGGAACGACGTGCCATCAAGGCTCTGGAACCAGGTCAACAGGCTTGGCCCCTTCAGGGCCGAGCCTGTGGCGCAGTTGTCCGTGCCGCCCGATAGCGGCCCTGACCTGGCCTGATCGTTCCCGCACCGGGAGACGGCACGAGGCGGGCAGGGGCGGGAGGCGGACCGCCGGGGGATCCGGTGGATCTCTCCCGGCCCCTGGAACGGCCCACTCACTGCGGTCGGTACCGAAGGGCGACGGTGAGCGGGTCGCTCAATTCCCTGTGGTGCGCACCGTAGGGACACACGAACCGGGGCCAGGCAGGCTTCAAACATGAGTCGACAAAGCGACTCCTGATCCACCGCCTACGGGCAGGAAGCAGCACCCCTGCACTAGGCAATCCACACCACAGACATAGGGAGAACACCATGCAGAACATCATCACCATCACCGACCGCGCCGTGTTCCTTGGCGTTGACGAGCTGGAGTCGCTGGACGCACCGGACGGGTCGCCCGCACCGGCCAGCGGCGGGCTCTGGGATGCCGCGGACAAGTTCGCTGACGCCAACACCGAAGGGCACCTTGCTCAGCAGCAGATTGGGTCGTCGGATTCGGCGACGAACGCTGCGGGCTGGCAGCACGCAGAGAAGGCCGCCCACGATGTCTGGGACGGCAGTGTCGACGTCTGGAACCACTTCGCCGGCACCAGCTGACGGGCCGGCTGGCCGGGGAGGGTGGGGCGCTCTCTGCGTCCTGCCCGCCTCGGCGCCGCCAGCCGTCACCGTCGGGCGCCGTAGGCATCAGCACAGGCTGCCCGGTGCCCTTGCGCAGGCTTGCCCCGCAGCGCGGGGACCGCCTTGGGTGCCTGCACCACGCAATTCACACCACAGACGTAGGGAGAACACCATGCAGAACACCACCACCACCACCATCACCGACCGCGCCGTGTTCCTGGGCGTTGACGAGCTGGAGTCGCTGGACGCACCGGACGCGTCGGACTTCGAGACGCCCGCACCGGCCGCGTCGGACGCGTCGGCCGCGCCGTCCGGCCCCGGGCTCTGGGATGCCGCGGACAAGTTCGCTGACGCCAACACCGAAGGGCACCTTGCTCAGCAGCAGATTGGGTCGTCGGATTCGGCGACGAACGCTGCGGGCTGGCAGCACGCAGAGAAGGCCGGCCATGACATCTGGACCGGCGTTGTCGACGTCTGCCAGCACTTCGGCCACTGCCAGGGCTCGTGACGGTCGGCTGGCCGGGGAGGGTGGGGCGCTCGTGCGTCCTGCCCGCCCCGGCGCCGCCAGCCGTCACCGTCGGGCGCCGTAGGCATCAGCACAGGCTGCCCGGTGCCCTTGCGCCCTACCCGCAGGCTCTGCCCCGCAGCGCGGGGACCTGTTCCGGGCCTGCACCACGCAATTCACACCACAGACATAGGTAGAACACCATGCAGAACACCACCACCATCATCACCGACCGTGCCGTGTTCCTGGGGATCGACGAGCTGGAGTCGCTGGACGCGCCAACTGCCGTAGGCCGCCCGCTGCCCGCAGACTCGCAGTGGTTCACCACCGACCCCAACCCGGGCTTCTGCGGGCCGTTCGACACTGAGCAGCCCGGTGATTTCATCCAGATCTGCCACCCGGGCGCCGACTTCGCCCACTTCTTCAACGCTCTGCCGCCCGGCACCGTCGTCAACTGACGGTTGGGCCTGGTGGCCGGGTAGGTGGAGCGCCCTTGGCGGCGCTTCACCCGCCCGGCCCGGTCTGTTGTGCTCGCCCTGCTGCCTCTTCCGTTAAGGACTGCCATGCCCGCGACCGCCTCCTCCCCTCTCATCCCCACCCCCACGCCCGCTGCTCCTGCCCCCACGCCCGTGTGCCTTCCTCCCGCGGCCCCCGCACCCGCGCCCTCGCGGTCGGCTGTTCCGGACCGGGTCGAGCGTGTGCTGGCGATGCCTGCGCGGCGTGAGGGCATGGAGATTGCGCAGACGGACGGGCAGGACCATGCGGTGGTGAGTCTGCCCGGGGGCCGCTATCTGCGGCTGGGGCGCGATGCCGCGCTGCTGCTGGCAGATCTCGACGGCACACGGTGCCGTGAGGAGGTCCTGGCCCAGTGGTCCACCGAGGTGGGCGAGGACAGCGCCGTGCGACTGCTGGAGAAGCTGGGCGCGCTCGGGCTGCTTGAGGACCCTGACGGGCCGCCTCCCGCGCGCGAGCGTGCCTTTGCCTACCGCAAGCCTTTGACGTTCCAGTTCACGCTGGTGCGCCCGCGGCGCCTGACGGCCGTGCTGCGGTTGGTGGGCGGTGTGCTGGCCCGGCGCCCGTTCCCCCAGTTGTATCTGGCACTGCTGGCCGCCGGGGCGGTGGCGGTGGCCGTCGGCCACCGCGGCCTGGCCCACGCGGTCAGCACGCCGGTCTCGATGGGCGCCGTGTTCCATGTCTGGGCGGCCATGCTCGTGGTCGGTGCGGTGCACGAGTTGGGGCATGCCACGGCGCTGACCCATTTCGGCGGCCGGCCCCGGCGTATCGGGGTGATGCTGTTCTACCTCGTCCCTGCCTTCTTCTGTGATGTCTCGGCGGGGTGGAAACTGGCTGATCGCGGGCAGCGGGTGCGGGTGGCACTGTCCGGTGTCGTGGTGAACGCCGGCGTGGCGGCCGGCGCGGCGATTGCCGCGGCGCTGAGCGAGGGGGAGACGGCCTCGTTCTGGTGGCTGCTGACCTGTTACAACATGATCAGTACGGTGTTCAACCTGCTGCCGTTCGTCAAGCTCGACGGGTATCTGGCCCTGATGGGCCGGGTGGATGTGCCGTTCCTGCGCGACAAGGCGATGGGCGATGCGCGCGGGTGGCTGGGCCGGGTGCTGTACGGGCATCCGCGTGACGAAAAGCGTCTGGACCGGCCGTGGTCGGTGCCGTTCGGGCTGGCCGCGATGGCCTTCCCTGTGGCCTGGATGGGGTTCCTGCTCACCCGGATCCTGCCCTCGATCCTGTTGTGGGGGGTCGCCGGGGCGGTGCTGTGGCTGCTGCTGGTGACGCTGGTAGCCGGCCGCCTGCTTCACGGCATCGCGCGTATCGCGTTCCCGCGCCGTGGCCAGGGCCGGCGCGGGAGCCGGGGCCGCAGGCTGCTGGGGCTGGGCGTGGTGGCGGCCGCGGGCGCGCTGCTGTGCGCGGTTCCGGTCGGTGGCACGGCCATGGCGGGATATGTGGTCCTCGACGGCCGGCCCGTTCTGGTGATGCCCACCGCCGGCGGAGCGGTCGACGCCGTCCACCTCGGCGAGACGGTGCAGCTGCGTTCGGTGGGGATGATAGCCAGGCCGGTGGTGGCCACCGCCGTGGTCGATAGCCCGCCCAGCGCACCGGTGCAGGTGCCCTCGGCTGTCTTCCGCGCCGTCAAGAGCGGCTCCAGGCGCACCGAGGCCGTGCTCTACCGGCTGCGCGAGGTCCACGGTCACCCCTTGCCCGGGGGCGGCAGGGCCACCGTGGACACCGACACCACCACCCTCGCCGGCCGCCTGGCCGACACCTACCTGCTGCCGCCGCTGCGCCTGCTGACCGGACTGGGATAGACCGGGCCCGCCGGGCGGCCCGGCGGGCCGCAGCGAAGTGCAGACGGCCCGGGTCACCGTCGGCGGCCACCAAACGCCAGCACGTCTGAGGGCTTGGGCCGGTGACGCGTCAGCCGGTGCGTCACCGGCCACAAGCCGACTGGCACGCCGGGTGCCGACACCCGAGGGCACGCCCGGCGCCCTGCGGCCGGGCCGGGCCCATGCGGGCGTCCTGGCGATGTGCGCTCACAGCAGTTACCTGCCGGTTTCTGGGTGAGGTGACCGATGTCTTGGCCCTCGGCGACGGGTCACCGTGAGGACAGGTCGAAGCCGTGACAGGTGGCCAACACCCCAGTGTCGAATCGACCGGCAGCAACCGCCCCCGCCCCAGGAACACACAAGCCTTAAGGAATTGCCGTGTACCAGTGGACCGTCACCATCCGCACGGACGGCGTCGAGCAGACGCGCGGCACCCAGACCTGGATCGTGCGCGCCTGTCTGCCGCACGAGGCCCGCGAAGTGGCCCTGGCCGCCTCCGCCACCGAGGCCGCCGTGCGCCACCGGCGTGGTGCGGTGCTGGACACCAAGGCTGTCGACGTGGCCCGTTGGGAGCGGGACGACGTCCGGTAGTGAGCCCGCTGACAGCACTGCCAGTGCGGGTCTTCCAGCTGCGTGCCCCGACCGGACGTCCTGTGTAGCGCCCAGCAGACCAGGCAGCCGAAGCGCAGGCTTCATCAGATGGACGGGGCTTTGGGTCACACCGCGCTGGCGGGCGGCAGGCGAACCGGTGCACGCGCTCAGCTGGCGGTTCCACTACGCCCGGCGACATGCCCTCGAGGCCTGTGCATCCCAGCCCCGCGACTCGCGCTTCGCCAACACCGGCCGACCACACCTCGGCATCCGCCGAGATCGATGAAAGACATCCCCACCATGCCCACTCAGGTACAGCAGACCGCCCGGCATCGACTGCCCAAGATATGCAGGATTCCGGTACCCAGGATACGTAGGATTCCGTTGGCCAGGGCCGGGAGCACAGCGATGACTTCCGGCGTGCTGGTCCTGGCGGCGACAGGCTTTGCTCAGGCGGCATCCCCGGATGTGGCGCAGTCCGCGGCGTCGGCGGTCGCCTTCATGAAGGCCCAGCACGACTCCGGCTCGAGGGACTGGAGCCACCAATGCCTGGGTGCCGTATCGCAGGCGTGGGGCGATATCGATGATCACGGCACGGCCGCGGCGGCAGCCGAAGCGACAACGTCACGGCACCACACGACCCCGCCTGCCGGCGCTCCGGTCTGGTGGCCCGGTGTCGGTTCTGTCGGCCATGTGGCACTGTCCGACGGCAACGGCTACGTCTGGTCCAACGACATCGTCACCGACGGGTCCATCGACCGTGTCAGTATCGCCGACCTCGACGCACAGTGGGGCGACGGCAGCGGCGACGACTGGTTCTGGAGCGATGAGCTGGGCGGCCGGACACTCCCTCTGGACACATCTGCATCCAGTCAGGAAGCAACAAGTACCAACGGCTGATGCGCAGCACAGCGCAGGCACGTTGACACACCCGCCGGTGGCTGCGCCGCCCACTTGGATGTTGACTCGGGTGCGTACCACCTCGGAAATGCCAGAGTGTGTCTAAGAGGTCCTAACAAAGGCGTTGGACGTGTCGGTGTGTGATGAGGCAGGTGGCAAGTCCGAGGAACGCTTCGTGGATGTCATCTCGTCGTTCC
>NZ_JBIWHT010000033.1:0-64603 GCF_044764265.1 Streptomyces sp. NPDC094147 | reverse complement strand
CGGAGTCCTGTGGGCACTTCTGCGCGACCACCGGGTCTTCACCCCCGCCCCACCGGTCACGCAGGCGGCTTGACATCGTCATTGAAACTCCTGGCAGAGACGGTGACCTCGGTCAAGAACATCTTGCTGCCAGGAGCTTTGCCTTTCCATACAGCCTGAATCCGCCAACAGCCCAACCACACCGTCAGGGCGGCAAGGGCTCACCTGGTGGCGTTCAGGCTGGCGATCAGAGGGAGGCGCTGACGCTGGCGTGGTTGTACTGGCCGACGGCGCCCAGGACCTCGTTCTTGACGGCGTAGATCTGGGCCAGGGCATCCGCGTCGCTGACCGCCGTGGGGCCGACGGCGAGGCAGGCGTGCGGGTTCAGGCCGCCGGAGACGTTGTCGAGCTCGGTGTCGGAGATCTCAACGGCCTCAACCTGGGGAGCGGAGTTCATGATGAAACTTCCCTTCGTATGGATGATCCACAAGGGGGCGGCCCCGCCGGGGACACAGCGGGCCTCAACCGCGGGCATGCGACGCGCCCCGTATTCCGGAGACTTTCGCGCGGGCCCCGCGGCGCAGAGACCAAAGCACGGAGCGCGCCGGGACTCTAATCAACCGGAGTGCAAACTCCGGAAGTTGCACGAACAGGCTTCGCATTCGTGCAGCCACGCACACGACTTGAGGGCAGCTTCTCCACATGCCGCGCGGCACCGGGACCCGACTTGTATTGCGTCCACGTTTTCGAACGGGACACTCCGCACCAACAAAGCGTTCTGTGGCAGACCCTTGTGCAGATGCATCGCGCGCCGCGCCGCAGTTGCGCATTCGATGTGCAGATTCACTGAAGCCGGAATACCACTCCATCTCGGAGATTCCGCCGGAACTGACTTCGCTGCCCGCGCGGATAGCCTGCATCGCTGCCCCTCGCCCATACGTGGAGATCCTCGCCACCGCGGGACTGACCACCATCCGCACCGAGCGCCACGATGCGGCCGCGTCCAATGCCGGGCCTAGGAAGTCGCAAGGGGCGGGTGAGGCGGTGGGATCCTTACGCGGCCTCGAAGTGGTGCGCGGGCGCTCCGTGCCATGCGAACTCCGGGGAGTTGCTGTCGACCATGGCTTCGGCATCCGGCTCGTCGATACCGGCCTGGCGCAGGAACTCCATGAGGTCGGAGTGCGCGAGGCCGATGTCGGGGCCGTGGACGGTGACGTGCCGGCCGCCGGTTTCCCGGGGCGGGTGCATGATGATCGCCGCCGGTCATGGTTCCCAGCGTGATCCGGGCGCCGATCGTCCGCATGCCGGGCCACAGACCCAGGCCCGGCGGTACGACGGCACCACCAAGACCGCATCCGTTTGCAAATTCTGCGGCGAGGGCGACGGGCACGGTGGTCGCTGCGTCTGCCACAACTGCCACCAGGAGGACCCGTGATCCCGACGCTGCTCGCCGTCGCCTGCACCCTCACCGTGGTGTCGCCGGGATCTGCATCGGCGCGGCCCTGGTCCTCCGCGCCGCCCACCGCACCGCGAGCCGGGCTGTACACCAAGCCCGGAACGGACACGGCCGGCGGCACGGCTAGTCAAGAAATGCCGCGCTGAACATCGCGGCCATCACGCAGAATCTGTGAAACAACCCGACCAGGAGACCCGCATGCGCAAGATCGCGACCATGTTCGTCCGCAATCCCGAGGACCGCCGCTACGTCCTGCCCGAGGTGACGCCGGGCTGTGAGTGGGTGATGGCCGGTGAAGGAGTCGCCACTCGCAAGTATGACGGCACGTGCGTGATGTTCGACGGCACCGAGTGGTGGGCCCGCCGCGAGGTCAAGCCCGGCAAGACCCCGCCGCCCGGCTACGTCGCCCTCTCCACCGACGACGTCACCGGCCGGACCGTCGGCTGGGAGCCGATAGGGCAGTCGTCGTTCAAGGCCTTCCACGCTCGCGCTGCGATGACATGCGAGTCGTGGCCAGTCGGCACCTACGAGCTGTGCGGGCCCCGCATCAACGGCAACCCCGAAGCCGTCGACCGCGACGTGCTGTACCGGCATGCCACCGCAGAGCAGGTGCGCGAGGACGGGTTCAGCCTGGGGACGGAGGAAGACGGCCGCTGCATCGACGGCATCCAGCACTTCCTGAAGCTCCACCGGTGGGAAGGCCTCGTGTTCCACCGGAATCCTGGCGACCCGAACACGGAGATGGCGAAGATCAAGGCGCGGGACTTCCCGGGATCACTCTGACGGCAACCGCCCCGCGCGATCCGTGGCCAGCGCGAAGGCGTCCAGCTCCTCCTCGGAGTCCGCATCGCCCGCCTCCGCGAAGTGCATCAGCAGCCGGACTGCGTCCCGCGCCTCAACCAGGGTGAGCAGCGGCAGGCGCGGGGCGTCGGAGTAGGCGCCGGTCACGGGGGCAGCGAGATCATCCATGATCGGTCAACTCCCCGGCAGGCGCGGCAGTTACGGAACCCGGCCGGGTGAACTGGCGCATCGCAGCGCCACGAAGCTGTCACAGCCGCCCCAACCGGCAACGCACAGCGGTCAGATAGGCCCCTCAATCGGGGGGACTCGTGAACCGAACCCGCACCGCCGCCAACCTCGCGGCAGCCGGGCTGCTCCTCACCGGATGCAGCACCAGCAGCCCGGCGCCGTCCAAGCCCACCGCACAGGACAGGGCTTCGTCTCACCGTGCTGTCCCTGGGGCTGGACAAAGGCCACCGTCAATGGTTCAGGAGGCGTGCACGTCTTCCTGCCCTGGGTGAGCGGCGTGCCAGGCGTCCCAGATCTCTTGGCGAAGTCGGCCGCGCGACGGAACCTTCATGCCCTGGTCGCGGGCCCAGGACCGGATCTCCGCTATGACCGGCGCGGGATGTGTGGGTGTCTGGACGGACGTCGGGGTGCCGGGTGCGGGGATCGCTCCTGGCGACCGTGGCAGGCGTTCGCGTGGGGTGGTGGTGAAGCCGCGGCGTTCGAGGATGCGTCGCCGCTTGTGGTGCATGCGCTCGAGCTGGGGCACGTCGGCGTCGAGGTAGTCGTGGGCTTCGACGTGGGACTTCCTCGCTTCACTGTTGCGCATGATGCGGCCGACCTGCTGGATGACGCGCCCTTTGAAGGAAATGGGGCTGGTCAGGAAGAGCGTGTCCAGACGGGGCTGGTCGAAGCCCTCGCCGACCAGTTTGTCGATGGCCAGGAGCACCAGCGGCTTGGGGGTCGTCTCGGCCAAGACGGTACGGATGCGGGCGCGTTCGGCTGACGGCAGGCCGCCGTGGAGCATCAACGGTTCGACGCCGTGCGGTTTCAGCGCGGCGGCCAGTTGCTGGAGGTGTTCCACGCGGTTGGTCAGGGCCAGGCTGCACCGGCCGCGTGCGGCGGCGTCGGCGATGTCCGCGGCGATCTGGGTGTTGCGGTCGGTGTGGTGGGCGAGTTCGGTGTAGATCGCCTGGAATGAGGCGCCGTCGGTGCCCGGCTCGTCGGTGGTGAACGCGGTGGGGTGCACGACGAGGTGCTTGGCGAAGGTACTGGCGTCTTCGATCTCATGGCGGATCGGGCCGCACTGCATCGTGATCACTGGGTCCATCTGGTCCGCCCGGTACGGGGTCGCGGACAGGCCGACCCAGCGCCCGGCCTTCGCGGCGCGGATGGCGGCTTCGGCTCCGGGCGCTCCTACGGAGTGGCACTCGTCCACGATCACGAGTCCGTAGCCGTCGAGGAGGCCGGCGGGGGCTTCCCGGTGGGACAGGGTCTGCAGCATGATCAGATCGACGGCGTGCGTGCGGCGGTCCTTGCCGCCGCCGAGCGAGCCGGCCTGGTGGCCGCCGAGGTCGAGGAAGGTGGCCAGGCGCTGCTTCCACTGAAGCCGTTTCATCTTGAAAGTGGCTGGTCAGCGGGGGTGGTGTGAGGTGTCGTTGGGGGGCTCGTGCTGGTCGGGTCTAGATCGGTAGCAGGTGATCGTCTGCCGTGCTGCCGGTTTGCCGGAATCGCGCCGTGGGGCCGGTCCAGGCTCGTACTGTGCGCAGGGCAGAGGGAGTTGACGGGCGGGAGGGGCTGCGGGTGGCCGAGGTGCTGACGTGGGTGATCCAGCGGCGGATGGTGTTCGAGGGCCGGGCCGAGTTGCTGCGCAAGGAACTCGTGGAGATCGAGGCGGAGATCCTCCGTCTGGAGGCCGCCGAGGTGGTGATCGCCCAGTTCGCCGAGGCTGACCGGGCCGGCGAGGCGGATGATCCGGAGATGGACGCCGAGTTCGAGCGGGTCACCCAGTCGTCCGGGGCGGGCGGACTGCTGCTGGTGCACCGCGAGGACGGCTTGGACACCGGGGTGCTGCCCGAGGACTACCAGGAGATCATGCGGCTGGTGGCGAGCGCGACGGAGCCGGTCAAGGCCGCGGACGTGAGCGTGAAGCTCGGCAGGGGCACCCTGCCGGCCCAGGTCGAAGCGGTCCGCGCGAAGCTGAAACGGCTCGCCGAACGCGGTTGGCTGCACCGCACTCCGGCAGGTCGCTATGCAAGCCGTCCGGAGCGGTAGCGTGGCTGGATCTTGGCGTAACCGACAGGTCCCCGGCGGGTGTTGGGGTGTCCATGTCGAAGAACTCCCACCCCGCCGGGAGCCTGGACCAGCTTGTCTACCAGTGCCGCCTGCCGCTGTCGAGCGCGACCCTGGACCTGGTAGCCGGCCTGGTCCGGGGCCATCTGAAGAAGATCGGTTCGCGGTGGCGCAAGCTCGCGCCGCACCGGATCGCCCTGGTCGTCCTCGCCGTCCTGCGCCACGACCAGCGGTTCGCGGACATGGCCGCCGCCAACGGAATATCCGCCTCGACCGTGCGCCGGTGGCTGCTGGAGGTCATTCACCTCCTGGCCGCCCGCGCGACGCGCCTGGACCGCGCGCTCAAGAAGACCGCGAAAAGCGGCAGCATCGTCGTGCTGGTCGACGGCACCCTCATCCCCACCCAGCGCCGCCGCGGACGCGAGGACCGCAAGAACTACTCCGGCTGTGAGTATGGGTGTGCCGTCCCGACGCGGGGCCTGACTCGTACTCTGGCTGGCCCTTGGTGCCTGGTGTTTGATCTGTCGGCCACCGCGTCGGAGCGGTGCGTGCTGGCACCGGGCAAGGCGGACCGTGTCCCAATAGAGGCTTTGCCTCCTTCCGAGGCGTCGTCACAGTCCTGACCTGCGGCCCTGCACGGTGTCAGCGCATCCCACCGTCGCTGAGCACCGAGGAGAGCCCGTCGTGAGCCCGATACAGTCTGGTTCTGAGCAGCCACCGCACCAGACGGTCGTCCTCGGGGTGGACACACAAGGACGTCCACGTCGCCGCCATGATCGACGTCACGGGCCGGCTGCTCGGCACGGAGGCCTTCGCCGCTACCACGCACGGGTACGAAGCCCTGTGGAGTTGGGCGCGGTCGCATGGGCAGGTCAGCCAGGCCGGCGTCGAGGGCACCGGCTCGTACGGGCCCGGCCTGGCACGGAAACTGTGCTCGCTTGGCGTCGCGGTCATCGAGGTCAACTGCCCGGACCGATCGATGCGCCGAAGCAGGGGGAAGACCGACGCGGTCGATGCCGAGGCCGCGGCCCGGGCCGTGCTCTCCGGCCGGGCCACGGCTGTGCCCAAGTCCGGCGACGGTGCTGTCGAAGCGCTGCGCGTCTTCAAACTTGCGAAAGACTCAGCGGTCAAGTCTCGCACCCAGGCCATCAATCAGATCAAGGCCGTGCAGGTCTGCGCAGATCCCCAACTGCGCGAGGCCCTCACGGGGCTGACCAACAGCGCGCTGATTGCTCGGTGCGCCGAGCTGGCTGACCCGGCGTCCCCCGACGTCGCCCGGCCCGTCGAGCTCAGCCTGTGCCTGCTGGCGCGCCGCGTGCAGGGCTTGTCAGAGGAGATCCGCCAGTTCGGGCGCTTGATCAAACAACGGGTTCAGGACACTGCGCCCGACCTGCTGGAACTCCACGGAGTCGGACCGGACTCGGCCGCGGCGCTCCTGGTCGCGGCCGGGGACAACCCGCAGCGCTTCTCCAGTGAGGCGTCCTTCGCCGCATTGTGCGGAGTGAGCCCGGTCGAACGGTCGTCCGGCAAGAGTCAGCGACGTCGACTGAACCGCGGAGGCGACCGCCAGGCCAATGCAGCTCTCTTCCGCATCGCCCTTACCCGGCTTCGCGACCACCCCGAGACGCGTTCCTACCTTGCGCGACGGACCGCGGAAGGTTAGGAGTAGAAGGGAGATCATCAGATGCCTCAAGCGGTATCTCGCCCGGAAGATCTTCAAGATCGTCAGCACTTCAATGGCGACCAGGACAGCTTGACGAACATAGAGGCGTCAAGCGGAAAATGCACGGCCTGCACCTGCTCGCGTTGACCGACGAGTACGGCAACTTGATATGGGTCTCGGCCACGCGCCCGGGCCGCACCCACGACGTCACCGCCGCCCGGCACGACCACCTCACCGCCCACCTGCGCGAGGCCGGCCTGGCCGCCTTCGCCGACCTCGGCTTCCTCGGACTCGATGACGACAGCGAGAACCCCACCGTGATCACTGGCTACCGCGCCAGCAGGGGCCACCGCCTCACGACCGCCCAGAAGGAGACGAACCAGCTGATCGCCCGCGAACGCGCCGCCAACGAGCATGCCTTCGCCGACCTGAAACGGTGGCGCGTACTCATCGAGCTCCGCCTCGATCCCCGCCACGCGACCGCACTCCTGCGGGCCCTGCTCGTGCTCACGAAAGCCGAGGTCAGGCGCTGAATCGATACGGCAGACGATCACCGCGAAACGATCAAGCTCCCGGCCTGCCCGAGTTCCTCAACAAGGAGTCACACCACCCCCGCTGACCAGCCACCTTCAAGATGAAACGGCTTCACTGTCGTCGGTCGCCGTTTCAGCGCGGCAGTACTGATGGAAACCAGCTTCCTCCTGTGGCCGCGGCGCAGCGAAGTTGGACTGGTCTGCCGGATTCAGCCGCGATCCGTCCGCCCGACCGGAATGGTTCAGGGAAGAGGGCACGGCAGGCTGACGGCCGGCCGCCTTCCCCGTGATGCGGGGAGACGACCGGCCGCCGGTACTGCTGGTGGCGCTACGTCAGTTGGTGCTGGTTACAGGTACCAGCTCTGGTTGGGCTGGTTGTGGTCGGCGGTGTGCGTCCATTGCTGGGCGGGGGCGCCGTCGGTCTTGCTGGAACTGTCGATTTCCAGGGTCTTGCCGCTGTTGAGGTTGGTGATGTTCCAGTTGCCCGTGTTGTCGATGGGCTGGATGGTCCACTGTTGTGCGGCGTTGTGGACGCAGGTCCATTGCTGGGCGTGGGCGCCGTTGACCGTATTGGAGTTGCCGATTTCCAGGCACTTGCCGCTATTGGCGTTGACGATCTCGTAGACGCCCGCGGTGGCGGTGGGGTGGAACTGCCAGTTGGCGCCGGCCTGTCCGTTGCACGCCCACTGCTGGGCGGCCGCGCCGTCGTCCTTGCTGGAGTTGTTGATCTCCAGGCAGGAGCGGCTGTTGGCGTTGTGCAGCAAGCCGTTGTCCGGCAGCGTGGGTGTCTTCTTGTTGTCGGGCAGGGGTGCGGGTGCGGGCAGGGCGGCAGTGCCGAGGCTGGGGGTGGTCCAGGTCTGGGCGTCGATGCCCTTGCAGTCCCACAGTTGCAGCTGTGTCTTGTTGGCGAGGGTGTTGTTGTTTCTGTCGATGCAGCGTTGGGCGTTGATGTTGAGGTAGCTGCCGTCGGCGCGGGCCTGCCACTGCTGATTTGCAGTGCCCTTGCAGGTCATGAGCTGGATCAGGGTGCCGTTGGCCGTGGCGCTGTTGACGGCCTCGACGCATTTGCCCTGGACGCGCATTGTGCCGTCGTCGCGGAGTTCGAGCTGCTGGGCCGGGGTCTGGTTGCAGGTGTAGATCTGGACCTTGGTGCCGTCGGTGTTCTGCCCGCCGTCGGTGTCGATGCAGGTGGTGGCGGAGCTGGTGACGGTGACGGGGCCGCGGGCGTCGGGGGCGGTGGTCGAGGCGGCGTAGGGGTAGACGGCGAGGTTGCTGACGCCTCCGTACAGCCCTGTGCTCATGGGATTGGGTGCACCCTTGGCCTGGTAGCGGCCGAAGACGAGCGGGCCGGTGGGCGCCGGGCTGTTGGCCTTGCTGTGGTTCCCGGAGCCGACGAGCACGCCGTTGGCGTACAGGCTCATCCGGCCGGTGTCCGCGTTGTAGACGGCGGTGAGCTTGGTCCAGACGTTGGGGTTGATGCGAGTCTGGGGGTTGACGGTGTCGGTGTTGTCGTACTGCCAACTGGACGTGATTTTCGTGCGGTTGGTGAGGGCGAAGCGCCAGGTGCTGCCGTCGGGGTCCGGGTAGAGGAGGAAGTCGCTCTGCTGGGCCGCGGTGTTGTCCTGGCTGACGATCACGCCTCCGGCGCCGGAGGCTTTCGCCCAGGTACTGATGGTGAAGCTGTTGCGGGTGTCGACCACGGACGCGCTGGTGGTGATCGTCGACTGGGGGCCGTTGAACGCGGCGTAGTCGGTGCGCCGACCGTCGATGATGCCGGTCGGCCAGGTGATGTTGGCAGCGGTGCCGGGGTAGTTGCCGGTGCTGCTGGGAATAGTGCCGTCGGTGGCCGATCCGGTCAGGTTCCAGGCGGCTGTGGGCATGTTGAGGTTGCCCTGCGGAGTCAGGTCCGGGGAGAGGCCGGTGACGTCCGGGTGCGGGATTTGGGTGGTCGGCGCGGTGCCGGTGCCGTTCCAGGAAACGAGCTGTTGGTTGGTGTCGACGGCCCACAGATCCGGGATGCCGTCGCCGGTCAGGTCACCGTCGGAGCCGATGCGCGGGTAGCGGGCGGGGTCGACGGTGCCGAGGACGGGGCCCTGGCCGGGTGTGGTGAATCCGCTCAGGTCGGGTGCGTCGGTGGTCCCCTTGACGGGGAAGGCACGGATGGTGCCGTCGGACTTGGAACGGGCCCACAGGGTGGGCAGGTCGGTGCCCTTGGCACGGCCTGGGGTGATCAGATTGTAGCCGTCCCATTGCTGGTCGTTGCCAGAGAGGAGGATGGCTGGGGAGTCCACCTGATTGGTGGATCCAGGCGGTCCCAGCCACAGCCGCCCGTTTTCCACGAAGAGCAGCGTGGTTTGGTTGAGGGCGTATTGGTTGGTACCGGGCAGTTGGTGGGCAGAGTCGCCCGCCAGGGAACCGAACGCCGCGACCTGGGTGACCTTCGACCAGTCGCCGCTGTAGCCGTAGTCGGCGCAGTTCACGTTGGTGTTCGGGTCGGACGACAGCGCACAGCTGTTGGGCTTGGTCATGGCGATCTTGGCCTGGCTGTCGAAGTGGCCACCGTCGACGCCGTCGTTGGCATAGAGGTAGAGCTTCGCATCGCCGGGCTGGTGGGCGATCAGGTCGTCGATGTTCTTGTGGCCCAGGCTGCCGCGGTGGGTGATCTGGGTGTTCTTCCAGCCGTTTCCGTTGGGCGAGGCGTGGAAGCCGGCTCGGGGGTCGGTGTCGTCGGCGGTCTTGAACGGTGCGTTGGGTGCGGTGTTGGGGTCGGTGCCGCCGCCGATGCGGCGCAGGTCGCCGGCGGAGTCGGGCAGCAGGACGTCCGGGATCTTGTCGCCGTTGACATCGCCGAAGACGGGCTTGACCGGGTCGTTCGGGTTGACCGGTGCGTAGTAGCTGTAGACGGCGGGCTGCGACATGTTGCCCGCGTCGTCCTGGGTTTGCAGGTAGAGGAAGTTGGTGCCCCAGTGCGGGGGCGTGATCGTGACGTCGGCCTTGCCGCCCGAGAGTTTCACGATTCCCGCGGTGGTGTCGGTGCATTTCCAGCCGGTGGCCGCGGCCTTGACGGGGTCGGTGGTCCACCGGGCGCATGCCAGGCCGGAGCTACGACCGCCGGATGCGGGTACGGGGTCGGTGCCGGTCAGAGTGAAGACGCCTGGCTGGCCGGCGTACTTCGGCTGAGTGTTGAGGGTGCCAGAGGCAGGGAAGTCGGTGGAGATGACGGCGGCGGTGGGCGGAGTGCGGTCGACGAGGAAGTAGCAGGCCCCGCTGACATCGCTGGTGAGGGTGTCGTCCGTGGTCAGGGCCTGCCAGCCGTAGCGGTGGCCGTCGGTTAGGGTGCCGGCGCTGATGGTGGCATCGCCGCTGGCGGCCCAGCCGGTGGCGAAGTTGGTGGTGCTGTTGCCGTTGTCGTTGTCCCAGAGCTTGAACTTGGTGCTGAGGGTCTCACCGGTGGGAGATTTGGCGCCCACGGTCAGCATGGTGTCGGTGTTGGCGCCGATCCAGCCGGCGCTATCCCAGGTGGAGTTGCAGGCGGAGTACGAGCCGGTGCTGGCGAAACCGGGTGTCGGGCCGGTCCGTGGGGTGCTGACGGTGGGCTTGATGTCGTACGTGATGACGAGGTGGGGCGCCTGCCCGGTTTTCGAGCTGAACCGCTGGCGGTAGTACTTGTTGTACTCGTCGTCCGGGGCGAAGCCGAAGGTGAAGTTGGGCCAGGCATTGGCGACTGCATTTCTGATCGTGTCGCGGACTCCGTAGTCGATGTCGCCGGATCCCGACACCGACAGCGTGCCGATGTTCTTGCAGCCGCCCATCACGGAGCCGGTGCCGCAGGGCTGCTGGTTCCAGCTGGTCGGATTGGCGATCGAGCCCGTGTCGTAGAGACTCATCGGGGTACTGGTGGACGGGCTGGAAGAGGCGATGACGGTGGCCTTCAGCCGGGCTTCGATGACGTAGGCGCCCTGGTTGTGGAGGAAGCCGCCGATGCCGACTTGGAAGTAGGCGCGGGTGCGGCCGGTGGGTGAGCAAGGGTGCTCGGTGTCGACGTAGCCGCAGTAGCCGGTGGCCGGGGTGTCCTGGCCGTACTGCGTGCCGTTGTATTCGTTCGTATCGGGGTAGGCCTCCTGGACCTGGGCCCAGGCCTGTACGCCGTTGCTGTCCGTCGACGGATTCCAGCCCGGGTCGATGAACCAGGGCCCTTGGCCCTGGCCGAGCACCTTGGTGTCGGGGACGAGGTCGATGCCCTGGCCGGTGGTGGTGGCGGCGACCTTCGTAACCGTGGCGCTCGCACCGGGGCCATCAGTGCTGGAGGTTGCGACGGCCGGTACGTCGGTGGGACCGGCTTGCGCAGCGAGGCTGTTGAACGCCTTCTGCTGCTTCGGCTGTGCGGAGGGTGCAGCAGTGGTGGCCGAGTCCCACATGACCGGGCTGGGCGCGGTGAAGCGTGCTTTGCCGTCCGCATCGGTGGCCTTGAGGTTGCCCGCGGCATCGGCAGTCACGGCCAGGCCGTCGGCCACCACGTCGAGGTGGAGCTTCTTGACTGCCGGGTTCGCGGCGGCCTGGGCGGTGTGCACGACCAGGACCTGGCGCCAGCCGCCCAGCGCGGTGGCGGTCAACTCCAGGTCTACGTCGGGCAGTACGCCCTTGTAGAGAGCGCTGTCTCCGTCGAGGACCGGCCTGGGCAGGGGGAAGGCCGCCTTGATGGCGAGCTTCTTGCCGTCCGCGGTCGTCATGGTGGCCATCGGGGCGTCTCCGCCCCCTGAGAGCTGGAGCCTGGAGGGAACGGCGACCGGGGTGATAGTGCCGTCCGTATTGGCATGCAGCGTGGGGTCGACGCCCTGCCAGGATCCGTCGGGCTGCCGGACGCGCTGGGGAGCGGAAGAGTTGTCAGTGGTGAGCGTGCCGTCGGGATTGGCGACCGTCTGTGAACTTGCCGTCGTCATGTAGCCCACGACGACCGGGGTGCCGCTGGATTTTGCCTGCGCCCGTGCAGCCTCAAGTGCCTTCTCGTTCTCGGTGGGCGTCTTGGCCGGGCTGGGCGCCCAACTGGTGTCAGCGGGGCCGAAGTCGTGGCCGCCGCTGTCTGCCGCTGCTGTCGGGACGGCCAGGAAGCCGAGCCCCAGGGACAGTACGGCGGCTCCGGCGGCGGGCCGCAACCATGATCTGAAGGTGTGTTGGCTTCGCGAGGCCCCCGGCCTCGGTATCCGCGAAAGGGAAGTTGGTGGCCTCAAGGTGGAGGTCCTCGCTGTGAACTGTGAGCAGACAGAGACCACGCGCACACTTCCTTCACGCCATCGCGAGTGTCAAGGAAGCTCATGAGCCGAACACCCCATTTGCCGCATGTGTTGACGCGCGCACCCTGCGTGACATTGGTCACTTAAGGAAATTCTCAGAATTTGCTGTACGGATCGAACGTGCGCTCCCTAGGGTCCGTGGGTCTGGGTCGATCACCGGCCCAGTGTTCTTCGTTTTTCTGTGTCCTGTGGGGGGATCCAGTTGTCTCGTCGGGGTGGGTTTGCCATGCGCTCGGGTTCCGGGCGATCACGGATTGCCGTGATCGCCGCGCTCTCGGTGCTGTTCGCCGGGGCTGGGCTCCCTGCCGTCGAGGCGAAGGAGGCCCCGCCCAAGGTCTGGACACCGCCGAACACCCCCCTGCCCGACGCACCGCCGGTCAAGGGCACCAGCCTCAAGCCGCAGGCCAAAAAAGCGGACACGGGAAACAAGTGGGCGCCGCCGGCCAGCGCGAACACACCGTCAGGCGCGGTGACCGCACCACTCGTCGAGGCGCCTGCTGCCCCGTCGAACACATCCACCACTCCCACCCAAGCCGGCAGCCTCCCGGTCTGGATCGCCCCCGGCCACACCCCGAATCGAACGGGCCTCGCATCAGGTTCCACGTCCGGCGCCACGACTGATGCCAAGCTGCGCGTCGAGGTGGCGGACACGGGCAAGGCCGCGGCCACTGGCGTCAGCGGCGCCCTCGTCTCGCTGAGTGACACCGGCTCCGGTTCGGCTCCCGGCAAGGTCCAGGTCGCCCTGGACATCTCTGCCTGGGCCAAGACGGCGGGTGCCAACTGGGGGGATCGCGCACGGGTCGTGCAGCTTCCGGCTTGCGCGCTTGCATCGCCGCAGGCGGCCGGTTGCAGGACGCGTACCCCGGTGGCCTCGCACCGGGATGCCTCGGGCCGGTTGACGGCCGATGTCGAGGTCCCGTTCAGCATGGCGCGTGGCACTGCCAAGTCACCGATGGCGATGGCGGTTTCCGCACCGCAGAGTGTGGTGCTGGCTGTTGAGCCGGGGCCGTCCGGCTCAACGGGTGACTACAAGGCCTCTCCGCTGACTCCGTCGGCGTCCTGGCAGGCCGGCGCGAACGCGGGCAACTTCACCTACGGCTACACCGTCGAGGTGCCGTCCGCGATCGCCGGGCCAGCGCCGAGCATCTCGCTCGGCTACGGCTCCTCCTCCGTGGACGGCAAAACCGCCTCCACCAATGCACAGGCCAGCTGGATCGGCGACGGCTGGGACTACCACCCGGGGTCGATCTCGCGTACGTACAAGAGCTGCGACAGTGCCGGTGTGAAGGACTCGGGTGACGAGTGCTGGGGCGGTGACCTGCTCAACCTCTCGCTCGCCGGCCACGCGGGCCAGCTCGTACGGGACGACACGTCGTGCGAGTGGCACCTGCAGGGTGAGGACGGCACCAGAGTCGAGCGGCTGACCGGCCGGGCCAATGGCGCCTGGAGCGGTGAGGGCTTCAAGGTCACCACCACCGACGGCACCCAGTTCTACTTCGGTGCCAACCACCTGCCTGGCGGTGATGGCAGCGACCCGGCCGCCAACTCCGTCTCCACCGTGCCCGTGTACTGGCCTGGTGACGCCGACAAGTGCCTGGGTTCCGGCTCCCCGGCCAAGGGTTCCTGGTCGCAGATGGGCTGGCAGTGGAACCTCGACTACGTCGTTGACGCCCACCAGAACCTGATCACCTACCGCTACGCGCAGGAGGACAACTACTACGCAAAGGGCGGCGGCCAGAACAACGGCAACGGCACGCCCACCGTCTACCAGCGCGGCAGCTACCCGACCTGGGTCGGCTACGGCCAGCGCCTGCCCGACCAGATCAAGGCGAAGGGCACGGCCAAGCCTGCTGCCCAGGTGTGGTTCCGCACCAAGGAGCGCTGCGTTCCTGGCGGTTCCGTCACCTGTGCTGACGACCAGCGCACCAAGGCCAACAAGACGTACTGGCCGGACAGCCCGCTCGACCAGATCTGCGGCGCGACCGGGCAGTGCCTGAACCTGTCGCCGACGTTCTGGACCACCAAGCAGCTCACCCGGATCGACACCGAGGTCCTCGACGGCTCCTCCTACCGCGGCGTCGACTCGTTCGCGCTCAACCAGTCCTTCCAGGATCCCAAGGACGGCACGTCGCCGTCGCTGTGGCTGGACTCCATCCAGCGCACCGGGTCCAACGGCAAAACTCCCATCACCCTGCCGCCGGTCTCCTTCCAGCCGCTGCAGATCGCGAACCGGGTCGACGGCAATGTGGTTCGCCCGGACGGCACCGAGGCCTCCGCGCCGAGTTACCAACGGCCCCGCATCCAGACCATCACCACCGAGACCGGCGGCAAGATCAACGTGATCTACCGTCCGGCCGAGTGCTCCCGCACGAAAAAGACGATGCCGTCCTCCGCGGACAGCAACGCGATGGCGTGCATGCCGGTCAAGTGGTATCTGCCTGGCCAGTCCTACCCGGACCCGGTCGACGACTGGTTCAACAAGACCATCGTGCAGAGCGTCACCGAGCAGGACACGTTCGGCACCGCGACCACCAAGGTCACCGACTACGAGTACGGCGGCGGCATCGCCTGGCACCGCAACGACTCCGAGCTCACTGATGCCAAGACCCGCACCTGGGACCAGTTCCGCGGCTACGCCACCGTCACCACCCGCACCGGCACCGGCAACCTGACCGAGGCCCCGCGCACCAAGACCGTCAGCACCTACCTGCGCGGCATGGACGGCGACATCCTCGCCAACGGCTCCAAGCGCAGCGTCACTGTCGACGTGGCTCCACCGGGGACCACGGCCAAGGTCCAGAGCATCACCGACGACAACGTGCTGTCCGGCTTCGTCCGCCAGACCCAGACCTACGACCGCGACGGCGGCGACCTGGTCAGCAGCGAGATCACCACCCCCTGGCAGGGCGCGGTGACCGCTACCCGCGCACAGTCCGGCGGCATGCCCGACGTCACCGCCAGAGCCGTCAATACCGGCAAGGTCACCGCCTACTCCAAGCTGGCCGGCGGCGACTGGCGCACCGCCGAGCGCACCTCCACCTACGACACCACCCTCGCAGCCCGCCCGGTCCAGGTCGACGACAAGAGCGACCTGGACCACCCCGAACAGCGGCTGTGCACCGCGTTCACCTACGCCAGCGGGCCCGGCGGCACCGTCACCGAACTGGCCTCGCACACCCTCACCCTCTCCGGCGCCTGCGACCAGACGCCGACCGCCGCCAACACCGCCGCCGACACCCACTCCTACTTCGACAACAAGCCCCTCGGCGAGACCGGCGCAACCGCCGAGCAGACGGCGACCGACGTCCTGGAGCGCTACGACACCGACGGCAAGCCGGTGTACCGCAAGAACGCCACCGCTACCTTCGACGACTACGGCCGGGTCACCAGCACCACCGACCCCACCCGCACCGACGCCAACCACCCCGGCGGGGCGACCACCACGACCGACTACACCCCGGCCACCGGCGCGCTCCCGAACCAGATCGTCCACACCAACCCGCTGGGCTGGAAAGCGACCACCACCCTCGACATCGGCCGTGCCATCCCGACCAAGCAGACCGACGAGAACAACCACGTCGCCGAGCAGGACTACGACGCGCTCGGCCGAGTCGCCGCCGTATGGCAGCCCGGCGCCAACCGCGCGGCAGGCGCTGCGGCCACGCGCAAGTTCTCGTACGCGATGAACGGCACCAACGCCCCGTCCACCGTGCTGAGTCAGGCGCTCACCGACGACGCTCCCACCTACACCTCGACCTTCACCATCTACGACGGCCTCGGCCGCATCCGCCAGACCCAGGCCATGCCCCCCTCGGGTGCCTACGGCCGCACCATCACCGATGCGCTGTTCGACTCGCACGGCTGGCAGACCAAGACCAGCGCGGCCTACTACAACAACGAAGCCGCCCCGGCCGGGCAGCTGTTCCTGCCCAACGGCGGCGTCAACCCCGACAGCAAGATCCCGGCGCAGACCGTCCAGGTCTACGACGGCCTGGGCCGCACCACCGACACGGTCTTCCAGTCCTACGGCATCGAGCAGTGGCGTTCGAAGACCGAATACCCGGGCGCGGACGAGACCCGCTCCACCCCGCCCAAGGGCGGCTACGCCACCGCGACCATCACCGACGGCACCGGCCAGACGGTCGCGCTGCGCCAGTACCAGTCCAACACCCCCACCGGCGCCTACGACGAGACGACCTACGGCCACAACGCCCAGGGCAAGGAGCTGTGGCGTAAGGATTCCGCGGGCAATCAGTGGACGTTCGCCTACGACCTGCTCGGCCGCACGGTGAAGTCGACCGATCCGGATGCCGGTACGTCCACGACCGTCTACGACGACACGAAGAACCTCGTCACGGCCACCGATGCACGGGGTAAGAGCGCTACCAGCGTTGTCGACCTGCTGGGCCGCACCACCGCAACCTACGAGGGCAGCGCGGTCGACCCGGCCAAGCAGGTCGGCGCGACTACCTACGACACGCTGGCCCTTGGTAAACCGTCCTCCACCACACGGTTTGTCGGCGGAGCCAGCGGAGATGCGTATGTCTCGCAGGCGACGGGGTACGACGGCGGATACCGTCCGCTCGGCAGCAAGACCACCATCCCCACCTCCGAAAAGGGCCTCGCCAACACCTACGAGACCAGCAACACCTATGACGCGCTCGGTCACCTGCAGACCACCAAGCTGCCTCCGGTAGCGGGCATAGCAGCCGAGACCCTGTACTACGGCGTCGACGTCGGCGGCAACATGACGTCCCTGGACGGCAAGACCGGCCTCACCCGCACCCCCTACGTCGTAGACCTGCGCTACGACCCCTACGGGCGCGCCATCCGCACCACGGTTGGCACCACCGGCGCCCAGATCGTCTCCACCCAGGACTACGACAACTCCACCGGCCGGGTCATCCGCTCCACGCTCGACAAGCAGAACGCGCCGACCGCCAGCGTCGACGTCAGCGACTACACCTACAACCCGCTCGGCCAGGTCACCTCTGTCCGTGACGCCCAGGACGGCGTGGCTTCCGACCTGCAGTGCTTCACCCACGATTACCTCGGCCGCCTCACTCAGGCCTGGACCGATACCGGTACCCAGGCCACCGCTCCCCAGCCGAGCGTCCGCGGCATCGGCACCTGCACCAACACCGACGGTCCCGCTGTCGACGGCACGGGCAAGCCGAGCGTCGGCGGTCCTGCCCCGTACTGGCAGAAGTACACCTACGACAAACTCGGCAACCGCACCCAACTGGTGAAGAAGGACATCACCGGTGACGCGTCCAAGGACGTGACGGTCAACCAGACCTTCGGCACCGGCCTCAACACCCCTTCCTTTGACCCGAAGACAGGTGGCGGCACCGGCGGCCCGCACGCCTTGATGTCGTCGACCGAGACCGGTCCGTCCGGTACGCAGGTGACCTCGTACACGTACGACGCGACTGGCAACACCGCGTCGATCACCAGCACTCCAGGCACCAAGACGTTGACCTGGAACGGTCAGGGCAAGCTCGACAAGATCACCGGCAGCGGTGAGAGCGCGGGCACCAGCTACCTGTACGACACCGCAGGCAACCAGCTCATCCGCCGGGACCCGGGCAAGACCACGCTCAACCTCGGCCCCGACCAGCTGACCCTCGACACCGCCACCGGCAAGGTCACCGATGTCCGCACCTACGCGGCCCCAGGCGGCCTCTCCATCACCCGCACCATCGCCGCCGGCAAGTCGACCCTCGCCTACCAGGCCTCCGACCCGCACGGCACCAACGGCGTCCAGTTCAACGCATACGATCTGTCCCAAGCCCGCCGCCCCACCGACCCGTTCGGCAACGAACGCGGCACACAGCCCGCGGAAGGCGCGTGGGCAGGCGACAAGGGCTTCGTCGGCGGAACCAAGGAGAAGGCCACCGGCCTCACCCTCCTCGGGGCGCGCGAATACGACCCGAAGACGGCACGCTTCATCAGCCCCGACCCCATCCTCGACGGCTCGGATCCGCAGCAGTGGAACGCGTACGCCTACGCCGACAACAGCCCGGTCAACCGCACCGACGCCAACGGCCTTCGCATGGGCTGCGACAGCCCTGTCGAGTGCCAGGAGGTCAATCAGTACTACGCGGACAAGAACAAGGCGGCGGCGACACCGGACACGGCGGTGACCAACGCCGAGACCGCCCTGGACCAGGCCACTACCACCGTCACCCGGGCCAAAGAGAAGCGCGACGACATCAAGCACCAGGTCATCGACATGATCGGTGACCTCATCGGCTACAACGACGCCCGCGACTGCTTCACCAAGGGCGACGTCATGGCCTGCATCAACACCGCCCTCGGCGCTGTCCCCTGGGGCAAGATCTTCAAGGCCATCAAGATCGGCATCAAGGCCTTCAAGATCTACAAGGAAATAGACAAGGCCTACGACGCCATCCGCGCGGGCGAACGCGTCGCCGCCAGAGCAGCCGAAGCGGTAACCCGCGCCAAGAGGGCAGCTGAAGAGGCGAAGGCCGCCGAGAAGGCGGCAGCCAAGGCGGCTGAAGAAAAGGCAGCCAAGGAGACAGCCAGCGACGCGGCAAGTACGGAGTCAAAGTCCGCGAAGGCTGCGGACGACGCGGAAACCAAGGGCGCTGGCAAGGAGAGCGAATCCGCTCCCGCCACGTGCAACAGCTTCCCCACCGGCACCCTGGTGCTGATGGCTGACGGCACCACCAAGGCGCTGGAAGATATCCACACCGGCGACAGGGTGGTAGCCACCGACCCACAAACCGGGGAAACTCGGCCTGAAACCGTCACGGACACCATCACCACCCCCGACGACAAGGACTTCACCGACCTCACCCTCACTAACGACGCGAACCCCCGCGGCCCGCCCGCGAAGATCACCTCCACCCACCACCACCCCTACTGGAGCGAAACCCGCCACCAGTGGATCGACGCCGGCGAACTACAGGTCGGTGAACACCTCCGCCAGCCCGACGGCACCCTCCTCACCATCCAGACGGTCCGCAACTACCAGTACACCGTCACCACCCACAACCTGACGGTCAACCAACTCCACACGTACTATGTGCTGGCGGGGGCTGCGCCGGTCCTGGTTCACAACTGTGATGTGGCACTTGGCTTGCGAGAAGAAGGGGACCTCCGGAATTTCGCTGATTCTAATGGGCATGAGCACTTTCTCGACCAATCGCGAGAAGATGCCTTGTCGTCAGTCAGAAGTGTTGCGCATGAGCAACCGTCTCGACGGCTTCACATCGTCCTGGATGGCTTCAAGATGTCGAATGGGAAGCGCGGGACCCTTCAGGAAGTATTTGAAGACTTCTACAAGGAAGGTCGAGTTGGCGGCAACTGGATAACTACTCAACGAGAAATGAATATCGTTGGCGAATCAGTGAGGCTTGGTAACCGGTCTTGGGAATCAATTACCTTCTGGCATGGCGGAGAAAATGTCACCTCGGATTTGACAATGCCCAACTTTAGCGTCCTGAGGGGCGGATAGGCCGATCAGGCAAAAGTCATCTTTGAGTTGGCGCCTGTGGCGCTAACGTCGGGAATCTTTAGTGGTCTGGCCGTGTCATTCGGTGTCGCAGATGCCGCTCCAATGCGGCGAAGGTAGATATTCGCGAGAGAGGTATTGTATGCAGTTGGTTGGGTGGGATCGAGAATTTAAGGTCTGGAATTATTCGTTTAGTTACTCCCAGCTTCTTTTGCGGAGTGTGCCGAAGTTTGACTCGGATAAGCGCATCGATGTGCTGTTTTCCAACGTTCGGCATATGAGCGTACCGGCAAAATTTGAGCGCCTGGTGATCGACGAAGGTGATTTCGAGAGGGATCGTGAGCTTCTTGGGATTGTTCTAACCCCAAGTGAACCGTTTAAGCTGTTCATTCTGAGTGGCGGTGTTGGCTATATTCTTGCCACCCAATGCGACTGGCATGAAGATAATGAGTGGGTAGACGCGCCTTCCCGTTTCGGCCCATTCCGTGGGGTTAAGTAGGTCGAGACCGAAAGCATCGCGGCCCACGCCTGCGGATAGGCAGGGGGAGATCGGCGGGCAGCTTGGAGGCGAGCCCGACTGGATCCAGGACGACGAGACGCCTGACTGCGCCTCCTGCGTTATCTCTATGAAGCCGTTTCATCTTGAAGGTGGCTGGTCAGCGGGGGTGGTGTGACTCCTTGTTGAGGAACTCGGGCAGGCCGGGAGCTTGATCGTTTCGCGGTGATCGTCTGCCGTATCGATTCAGCGCCTGACCTCGGCTTTCGTGAGCACGAGCGGGGCCCGCAGGAGTGCGGTCGCGTGGCGGGGATCGAGGCGGAGCTCGATGAGTACGCGCCACCGTTTCAGGTCGGCGAAGGCATGCTCGTTGGCGGCGCGTTCGCGGGCGATCAGCTGGTTCGTCTCCTTCTGGGCGGTCGTGAGGCGGTGGCCCCTGCTGGCGCGGTAGCCAGTGATCACGGTGGGGTTCTCGCTGTCGTCATCGAGTCCGAGGAAGCCGAGGTCGGCGAAGGCGGCCAGGCCGGCCTCGCGCAGGTGGGCGGTGAGGTGGTCGTGCCGGGCGGCGGTGACGTCGTGGGTGCGGCCCGGGCGCGTGGCCGAGACCCATATCAAGTTGCCGTACTCGTCGGTCAACGCGAGCAGGTGCAGGCCGTGCATTTTCCGCTTGCCGGAGTAGTTCTTGCGGTCCTCGCGTCCGCGGCGGCGCTGGGTGGGGATGAGGGTGCCGTCGACCAGCACGACGATGCTGCCGCTTTTCGCGGTCTTCTTGAGCGCGCGGTCCAGGCGCGTCGCGCGGGCGGCCAGGAGGTGAATGACCTCCAGCAGCCACCGGCGCACGGTCGAGGCGGATATTCCGTTGGCGGCGGCCATGTCCGCGAACCGCTGCCCGGCTGTAGCCGGCCGTCGCATGCGGCGCCTCGACGTTCAGGTCGCCGAGCTCATCGCGGGCAACGTCGGCCGGAGGCGGTTCCGGCAGTGCCCGCCGCAGCGCCGGGGCGGACTGTGACGGGGCGGCGGCGCTGGTTGCGGAAGCCGGGGCGGCAGGGGCAAGGACGGCGGAGATTCCGGCAAGGGCGGTGGCGGCGCGCAGCCACCCGCGAGAAGTGATCATGTGTCATGAGATAGCGCCCGTGTCCGGGTGCAAGGCCGAGAACAGTTCCGTGTCACCCTGTACGAGGGTGAGGCCTCCACGTCGGCTGTGTGTCGGTGTCAGCACCTTCGTGAGGCGGTTGGCGGCGCTCCGGCGCCTGCGAATGCACACCACCCACCGGGTCTTGTGGGGGTAGGGCACACGGTGCACTCCAGGGCCATCGAGGCGGCTGATCGCACAGCGTCTGCCCGGTCTCGGGCAGCCTAGACCTGGCCGCCTCGTCCACGACCGCCGGGTCGAAACCGCCCACCTGCTGCCCCTGCAAACGCTCCCCGCCGGCGAGAGCGGTCTCCAGCGGACTGCGCGCCTATCCCCGGTCCCCACCTGCCTGTGGGGTCGTCGCAGCCGACGGGGGAGGTGTGCGTGGTGCCCCGTTCGTCCGAGCTGGGTTCAGTGGGCTCGCTGGTGACCAGGCCGTCTCCGGTCGGATGGTGGACAATGCCGGCGGTGAGCGGGTGCGGGCAGGGTGCCTGTGTCAGGCCGGCTCTGTCGGTGTGACACAGGCCCTGTGGGATCGGGGGTTAGCTGGTGGGGTGGAGGTAGAAGGCTTCGTTGTCGGCGGGGAAGGGCAGGGGGCCGTACTGCTGCTCGTACTGGATGACGGGGGTTCCGTCGGCGGTGCCGTTGCCGACGATGTTCAGCAGGAATTCGGTCCTCTCGTTGGTGATGGTTGTCAGGTTCGGGAACAGTGGCAGGGGGTGTTCCAGGATGAAGTTCTGGGTGTCGGTGGTGGGGCCGTGGCGGTGGCAGTCCCAGATGTTCATCTGGGAACCCTCCCTGCTCGCGGTGCCGTTGTCGACGTCCATGCATTTGCCGCTGTTCACGCTGACGATGCGGTTGGACCGGTTCTGCCCCCCGTCGGGGCGCAGGGTCCATTGCTGGTTGGTGCCGTTGTCGGGGTGGTAGAGGATGATGTGCGTGCCGTTGGTTTTGCGGGCCTGGTAGACGTCGAGGACGCTGCCGTTGCCTCCGTTGTCGCCGAGGGTGAAGCGGGCGGGGCCGGCTCCGGCGCGTAGCGAGGAGAAGGTGATGGGCCAGTGGTCGCTGCCGCGTGGGTTTCTGCGGGCTGCCTGCCAGTTCTGGGTCAGGACGTTGGAGACGGCGTAGTCGAGGTGTCCTCCGCTGAGTTGGGTGGGTCCGCCGTTCTCGTAGATGTGCGCGTTGGCGGGGATGCCGGTGGTTCCGCCGACGGGCAGGGAGCGGGGCGTCCGGTTGAAGTCGCCGAGTACCACCCAGCTTGCCAGGGCCAGTTGCCGGGAGCGGGTGGCGACGCGGCGCACCAGCGAGGCGGCGTCGGTGCCGCCGTTGGCGCTGGCGTGGATGGAGGCGAACAGGGTGTTGTCCGCCTGCCGTACGACGCCGAGGGCGGACCGGTAGACGCCGGGGATCTCCTCGACCCGGTCGGGCTGGAACGAGGTGATCATGGCGGGATTCACACCCCGGGCCGGGTTGGCGCCCTGATAGAGGATGTACAGGAAGCGTTCACCGCGGGTGCGGGTCGGGGGGATCCGGTAGGTGCGGATGTTGCGGCCGATCCGGCCCAGCGACACCGCCCCTGCAGGCGGCGTGATGGACGCCTCCTGCAGGGCGACGACGCTGGCGTTGTCGGACAGGTCCAGCGCGTAGGTCCAGCGGCCGGAGGACCGCTGCATGTTCCACGTCGCCATCCGGTTCGAGTCCGGCGGCGCCGCAGACGCGGTGCCTCCGCCCACCAGGAGGAAGGCGGCGCACAGGGCGCCCATCACCAGCGCGATCAACCCGCGCCGGACGCCGATGTGCCGTAAGGCCGCTGGTGTTGTCTTTTCTGCATGCTGCATATCCACCAATTTCCTGTCACCTCGCCCGCAACACCAGGTGTCTTCGGGGCAGTTGCCCGCGAAAGCGGGGGAAGGGTTTCCTCCCGGCTACCTCGGTCGGAGGCCGAGCGACATTGATCGAGATCGATTCATCGGGGAGTTCGCAGGTCGCCGGAGCTGATGCGGCCTGCGGCTGTGCGACGCTCGCCGGTTCACGCACGAGGGGGGGGCTCGCCGAGAGCGTCGCCGCAGTCCGTCGCGGTCTACAGCTGGGTGGCGCCGCCGTCGACGTACAGTTCCGCGCCGGTGGTGAAGGAACTCTGGTCCCCGGCCAGGTAAAGGGCGGTGGCGGCGACCTCGTCGGGACGGCCGGCGCGGCCGAGCGGGGTCGGCGCGGCGGGCTTGGCGGCCTGGCCGTCTCGGGGGAGTGCGGCACGCAGTTCGTCGGCGCCGGGGGTGGTGACGGGGCCGGGGGTGAGGGCGTTGACGCGGATGCCGCGGTCGGCGAGTTCGGCGGCCCAGGTGCGGGCGAGGCTGCGGATCGCGGCCTTGGTGGCGGCGTAGATGCCCAGGCCCGGGGCACCGCGCAGGGCCGCGCTGGAGGAGAGCAGGATCACCGAGGCGCCGGCCGAGAGCAGTGGAAGTGCCTTTTGGACGGTGAAGACGGTGCCCTTGAGGTTGATGGAGGTGGTGCGTTCGTACTCCTCCTCGGTGATCTTGCCGAGCGGGCCGAAGTCCCCGACGCCGGCGTTGGCCACGACGATGTCGAGACGGCCGCTGCGTTCGGTGATCTCGGCGAAGAGCCGGTCGAGGTCGTCGAGTTTTGATACGTCGCTCCGGATGCCGATGGCGTGGTCGCCGATCTGTTCGACGGCGTTCTCCAGTTCGGCCTTGCGGCGGCCGGTGAGGTAGACGGTGGCTCCCTCGGCGGCGAATCGGCGGGCGATGGCCAGGCCGATGCCGGTGGAGGCCCCGGTCACGAGGGCGGTCTTGTTGTCCAGCTGTCCCATGACATTCTCCGATGCTTGATGTAACTGGTGTTGTTACGATTCGGGGCGCAAAAAGCGCCGCCCCACCGCGATCCGCGGCCGAAGCTAGGCGTCTCTCAGTACGTCGCGCAGCACATCCTCCAGCGTGGTTCTCGCCAATTCCGCGCGGAGAGCCGTCTCGACGCCGTCGTAGGCGACGCCCAGCACCGGCGCTATGCCGCGGCCCACGACACACCCGGGGTCGGGTTCGGCGGGATGCAGGGCGAAGATCGGCCCCTGCTCCACCGCTTCATAGACGTCGAGCAGGGTGATCGCCGACAGGTCCCGCGACAGCGCCCAGCCGGCCCCGGCGCCTCTTCGCGAGTCGGCCAGGCCGGCCTTGCGCAGCTGGGCCAGTAGGCGGCGGATCACCACGGGGTTGGTGTTGACGCTCGTCGCGATCTGCTCGGAGGTCGCGACCTCATGGCCGCGCCGCTGATACAGCCCGATCCAGGTCAGGGTGTGCGCGGCAACGGTCAGCCTGCTGTTGGCCCCCATGTCATCCACCACCTCCTGTTCAGGTTGTAACAATAACAGTTATGACTGTCTTCGGTGAGTGCGGTGGGCCGGTTGCCCGGACAGAGGCCCGTTCGGGGAGTGAGCGCGACGGACCCTGCGGTCTTCTTCACCGCCAGTCGGCCGTGCCGCTCCGGTCGTCTGAGGTGAGATGGGCGCCGAGCGAGGCCAGGCGGTGGGCGTCGGGGCTTGCGGGCTCGGCTGTCCCGACCAGGAGATGCTGGCCAGGGGCATTCTGGACCTCGAACGTCTGGTAAGTGAGTGTCAGCCGTCCGGCCCGCGGGTGGTGGAAGGTCTTGGACTTGCTGCCCAGGCCACTGACGTCCTGATGGCTCCAGAGCGCCGCGAACTCCTCGCTCTGTGCGAGCAGGCCGTCGATCAGGGCACGCATGCGCGGGTCGTTGCGCTCATGGCCGTGGGCCAGCCGCAGGGCGGCGACGGTGTCACGGGCCACGGCGTGCCAGTCGGCGAACAGTTCACGGGCCGCGGGGTCGCAGAACAGGGACCGGGCCATGCTCCGTGAATCCTCCAGCGGGGAAAGCAGGGCGTCGGCGAGCGCGTTCGAGGCAAGGACGTCCAGGCGCCGGTTGACCACGTACGCAACCGCCGCGGGGAAGGCATCCATCAGCTGCAGCAGTTCCGCCGCCACCTGATCCTCGTCCGGGGAGGAGACTTGGTGTCCCGGTACGAGCCCGGCCAGGCGGTAGGCGTGCCAGCAGGCGTCGGGCTCCAGCCGCAGGGCCCGTGCGAGGGCATCGACGACTTGGCCGGAGGGATGTCGCTCGCGGCCCTGTTCCAGACGGGTGTAGTAGTCGGCGCTGACTCCGGCCAGGACGGCGACCTCTTCGCGCCGCAGTCCGCTGACGCGGCGGCTCCGGGAAAGGGGAAGGCCCACGTCGGTCGGGCTGAGCCGGGAGCGACGTGCCAGCAGGAATTCTCCCAGTTCATTGCCGCTCATGCCCCGATCGTACGACGCCGGTTCCTGGGGGTGGCGCACCCAGGAAGCCCCGTCCTGCCGCGTACGCGGGATCGGGCACATCCTGGCAGCACCGGCCGTCGCACCGCACCGCGCTGCCGTCGTCACTTTGAAGGGAATCCCATGTCCAACTCGTCCACCACGGTCGCTCCGAAGGTGGTCCTGATCACCGGGGCCAGCAGCGGTATCGGCGAGGCCACCGCCACAACGCTCGCCGCCGCGGGCCACCACGTGGTTCTCGGGGCACGGCGCACTGACCGCCTGGCTGCCCTCGCCAAGGACATCGAGGCCCGAGGAGGCAGCGCCCTTCCGCTCGGCCTGGATGTGACCGACCCGGCCGGCGTGCGGTCCTTCGTCGCAGCCGCCCACGACCGGTACGGGCGCATCGATGTCCTGGTCAACAACGCCGGCGTCATGCCGCTCTCGCGCCTGGACTCGCTGAGGGTCGATGAGTGGAACCACATGATCGACGTGAACCTGCGCGGGGTCCTGCACGGCATCGCCGCCGTCCTGCCGATCATGCAGGCCCAGCGCCGCGGGCACATCGTCAACATCTCCTCTGTCTCGGGGCTGAGGGTCGACCCGACCGCAGCCGTCTACAGCGCCACCAAGCACGCCGTACGCGCCCTGTCGGAGGGGCTGCGCCAGGAGAGCCGGGAACTGCGGGTCACCGTGATCAGCCCGGGCCTGACCCGGAGCGAACTGACCGGGTCCATCGGCGACAGCGGGGTCAAGGACGCGGTGCGGGAGCAGATGGGCATCGCGATCCCCGCCACCGCGATCGGCGAAGCGGTCCGCTACGCCATCGACCAGCCCGCCGACGTGGACGTCAACGAAATCGTCGTCCGGCCCACGGCCCAGGGATGAAAACCCGCACACGCGTCACGGAACGGCAGTACCGATGTTGAGAGAACAGCAGGTACGCGACTGGGTCGGAGGCTACGTGCGAGCCTGGACCACCAGCAGCAGGAAGGACATCGCCGCACTGTTCACCCCGCACGCCGAATATCACGAATGGCCTTACGAGACCGCCTGGTTCGGCCGCGAGGCGATCATCGACGGCTGGCTCGATCGCACACCATGGCAGGAGGGCGGCTGGGAATTCGAGTGGACCATCCTCACCGTCAACGGCGACACCGCCGCGATCGAGGGCACCGGCCGCTACGAAGAACTGGGCACCTTCGCCAACCTCTGGACAGTGACATTCGACAAGAACGCCACATGCACCATGTTCCGCATGTGGAACAACCAGGTCTGAATCACCAACGGCCACCACGGGAACCCAACGAACACGTCCCGGCCGCCTCAACGGTCGGCAGTTTTGAGCGGCAGGTCCACGAGGGCAGGAAAGCGAGCGACCGCCCTCGCGCCTGGATCCACACCCAACAGGGTGCACCGGAAGAACCAGCCTCGGGAGGGTGCAGCACGAAGAGGATGCCCTGGAACACCAGCCGGTCCGGATGCTGCTTGCGTTCCGCATGCACGCGCGTCCGTGATCGTCACCAGCAACAAACCCTTCGGACGCTGGGGAGAGGTCTTCGGCGACGAGACCGTCGCCGCCGCGATGATCGATCGCCTCGTCCACCATGCCGAGGTCCACTCGCTGAAAGGCGACTCGTATCGCATGCGAGGCCACGAACTCGGACGCATCCCCACCGACACCCAAGACAACGACTGAACACACGCAACTGAAGACACCAGGGTCACTTTTGACCCGCCCAAAGTGGGTCACGGTTCAACCGCCACCGACAACGTGCAAGGGTCCCGGGGCGTCGGCCTGCCCCGGGACCCTGTCACTATCACCTGATCGTATGGTCAACGACGGAGGCAAAACGACCGTCCGTCATTCTGGTCGACATGCCCAGTTATGTCGAGTACATACCGAGTTGGGTGAGCTGCTCGCCGCTCAGCTTGATGCCCCTATGGATGTCAACCGGTTGAGGACGGGGCATTGCTCTTCCTGGGCGGGGCGATCGTCTGGTAACTCTCTCGCGCGACGTACCGTTTCAGGCAGCGGATGGCTTCGCGGCGCGTCTAGCGGCGGGTCGGGGCGTCCCAGCGCAGGCGGGCCAGGACGATGATGTAGAGCGCGGAGTTGGCTTGACGGTCTCCGCCACGGTTGAGCCTGCGGCGCTGGGTCTTGCCAGACGATGCCTCCACCGGGCTGACACCGCAGAGCGCGGCAAAGGATGCCTCGCTGCCCATCCGGTCCGGGTTGTCCGCGGCCGCAGCCAGCAACGCGGCGGCGGTATCCGGGCCGACACCGTAGCGGTCCGACAACTTCGGTGCGCAGGCCGTGATCGCAGTGGCGATCCGCGCGGTGAGCTCATTCACCTCCTCGGTGAGGTGCTGGATCCGCCGTGCCAGTAGCCGGAGCGTGTGGCGGGTTGCCGATGCTGGGGCAGTCCCTTCTGTGGGTTCCATCTCGGAACACCGTCGGATGAGCTTGGGGTTGCTCAGGCCCGTCAGCGACTCCCGCAGAGCAGGGTCTGCTGACACCAGGGCGGCCTTGAGCTGGTTGATCGCCTGCGAGCGCGACTTGATCGCGGAGCTTTTGGCCATCCTGGACATGCGGATCGTTTCGACCGGGCCGTCGCTGGTCTTGGCCGCGGCAGTGGCCCGGCCGGAAAGGACTGCCTGTGCGGCAGCCGCCGCGTCGATCGCGTCCGTCTTGCCACGCCGGCGCCGGGTGGCCTTGTCCGGCTGGTTGACCTCGGTGACGGTGATGCCTTCGCGGTGTAGGTACCGTGTCAGCGCCGCACCGTAGGAGCCGGTGCACTCGACGCCGGCCCGCTGCAGATGGCCGAAGGCGCGTGCCCAGGACAGAAGTTGCCGGTAACCCTCCCGCGTCGTCGGGAAGCTATGGGTGTCCAGCATGGCTCCGGTAGCCGTGATCACCGCCGCAACGTGGACGTCTTTGTGAGTGTCCACGCCGAGGACGACGTCCTCGGCGTGTTCGGCCGTGCGATGACGGGGGCGGGTGGGCCGGGACATGCTGGGCACGGTCGCCTGTCTCCTGAGCACATGGGGGACACCGGTGGCCGACGCCGGGCCGGGTGCGGTGGTCAGGACTGTGACGGTGCCTGTCGCGAAGGCCCCTGTCGGGACACACCCACCGGTCCGGCGGCAGCACGCACCGCCCCAGACGGCAGTCGGCAGATCAAACGCAAGGCAGCAACGCCAGTCGAACCTCGGGCCAGACCGCCGTCCGGGGCGGCACCCGATCATCCTCACAGTCGCGGCGGGTTTTCTGGTTGGAGACCCATACCCCGAGCCGTCGCAGGACCCTTGTCGGGACACGTACGTACCGAACCGGTGCCGGTGAATACCGCCCCGGGACGGGGCCTTGGGTGACCGACCCCATGACTCCCTTGACGAAGTGTTTATTGAAAATCGTTTTCGTTTTCTGTAGCTTACGCATGATGACATGACGCACCCGGGTGACCGGGTCGGTGAAGGGAACGATGGTGGGGGAACAGCGCATGGCGCGCAGGGCGATGCTTCAGGGCATCGCGGGCGGAGCGGCGGCGATCGCGGCCGGCGGACTGGTGACCGCCTGTGGCGGCAATGGGGACGGTGGAGCGGCAGCGGCAGCGGCGGCCGACAGCGGAAAGCCGCGCCGGGGCGGACGGCTGCGCGCGGCCTTCACTGGATCGAGCGCGGAGTCGTCGAGCGTCCTGCAGGCGACGATGACACCGGTCGACTATGTGCGGGCGCGACTCGTATGGGACACGATCGGAGAGATCGACAACAGCAAGCCGGTGTGGCGGGTCGCCGAGTCCGTCGTGCCCAACGGCGACGCGACGGTGTGGACGGTGCGCGTCCGGGGCGGCATCACCTTCAGCGACGGCAAGGCCCTGACCGCCGCCGACGTCCTGTTCACCCTGCGCACCTTCGCCTCGCAGCCCACCACGCAGAGCGCCTTCCTCGCCGGACTCGACGCGAAGGCGTCCAAGGTGCGTGACCAGCACACGGTGGAGCTGCACCTGAAGAGCGCGGACGGCTTCTTCGATCTCGCGCTTGCCCAGTCGATGTTCGTCTTCCAGGACGGGACGAAAGACTTCGCCAAGGCGCCCGGCTCCGGTCCCTTCGTGCTCAAGACGTGGTCCCGCGGCAAGAGCAGCCTGCTGACGGCTCGCAAGGGCTACTGGGGCGAGGGCGGGCCGTACCTCGACGAGATCGAGCTGCTGTCCGTCACCGAGGCCGACGCGCGCCTGAACGGGCTCAAGGCAGGCCAGTTCGACTACGCGGGCGCCCTGACACTGCCCACGGTCCGAGCCGAGGCGAGCAACTCCCGGCTGCGGATCACCACCGCGCCGCGCGAGCTGTGGGGCGAACTGTCCTTCTCCATGAATCTCTCCGCCGATCCCTTCACGCACGCCGAAGCCGTCCAGGCGATGCGGTACGCGATCGACCGCGAGGCCATGGTGCGCACCGTCACGCTGGGCACCGGCGAGGTCGGCGACGACGCGCTGGGCCGTCACCAGTCCTGGTACGACAGCTCGTTGGCACGCGTCGAGCACGACCCCGACCGGGCACGGCGGTTGATGTCCTCCGGCGCGCTGAAGGGCACGCGACTGTCGATCCGCACGAGCGACTACGAGTACGGACCGCTGGAGGCGGCAACCGCCTTCGTCGAGCAGGGGCGCAAGGCGGGACTGAACGTCTCCGTGGACAAGGTTCCCGCAGCCGACTTCTACACGGACATGAAGTCCCTGTTGGCCGCCCCGCTGAAGACCACCTTCTACCACCCGCTCCCGCTGCCCCTCGCCCTCAACTCGTACTACGGGCCGCAGGCGTCGTACCCCTTCACCGGCCCCTCCGAAGCCAACCTGAACGGGCTGATGAACGCCATGCACGCCGCCGTGGGCGACGGCAAGCGCACCCGCGCCGTGCACGACGTCCAGCAGTACCTGTACGAGCACGGCGGTGACGCGGTGTTCGTGCGTGTCCCGACTGTGGCGGGTGCGGCGCCGGCCGTGCGCGGGGTGCAGGCGCGCGGCTTCTTCGACTATCCGTCACTGCGCGACGCTTACCTCGCGTCGTGACCGGCACGTGGGCCTGGTGGTGGCTGCGGCGCATCGGCGTCGCGGTCGCCACGCTCTTCGCCGCTTCCGTGCTGGTCTTCGCCGCGACCCTCCTCGCGCCTGGCGACGCGGCGGCGGCCCGGCTCTCCGGGCAGGGCGCGAGCCCGCGGCAGATCACCGAGCTGCGGCACAGCCTCGGCCTGGACCGGCCCGCGTGGGAGCGGTACGGAGACTGGCTGTGGGGCGCTATCCACGGTGACCTCGGCCGCTCGTACGCCAGTGGGGAGCCGGTCGCTCGGGTCATTGCCGAACGGGCTGGAAACTCCCTGGTGTTGGGGGCGGTCGCCGCCGCCCTGTTGGTGCCGTCGGCCATCGGGCTCGGGCTGTGGGCGGGGCTGCGTGCCGGCCGGCCAGCGGACCGGGTGGTGTCCACGGCCACGCTGGCGCTGGTCAGCCTGCCCGAGTTCGTCGTCGGGACGCTGCTCATCCAGGTCTTCGCGGTCGGCACCGGATGGCTGCCCGCCGTGTCGTTGCCGTCGACCGGGCAGGGGCCGCTGTCCCAGCCGCAGGTCCTGGTGCTGCCCGTCCTGACGCTGCTGTCCGTCTGCCTGGCCCAGAATGTGCGCCTGGTCCGGGCGGGGGTGACGGAGGCGGCCGCTTCGGACGCCGTGCGCGCCGCCCGGCTCGGGGGCATCCCCGAACACCGCGTGGTGCTGCGGTGGGTGCTGCCGGCCGCGATCGTTCCGGTGATCCCGGTGCTGGCCCGCTATCTGGCGTACCTGCTCGGCGGGACGCTCGTCGCCGAGACCCTCTTCGGCTATCCGGGCCTCGCTGCGGCACTCGTCAGCGCCACGGCCGCACGGGACGCCCCGGTGGTGCTGGGCGTGAGCCTGCTAGTCGCCGCGGTGACGGTGTTCCTGAATCTGCTGGCGGACGCCCTGGCCGCCGCACTCAACCCCGCTGCCAGGAGGTCGAGTTGATCCGTCGAAGCACGCCTACGTCCGGTACCCGGCGCGGGTGGCTTCGCCGCCGGGTGGTCGCCGTCGTCACCGGCACGATCCTCGCCGCAGTCGTCCTGCTGGCTCTGATCGGGCCGTGGCTCGCCCCGCACGTGCCCGGCGACGTCCTCGACATGCCCTACGCGCCAGCCGGGGGAGACGTCCCACTCGGTACCGACCACCTCGGCTCCGACGTACTCAGCCGTTTCCTGGCGGGCGGGCAGTCGCTGGTGCTGCTCGCCTGCGGCGCCCTCGCCGTCGCGTACGTGCTTGGGGCTGCCCTGGGGATGCTCGCGGCCCTGCGCGGCGGGGTCGTCGACATGGCTGTACTGCGCCTGGTGGATGTGCTGCTCAGTCTTCCGTCGTTCCTGCTGCTGAGCGTGGTCGTGGTGGCCATGGGGCGGGGGGCCGGCGGGGTGGCGGTGGCGACCGCGGTGGTGCTGTTCCCGGAGATCGTGCGGGTGGTGCGGGCGGCGACGCTGCAGGCGCTGCAGCACGACTACGTCGAGGCCGCCGTCGCCCGGGGCGAGTCCACGCCATACGTCCTCGTGTGCGAGGTGCTGCCCAACCTGATCCCGGTGCTCGCAGCCGACGCGGGAGTGCGGTTCGTGGGTGCGGCGTTCACCGTTGCCACTGCGTCCTTCCTCGGCTACGGGGCCCAACCGCCCGCGTCCGACTGGGGATTGATGATCCTGGAGAACCGTGACGGGCTCGCGCTTCAGCCGCTCGCCGTCGTCGTCCCGGCGCTGGGCATCCTGGTCCTGCTGCTGAGCGCCAACCTCCTGGTCGACGCGGTGCTTCCGGCGGCCCGGACGCCCGGACGGTCGCGCCGGAGCCGTGCGAAGGCGGCAGTGGACACGGATACCGGCGACTCCGTGTTGTGCGTCCGGGACCTGACCGTCGAAGCCGCCGGGTCGTGTGTGCTCGACCGGGTCGATCTCGACGTCCCCCGAGGCCGTGTTCTCGCCCTCGTCGGACCGTCCGGGTCCGGCAAGACCACACTGGCGCTGGCCGCCTTCGGTGAACTGCGCCCCGGCCTGACGCGGACCTCGGGGTCCGTGTGGCTGGCCGGACGGAGCATCCTCGGGCTCAGGCCCCGGCCGCTGCGCCGGTTGCGCGCCCGGCATTCCGCGTACGTTCCTCAGGACCCGCGCACCGGCCTGGCGCCGACGTTGCGCGTGGGCGATCACATCGGGGAGTTCCTGCGAGCGCGGGGCGTACCACGGACCGAGCGGCTCGACCGTATCCGGGCGGCCGCGCGCGCGGTCCGACTCCCGGACGACGAAGGCTTTCTTCGCCGCCGTCCGCACCAGCTTTCCGGCGGGCAGCGCCAGCGCGTCGCCCTGGCCGCCGCGCTCGCCCACCGTCCCGACCTGCTCGTCCTCGACGAGCCCACCAGCGCCCTGGATCCGGTCACCGCCGCCGCGTTCCTCGACGACCTCGCCCGAATCCGGGAGAACGACGGTCCGGCGGTGGTGCTGATCGCCCACGACCTGGCGCACGTGGCCGCGGTGGCTGACCACGTCGTGGTCCTGGACCGTGGCCGCGTGGTCGAACAGGGCCCGGTGGGTGAGTTGTTGGACCAGCCGGTGAGCGAGCCGGCCCGGCGCCTGGTCGCAGCGGCCCACGTGGTCGAGGCACCCCGGTCGGCCGGCCCGCCGGAAACCGAAAGCGCACCGGCGCTCTCCGTGCGCGGCCTCGGTGCCGAGCGCCGGGGGCAGCGCGTCCTCGACGGCATCGAACTGGACGTACAGGCTGGTGGCTGCCTGTCGCTGGTGGGGCCGTCGGGTGGCGGGAAGACAACGCTGCTGCGCTGCCTCGCCGGGCTGCACTCCGACCGGACGGGCGCCCTCCGCCTCGACGACCGAGCCCTGGCGGCCGGAGTACGTCACCGTGCTCGCGAGGACCTGCGCCTACTGCAGCTCGTACCCCAGGATCCGTACGACTCCCTCAACCCCCGGCACACGGTGGAGCGCATCGTCGCACGGCCGCTTCGCCTGTTCCGCCCGGACCTCGGCACCGATGCCCGCAGGGCCGAAGTCCACCGCTTGCTGGAACGCGTCGGACTTGACCCTGCCCACGCGCACCGACGGCCGGGTCAGCTCTCCGGCGGACAGCGTCAACGTGTCGCGCTGGCACGGGCGTTGGCCGCCGGACCGCGGGTGCTGCTGTGCGACGAGGTGACCAGCGCGCTCGACGCTCCTGCCGCCGCTACCGTGCTCGCACTCCTCGACGAACTGCGGCGGGACCTCGGGCTTGCCCTGGTCGTCGTCACCCACGACATGTCGGTGCCACTGCGGCTGGGCGGCGACCTCGCGGTACTCGCTGACGGGCGCATCCGCGAAACCGGGCCGGTCGAGCGCGTCATAGCCTCGCCCCAGGACGACCTGACCGCCCAACTCCTTGTCTCCATACCGCAATTGCCGAGTCCGACACCGTACGAAAGGACGGGTCCGTGAACCCTCCTGCCAGCCCGTGGCTGCGCCGCCCCCGCCCTCATCCGCGCCCGGCCCTACGCCTGCTGTGCCTGCCTCATGCCGGCGGCTCGACCGCCCTCTACCGGCAGTGGAAGGACCTGCTGCCCCCCGAGGTCGAGCCGGTGCTGGTGTGCCTGCCGGGCCGTGAGGACCGCTTCAACGAAGCCCTGCCCGCTGAACTGCCGGACCTGGTGGCTGGACTCGGCGGGGCCGTTACGGCGCTGGTCGACCGGCCCTGGGCGGTGTTCGGGCACAGTATGGGGGCGACCGTCGGCCACGAACTCGTCCTGTGGCTGCTGAAACACGGGGTCCGGGCGCCGGAGCACCTCTTCGTCTCCGCGCGGGAGGCCCCGCAGCACCACCACGGCGGCACGGTCCACCTGCTGGACGACGACGCCCTGTCCGTCGAACTGGTCCGGCTCGGCGGGACCTCGCCCGAACTGCTCGCAATGACGGAGGTGCGGAAGCTGGTGCTGCCCCCGGTGCGCGGCGACTACCGGCTCATCGAGACCTACGCCGCACAGCCCGACGGCCCCGTGCCGTGCCCGCTGACTGCGCTCGTCGGAGCCGCCGACACGGAACTGACCGCCGAGGAGGCCGCGGGCTGGGAGAAGTGGACCACTGGCCCCTTCCAGCTGCTGACCTTCCCCGGCGGCCACTTCTACCTCTCTGACCGGCCGGATGCGGTGGTGGAGGCCGTGCGCCGACGGTTGCTCACCCCTGCGTAGCCTCCGTGGCAGGGGCTTGCTGGGCAAGACCATCCTTGCCCTCGTAGGCGTCCTCGCCCTTGTACGTGTCCCTGTCGCGGACCAGCACCAGGCTCGCCGCGGCCGCCACCAGCGCCGCGATGCCCGCGATCAGGAAGATCTGCGACAGCGCGTCTGTGTAGGCGCTACGGGCCAGGGCGAGGACCGGGCCGCGGGCCGTCTCCGGCACGGCCGAAGCGACCGCGTCGAACCGGCCCGCCGTCACCAGACGGCGCAGCTCCCCGGCGGCGGAGCCGGGTACGGCGTGCTCACCCAGCGCAGACGCGGACATGACGCCGTTCACCTTGGCCGACAGTATGACGCCGAAGAAGGCGACGCCGGTCGCGGTGCCCAGTGGGAAGAAGCTGTTGGCTGCGCCCGACGCGGTACCGGCGCGCGAGGGCGGTACGACGTTCACGGCGAGCGCCAGCAGGTGGGGGAGCGTCAGACCTGATCCCACGCCGATCAGGACCAGCATCGGAAGCAGCACGGACCAGTCGTCGTCCGGCGAGATGCCCACCGTCAGCAGCACCCCCACACCGACCGCGGCCATGCCCAGCGCCAGGACCCACGCCACCGGCACCCGCTTCGTCAGCAGCCCGCTCAGTGGCGCTCCGATGATGATCGCGACCGACTGGGCGAGCAGCACCAGGCCGACCCTGATGGGGGTGAGGTGCAACATGCCCCCGAGCCAGAGAGTCAGGAACGGCAGCATGCCGAAGCTGAAGATCCGGGCGGCGAAGCTCAGCAGCAGCGCCCCGGCGAAGGTGGGGATGGCGAACAGCCGCAGGTCCAGCATGGCGCGCTCGCCCAGCCGCCGCTGCACCACCACGAATGCCACGGCCAGCACTGCACCCACGACCAGCGATGCCAGCACGTCCGGCTCGGCCCAGCCGTTCTCGGCACCCGCCAGCAGCCCGTAGTTGAGGAGGAACAGTGCCGGCACGGCCAGGACCGCACCGATGTAGTCGATGCGGCGCGCGCCGTCGGTGGCGCCGCTCTCCGGCACCTTGCGCACCGTGCCGTAGATGATCAGCAGGCCGATCGGAACATTCACGGCGAAGAGCCACGGCCAGCTCAGCCACTCCACGATCGAACCGCCCACCAGCGGCCCCAGCGCGGCCGACACCGCTCCGCCTGCCGTGAACAGCCCGATGGCCGTGGTGCGCGCCCGCGCCGGAGCGCCTTCGAAGACACCGGAGATGAGGGCGAGCGAGGTGCCGAGCACCATGGCTCCGCCCGCACCCTGCACGGCACGGGCCGCGATCAGGCTGCCGGCGTTCGGAGCGAGTGCGCAGGCGGCCGAGGCGAGGGTGAAGACCCCGACACCGGCAAGGAAGATCTTCCGGCGGCCGATCAGGTCCGAAACGGCCCCTGCCGTGAGCAGCAGCGCCGCGAAGCTCAGTGTGTACGCGTTCACGATCCACTGCAGGCTGTCCAGCGAGCCGCCCAGATCCACGCCGATCTCGGGCATCGCCACGTTCACGACGGTTATGTCGAGTGTCATGAGAGCGGCCGCCAGCGCCGTCACGGCAGTCGTCCAGCGCCGTGCGGCGCGTATCTCCGGTGATACCTCCTCTTCCGTCTTCGTCCCCAACTCCGTTGTGTCCCCGGCGTGTTGGGGCGACTTTGCTTCCGTCATGGCTTTCCTCTCCGGTCGTTCCGTGCCGGTGACGCTAGCGACAAACATGAGACTTGTAAATGAAAATCATTTCCAATAGGTTGGTTGTGGCTGGAACGGACCGTGTCTTCAAGGGGGATGAATCCAGGTGGCACAGGAACGCGCGGACATAGCGCTCGATCTGCCCGGGGCCGTGGGTGAACTGCTCGGCCTGCCGGCCGAGGGCATTGACGAGAACGTGCACCTCATCCAGCTCGGGCTGGACTCGCTGAGCATGATGAGGCTGGCCGGGCGATGTCGCCGCGCCGGGCTCGACATCGGCTTCGCCGACCTGATGGCCGAGCCCTCGCTGGCCGCGTGGCGTCGGCTGGTCGAGGGCCGGAGCGCAAGTGGCGAGGCGGTGACCGCCGTGCACATGGACGAGGGCGGGCGCGTTGACGCGTCCGAGCCCTTCGGCCTCGCGCTGATGCAGCACGCCTACTGGGTGGGCCGCTCCGAAGGGCAGCAACTCGGCGGCGTGGCCGCGCACTTCTACCACGAGTTCGACGGGCACGGCGTGGACCCAGGTCGCCTCGAAGCCGCCGTACGGGCGGTCCTCGCACGGCACGGCATGCTGCGCGTGAGCATCCTCGACGACGGCCGTCAGCGCATCCTGCCCGAGAGCCCCTGGCCCGGACTGCGCGTGCACGATCTGCGTGACCTGGACGCGGCCGATGCCGGACACCGCCTCGACGGTCTGCGCCGTGACCTCTCCCACCGCTGCATGGACATCCAGGCCGGAGAGGTCTTCGACGTCCAGCTGTCTCTGCTGTCTGGCGGCACGAGGGTGCACGTCAACCTCGACATGGTCGCCGCCGACGCGCTCAGTCTGCGCGTGCTGCTCGCCGACCTGGCCCGCGCCTACGCCGACCCCGCGACCCCGCTCCCCGCCCTCGACTACAGCTTCCCCCGCTACCTCGCCGAACGCGCCGCCGCCCGCCAGGCGCCGGCCCGCAACGCCGCACTGGAGGCCGACCGCGCCTTCTGGCAGGAGCGGCTCCCCGCGCTGCCCGCCGCACCCCAACTCCCCTTGGCAGCCCAAGAGTCCGATGCCGCTACCGTCGTACGACGACATCTGCACCTTGACGCCGAGCGCACCCGCCGCATCAAAGCATCCGCCCGCCGCCACGGGCTCACGCCCGCGATGGCGCTCGCGGCGGTGTTCGCCGAGACGCTCCAGGCGTTCAGCGCGGAGCCGGACTTCCTGCTCAACCTTCCCCTGTTCGACCGTGAACCGCTGCACGACGACGTGGGCTCGCTCGTCGGCGACTTCACCTCGTCGGTGCTACTGGCCTGGCACGGCGGGGCGCCCGGCAGCTTCGCCGAGCGGGCCGCCCGGCTGCAGGAACGCTTCCACCAGGACGCGGCCCACACCGCGCACTCGGGCGTCGAGGTGCTGCGCGACGCCTCCCGGCTGCGCGGCGAACGCGTCCTCGCCCCCGTCGTCTACACCAGCGCTCTCGGCCTCGGCGAACTCTTCACCGACGCCGTTCGGGAGAGCTTCGGCGAGGCGTCCTGGAGCATCTCGCAGGGGCCGCAGGTATGGCTCGACGCGCAGGTCACCGAGGTCGACATCGGACTGCTGGTCAACTGGGACGCCCGCGAGGACGCGTTCGCCCCCGGGGTCCTCGACGCGATGTTCGCCGCCTACCGAGGGCTGCTGGAGCGGCTGCTGGACGACCCGGCGGCCTGGATCGAACCCGTGCCGCCGTTGCTGTCTTCCGCCCAGCGCGCGGTGCGCGCCGACGTCAACGACACGGACTGGCAGCGCCGGGGCCCCGCGCGCCTGCACGACGGATTCTTTGCCCAGGCCGCCGCGCAGCCGGACGCACCCGCGCTGCTGTGGGGCCGGGACAGCTCGCTGTCGTACGGTGAACTCGCCGACCGGGCACTGAGGTTGGCGGAGCGTCTCAGGGTGCGAGGGGTCGTGCCCGGCGACCTGGTGGCCGTCACCCTGCCCAAGGGCCCCGACCAGATCACCGCCGTCCTCGGCGTCCTCGCCGCCGGCGCCGCCTATCTGCCCCTCGGCACAGACCTGCCTCCGGCTCGCCACGACCGTATCCACGCGGCGGCCGGAGTACGTCTCGTCCTCGACGACATCGCCGTACCGGACGACACCGAGCCACTCCCCGCCCCCGCCCCAGTCGGCCCGGCCGCCCTCGCCTACGTCATCTACACCTCGGGTTCCACCGGCGAGCCCAAGGGCGTCGAGGTCACGCACGAGGCCGCCGTCAACACGATCACCGACCTCAACGACCGCTTCGGCGTCGGTACTTCGGACCGGAGCTTGGCAGTGTCCGCGCTCGACTTCGACCTGTCCGTGTACGACGTCTTCGGCACCCTCGCCGCGGGCGGAGCGCTCGTATGCGTCGAGGAACCCACCCGTCGGGACTCAGGTGCCTGGGCCGACCTGGTCCGTGCCCATGGGGTGACCGTCGTCAACTGCGTGCCCGCCCTCCTTGACATGCTGATCACCGCCGCCGGCCCCGACGGTCTGCCCACCCTCCGGCTCGTGCTGCTCGGCGGCGACTGGGTGCCGCTCGACCTGCCAGAACGGGTGCGCGCCGCCGCGCCGGAGTGCCGGTTCGTGGCGCTCGGCGGTACGACCGAGACCGCGATCCACTCCACCCTGTGCGAGGTCGGCGAGGTCCCGGCCGCGTGGGTGTCGGTGCCGTACGGGACGCCGCTGCGGGGTGTCCGGTGCCGTGTCGTCGACCCGCTCGGCCGAGACTGCCCGGACTGGGTGCCCGGCGAGCTGTGGATCGGCGGTGCCGGAGTGGCGCGCGGCTACCGGGGCGATTCGGACCGCACCGCGGACAAGTTCCTTGAGATCGACGGACTGCGCTGGTACCGGACCGGGGACCGCGCCCGGTACTGGCCCGACGGCACGCTGGAGTTCCTCGGCCGCGCCGACCATCAGGTCAAGGTGCGCGGCCACCGCATAGAACTCGGCGAGATCGAGGCCGCGTTGGCCGCCGTGCCCGGCGTGGAGAAGGCCGTGGCGGTCGTCGGCGCCGACGGGCGGCTCGCGGCCGCGGTGACCGGCGTCGCCGAACCGGCCCAACTGCGCGCCTTCGCCGCCGAGAGACTGCCGTCCGCCCTGGTGCCCGAACGCATCGCCGTCATGGAGCAATTGCCGCTCACACCCAACGGAAAAATCGACCGGAAGGCCATCGGCCGCCGGGTCGCGCAGTGCGCGGACGCCGTCGTGAGGACGGTCACCCCGCCGCGCGGCGAGCGCGAGCAGCAGGTGGCGCGGGCATGGGCGGACATCCTCGGCGCCACCGACGTCGGACGCGAGAACGACTTCTTCGCCCTCGGTGGCGACTCCCTGCTCGCCACCCGCCTCATCGCCCGACTCCGAGGTGAGGGCTACGGCGAGGTGCGGCTCGCCGATCTCTTCAACCGCCCGGTCCTCGCCGATTTCGCCGCCAGTCTGGACGCCGGCGACGAACGCCGCAGTGCGCAGCCGGTGACCGCCGACCCCGGCCACCGGCACGCCCCGTTCCCGCTCACCGACGTGCAGCGCGCGTACTGGCTCGGGCGCGGCGAGGACTTCACGCTCGGCGGCATCGGCTGCCACTTCTACCGCGAGTACGACGTCGAGGACCTGGACCCGGCCCGGCTGGAGGCTGCACTCAACCGGCTCGTCCAGCGCCACGAGATGCTGCGCGTCGTCATCGACGACAGCGGCGAGCAGCGCATCCTGCCCGATGTGCCGTGGCTCACCGTCGAGATCACCGACGCGGAGGACGACGCCGACAACGCATTCGCGACGCTGCGCCGGACCGCCTCACATGAGGTGTTCGACCCCGGAACCTGGCCACTGTTCGCCGTGCGCGGTGTGCGCGCGGGCCGTCGCACACGGCTCGGTATCGGCGTCGACAACATCGCGCTCGACGCGCTCAGCATCCTCATCTTCTACGGCGAGTTGGCCGCACTGTACGCCGACCCGCATGCCGAACTCCCGCCCGTGGGCGTCTCGTTCCGGGACTACATCTGCTCCACTGCTCCGGACCCGGACGCCGTCGCGGCGGCCCGCGCGTACTGGACGGACCTGCTGCCGCAGCTGCCGCCCGCCCCCGCGCTGCCCCTGGCCAAGGACCCGTCCACCGTCGAGCGCCCCCGCTTCACCCGCCGCGAGGCCCGTATCGAGCCGGGACGGTGGCAGGCACTCGCCGCACGCGCCCGCGAGCACGGCCTCACCCCCTCCGGGATACTGCTGGCCGCCTTCGCGGACGTCCTGGGCCAGTGGAGCGCCAGGCCGGAACTCACACTGAACCTCACTCTCTTCGACCGCCGTGACGTGCATCCCGACATCGGCAACGTCCTCGGCGACTTCACCTCACTGATGCTCGTCCCCTCGCGGCCGCAGCCGGGGGAGAGCTGGTCGGCACGTGCCCGGCGCATGCAGGAGGAGCTGTGGCGCTCCCTCGATCATCGCGAGGTCTCCGCGGTGTGGGTGCTGCGGGAACTCGCCCGCCGCAGCGGCGAACCGGAGACGACCATGCCGGTGGTCTTCACCAGCGCCCTCGGCGTCGGCGGCGAACCCCCGCGCGCCCCCTTCGACCGGCAGGTCTGGGGCGTCTCGCAGACTCCGCAGGTGTGGCTCGACCACCAGGTCACCGAGGACGCCCACGGTGTACGCCTCAACTGGGACGCCGTCGAGGAACTCTTCCCCGACGGCTGTATCGACGCGATGTTCGACGCGTACCTGCGGATGGTGGACTGGCTGGCCGGCGGCGACTGGACCCGACCCGCCCCCGACCTGCTGCCCGCACTCCAGCGCGCGACCCGTGCCGCCGTCAACGCGACCGGCCCCGGCGTCCCCGGCCTGCTGCACGCCGGCTTCTTCCGCCGCGCAGCCGACCAGCCCCACCGCACCGCCCTGCTGTGGGGCGACGCCGACCGCATGACCTACGGTGAACTCGCCGACCGGGCCCTCAGGCTGGCCACCGTCCTCGTGGAACACGGCGTCCGTCGCGGTGAGAGCGTCGCGGTCACGCTCCCCAAGGGACCCGACCAGCTCGTGGCCGTGCTCGGCGTGCTGGCCGCCGGAGCCGTGTACGTGCCTGTCGGAGTCGATCAGCCGCCAGCGCGCCGCGAGCGCATCCAGCGGCTCGCCGGTGCCCGCTTCGACGTCGTGGAGCCCGGTGTTCATGCGCCTGGCAGCATCCCGGTCGACGCGGCACCCTCGATGGACGTGGCCGCGGCCCCCGTCGACGTACCCGTCGACGCGCTCGCCTACGTCATCTTCACCTCCGGGTCGACCGGCGATCCCAAGGGCGTCGAGATCACTCACCAGGCGGCCGCCAACACCGTCACCGACATCAACGAGCGCTACGAGGTCACGGAAGCGGACCGCGTCCTCGCGGTGTCCGCCCTCGACTTCGACCTCTCCGTGTACGACGTCTTCGGGCCGCTCTCGGCCGGCGGCGCCGTCGTCCTGATCGAAGAGGACGACCGGCGCGACGCCCGCCGCTGGCTCGATCTCGTGTGCCGCCACCGCGTGACCGTGTGGAACACCGTGCCCACCCTGCTCGACATGCTGCTCACCGCCGCCGAGGGCGCCCAACCGCCGGACCCGCTGCGGCTCGTGCTGGTCTCCGGGGACTGGGTGGGCCTCGACCTGCCGGGACGGCTCGCGGAGCAGTGCCCCTGGTGCCGGTTCGTCGCCCTCGGCGGCGCCACCGAGGCGGCGATCTGGTCAAACGCGTACGAGGTCGCCGAGGTCGACCCGTCCTGGCGCTCCATCCCGTACGGCCAACCGCTGCGGGGCCAGTGTTTCCGTGTCGTCGGCGCGCATGGACGCGACTGCCCCGACTGGGTGCCTGGCGAGCTGTGGATCGGTGGTGCCGGGGTGGCACGTGGCTACCGGGGCGACCCGGCCCGTACCGCCGACCGGTTCCTTGAGATCGGCGGGGTGCGCTGGTACCGGACCGGTGACCTCGGGAGGCACTGGCCCGACGGGACGCTGGAGTTCCTCGGCCGCGCCGACCTCCAGGTCAAGATCCGGGGCCACCGCATCGAGCTCGGCGAGGTCGAGGCGGCGTTGCGGGATCTTCCAGGTATCGGGAGGGCCGTTGTCGGCGTGGCGGGGGAGGGGGCGGCACGGCGGCTGGTCGCGGCGGTCGTCCCGACAGCCGGTTCGGCCCCGACACCAGTGCCCAGCCCACAACTGGGCGACAGAACAAGGAAGTTCAGGGACCGAGGGCGGAGCGTGGAGAGCGCGGTGGCGGAGTCCTTCCTCGCACTGCTGCTCGGCCTCGGCAACCTGAACGAAGGACTCACCGAAGCCCAGTGGGCGGACCGTCTGGGAGTCGCCGACCGCCATGTGCCCGTCTTCCGGCTCTGGTTGGGGTGGCTCGCCGAGCGCAAGGTTCTCGTGAAGAACGGTGCTGCGTACACCGTGGGACCTGAGGCGGCGACAGCCCCGTCCCGTGCGGAGGCCGCCGTGACGGGGACGGACGACTACAGCGCCCTGATCGCCCGAGCCCACCAGCGCCTCACCGAACGGCTCGCCGACTACCGGGACATCCTCGCCGGACGCCGTGACGCGGCCGCCCTGCTCGACGACGACGTCCTCGCGCCTGCCCGCCTCGCCGCAGCCGATCCGGGAAGCGAGGCGGCTCTCGACGAAGTGGCTCTGCGGATAAGGGAGCTGGCCGCAGAGGCCGGTCGCCCTGTCGAGGTGGCCGAAATCGGCGGTGGGGACGGGACCTGGGCAGAGCGCCTGTTGCACAGGCTCACACCCGAACGGGTGCGCTACACCCTGGTGGACGGCGACCCGGCCCTCGTCGAAGTGGCGGAAGGCCGCCTCGCCGCCCTCCCGCACGAAGTCGCCTGCCGTCGCCTGCCCGGCCTCCTTGTGCCCGACGAACTCCGTCACCGCTTCGACCTCGTCCTTGCCAACCAGGCGCTGCACCGCAGCCCGGACCCTGCCCAGGGCCCGGCCGTGGCCCGCCTCCTGGTCCGGCGCGGCGGGCTGCTGCTGGCCGTGGAGCGGGCCGAGCTCACGCCCGTCGCTCTGCTCACCGCCGCCCTGCTCGACGGCGGGTACGCGGGCTTCGACCGGGAGCGACGTACGGCGGGCAGCCCGATCCTGTCCGCCTCGCGATGGGCCGAACTGCTGGGCGCGGCAGGGTTCGACGACATCGCGTACACCCCGGTCGGCACCTCCTTCACCGAGCTGATCCATGCCCGCCGGCCCGCCGACGCCGTCGACCTCGACCCGGCCGCGCTGCGCGGTCACGCCGCCGAGCGGCTGCCGGCCCACATGGTGCCCGAGCGGATCACCGTCCTGCCGTGGCTGCCGCTCGGCGCCAACGGCAAGGTCGACCGCACGTCCGTCGCCGCCCTCGCCGGAGCGGCGGAGAACAAGGATCCCGACGAGCCGCCGCAGGGGGAACTGGAGCAGACCCTCGCCGTGATGTGGGCCGAACTGCTGGGCGTGCCCGCGGTCGGCCGCAGGCAGAGCTTCTTCACCCTCGGCGGCGACAGCCTCCTCGCGACGCGCTTCCTGACGCTGCTGACCCAACGACTCGGCGTCCAGCTGCCGCTGCGGCGCCTGTTCGCGGGGCCGACTCTCGAAGAGGTGGCGCGGGCCCTCGCCCAGGAGACGGCCGACCAGGAAGAGATCGAGGAGGGCGCATTGTGATCGGCGTACTCGGTGGTTACGGCGCGGTCGGCGGCCACGCGGCTCTTCTGCTGGAACGCTGGGGAACCGGTCCGCTGCGGATCGGCGGACGGGACGACGTACGGGCCAAGCGGTTCGTCACGGCCCACATGGCGGAGTCCGAGGCCGTTGCCGTCGACATCGAGGACGCGGCCTCGCTCGCGGCCTTCGTCCGAGGCTGTGACCTCGTCGTCAATTGCGCGGGCCCTTCCCATCGCACCTCGGAGCAGGTCACGTTCGCCGCGCTCATGGCAGGCGCACATGTCGTCGACGCAGGAGGCGGCGGGTGGCTCGACCGCATCCGTACGGCCGTCGGCGAGCGCTCCGTGCTGTACGACGCGGGCGCGTTGCCCGGCTTGTCGGGGCTGCTGCCCCGATGGCTGGCGGCCGAGGACTTCGACTCAGTCCACGGGCTCACCGCGTACGCCTGTGCCCTGGACCGATTCACGGCGACCGGTGCCGACGACTACCTCGACGGGGTGCTCGGCGAGGCCGGCGAACCGCTCGCCGCCTGGCGGGACGGCGCCCGCCGCTCCGGCAGCCTCCACCGCCTGCCGGATGTCCAACTGCCGTATCTCCCCCGCTCGGTGACGGCCTTCCCATACTTGGACGCGGAAGGGGAACGCCTGGCCCGCGACCTGTCTCTCACCGACGGCAGCTGGTACACCGCCGTGGACGGTGAGCACTTGGCCGCCGCGCTGGAGTCGGCGCGCACGCTGGAACGTGATCGGGCCGTGCAGGCACTGTGTCACGCCACCGCGCTCGACAGCGCCGGGCGCACTCCGTACGTGTGCCTGATCGTCCAGCTCGACGGCGTACGCGCCGGGCGCCCCGCCACCCGTACGGCGATCCTGCGCGCACCGGGCATCGCACAGCTCACCGGCGCCGTCACGGCGGTGGCCGCTCTCGCCGTCCTGCGCGGCGAGGTGCCGCACGGCACGCACGGGGTCGACACGGCCCTCGACCCGGTCTACGCCGTCGCACGGCTGACAGCCGAACCCGGCCTGTGCGACCTCAGGGTGCACGACGTGCCGATCCACGAGCTGACCATGGCCGAGGAGGGAGCCCTGTGAAGGCGCTGAGGACCGTGGTGTGCGGCACCACGTTCGGGCAGTTCTACCTGGGCGCCCTGGCACGCATGCCCGAGGAGTTCGCACTCGTCGGCGTGCTCGCCGCCGGCAGCGAGCGGTCCGTGGCCTGCGCCGAACGTCACGGGGTTCCGCTCTACACGGACGTGGACCAGGTCCCCGACGACGTGGACCTCGCTTGCGTCGTCGTCCGCTCCGGGGTGCTGGGCGGCAGCGGCACCGAGCTGGCACTGCGGCTGCTGCGCCGCGGCATCCACGTCGTCCAGGAACAGCCCGTGCACCACGACGACCTGGTCGCCTGCCTGCGCGAGGCGCGCGGATACGGGGTGCGGTACCGGCTCGGCGACCTCTACGTCCGGCTGCCGGAGGTGCGGCGCTTCGCAGAGGCGGCCCGTACGGCACGCGCACGACAGCCCGTCGAGTACGTCGACGCGGCCTGCGCCTCACAGGTCGCCTTTCCGCTGCTGCACATCCTGGGCGAGGCGCTCGGCGGGCTGCGCCCCTGGAGCGTGCGCGCGGCTCAGGCCGACGAGGACGCGCCGTTCACCGTGCTCACCGGCACGATTGGCGGGGCACCGCTCACCCTGCGCGTGCACAACCAGGTAGACCCCGACGACCCCGACAATCACCTGCACCTGCTCCACCGGGTCACTATCGGAACCGCGGGCGGCAGCCTCACCCTCACCGACCCGCACGGCCCGGTGCTGTGGAGCCCCCGACTGCACATATCCGAACCGGTCAGGAACCGCTTCGACTTCGAGGCGCCCGGCACCGAACACCTGGCGGAACCCGGCACATCATTGCTGAGCCCGGCCGCCCCGGCGGACTACCGGCACCTGCTCCGCGACCAGTGGCCGGCCGCGATCGGCGAGGACCTGCGCGCGGCGCGCGCCACGATCCTCGGCGTGTCGGGGGCCGAGCGGCCCGACCAGTACCACCTGACGCTGAGCCGGATGTGGCAGGACCTCACGAAGGAGCTCGGTTATCCGACGCTGCGGCGCGGCCAGTCCCATCAGCAGCTGACCGCAGACGAGTTGCGACCACCGCACCTCCGTCAGCCCCTGAACGCGGATGAGTTGACCGACCCAGGCCGTCCCGAAGGCCCGGCCGACCTCATCCGGTACGCCACCACAGAGGCCGACCGCCGAGTGGGGCCGGTGAAGCCCGAGGTTGTTGATGAATTCGTACGACAGCTCGACGAGGCGGTGCTCGGCTCGATGGTCGCCGTACTTCAGGACTCGGGGGTCCTCGACGACCCCGAACGGACCCACACGGCCGAAGAGATCCTTGCTGCCGCGCGGGTGGCGCCACGACATCGCGTGCTCATACGGCGCTGGCTGCGCGTCCTGACCGAGCGCGGGCTGCTCGGGCAGGAGTCCGGGCGGTTCCGGGGCACGGCTGCGGTGGACCCCGCCGCTGTCTACCGGGCCTGGGGCTCGGCCGCCGCCGTGTGGCAACAGGGGCTCGGCTCCCCGGACTTCATCGGCTACCTGCGGCGCAACGCGGCGTGCCTGCCCGAGCTGATGCGGGACGAACAGCAGGCCGCCCTGCTCCTGTTCCCGGAAGGGCGGACGGAGGTCGCGGACGCCGTGTACCGAGACACCGTCACCGCCCGTTACCTCAACACCACCGTGGCCGCAGCCGTAGGGTCCCTGGCCGCAGTGCGCAATGCGGCGCGCCCCCTCAGGATCGTCGAGGTCGGGGCGGGCACCGGGGCGACCACAGACGCGGTCGCCGCGGCCCTCACCGAGGGCGGCCGTGGCAGACCACCGGTCGACTACCTCTTCACCGACGTCACCCACTTCTTCGTCACCGTCGCCAAGGAGCGCCACGCCGACCGGCCCTGGATCCGGCACAGCCTGTACGACATCGACCGCGACCCGGCGGAGCAGGGACTCAACCCCGGCACGGCGGACGTCGTCATCGCCGCGGGCGTGCTCAACAACGCCCGCGACACCGACGCGACCGTGCGGTCACTGGTAGGGCTGCTGGCCCCCGGAGGCTGGCTCCTCGTCACCGAACCGACGCGGGAACACCTGGAGATCCTGGCCTCCCAGGCGTTCATGATGACCGCCCCCGAGGACGCCCGGCGCGAGACGGACACCACCTTCCTGTCCCGCCGGCAGTGGCTGGACGCGCTGGCCGGAGCGGGACTCGCGCAGGTCATCACCGTGCCGGACGAGGACCATCCACTCGCGCCGCTCGGCCAACGGCTGTTCGCGGCCCGCGTCAACTGATCACCAGTACCTGGGGGAGAACACCGTGCTGCGATGCAGTCATGTGCTGTGCAAGGTCGACGACGTCCGTTCGGTCGTTCGGGATTACGAAAAGCTCGGATTCACCGTCGAGTTCGGCAGCTCGCCCGAGCGCGCCCACAACGCCCTGCTGTGGTTCGAGGAAGGGCCGTTCATCGAATTCTTCCAGCTTCCTCCCGCCTTCCGGTTCCTGAAGTTGCCGATGGCCGCCGTCCACGGCACGGCGGCCGGGGAGCGGCTGGCCCGCTGGGCCCGCCCGGGCGAGGGCTGGCGGGACCTGGCGCTGGAGACCGACACCACCGAACTCGTGGGCGCGCACGGGACGTTGCGCGCCTCGGGAGTGCACATCTCTCGTGTGATGAAGGGCCGCCGCATCCGCCCCGACGGTGACCTCGTCCGCTACCAGTTCCTCGCCGCCCGCCCCGCCCGGCTCCCGTTCGTCGTCTCCGCCTACGACCCGCCACAGCGCCCCGCCGCCGTGCACCACCCCAACGGCGCCCGGCGCATCACGCGGGTGCGGCTGGGCGTCGCCGATCACGACCGCGGCGCCTTCGACGCGCTCGCCGCCCACGTGGAGCGGGACGGCCCGATCACCGTCGAGGCGGCTCAAGACACGGGCGTCGTCGCGGTCGAACTCGACGGCCTCACCGGCTCGTTGGACCCGGCCAAGCTGCACGGCGCGGTCCTGATGGCCCAGGCCGCTCGGAAGGAGTGACCATGCGTACCGCATCCCACGCCCTGCCGGGATTCCGCGGCCGGATCCTCACCCCGGGGGCGCCCGGATACGACCGGGCCCGCCGCGTCCGCAACGCCCGCGCCGACCGGCGCCCCGCCCTGATCGCCCGCTGCACGGACGCCGACGACGTGATCGCCGTCCTCGCCCACGCCCGCCGGAACGGACTGCCGGTCGCGGTCCGCGGCGGAGGCGCCCACGTGGCGGGCTGGGGTACCTGCGACGACGGCGTGGTCGTGGACCTCGGCGGGATGAAGCGGATCGACGTCTACCCCGTCGGCCGTACCGCTGTCGCGGAACCCGGTCTGACCTGGGGCGAGTTCGACGCCGCCACGCAGGAGGCCGGGCTCGCGGTCCCCGGCCCGCGCAACAGCGACGTCGGCATCGCCGGCCACACCCTCGGCGGCGGCGTCGGCGACCTGTCCCGCCAGCACGGACTGACCAGCGACAACGTCACCTTCTTCGAGCTGGTCACCGCCGACGGGCGGCATGTGCGCGCCGACGCCGACCACCACCCCGACCTGTTCTGGGCGCTGCGCGGAGGCGGCGGCAACTTCGGCGTCGTCACCCGCTTCGGCTTCCGACTGCACCCGGTGACCGGCGTCGTCGCCGGGGCCCTGGTCCACCCCGCCTCGCAGGCGCGCACCGCCCTACGGGCGGCCAGGGACTGGCTGGCCACCGCACCCGACGCGGCCTCCCTGGTTGTCCTGCTGTGGACCGCGCCGCCCCTGCCGTTCGTCCCCGAGCACCTGCACTTCGAACGGTGCGCCGTGCTGATCCCGAGCTGGTTCGGGCCGCCCGAACAGGCCGACGAGGTACTCGCACCCCTGCGCCACGGCGCCGCCCACCCGGTCGCCGACGGCATCACCAGGCTGCCGTACACCGCCTACCAACGCCTGCTCCCGAGCCCGCAGGGCGCCGCCCGCCAGCACGTCTACAACCGCGGTGAACTCCTCCCCGAGCTCTCCGACATCACGCTCGACCTCCTCACCGACCACTGGAAGTCGGCAGGACCGAACTTCTCCGTCGTCCTCGGCGCACTCGGCGGCGCCATTGGCCGGGCGCCCGCCGGGCCGACGGCGTTCGCCCACCGCGACGCCCGGTGGTTCGTGGAGATCTGCGCCCAGTGGTACGGGGACGACCCCGACAGCCCTGAGCACCTGGCACCCGCCCGCACCTGCCGGCAGGCACTTCAGGACGTGACCCAGGGCCCGTACGTCAACCTCCTGCCCGATCCGGAGCAGCACTGGGTGCACGCCGCCTACGGGACGGCCACGTACAAGCGTCTGGCCCTGGTCAAGGACACCTGGGACCCGGACAACCTCTTCCGCTTCAACGCCAACATCGCGCCCCTCACGGCCGAGGCCAAGGAGAACGTACGATGACCACCACTTCCACCCCGGCCGAATTGATCACCCAGCTGCGCCAGGCAGGTGTCCAACTCTGGGAGGAGGACGGTTCCCTCCGCTACCGCGCCCCGAAGGGCACACTGAGCGCCGGCCGGCTCCAGGCACTGAAGGACGGCAAGGCGGCCGTACTGGAGTGTCTGCGGGCCGAAGCCCGGCCCGCCGCCCTCACCCCCGACCCGGCCGCCCGTCACGAGCCGTTCCCGCTGACCGACGTACAGGCCGCCTACCTGCTGGGCCGCAACGAGGTCTTCGGCTACGGCGGCGTCGCCTGCCACGTCTACCTCGAAGTCACCTACCCCGACTTGGACCCGGCCCGCACCGAGGATGCCTGGAACCGGCTCGTCGCCCGCCACGACATGCTGCGCGCCGTCATCGACCCGGCGGGCCACCAACAGGTCCTGCCGAGCGTGCCGCGCCTGACCGTGCCCGCGGCGGAGGGCGAGGAGGCGCTGCTCACATCGCGCGAGGAGATGGGTCATCGCGTGTACGACACCACGCGCTGGCCGCTGTTCGAGCTGCGCGTCACTCGCACCGAAAGCCGGGCGGTCCTCCATCTGTCGATGGACTTCCTGATCGCGGACTGGGCGAGCATCTGGCTGCTGCTGGGCGAGTTCGAGACACTGCACGCCGACCCTCACGCCCAACTCCCGGCATTGGACGCGCAGTTCCGTGACTATCTGCTGGCCGAGCGGGGGCTGCGCGAGTCCCCTGCCCGCCAGCGGGACAAGGACTACTGGTGGGCGCGGCTCGACACCCTTCCGCCCGCCCCCGATCTGCCGATCGCGGACGTGAGCCCGGACCCGCCCCGTTTCCGCCGCCGCTTCCTCAAGCTGGACACCGCTTGCTGGGAACGTCTCAAAGCCCGCGCCCAACGCCGCGGCCTCACCCCGACCGCGGCCGTACTCGCCGCCTACTCCGCCGTCGTCGGCCGCTGGAGCCGCACCCCGCGCTTCTGCCTCAACCTCACCGTCCTCAACCGCCTCCCGCTGCACGAGCAGATCGACCACGTCGTCGGCGACTTCACCACTGTCAACCTCCTCGCCGTCGAGCCGGCGTCACCGGCACCCTTCGCGGAGCAGGCCCGGACCCTCGCCGGCCGGCTCTTCGACGACCTCGACCACCGCCTGTGCTCGGGCGTGGAGGTGCTGCGCGAACTCGCCCGCCGCCGAGGCCGCGAGGCCGCCCTGATGCCGGTGGTGTTCACCAGTGCCATCGGTCTGGGCAAGGGCGGTACCGAGGGTCGCCTGGACGGCTTCGGCATCACTCAGACCCCGCAGGTCTTCATCGACTGCCAGGCCATGGACGACGCCGAGGGCCTCCAGATCAACTGGGACGTCCGCGAGGGCGTGTTCCCCGACCGGGTCGTGGACGACATGTTCGACGCCTTCGACACGCTGATACGCGACCTCGCCGACGGCGAGGAGCTCTGGGACACCACCGACGTCGTACCGCTGCCCGCCTGGCAGACCGAGGAGCGCCGCCGCGCCAACGACACGGCGAGCGAACTCCCCGACGGCCTGCTGCACCAGCGCGTGTTCGCCCAGGCGGCCCGCACGCCCGAGCGATCTGCCGTGATCGCCCCCAATAGCAGCCTGACGTACGGAGAGCTGGCCGCCCGTGCCACTGCCGTCGCCGAGCAGCTGCGCGCCGTGGGCTGCATCCCCGGCGAACGCGTCGCCGTCGTCATGGACAAGGGCCCCGAGCAGATCATCGCCGTACTCGGAACCCTCCTGGCCGGCGCTGTCTACCTGCCGGTCGACACCACGCAGCCGCCGTTGCGCCGCGCCGCCCTGCTCGCCGACGCCGGAGTACGGCACGTCCTCACCCAGTCCTGGGTGGACGCCGGAAGCCATGCGATTGCCGTCGACACCCTCGCCCCTGCGGCGAGCGCCGCCGAACCCCCCTGCGACGGCGACTCGGACGCACCCGCCTACGTCATCCACACCTCCGGCTCCACCGGCCGCCCGAAGGGCGTCGTCATCAGTCACCGGGCGGCGCTCAACACCATCGAGGACGTGAACCGCCGCTTCGGCGTCACCGACGGCGACCGGGTCCTGGGCCTGGCTCAGCTCGGCTTCGACCTGTCGGTGTACGACATCCTCGGCCCGCTCTCGGTGGGCGGCGCCCTCGTCCTGCCCGATCCGGAGCGCCGCACCGACCCTTCCCACTGGGCCGAGCTGATCGACGAACACGGCGTGACCCTCTGGAACTCGGTCCCGGCCCTGATGCAGATGCTCGCGACCTACCTCGAATCCGAATCGGACATCGACCTGCCCACACTCCGTCTCGCGCTGCTGTCCGGGGACTGGATCCCCGTGACCCTGCCGGGCACACTCGCGCACCGCCTGCCCGGACTGGACGTCGTAGCGCTCGGCGGCGCCACCGAGGCGGCCATCTGGTCCAACTACCACCAGTGTGAGGGCAGTTACGAGGGCCGCCGCAGCATCCCGTACGGTCTCCCGCTCGCCAACCAGGGCTTCCGGGTCTTGGACGCCGAACTGCGCGACTGCCCGGTGTGGGTGGCGGGGGAGCTGTACATCAGCGGACACGGCCTCGCGGAAGGGTACTTGGGCGACCCGCAGGCCACCGCCCATCGCTTCGTCAAGCGGGATGGCCAACGCCTCTACCGAACCGGTGACCTGGGCCGCTACCTGCCCGGCGGCGAGATTGAGTTCCTCGGCCGTGAGGACACCCAGGTGAAGGTGCGCGGTCACCGCATCGAGCTGGGTGAGATCGAGGCGGCACTGCTGGAACACCCCGCAGTAGCCGCGGCGGCCGTCGTCGTGGACGGCGAGGGAGACGCACGGGCGCTCCTCGGCGCTGTCGAGCCCGCGCCCGCCGCGCGAGCGGCGGCCCTGGAGTCCCTCGCGCCCACGGTCAGCGCATCGGCCGACGCGGTCCTACCCGACTTGGGCGACGACCAGATGACCGTGCACGTCGACGCTTTCGACGCGGCCGTGCTGTCCGCCATGGCCCACGCGCTTCGGGAGTTGGGACTGTTCCCGGCCGCGGACGGGCGGGCCTTGGCGGACGCCGGAGTCAGCCCACGCCACCACTGGCTGGTACGCCGCTGGCTCGCCGTGCTGGAGGAGCGCGGCGTCGGAGAGGCAGACGCGCCGACCACAGCGCGACTGTGGGCGGAGGCCGAGCGGGCTTGGAACGATGAGGTCGCTTCCCGCGACGTCCTCGCCTACGTGAAGAACCACGCCGACCGCCTGCCCGAGCTGCTGACCGGACGCCAGGACCCCGTCGAACTCCTCTTCCCCGACGGCGACTTCGACACCGCGCACGCCCTCTACCGCCGTAACGCCACCGCCCGCTACCTCAACCGGGCTGTCGGAGCGGTTCTGGAGCGCATAGCCGCCGAGCACCCCGCCGACCTTCCGCTGCGCGTCCTGGAGGCGGGCGCCGGCACCGGCGGCACCACCGAGGACGCACTCCGGGCGCTGGCGGACCGGGACAGCACGTACCTGTTCACGGACGTGGCGCCCTTCTTCCTGCCCGAGGCCCGCCGCCGATTCGGCGATCGCGAGCGTCCGCGGATGAGCTTCGGCGTCTTCGACGTCGACGCCGACCATCGCACCCAGGGCCTCGCCCCGAACGCGTACGACGTCGTCCTCGCGGTCGGCGTCCTGGAGAACGCCCGCGACATCCGCGCCTCACTGACCCGGCTCACCGAACTCGTCGCCCCCGGCGGCTGGTTGGTGCTCACCGAACCCACCCGGGAACACCCCTGGATCCTGGCCTCCCAGGCGTTCATGATGACCGAGCCGGAGGACGACCGCGCCCTCGGCGGCGCCTCCTATCTCAACCGCGACGAGTGGCTCGACCTGCTGCACGACGCGGGCGCCGAAGAGGTGCTGTGTCTGCCCGACGAAGGACACGCCCTGGCCCCGCAGCACATCCACCTGTTCGCCGCCCGCCTCAAGACCGATCGCGCGCACGTCACCGAGTCGGATCTGACGGCCTTCCTGCGGGACAGGCTGCCCGCCCACATGGTCCCCACGCACGTCCAGGTCGCCGACGCGCTCCCGCTGACCGGCAACGGCAAGGTCGACCGCCGTACGCTCCAGGGCTGGCGGCCCGCCGTCACCGACGCGACACCCCAACGGGCGGCCGAGGCACCCGCCGACGCCTTCGAGTCCCGTCTCGCCGGTCTCTGGGCCGAGGCGCTGCCCAGTGGACGCATCGGCCGGACCGACAGCTTCTACGACCACGGAGCCGACTCGCTGATCATGGCTCGCATGGCCGGCCGGCTCCGCGAGGAGGTCCCCGAGGCGTCGGGTATCCCCTTCGACACCCTGCTGCGGCAGCTCCTCAACCACCCCACATTCGCGGACCTCGCCGCCTTCCTGCGTGACCGTGGGGACATCTCCGCCGATCCCACCCTGCGCCGCGCCACCACCGGCAACGCCGCCCTGATGTCCTTCAGCACCACCGGCAGCGGCCCGCTGCGGGTGATGTTCCACGCCGGACTCGGCACGATGGACTGCTACCGGCCGCTCGCCGCCCGCCTCGTCGAACAGGACCTCGGCCCTGTCCTCGGCGTCGTCATCGACGACACCGAGCGCTACCTCGCCCAGGACCCGGCCACCGTCATCGAACGCGCCGCCGACGACTACGCCGAGCGCTTGCTGGCCGAGGGCCACGACCACGTCCAGCTCATCGGCTACTGCCTCGGCGGCCTGTACGCGACCGAGGTCGCCCGCCGCCTCGACGAACGCGGTGTGACGGTCGAGGACCTGGTGCTCATCAGCAGCCACCCGGTCGTGGTCGACGTCGAGGACGACCTGATGATCGAGATCCTGTTTGTGCCCAACCTGCACATCTCCCTCGCGCAGACCGGTTTCGGCGACATCGACGCGGACACCGTCGTACGCGGATTCGTGCATGTCATCGAGCGCAACGGCGGCAAGGTCCCGCTGGGCGCGTTGGCCGAGGTCGCCGGCGATCCTGAGCTCGACCGGGCCGGGGACTTCTTCCGGCGCCTGGGCTCGTACACCCGGGAGGAGCGGTTCGAGGTGTACGCACGCACGGCAACCGAGGCGGGCGGCGAGACCGTGCCGAGCGAGATGGTCGCCGGGATGTTCCGGGTCTTCCGGCAGAGCTTCCTGTCGGCCCGCTTCACCCCGCCGCCGTACGCGGACGACATCCGCTTCCTGCTGCCGCGCGGCGCCTCCGGTTTCGCGCCCGGCATGGACGACACGACCCTCGCCTTCTGGCGGGACGTGTGCATCGGCGACCTGCCCGTCACCGGCATCGAGGGCAGCCACTTCAGCTGCATCGAGGAGCCGAACGCCGCCCATGTCGCCGACCTCGTGGCCGCCCCGTTGCGCGCGCTGCACCGCCGCTGACCGCCTTACGCACGCAGGAGATCACCATGGGCTACCAAGAGACCCATATCGAGGGTCCGTTCGACCCCCTGACCACCATCGCCCACCTCGCCGACTCCGGTCTTCTCACCCACTACGTCGTCTACGAGCGCGAGCGGCACTGGTACCTGGCGGGCAACCCGATCCACGAGATACGCGTCGACGCCCGCACCGTGCGGAGCGGCGGGCACGTACGTCCCTGGACCGGCACACCCTGGGAGCCGATACGCACCGCGCTCCACGAGGCGCCCGTCGAGGACTGGCACGCGTACGGCTGGCTGTCCTTCGAGCTGGCGAGCGGAGCCCGCAACGGGGACCTGCTGGCCCATCTCATCGTCCCGGGCACGGAGCTGACGGTCACCGAAGACAGGGTCGAAGTCCGCACCACCGACTCCGATCTGCCCGACCGCCTGCGCAAGACCCTCGCCGAGTCGCCACGGCACGCGTCGCCGCGTGCCCCGAAGCCGGTCGACGTCCACGCACCGCACGGCCCCTACCACGGTCACGTCGCGCATGCCGTCGCCGAGATCGGGCGCGGAAGACTGGACAAGGTCATCCTGTCGCGCTCCGTGCCCGTGCCGTTCCCCGTCGACATGACCGCCACCTACGTCACCGGCCGCGCCGGCAACACGCCCGCCCGCTCCTTCCTGCTCGACCTCGACGGCGTACAGGCCGCCGGCTTCAGCCCGGAGAGGGTGATCGAGGTGACCGGGGACGGCACCGCCACCACCCAGCCCCTGGCCGGAACCCGGGCCCTGACCGGCGAACCCGACACGGACGCCGCCCTGCGCAGGGAACTGCTACGCGACCCGAAGGAGGTCTACGAGCACGCCACCTCCGTGAAACTCGCCGTGGAAGAGCTGTCCGGTGTGGGCGCGCCCGGCACCACGCGCGTGGGGGAGTTCCTCACGGTCAAGCCGCGCGGAAGCGTCCAGCACCTGGCCTCCCGTGTCACCACCGACCTGGCCGAGGGCCGCACCGCCTGGGACGCTCTCGGCGCGGTCTTCCCGCCTGTCACCGCGTCCGGCATCCCCAAGCAGGCCGCGTACCAACTGATCCGTGAACTGGAGGATGAGCCGCGCGGCCTGTACGCGGGCGCGGTCCTGCGGGCCGGTGCCGACGGATCGCTCGACGCCGCCCTGGTCCTGCGCGCCGTCTACCAGCGCGGCGGCCGGGCCTGGCTGCGCGCGGGCGCGGGTGTCGTCGGGGCGTCCCGGCCGGCCCGCGAGTACGAGGAGACCTGCGAGAAGCTCCGGAGCGTCGCCCCGTACGTCGTCCCGAAGGAGGGCTGACCATGCTCGACGGATGCACCTTCTGGCCCGAGGAGTTCGCCGCCCGCTACCGCGAACGCGGCTACTGGCCGGGTCGTACCCTGGGCTCCCTGCTCCGCGAACGAGCCGGGGCCGCCCCTGACGCAGTCGCCGTCATCGACGGAGACCGGCGCTGGACGTACCGCGAACTCGACGAGCGTGCCGACCGGTTGGCGGCCGGGTTGCGGGAACTCGGCCTGTCGGCCGGGGACCGGGTCGTCGTCCACCTGCCGAACATCGCGGAGTTCCTGGAGCTGTCCTTCGCCCTGTTCCGGCTCGGCGCCGTCCCGGTCATGGCGCTGCCCGCCCACCGGGAGGCCGAGATCGCCCACCTGTTCGCCCTGTCGGAGGCGGTGGCCTACGTCATCCCCGACACCCACCTCGGCTTCGACCACCGGCTGCTCGCCCGCGCCGTACGCGAGAGGGCACCGCGCCTGCGGCACGTGCTGGTCGTCGGGGACGCCCAGGAGTTCACCGGCCTGGCGTCGTTGTCCGCTGAGCCGCGGCCGCTGCCGGAGCTCGACCCGTCCGACGTGGCGCTGCTGCTCCTGTCCGGCGGTACCACCGGAGCCGCCAAGCTGATCCCGCGCACCCACGACGACTACCTCTACAACGCGGCCGAGAGCGCGGTGGTGGCCCAACTGAACGCCGGTACACGCTACTTGGCAGCACTGCCGGTGGCCCACAACTTCCCCCTTGCCTGTCCCGGCCTGCTCGGCACGCTCCACGCGGGCGGCACGGTCGTGATGTGCCCCAACCCCAGCCCGGACATGGCGTTCCCGCTCATCGCCCGCGAACGCGTCACCGTCACCGCGCTCGTCCCCTCGCTCGCCCTGTTGTGGCTGGAGGCGGCAGAGTGGGCCGAGGAGGACCTCAGCAGTCTGAAGCTTCTCCAGGTGGGCGGGTCCCGACTGAAGGCCGAGGCCGCCCGGCGTATCGCCCCCGAACTGGGCTGCCGCCTGCAACAGGTCTTCGGCATGGCGGAGGGGCTGCTCTGCTACACCCGCCTCGACGACCCCGACGAGCTGGTCCTCGACACCCAGGGTCGATCGCTGAGCGAGGACGACGAGATCCGTGTCGTAGGGCTCGACGGGCGTGACGTACCGGACGGTGAGGTGGGCGAGCTGCTGGTGCGCGGCCCGTACACGCTGCGCGGCTATTACAAGGCCGCCGAACTCAACGCCAGGGCTTTCACCGAGGACGGCTTCTACCGCAGCGGCGACCTCGTACGGCGGCTGCCCGGCGGGCACCTCGTCGTGGAGGGGCGCATCAAGGACGTCATCAACCGGGGCGGCGAGAAGGTCCCGGTCGAAGAGGTCGAGAACCACCTGCTCGCCCATCCGGCCGTCCACGAAGCGGCCCTGGTGGGGTTGCCCGACGAACGGCTGGGGGAGCGCTCCTGCGCCTGCGTCATCCCGCGCGGCACCCCGCCCAGCCTTGCCGACCTGACCGCCCATCTCATCGAGCGGGGTCTTGCCACGTACAAACTTCCCGACGAGGTGTGGGTGTTGACGTCCTTCCCGCGGACGGCCCTCGGCAAGGTCGACAAGGCTGCGCTCGCCCAGCAGGTGACCGCATGAGCGGCCTGAATGCCGTCCTGGGCCTCGCCACGAGCTCGGCACAGGTGCGCCGACGGCTCCAACGCGCCGCCGCACTCGGCCTGTTGAGCGGTGTGCTCAACGTCGTGGGGCTGGTGTGCTTGGTGTACGCCGTCGGAGAACTCCTCGCCGACGAACCCTCCGGTGCCGTCGTCACCCGTTGGGCCCTGGGCGCGCTCGCCGGCCTGGTGGGCGGCTTCGGCGCCCGCTGGCTGGCCGAACACCTGGCGCACGAGGCCAGCTACGAACTTGAGGTCGTGCTGCGCAGGCAGCTCGCCGACAGCCTGGCGCGCATGCCGCTGGGCGAGGTGCAGCGGCTCGGCGCCGGGCGTGTCAAGAAGATCGTGCAGGACGATGTGAAGTCCCTGCACAACGTGGTCGCCGACGCGCTGCCGTTCCTCGGCTCCGGCATCGGCCAGCCGGTCGCCGCCCTGCTGGCCCTGGGCATAGTGCAGTGGCGGATGCTGCTCGCCGTCCTGCTGATCGTCCCTGTCGCCTTCGTCTGCTTCTCGCTGCTGGCGCGTGACTACGGCACTCAGCGCGAGCGCTACAACACGGCGAACGAGAACGTGAACGCGGCCGTCGTCGAATTCGTCCAGGGCATGCCGGTCGTGCGCACCTTCGACGACGGCCGGGCCTCCTTCGGCCGCTTCGCCTCCGCGGTCGAGGAGTTCACCGAGGCGGTCGCCGCCTGGATGGCCACCACCCGCACCTCCGGCCTGCTGCACCGCCTGTTCATCGTGCCCCTGCCCACCCTGCTGATCGTCGCCGCGACCGGCGTCCCCATGCTCACGGCCGGCTGGATCTCCCTCACCGACCTGCTCCTTGCGCTGCTCATCGGCACGCTGCCCATCGAAGCGGTCTCGCCCCTGATGCACCTGACGAACCACATCAACGACGCCAAGGCGGGCGCCGTCCGCGTACGCGACCTCCTGGAGGCCCCGCCCCTGCCCGAGCCCACCGCCCCTCGCGAGCCGAACGGCTCGGCCATCACCTTCGAGAAGGTCACCTTCCGCTACCCCGGACGAGAGGACACGCCCGCCCTGGACGGCATCGACCTGGAGATCCCCGAGGGCACGGTGTGCGCCCTCGTGGGCGCCTCGGGCTCCGGCAAGTCCACCCTGGCCCGGCTGATCCCGCGCTTCCACGATGTCGACGCGGGAGCCCTGCGGGTGGGCGGGGTGGACGTCCGCGACATCGCGAGCGAGATGCTGCTCCGCCATGTCGCGCTCGTCTTCCAGGACCCGTTCCTGGTCACCGGCACCGTCGCCGAGAACATCCGCCTCGCCCGCCCGGACGCCACCGACGGCGAGGTCCGCGCCGCCGCCGAGGCGGCAGCCGCCCACGACTTCATCGTGGGCGACCTGCCCGAGGGCTACGACACCCAGGTCGGTGAACGCGGCGCCCGCCTCTCCGGCGGCCAGCGGCAGCGCGTCACCATCGCCCGCGCGATCCTCTCTCGCGCCCCGATCGTCGTCCTCGACGAGGCCACCGCCTTCACCGACCCCGAGACAGAGGCCGCCATCCAGCAGGCTCTCGCCCGCCTCACCCGGGGCCGCACCGTTCTCGTCATCGCCCACCGCCTGTCCACCATCACCGACGCCGACCAGATCGTCGTCCTCGACCACGGCCACATCGCGGAACAGGGCCGCCACGCCGACCTCGTCGCCGCGGGCGGCCGGTACGCCCGCCTCTGGTCGAGCCACCAGCAGGCCGCCGCCTGGGGCATGACCGGCAACCGCACCCGGGAGGTCACCCCGTGAAGCGCATCCTCCGCCTGATGCTCACCGCGGCAGGGCCGTATGCCGCGCAGTTCCGCGCCACCCTCCGCGTCTCCCTCGCGGCGACCGTCCTGCAAGCTGCCGCGTACGCCTGCTTCGTCCCGCTGCTCGCCGAACTGTGCCGCGACCAGGTGCGCACCGGTCGCGCCTGGGGCTGGTTGGCTCTCCTGGCCACCCTCGTAGCCACCGAAGGCGCCCTGCGGATGCGGGAGATGGCGTTCACCTACGACCACTGGCACCTGGTGACCGGCTCCACGCGCCTGCGACTCGGAGCCGCCCTGCGCGCGATGCCGCAGCAGGAGCTGAACCGACGTGCCGCGGGCGACCTCACCCAAGTGGTAGGCGGCAACGCGACCACGGCGGCCACCGCCGTGTCCTCACTGGCTTCCCTCTTCATCCAACTGGTAACGGTTCCGATGGTGTTGGGTGTGATGGTCCTCGCCCTGGACTGGCGGCTCGGCCTGGTACTCGTCGCGGGCACCCTGGCCGCCGTCCCTCTCGTACGGCAGGTACAGCGCCGGTCCGGCTACGGTTTCCGCGAGGTCGACGAGGCCGACGCGGAGGCGGCCGCGCGGATCGTCGAGTACGTCCAGGGACTGCCGGTTCTCAAGGCCACCGGTCAGGCGGGAGCCGACTCGCCCAGGCTGGTCCCGGTACTGCACCGGCAACACCGCACCCAGGCCGCCGCCAACCGCTCCGCCGCACTCCCCGTCGCCGGCGCCCAACTCATCGTCCAGCTCGCCCTGGTGGCCCTTGTCGCTCTGGGCGCGGCGCTCGTTCTCGACGCCCGGCTCACCCCCGCGACCCTCCTCGCCATCACGGTCGCCGCGGCCCGTTTCGCCGAGCCGCTCGGCCTGGCCGCCGCCATGACCAAGCTCTTCGAGCTGTCGGAGGCGGCACTGGCCCGGATCGACGACGTCCTGTCGGTGCCCCCACTGCCGGTCGCCGTCGGCGGAACCCCACCTACCGCCTTCGGCATCCACTTCGACCACGTCACGTTCGCCTACGACGGCCAACATGAACCCACCCTGAACAAGGCCGACTTCATCATCCCGGAACGCAGCCTGACCGCCCTCGTGGGCCCGTCCGGCTCCGGCAAGACGACCGTCACCCGGCTCATCAGCCGCTACGCCGACCCGCAGGAGGGCTCGGTGCGGGTCGGAGGCGTGGACCTGGCGTCACTCGACCCGGACGAGGTGCTGCGGCACATCTCCGTCGTCTTCCAGGACGTCTACCTCTTCGACGACACGATCCGCGCGAACATCGCCCTCGCCCGCCCGGACGCGACCGACACGGAGATCGAGGAAGCGGCCCGTGCCGCCGGCATCCACGACTTCGTCGACCGCCTTCCCGACCGCTACGACACGTCCGTCGGTGAGATCGGATCCGCCCTCTCCGGCGGCGAACGCCAGCGCATCTCCATCGCCCGCGCCTTCCTCAAGGACACCCCGATCGTGCTGCTCGACGAGCCCACGGCCGCCCTGGACAGCACCTCGGAAACAGTGGTGCAGCAAGCCATCGACCGACTGGTGGCCGGGAAGACGGTGGTGGTCGTCGCCCACCGCCTGTCCACCGTCGTCGGCGCCGACCAGATCCTGGTCGTCGAGGACGGCCGCATCACCCAGCGCGGCACCCACACCGACCTGCTGGCGAACCCCGACGGCCGCTACGCCCGCATGTGGGCCGCCCAGTCGGCGTCCCGGCAGTGGCAGCTCCCCGCGGGCGACTCCTCCGGCGTGATATAAAAATGGAAATCATGTTCATTAGTGCTGTGTGGAGGGAACCCGGACATGAGTAAAGCCGTCCGCAGCCGTCGAAACCGCCCTTTCACCCTCGTCGTCTGTGCGTCCTGTGATCCCACCACCAGCCAGGTGATGGACGGATTGCGCAGGGTTGTTCGGGGCTGCCGCCACGGAGTCATGGTCTCCACCGGATGTCTTACGCACCTCCTGCGCTGCCGCCAGGACCAGGACCAGGGCCAGGGCCAGGGCCTGTGCGCCGCCGTGCAGCCCTGCGCGGTGGACCGCAGGCCCACCGGGCCCGTCGTGCGGCTGGGTCCGCTCTCCACCGAGGCCGACGTCGAAGCCGTCGGGGCGTGGCTGCGAGCCGGCATGGCGGACGACGGGACGCTGCCCGACCGGCTGCGCGCGGCACCCGCTCCACGGCACGTCGCCCACCTCAACTGAGGGAATCAGGGTGCGCAAGGGCTTGTTGAGCGTCGTGGCCGGCAACACGCCCGACGTCCGGGGCGCGGTTGTCGACCGGCTGCTGCGGCTGTCGCCGCGTGCCGTGCTCCTGTCCGTCTCCATCGAGGGCCGGAGGGGTGGGCGTCCGGTCGTGCAGCGCTACCTGTCGGGTGCCGAAGCGACCGGGCGGGAAGCATCCAAAGGCGCGACGGGTGACCCGGTGGTCATCCTTCGTCAGGACCTGCTGGAGCTGCGGCGTACCGCCGGGCCCGCGCACGTCGTCCTAGCCCTGCCCGAGAACGTCGGCGTCCTGCCCCTCATGGTGGAGCTGTGGCGCGCTCGCGTCGGGAGCGGTTCCCTGGGCGAGTTCTACGACCCGGCACCTGTCGTTGTCGGTGTTGATCCGGCGTCATTCATGGCGGATATCAGCTGCGTACACCAGTCTCTGCGGCTGTGGACGGGACGGGATCGAAGCGAGCCGCTCACTCCTGCCGAAGCCGCAGCGCGCCAGGTGGAAGCGGCGGACGCACTGATCATTCCCGACGGCGCCGTGGACGGGGGTGAACAGAGGTCCGCGTTCGCCGCACTGGCTGCCCAACTCAACAGCCACGCCTTGCTCCTGACACCAGCGGACGCCGGTCTGCCGGAGTCGGAAACGCCCGAGTCCCTCGTCCAAGCAGGGCGCGAGGGCGCCGCGGAGCAGTGGCAGGCTCAGCTGGAGCCGGTGACGGTAATGCGCTCGCGGCCGGGCGGGAGCCGTGGCGTGGCGTCGCTGCTCTGGCAGTCCCGCCGCCCGCTGCATCCCGAGCGGCTGGCCGACGTACTCCCCACGGTGATGTCCGGCGTCGTACGGGGCAGGGGGCACCTGTGGCTGTGCAGCCGCCCCGAGTCCGTCGTGACCTGGCGTTCGGCCGGGCCCTACCTGGAGCTGAGGGAGGCGGACCGCTGGCTGGAAGCCGCCGACTCACCCGCCTGGACCGCCGCGTCGCCGCAACGGCGCGCCCTCGCTTCCTGGTTCTGGGACGCCTACTACGGGGAACGGCGCAACGAGATCGTCCTGACCGGTATCGACCTGGACCAGGAGGGTATTCGCACCGCGCTGGACACAGCCCTGCTCACCGACGCGGAGCTGTCACTCGGACGGGACGGCTGGACGTCGTTCCCCGATCCCCTTCTCACCGGTGCCGATTCCCGGTGATCAGGGCAACCGGACGAGGCTGAGCGGTACTCCTCGACCTGGGGCAGTCGCTGGGCGGCGAGGCCGGTGAGCATCTCCTGGCACGCGGAGGGCAGCTCGTCGTACATCCGGGTCGGAAGAGCGCTGAGTGTGCGGGAAGTGAGTACTTCGACTCCCGGCTGCCAGTCGGCGAGTTCGGCCAGGTCCGCGCAGGTCCCACCGCATGCGGGCGTCGACCTTGCTCAGCGCATCGTCCTGGCCCTGGGTTCGATGAGGCCGGGCCAGCGGTGTCGAGGGCCAGCAACGAGCGGGGAAGTGGTCGGCCAGGAGATCCACGACGTGGTGGACATCCGTCTCGTGCAGGAAGGGCAGGACGGCTTCGGCGGCGAAGAAGTGTGCGCTCAGTCCTCCGCCTCGATCCACCGCAGCACGATGTCCGAGGACAGCCGGGAGTCCTCGGCTATGACCTGCGGCGGGATGCCCGCTCGCCAGGCCGCGAGCGCGGCTTGGAGCAGGGTGTCCGCGCGGGCGGCCAGTCCGGCACGCAGCGCGTCGGCGGAGGCGGTGATCAGGTCGGGCGCTTCCTCGGCGAGGCGGCGGGCGGCGAGCCGTACGGCGCGGCGTTCCGCCGGCAGGTCGCGGTCGTGGTCGGTCATGCCACGGCGTCCCGTTCGGCTTCGGTGGGTGTTGCGTCCAGGTGCCAGTGCAGGTCGTGGATGCCGGGTTCGAGCGACAGGCGGGCGATGAGCTGTTCCAGTGCGCGGGCGGGGTCGCCGCCGACCGCGACGACTGCTCGCATTTCCGTGGTGTCGTCGTCCTCGCGTCGCACGCGCAGACCCCTGGGGGTGAGCCCGGTGCCCGTCATGGACTGCAGGAGCAGGGCGCGGATGTGGGCGTCCTCGTCACGGTCGCATACGAGGTGGACGGTGGCTCGTACGCCTTCGGTGTCGGGGTCGTGCTGGGGAACCCGGTCGATGAGCCGTCCGGCGGGCCGCAACGTCAGGTGCACCGCGAGGACCGCGACCGTACCGATCAGGGCCAGCCTCAGACGGCCCGAGGCCGCCAGGACTCCCACGGCGGCCGAACACCACAAGGTGGCGGCGGTGTTGAGGCCGCGTACGGATGCTCCGTCGCGCAGGATGACGCCACCGCCGAGGAATCCGATGCCGGACACTACGTACGAGGCGACCCTCGTCGGGCTGCCCGTGTCGCCGACGGCCTCGCTGTAGAGGACGAACAGGGTGGCACCGGCGGCGACCAGCGCGTTGGTGCGCAGCCCGGCCATGCGGGCGCGCCACTGCCGTTCGATGCCGATCAGGGCGCCGCAGCCGACGCCGACGGCGAGCCGGAGCGCGAAGTCGAAGGTGGTCAGGTCTGCCATGGCGGCCTCCTCTCACCCTGCGCCGGCAGGGTGGGCCAGACGGACGCGGCGCGAAGAAGGACTGGCGGTTACCGCGTGCCGGAAGGGCCGGTGGACAAACGGATGCGGGGCCGATGCCGACCCTGCCTACTGTGACGGCGATCCATGCGCCCCGCCTCCTTACCGGCTCCCGTCAGGACTACTACGGGGAGCCTACTGACCCTTTCGGGTTCATGTCGGGTGTGGCGTGAGGACCAGCCCGGTTTCGGTGAGGCAGCCGTCGATGAGTTCGGGGTGGTGCTGGAT
>NZ_JBIWHT010000032.1:31955-65083 GCF_044764265.1 Streptomyces sp. NPDC094147 | reverse complement strand
GAGAACAGCCCTATCCAGCCCGGCTCCGACACCGTGATCACACCAGCCACACCAAGATCATCCCACCCCAACCACCCCATACGGGACAACCTTTAGGGGCTGCTGATCTTTTGCATCGGCGCGTACCGCAGCATGATGCGGCGTTCGCCGTGGCGCGGCCCGAATGCGATCAGTACCTGGTCCGTGTCGAGGACTTCCAGCACCGTGCCGATCCCGTACTTTGTGTGCTCGACCACGTCGCCGGGGTCCAACGGCTCGTCCACCCGCGGACCCGGCGCCCGCCCACGGTCTCCGCGGTCGCGAATCCGGCGGCGTTCGCGGTACGCGTCGACCGCCTCACGCCCAACCGGAAAGCCGGGCCCGGAAAAATCGGTCGCTTCCTCCACGGGCCTGCCACCGGTCGACCACCAGGCGATATCCGCACCAGTGCCGGGGGGCGACGGGGCCACCGGGATACCGTCTTCAGCCGGGGGCCGGGCGATTTTAGCGGCAAGATCGACAGCTGGGGCGGGCACCGTGGGCTGTTCCCACCACTGCGGCTCAGCGCCCATGCCGACCGGCACCGCCAAGTCCCGCACGGCAGCACCCGGCGCGAGCCACTGAAGGAGTTCGTCGGGCATGGGCCGCTGATGGGGCTGCTTGGCCAGACACCCCTCAATCACGGGGCGCAGCTCGGCCGGCAGGCCGGTCAGGTCGGGCTGGTCGTGCACGACGCGGTAGAGCAATACGTGCGCGGTGCCGGTACCGAAGGGGCCGCGTCCGACGGCCGCGTGGTAGAGAACTGCGCCGAGCGAGAAGACGTCGCTGGCCGGCGAGATGGCAAGTCCCTGGGCCTGTTCGGGCGACATGAAGCCGGGGGTTCCGATCGCGGCGCCAAGCGTGGTGAGCGCCGGGCCGTCGCTCAACGCCCGGGAGATCCCGAAGTCGATGATGCGTGGGCCGTCCGAGGTGACCAGGATGTTCGACGGCTTGAGGTCCCGGTGCACCACACCGGTGCGGTGTATGGCAGCGAGAGCCTCGGCCAGCCCGGCGCCCAGAGCGCGTACGTCCCTCCCGAGCAGCGGACCGCGCTCGGCGGTCAGGGTCGCAAGATCGGGGGCGTCCACGTAGACGGTGGCCACCCACGGCACAGCGGCCTCCACGTCGGCGTCGACAACGGAGGCCGTGAAGAAACCGCTCACACTGCGGGCTGCCTCGACCTCCCGGCGGAAGCGCTCCCTGAAGCCGCCGTCACCGGTCAGTTCCGGCCGCACCGTCTTCACGGCGACGGTACGGCCGCTGGGCGAGCGGGCCAGGTAGACCGTCCCCATGCCGCCGGACCCCAGCCGGGCTTGCAGCGCGAATGGGCCAATGTTGGCCGGATCTCCCGCACCGAGCGGCTCCACCCCGCACCTCCTTGCATGCCACGGCCATGTATGAGCGTCTCACAAGCACTGGCGAAGGACTCCGCTACCGGTGTAACTCCCGCCAAAGAAGTGGCAGTTGAGAGGCGCCGTACCTGCATTCCGCATATGCCACAACCCGCACGGACAGTCACCCGGGACCGGCATGCGACAGAGGAGGTTTCCGGCCCTGCCGATCCGCCCCACCCCCGCCGACCAGTGACGGAATTAAGACAGAAACATATCGAGCCACGGCAAGCAACTACCGGAATGACATGGCCCATTGACAGAGCGTGGCGCTAGTGTGCGGGCCTACAGCAAAACCGGAACAAGCCCGTCACGTAGATCTGTAAATCCATATCAAGGTGAGGTTCTGGGTGAACCACCTCAGAACCAGGCAAGCGAGTCCCAACGCACCATACGGGGAGGACAAGTTGACCTTCGCACCAGAGCGGCACCGTCGTCGACTCGCACACACGTCTGGGCGCGCACCCGCGGCGGCCGTGCTCGCAACCCTCACCCTCCTTAGCGCCTGTAGCGGCAGCACGGATAGGGCGTCCGACAAGAACCCCACCCCAACCGCGACGTCCTCCACTCCTCTGACGTCAGGCACGGCTACCTCGAGCGCCTCTCCCAAAGAGGCCGCGAAGGCAGCCGTGCTCGCGTCCTACAACTCCATGTGGGTAGAGCAGATGAAGGCGTACCACAAGGCCGACGCCTCGGGCACCGACCTTGAGAAGTACGCGACGCTCGATGCATTGGGCAAGGTACGGATAGACCTCGCCGGGATGAAGCAGCGGGGCACGGTGATCCGCGGTGACATGGGGCACCAAGTCACCGTGACCAACGTGGACCTCAGCGCCAAGACTCCGACTGCGACTATGACTGACTGCGTCGACCTGTCGAATTGGCAGACCTGGGATACCAAGGCCAACAAGCCCGTCCCCCTTCCGAGCGCTCAGCCCCTGCACTATCTCGCGCAGGTGAGGGCTGAACGTTGGGATGGTGGCAGGTGGATGATCACGGACTTCACCACGAAGGGCAGCCAGCCATGCGGCGGCTGACAACCGCAGCGGCGGTCCTTCTAGCCAGCATCATGTCCACGGCAATCGCGCACGCCGATGGCGGGCCGACTGTAGGCAATGACCCAGGTTGCCAGGGGTCGGAGGCATGGGTCAGCGTGTGCGCCCGAGACAGCAGCGACGGCCCCGGAACTAGCGGGCAGAAACCAGCAGCAGCCAATTCAGGAGCCGCGAGCAGCAGCCCTCCTCCGTGCACATACACCAGGCTGGTGCCACAGCCCCCGGCGAACAATCTCGGCTGGGAGGGGCACAAGTCCGGCGACAAGGGCGCGGTGTATCAGGTGTATTGCCCCGATACCATGCGGGTCGGGGTGATATGGATCCCGGACGGCGGTCCAGCGGCGCCTCCTGTCGACCCGGAGGTTCTGGCTCATCGCGCGGTGGATTCGATGAAGCTGGCGGGTCCGGACATCGCCAGTCCTCAGGCGGCGGGCAAGTTCGCGGTCGGGGTGCCGATGTGGCTGTGGGTGAACCAGTCCCCGACCACGTTCGGTCCGAACACCGCGACTACGTCCGCGGGCGCGGTGACGGTGTCGGCGACGGCCGAGGTCGCCTCCATCACTTGGAAGTTCAGTAACGGCACGTCGGTGACCTGCAACGGCCCGGGCACCGTGTACGAGGCCTCGGCAGGCATGAAGCCGTCGCCGACCTGCGGCCACACGTTCGCGACGTCCTCGGCGGGCCAGTCCGGCCAGAAGTTCGCCCTGACAGCGACGGCGACGTGGCAGGTCAACTGGACGGTCACTGCTGGCGCCGTGGACGCGGGCCAGTTCACCGAGACCCGCCAATCCCAGACCCGGGTCGGGGTCGGGGAGCTCCAGGCCGTCGGCAACTGAGTGTGAGAGCGAAAGGCGTTACAGCGTGAGCAAGACGGCAGCGCCCGCCTCTACGGCGGGTCAGATTCCGGCGCAGCCTGGCCCGCCGTCCCTGCGGTGGCAGGCACGGCGCCGTCGCCCGGGTGTGCTCGCCCTGGCCGCGGCGTTGATCGCGGCGGGGGCGGTGGGCAACTACTGGTACTGGACGCAGAACGGTCAGCGCACCCCGGTCCTGGTCATGGCCCGGGATGTGTCGGCGGGCACGGTGATCCAGGACGCGGACCTGGCGGAGGCGTCGGTGGCCCTGGATCCCGCGCTCAAGGCGATCGGGACGGGGCAGCGGGCTCAGGTGGTCGGCAAGCGTGCCGCTGTCGAGCTGCTGCCCGGTGCGCTGCTTGCTCCGGGGCAGGTCACCAGCCGCACGCTGGTGCGGCAGGACGAGCAGTTGGTCGGGCTGAACCTGAAGCCGGGGCAGTTGCCGGATTCCCCGCTGAAGCCGGAGGACCAGGTGCAGGTCGTGTTCACCGGCGACAGCGGCGCCACGGCGGCGGGCAAGAACGGCAAGCCGGGCCAGGACAGCGGTCCGGTCACAGTGGAGGCACGGATCGTCCGGGTGGGAACCAAGCAGGACAGCACGGGCCAGCAGGTGATCGACGTAGCCGTCAAGTCGGCGGGCGGGCCGCGGCTGGCAGCTCAAGCAGCTGCGGGGAATGTGGCGTTGGCCGTGAAGGCGGCGAGCGGGGCCGGTTCCTGATGGCTGTGATCGCTCTGGTGGGGGTGCCGGGGGCGCCGGGGGTAACGTCGACGGCGCTGGCGTTGTTGCGGATGTGGCCGGTGGAGCAGGGCCGGCGGGTGCTGTTGGCCGAGTGTTGCCCCGATGGTGGCGCCGTGCTGGCGGGGGCGTTGCAGAGCAGGCTGACGGCTGACCGCGGCCTGCACAATCTGGCCGCCTCCCGCCGCAGTGTCAGCCTGCAGGACGCGTTCTGGACCCAGCTCGTGCGTATTTCTGACGAGGACCGGCGGAATGACCCGACGCGGATGCTGCTGCCCGGGCTGACCAGTCCCTCGGAGGCGGCCGGGCTCGCTCCGGAGTGGGGGGCGATCGCGGATCTGTTCGTCGGGATCGACCGGATCGAGCAGCACGGTCATGACGTGCTGCTCGATCTGGGACGCAACGGGGCCTTCGGCCCGGCCCGGGTCCTGGCCCAGCGTGCCGACCTGGTGCTGCTGGTGATGCGCAGCACCTTGCGCAGCCTGCACATGGCCGCCGTACGCGCCAGGATGCTCACCGCTGTGCTGGACGGCGAGGGCCGGCGCTCCGGGCGCCTGGGGGTGTTGCTGATTACCGAAGGGCCCTACGCGGCGCGTGAGGTGGAGGAGCACTTGCAGGTGCCGGTGGTGGCGAGTCTGCCGTTCCGGCCGCAGGAGGCCGCGGTGCTGTCCGACGGTGCTGCGGAGGGCAAGCGGTTTCGGGAGGGCAAGCTGATGCGGGCTGTCCTGGATGCGTCGACACCGATCCGGCAGCGGGTGGCCACCCAGCGGGCCCGGGTCGCCTCGCCTCTGCATCAGCGGATGATGGGAGTTCCCGATGCACGCTGAACCGGTCTACAACGGATCGCCCTATCCCCCGCCTCCGCCCGCCGCACCGGCTGGAGCATCTGCGCTGGCCGCCGTACGGGCGGGCGCGGGCGCGGGCCAGCCGCACATGGTGGGCCAGGGGGCGGTCCCCCAGGTAAGGATCGACTACCGGGTGGCGCAGAAGATCAAGCAGATCGTCCTGGAGCAGCTCCTGGAGGAGAAGAAGAGAAATCCGGCCCTGGTCGGGGAGGCGGAGGAGCAGCGCGGCCGCGACCTGATCAATGGGCAGGCGGCCATCTGGGCAGACGGCGAGACCGGCCGCGGTGGCAGTATCTCCCCGGTCGAAGAGCGGGAACTTGCCGCGCTCGCTTTCGACATGTGCTTCCGGGCCGGGCGGCTGCAGCGCTATCTGGACGACGACCTGGTGGAGGACATCTGGATCGAGGGCCCGCACCGGGTGTTCCTGAAGTACAGCGATGACGCGGAGCCGGTCCAGGTCGCACCGGTTGCGGACTCCGAGGAAGAACTGGAGGAGCTGGTCCGGGACTTGATCAGGGCCAGTGGGCAGAGCGGGCGGACGTTTTCGACGTTCAGCCCGGAGGTCGAGCTGCGGCTCAAGGACGGCTCCCGGGTGCAGGCCTTGGGCCCGGAGGTGACCGGCGAGTTCACGCACGTCACGATCCGCCGCCACCGTTTGCTGGACGCCGACCTGGCCATGATGGTCCGTCTGGGCGCGCTCGATGAGCAGATGGCCGACTTTCTGCGGGCCTGTGTCCGGGCGCGGCGCAACATCATGTTCGCCGGGGAGCAGGTCTCGGGCAAGACCACGCTGTTGCGGGCGGCGTTGCGGGAGGTTCCTGCCACTGAGCGGTTCGGGACGCTGGAGACGACGTTCGAGTTGTGGGCCCACAAGAACGGTTATCACCAGCATGTGGTGCCGATGGAGGCCCGCGAGTCCAACGGGGAGCGGGTAGACGGCCGGGCGGCCGGTGAGATCACGCTGCTGGACCTGATGAGGAGCGCGAAGCGCATGTCGCTCACGCGGGTGGTGGTCGGTGAGGTCCGCGGTCCGGAGATCACCGCGATGATGCAGGCGATGACGTCGGACCGGCCCGGCAACATGTGCACGATTCACGCCTCCGAGCCCGAGGCGATCTTCGACCGGATCGCGGAGCTGTACCTGCTGGCGCAGTCCAACTTCACGCCGGAACTGGCCTACCGGCAGATCGCCAACGGGCTGCACTTCGTGGTGTTTCTGACCGTCGATGGCGACGGGCCCGCCGTACGGCGCTTCGTCTCCCACATCTGGGAGATCAAGTCCGTGGGTCCGGACGGCCGCCCGACCTACAACGAGATCTACCGGCCGGCCAGCGAGTGGGACCAGCGGGCAGTGCCGCATGCGCCGCTGTCGGTACGCAGCCGGCAGAAGCTGGAGCGTGCGGGACTGCGCACCGACCTGGTCGCGCAGCCCTCTGCCTGGACGCACGAGGTGGGCTCGTGATCACCGGATGGTGGTGGGCGCTGTCCGGGGCGCTGCTCGGCGGCGGTCTGCTCGCCCTGGTGGCAGGGCTGGTCGGGACGACCGCGCCCAAGGGGCCCGGAGTCCTGGCCGGTTGGCGCCAGCGGTCCCTGTCGGGGCCTGCGGCCCGCAAAGCGGCCCGCCGCCGGGCCTTGTTCGGCGCAGCCCTGGTCGCCGGTGTGGCGGTGTGGCTGGTGAGCGGGGTGTTCGTGGTCGCGTTGATCGCGGCCGCTGCGGTGGTGGGGGTGCCGTGGCTAACGGCCCCGGTGGCCGCGACCAAGGAGCAGATGGCCAAGCGGGATGGGCTCGCCGAGTGGACGCAGCGCCTCGCGGAAGTCCTCCGCCTGGGAGTCGCCATCGAGCAGGCCCTGAAGACCAGCCGCCGCCATGCTCCCCAGGCGCTGGAGCAGGAGATCGAGGAGCTGGTCGACAAGGTGGATGCCGGGTGGCCGCTCGGCCAGGCGGTGGAGGACTTCGGGCGCGCCCTGGACGATCCGACCGCGGACAAGGTGTGTGCCGCGCTGAAGCTGTCGGTCACCGACCCCGGCCCAGGACTGGCGCAGGCGATGCAGGACATGTCCGCGTCCCTGCGCGACGAGGTGACCGCACGTCAGAAGATCGAGGCGGAGCGGGAGAAGTCCCGCACCGTCGTCCGGACCCTCACCTTCATCACTCTGGCCCTGGTGCCGCTGGGCTTCACGGTCCCCCAGTTCACCGACGTCTTTGCAACGCTGCTCGGCCAGCTGGTCCTTGGACTGCTCTCGGCGGCCTTCGTCGCCGTGCTGGTGTGGTCGCGCAGCTATGCCACCCGCGGCCGCACGGCCCGGGTGCTCGTCCCTGACGCGCGCAGCCCCGTCACAATCCCCGCCCGGATGGAGGAGACCGCACGATGACCACAACCGCCGTCGTGGTGCTCTTCGGCTGCCTCATCGGCGCAGGCCTGGCCCTGGTGGTGCGAGAACTCGCCCCGGCACCGCCCAAGCTGGGCCCGGCCCTGAAGCGGCTCAGCCCTCCCGCCCCCACCCCCGGGGCCTCCCTCCCCGAGCAGCGTGCGGACAACCTGGTGGGCGCGTGGCTGGTGGCCCGGGTTCCCGCACCGCTGCCCCGAGCCGATCTGCAGCTGCTGAACCAGCCAGTCGAGCAGTTCCTGCTGAACAAGGTGCTGCTCGCCTTCGTCGGACTGGTCCTGCCCTCCGTACTGAGCGCCGCCTGGACCCTCCTCGACATCACGCTGCCCTTGTTCGTGCCCGCAGTGGCCGGTGTGCTGGCCGCCGTCCTGCTGTGGTTCGTGCCCGATCTCATGGTGCGCCGCGATGCCGCCCGGGCACGGGAGGAGTTCACCCACGCCATCACCGTCTACCTCGAACTGGTCGCCCTGCGCCTGGCCTCCAACATCGCCGTCGACCAGGCCCTCGAAGAAGCAGCCCGGGTCGGCAGCAGCTGGTCGTTCCTGCGCCTGCAAGAAGCCCTGCTGCGCGCCCGGATGGAGAAAAGCTCCCCCTGGCAGGTTCTTGAGGACCTCGGCACCCAGCTCAAGATCCCCGTGCTGCGTGACGTCGCGGACTTCGCCCAGATGTCCGGCAAGGACGGCGCCTCCATCTACGCCCCGGTCCGGGCCCGCGCCAAGAGCACCCGCGATGAGCAGCTCTCTACGGCCGTGGCCAGGGCGAACTCCGACAGCGAGAAGATGCACATCCCCGGCGCCGTGATGTGCGTGCTCATCATGTGCCTGCTCAGCTTCCCGGTGGTGCTGAAACTGTTCGCGCTGTCCTGACGACATGGCGCCCCGCGCCCGCAACCCCCCTTCTATAAGGAGAACCAGCCGTGAAGGACACCTACTTGAAGGCCAGCGTCGCCCTGTCGCTGCTGGCCGGCAAGGTGCGCGCACACTTCGCCGAGGTGTACGAGGAGATGAGCGAGCGCGGTGAGCGCGGCGACAACCCCGTGGCCACCATCCTCTTGTGGATCGCGGGCATCGTAATCACCCTCACCGTCATCGCCTCTATGGTCGCGCTCGGCACGAGGGCATCCACCAAGGTGGACACCGTGAACCTCGACGGCAAGTGAGCGTACGGCGCATGCCCTGGGGACAGGACCGGGGCTCGAACCCGATCCAGATGGCCATCATCCTCCCCTTCGTGATCGTCCTGATCCTCATCCTGCTGCAGGGGATCATGTGGGCGTACGCCCGCAACGTCGCCTACAGCTCCGCCCGGGCCGGCGTCACGGCCGGGCGGATGTACGGGGCGACGCCGAGCGATGGTGCCGCCAAGGCACGGCAGGTACTCGACGAGGTGGGCTCCAGCATGCTCACCGACCGCACGGTCTCCACCGACGGCAGCTCCCCCGAGCGACTGCGGATCCGGGTCGATGCACAGGCCCTGTCGATGATTCCCGGCATATCCGGGATCCATGTCCAGGCCACCGTGTCCGGACCCATCGAGCGGTGGACCACGGCGGGAGCGCGCTGATGAACCCTGCACCCTGGCTGCGGCGCCCGGCGGACAACGGCAGCGTCGCCATCGAAGCCGCGATCACCGTCCCGGTCCTGATCGTGCTCGTGCTGCTGTTCGTCGCCGGCGCCCGCCTCTCGCTGGCCGGGCAGAAGACGGACTCCGCCGCCCAGGCCGCCGCCCGCGCCGCCTCGCTGGCGCGAACTCCCGCCACAGGAACGGCCGACGCCAAGACTGCGGCCGCCGACGCCCTCGCCTCCAGCGGCCAGGTATGCAGCCACACCACCGTCGATACCCAGGTAGAAGGGCTGGCCGTGCCGGTCGGACAGGTGGCCACCGTGACCGTCACGGTGGCCTGCACCGTGCCGATCGGCGACCTGGTCCTCATCGGCGGCGGCCCCGGAGTACGCACCGTCCACTCCACCTTCACCTCGATCGTTGACGCCTACAGGGGGCGCGGATGAACCCGGCGCCGCCATGCCGCTTCCTGGCCAGACGCTCCCGGTGGGATGACCGCGGCTCCATCCCGGTCTTCGTCGCCCTGATCATCGGCCCCCTGCTGTTGCTGTGCGGGCTGCTCACCGTCGACGCGTTCGGGGTCCTGCGCGCCAAGCAGCACGCCGACGACCTGTCCGTGGAGGCAGCGCGCGCCGCGCAGCAGGCCATCGACCCCGCCCAGGCCATCCCCGGCAAGGCCTTCGTCGCCGACCCCGAGGGCGCCTCCGCGGCGGCCCGGGTCTACCTCGCCAAGACGGGGGTCACCGGCACCGTCCACGTCACCGACAGTGGGCGCACCGTGACGGTCACCGTCACCGGCCACTACGACGCGGTGTTCCTGCCGAAGACGTTCTTGGTGCACGCCACCAGCTCTGCCACTCTGCTCCACGGCATCAACCAACCGGACAGTTAAGGGACTGCACATGGCCCTGCCCCGCCCCGCTGCTCCCCGTCTGCGCACGCTGTCCGCCGTCCTGCGCGGCCTGGCCGCGCTCCTGGCGCTGACAGTCCTTCTCGTGGGCCTGCCCTGGCTGCTGTGGCAAGCCACCCATGCGCTGCTGCCCGGTGGTCTCGACGGATTGAACCACCTGTTCACCCGAACCGACACCACCAGTGTGGCGCTGCTGTTCATCGCGGCCGTCGGCTGGATCGGCTGGCTGTCCTTCCTCATCTCGCTGCTCGTGGAGGTTCCCGCCCGGTTGCACGGCCGCAGCGCGCCTCATCTGCCGGGACTGCAGCTGAGCCAGCGCGCCGCCGCCATGCTGGTGGGCAGCATCCTGGTGCTGCTGCCCACCTCAACCGCGCTGGCCTCCCCCGCCACCGCGCATGCCGTCACCGCCGCCCGGCTCCCGAGCCAGGCCTCCCCCTCGCCCGTACATTCCGCCACACCGGCGCCTGTCACCACACCGGCCTCCGATTCGTCCCGGGCGGCCACGGCCCAACGCACCTACACGGTGCGGGAGATGCGGCCCGCCGAGAGCCTGTGGAGCCTCGCCGAACACCTGACCGGCCACGGCGAGCTCTACACCCAGATCGCCGCCTCGAACGAGGGCCGCACCATGGCCGACGGAACGATCTTCAAGACCAACGCCCCGATCCAGCCCGGCTGGATCCTCCACCTCCCCGCCGACTTCCCGCTCCTGGACACCACCGGGGCACAGCCCCAGACCGCGGGCGCAGCGCCGGCAGCCGGGCCGCACCGTGACACCGTCCGTCCCGGCGACAGCCTCTGGAAGATCGCCGAGCGCGAGTTCCACGACGGCACGCGCTACCCGGAGATCTTCGACGCGAACCGGGGCAAGCCCCAGCCCACCGGCGGCCACCTGACCGACCCCGACAAGCTCGAAGTGGGCTGGAGCCTCGATATCCCCGCGCCTGCCGCTCCCAGCCCCGCGCCCGAGGCTCCGGGGCACATCACCCCGCCGCCGACCGCGGACCATCCCGCCCCGGCCCCCGCCCCGCCCGGCCCCGTCACGCCGCGCGAGACCCCCCGACCGCAGGCGCCGACGGCTCCACCCACCGCGCCGACCACCGCGCCTACCCGGCCGGCCACCTCCGCCTCAGCACCTGCCACGCCCGCATCCAGCCGTCCCACCGCTTCGGTCCCGCGCTCTGCGACCTCAGCGCCCGCGGCTCCGCGACCGCAGCCCGAGGCCGCATCGCGCCAGGGAGTTCAACTCCGTACTGTGGCGGGGGCCTTCGCGCTCCTGGCCGCTGCTGTCACCGGTGCGCTAGCGCTGCGCCGCCTTCTCCAGCGCCGGCGCCGCGCGCCCGGCGAGACCATCGCCATCGCTGAGGAGACCTCGCTGGCCACGGCCCAGCTGGCCGAGGCCGCCGAACCCACCCTGGTGGACGAACTCGACCTCGCACTGCGTACCTTGGCCCACCACGCCCAGGCCGAGGGCCGCCCGCTGCCGGTTGTCCGGGCCGCACGGCTCAGCCAACAGGCCATCGAGCTTCTGCCCGGCGAGCCAAGCGCCGATCCCCAGCCGCCCTTCGTGGACGGAGAGGACGGCTGGTGGACACTCCCCGCCACGGCCGCGTTGCTCGATGCCGCGCAGGCACATTCCGTACCCGCCCCCTACCCGGTGCTGACCACCATCGGCGCCACCGAGGACAGCAGTGTCCTGCTCCTCAATCTGGCCCAGACCCGCGTCGTCTTGCTGAACGGCACGGCGGAGCACATCCGCGAGACATGCACCTCCATCGCTCTGGAACTCGGCATGAGCCCCTGGGCACAGCAGGTGGAGATCGTGACGCTCGGGTTCGGCGACGAGCTGCCGCAGCTCCTGCCCACCTCCCGCATCGCGCACAAGCGCGAGCCCGCGCACGCGGTCCGCGACCTCGGCGACTGGATGCTCACCGCCTACCAGCAGCCCGACGATGCCGACCAGCCCTATCTCCTGCTGTGCGCAGCCGAGTTGGACAACGACCTCGCCTGGCAGCTCGCCGAGGCTCTCGACAAGGCCGGCGACCTTCCGGTCGCCCTGGTCGCTCCCGCCGCCCACGCCGGTCACCACTTCCCTGACGCCCCAGTCCTCGATGCCTCGTCCTCTGGGCTCCAGGACGTCGAGGACATCGGCCTCGCGGTCCGGCTACAGCGTCTCGAGGGATCCGCCTTTCAGCAGATCGCGGCCGAGCTCCGGATCTCCGGCCAACCTCCCATCCCCGCCGAAGGCGCCTGGCAGAACGTGCCGGGCGAGGCCGACGCTCCCACGGCCACCCCGCCTAGTGCACCCGCCGAGCCGGCAGAGATCCCCTCCGCCATGGCCGACCCAAGCAGCGGGCCAGCCATGCTCGGGGCGTTCCCCGCGTTGATGACCGCCACCACCGACCCGGCAGCCCTCCGACTCGTGTCCACCCCCACATCCCCCGCACCGTCCACCCCGCAGACCGGCAACCACCTCGACGCCCCCCGACCGGACACCAAGGCCTCGCTGCCCCCCGCCTCCGTGAGCAGTGCCCCGGACGAGGAAGACGAGGCGGATGCCCACGATCTGCACGCCCCGGAGATCAGCGTGCTCGGGCCCATCCAGCTGCCGGGCGTCTCCGTCTCCGGCCACGGCCCGCGCGTGGCCCAGCTCGCTGCCCTGCTGTATTTCAAGCCGGGCCGAAGTGCCGACACCCTGTGCGCCGACATGGACCCACTCACCCCCTGGTCGAAGAAGACCCTCGACACCCGACTGGGCGATCTCCGCCGCAGTTTCGGCGACGACGCGCACGGAAACCCATACGTGCCGCGCCGTACCGGCCGCGACGACTCCTACAGTCTCTCCCCCCATGTTCGCTGCGACTGGACCCGGTTCGAGCAGCTCGCCAAGCATGCCCTGGCGAACGGGCCGACCGCGGTCGGTGAACTGGAGCGCGCCCTCAGCCTGGTGCGCGGGAAGCCCTTCGGAGCCAGCCCCCTGCCCTGGGCGCAGCCACACCAGCAGGAGATGGTCACCCGCATCGTCGACGTCGCTCACACCGTCGCGACCTGGCGCATGGTTCCCGGCCCCCACCATGACCTCGCCGCCGCCCGCCAGGCCATCGCTACCGGTCTCGAAGTCGACGAAAGCGCCGAGCTCATCTATCGCGACTGGATGCGCATCGAGCACGCCGCCGGTAACCGTCCCGGCCTGTTCACCGCCTCCACCCGCGTCCAGCAGATCAGCCGCATGAACCGCTGCCCGCTGGACCTCGAGACCGAAGCCCTCATCGACAGCCTGCTCGGAGCGGGCCAGCGCGCGCAGGGCTTCTAGGAAGCGCCGGGACGTCTGTCCGCCCAGGTGGGCGGACAGACGTTGGCCAACCACGGTGCACACCGCGCCGCAGACGAGTGCGCAACCTGGTTAGGGAGTGCGCAGCCGTCCATGCACAAATGCCCAACCGGTTGGCTGTCTTGCGCAGTCAGCCAACCATCCATAGATCCGGTCCTGATTCATCGCTCCGGTCCGCGGCCCGTCTGGTTGAGGCGGGCTTGGTGACAGGGTGCCGCCGGTCATGCTCCGGGATTGCACGGTAGCGAAGGTTCTGCTTCCGGAGGGAGTAACCGTCAAGAGTTGTGGATCAGTTCGTCGTCAGGGATAGCTGACCAGATCTGCTGAGCCAGTGCCTCGGCGGCGGCACTTCCATCAACCACCAGGTCGCATTCATTCCGCACGGGTTCGACGTGCTCCTCGTGGGCGGTACGCCGGTGTTGGAGGTAGTTCCGCAGGAGGACGTCGAGGGAGAAGCCGTCCCTCAAGTACTTGCGCTGGATCTTCCGGGCCAGCCGGAGGTCAGCTGGCAGGTCGACGAAGACGTCGAAGCGCCCGCACGAGACCTGCGGGGCGACCCGGCGGGCGAACAGGCCGTCGACGATGACGACGGAGGCCGTGGCCAGCGCGGTGTCGGTGTCATGGTTGAGGCGCCCGAGGTCCACCGACCGGGGATCGCCCACATCCAGCCGCAGAATCCCCGACTCATCCGGCGTCCACACCCCGCGTTCGGGGGTGTCGAAGTAGTAGTCGTCGCCGTGAAACACCCGCACAGGGGCCTGGGAAGCAGTGGTGGCCAGCGCGGCAGCCAGCGTCGTCTTCCCCGCACCGGCCCCTCCGGTCAACGTCACCAGCATCCGGTCCGCCCCTTTCCAGCACTCGTCGTGAGGCTGGAGGATCGCATACGGCCCCGTGAGCTCACGCCACCAGGGGCCGGGGGCGTTCCACGAGGTGCCCGCCCTCGAAGTGGGCCCCGCGCGGACCAGGGCGACGAGATGCGGCGAGTTGACCGCGCGCCAGCGGGCCTGAGCGGACTCAATAAGCTTGAAGACCATGGCCAGGGCGGCAGCGCGCGAGCCGGCCCCGCGGGTGACCTTGGTCCGGAGTCTCACAGTGACGAAGGTGGACTCGATTGGATTAGTGGCGCGCAGGTGGATCCAATGCTCGGCGGGGAAGTCGTAGAACGCCAGCAGCTGACCCTGGTCATCGAGGATCTTCTTGACGGCCTTGGGGAACTTCGCGCCGTAGAGCTTCTCGAACGTCTTGATCGCCTGGAGGGCGTGGTCACGGTCCTCGGCGTTGTAGATGTCCTGGGCCGACTCTCTCCTAGATCTTCGCGCACACGTTACCGAGCCTCGGGACGGCCCGTGCGGGCTGAGTAGCAGCGATGCAGCCATGCACGGCGCACACACCGAGCTCGTACGCCTGGCGGCCACCGAGGACCAGGTTGCTGCCTAGGAGCGTGGGTCAGCAACTGTCGTAGGTGCTTGCTACCGTCGTCGCGTTACAAAGATCCTTAACTCAGGGGGTTGTTGTGGGCGCCGACGACATGCGCGTGTTCGGTATCGGCTTGTTCGACCAGTGGACGGCCATGTGGAACGGTGACCTCGATCTCGTCAACGAGATCATGGCGCCCGAATTCGTGCTGCGTTATGCACAGGCGGGCACCGACGCCTTCGACGAGATCCGCACCCCGCAGCAGCTTGCCGAGATTGTCGCTGCCTGGCACAAGTCCCGCACCGGGCTTCTCTTCGCAGCGGAGGGGACCGCCGCCGTCGATCTCACGCCTGCCGACGACGCGCCGACCGGACTTGTCGCGCGCCCCTACCTGGCGAGCTTCGTGGCCGAGGACGGCGTGAGGGTCGCCAGGAGCGGAGTCGACATCCTCAAGGTCTGCGATGGGTTGATTGTCGAGGTCTGGTCGGTCTCATCCGGCGCCGCTGGCCGGACTTTCTACCGCTAAATGCGCGACTCCGTAGCCGGCAACCCGAGTGCGACTTGTGATCATCCGTGCGAGATCATCCGGGTATACGTGGTGGAAATGGGTTGTTCGCGGTCGAGCCGGCGAGCCGAAGCGGCTGCAGGGCTGTCCGGCGGCGGCGGACAAGACGTTTCGGGCGTTCGACCCGCACCAGGTCCTGCTGCTGCCACCGTCGCTGGACGACTGGCTGCCCGAGGACCACCTTGCCCGGTTCGTCGCCGACATGGTCGACGATGTGCTGGACCTGGGGCCGGTTCTGGCCGACTACACCAAGAAACGCGGCTATCCGCCCTACGATCCGCGGCTGATGCTGCGTCTGCTGATCTACGGCTACACCACCCGAGTGCGGTCCTCGCGGGCGATCGAGCGCAAGTGCTGACGACCGGTGCCGGTGGCAGCAGCCGGTTCACCTCCGCTCGCGCGGAGAGCAGACTATCCCCACGTGCGTGGGGAGCAGCCCAGCGACCGCCACATCCGGTAGTCGGAGACGGGACCATCCCCACGTGCGTGGGGAGCAGACTGCCTGAACTGGGGGTTTGTAGACGAGCAAGCTCGTTTTCCCTCACTTGCAGAGAACCCGACATATAGGTGTTGTAAGTCAATTTCGCCCACTCCTCAGCGCCTCCCGAATCTGCGGCGCTTCGCAGCGTTGCTCCATCCAGGTTTGGGGGCGGTAGCAGCCGTCGGTTTGGCGGTGAGCCGGCGGATCAGGGTGAGGCCCTCGTGGTCGGTGGGGTGCCAGGTGTGGTCGTGGGTGCGGAAGGTGTAGCCCTGTTCGGTGTCGGTCGTGTGGGCGAGGAGGGCACGGCCTTGGTTGGTGTACTGCTGGACTTCGGTCCAGAGAGCGTCGCGGATACGAGTGTTGGGGTTGCCGATGGAGACGCCCGGTGAGATCTCCAGGAGCCAGCGGGTGAGGAACCCCCGTAGGCCGGTGGGGCAGTTGGTGAGCACGATGACGGTCACCAGGCGTCTCCGTAGGGGTCGTGGTTGCGGCCGGCGGGCAGGAGGGTGTTGTCGTCGGTCTGGAGGGTGACGGTGTCGGTGAATTGGTCTGGCGCCGTGTCTGGTCCGGGGGTGGACTGGCCCAGGAGGAGGTGTTTGATATCGGTGACGCAGCGGTCCATGAGGCCGGTTCGGTGGATTTGATCGCGTAGGGCGCGGCGGGTTCGGGGGCCTGGGTCCTCGGCGCTCTCGGCTGCGATGTCGAAGGCGAGGGGGATGCCGATCTCTGTCTTGTAGAGGTCGGCGATGTCCAGGACGAAGGAGAGTTCGTGGCCGGAGTGGATGAAGCCGAGTGCGGGTGAGCAGCCGAGTGCGGTGACGACGGCGTGGGCGATTCCGTACATGCACTGGGCGGCTGCGGTGACGGCCTGGTTGACGGTGTCTCCGGCGGTGAAGTCGCCGGGGGTGTATTGGCGTCCGCGCCAGGCGATGCCGGTGCGTTGGGCGTGCTGTTGGTAGCACTGTTTGACGCGTCGGCCTTCACGGCCGAGGAGTTCCTGGCGGGTGAGGCCGGCCGGGTCCTCGTCGGGGAACCGCAGCCGGTACATGGCGCGGGCCACGGTGAGGCGGGTGCGTCGGTTGGCCCATGCGGTGGCCTGGGCTTCGGCGAGGGCCGAGGAGCGGCTGAGGGCGCGGCCGGCGGCGTAGTAGCGGACGCCGTGTTCGCCGACCCAGACCACTGCGGCACCGGTCTCCCCCAGCACGCTCATCGCCTGGTGGGTGATGCGGGTGCCGGGGCCGAGCAGGAGGGTGCCGATGGTGGCCGACGGGATGTGGGTAATGCCGTCGGCGTCCTCCGCGGTGATCGCGTTGGCGTCCCGGTGGATGGTGCACCGTTCGAGGTAGACGAAGGAGATGCGGTCGCTGGCGCGGGTGAGTTCGCGCGGGCCGGACTGGGGCCGCTGGCCGACGGTGGTCACGGGTGCGGCTCCTTCAGGTCAGTGGGGCAAGGGTCATCAGGCCGCAGCCGTATGCCTTGGCCTTGCCGATGCCCTGGGCCAGGGCGCGGCGCAGGGCGTCGGGGTCGGTGACCTGGAGGCGTCCGGTGTAGGTGACGGTGGTCACCTGCACGCGATGCTTGGCGGAGGTTGTCTCCTCGCGTTTGGCGAAGTCGAGGCGGCGGTGTTCGGCGACGGTGACCTGGTGGGTGTCGCCGTGTTCGGTGAGCCGCTTGTCCTCGGGTGTGGTCAGGATGCGGAATCCGCAGCGTTGTTGGCGCTCGGGGTCGAGGAGCCAGCCGATCTGGTGGGTGGGGGTGCGGTGGGCGGTGCGTTTGGTGGGGGCGCCGTCTTTGACCCGGACGTAGTGGACAGGGTTGGCGGTGAGCCGGAAGCCCCACGTGGAGCCTTCGCTGAGGCCCGCAAGGAAGGCCGCATAGTCGTAGGTCTGCCAGCCGGGGGTGCCGGTGGCCGCTGCTGCGGGCCAGCCGGCCTGTTCCACGAGGTGGGTGAGGTCCGGGCGGTCCGGGCTGACGATATAGAGGAGGGTCTCGGCTTTGGCGTTGTGGTCCAGGCGCCACAGGACGCGGGGGATGTCGCCCTGGGTGGGCAGGATGGTGGCGAAGGCGGACATGACGCCGGCGTGTGTGGCCTGGGGAGAGGTCAGCAGTTTCCGCGCCCCGGGGCGTGCGGTGTTGAAGCGGAATCGGGTCAGGTACATCAGTCGGTTACCTCGGTCAGGTGGCCGGTCACGTCGTGGGCGGGGACGGGCGCTGGGGGCGCGTCCTGTGCGGCCAGGTTGCGGACCGTCACCGTGGTGGTGTGGACGGTCCGCAGGGCGTACTGGCGGTGGCGGGGCGAGAAGGTGAGCGGCTGGTCGCGCACTGTGTCGCCGACGGGCGTGAGGGCCGCGGTGGGGTCGTGGCCGGCGGGGTGTTTTGCCTCGGTGAGGAGGCGGAGGGGGATTTCCTGCTCGCGTCGGCGGCGCCGCTGGTACCAGGGTGAAGCGCGCCATGGTTCGGCCGTAAGAATCTCCTCTAGCACGGCGTCGGCATGCAGGTCGAGGGAGATCGGGCGGGACGGCGGGCAGGAGCGGCGGCCGAGGTAGGGCAGGTAGTAGGGGCAGTTGAGCGCGGTGTGGAGGGCGGCGAGCAGTTGCGGGTTTCCTTCGACGGCGGCGACGAAGACGGCGTCGGCAAGGTAGAACCGCTCCGATACCGGCATCGATTCGCCGGTGTCGGCGTGCTGGGCGGTCTGGTAGTCCCGCAGGCGGGTGCCTGCCTGGTCCACTCGTACGCCGAAGCGGAGTTGGGCGAGGTCGGTGATGTCGGCGTCGCGGTTGCGGCCCAGCGCAGCGGCGAGCAGGCCGATGACGCCGCTCTTGGTGGGGGCCGGCTCGGTGGTGCGGCGGGTGAAGCGGGCCGAGGCCCCCCAGGACTGCAGGGGGCCTGCGAGCTGCAGGGTCAGGACGCCATGGCTGTTCATTAACGCTTGCCCAGACGGTCGGCGACGGCCGTCGCGACGGTGTCGACCAGGGTGGTCAGTTTGGGGATCTGGATGCCGATGGTGTCGAGGGCGGTGGTGCTGGGGCCGAGACGCAGGGTCCAGGTCTGGGTGGAGTCCTCGTCGCCGTAGGCGGCCTCGACGGCGGGGATGTACTGCGCCAGGCGGGTGCAGGCGGCCGTCATGTGTCCGCCGCTCTGCCCGGCGGTGACGGGCTCCTCGAAGGCGGAGACGTAGCTGATAGGGCGGGTGGTGCGCAGGGTGACGATGGCGGCGTCGGGCAGAGTGTGGTTGCCGAAGGTGTTGACCTTCCCGGTGGGCAGGGAGGCGAGGAAGCCGTGGACGAAGGCTTCAACGGCGCGGCGTACGGGGGTGGTGGTGTCCTCGTCCTCGCGCAGACCTTGGCCGAGGTTGCGGGTGAGGGCGTCGACGTCGAGGGCGGCGTAGCGGTAGAGGGTGGCGGAGTTGAAGTCGATGGTGCCGATCATTCCGGCGCCCGGCTCGGCGGCGGTGTTGCGGTCGTCGACGGCGGTGAAGTAGTCGGACTCGTTCTCCACCCGGTGCACGCTCAGCGCGTGGGCGACCTGGGCGGCGGCATCCACGTTGAGGTCGGCGGAGTCGGCGACCATCCGGCCGAAGAGGGCGATGTCCACGGAGTGCCGGGTGTTCGCGATCGCCTTGGCCTTCGCCTTGTTCTCCTTTTCCTTGAAGAACGCCTTGATGTCGGCGGCGCCCTCGACAGCGAGACGGGCGAGCCCGTCGAGCTGGCCGGCGCTGAGGAACATCAGGTAGGAGGACTCGGGTGCGGGCGCGGCGTCGCCGTTCTTCTTGGCGTCCTTGGCCTTGCGCTCCGGAATCTCGATCTTGGAGTTGGTGGCCGTCTGGACCGTTTCGGCGGCCAGGGCCCAGGCGGCCGTCTCGTTGATCGAGGGGTCGAGAGCGGTGATGCGTCCGGCGAGCAGCTCGGCGACGCGCTTGCTGCGCACGCCGAGTTCACCGGGGTCGAGGAGGTCGGTGAAGAAGCTGCGGGTGGCGCGCTTCCATGCCTGGCTGGAGACCCGGGCCCGCTGCACGCCGCCGTAGAAGGCGGTCTTGGGGGTGCCGGTGTCGTCCCGGTTGAGGTTGCTCGGCGGGACGTTCTGCAGGGCGTGGACCTCGACGATGATGCGGCTGTTCACAGGGCGTCCTTCGGGTCGGGCACATCGGCGTCCGGGCCGGCGCCAGTGGTTTCGGATGTGTCGGGGGTGCCGCCGATGCTGGGCCGGTCGGCTTGAGTGCGGTAGGCGTGGAAGGAGCGGCCCCAGGCGCTGCGGACCGCGGCGGCTCCGCCCGGGCGTGCCCAGGTGTGCAGCTGGTCGGCAAGCAGGGCGTAGTCCAGGGCGATGTCCTGCTGCCGCAACAGCAGGGCGATCTCGCGCAGGCGGAGGGAGAGCATCGGCATGCTGGCGGCGGTGCCCGCCCGCACGAAGCGTTTGCGCAGCGGCTCGTCGATCTCACCGCGGGGCATCAACGCGCGGACGGCGGCGCCGAGTTCATGTCCTCCCGATCGGTGCATGGCGGTGCGGCGGGACTGCTGGTGCACCGCCCACAGGGTGAGCGCGGTGTGGACGGCTTCCTCGGCCCGCACCGTCTCGGCCTCGCCCCCGCCGGTCGGGGTGTACAGGTCGGCGGTGTCCACCAGACCCCACAGGTCGGGGACCGTTCCCGCGCCCTTGCCGACGCCGCGCCGCAGCCGGGCAAGGGCTGCCACCGCGGCGGACTCGTCGTCGAGATAGCCGCGCTGGAGCCGTGTGATCTCCCGGCCGACAACCGTGCCCGCCACACCGGGCGTTGCATACGGTCGCTTCGAGCCCGGGGGCGTGCTGCTGGTCATGCGGGCACCTTCGGGTGTTCGGGGCCGCTGGCTTCGGCGTCGGCGGCCGGTTCGGCAGGGGGCGCGGCCAGCGGCAGCGCCCGGTTGAGCCAGGTGGCGAACCACTGGGCCGCATAGTCGGAGCAGAGCCAGACCTCGCCCTTGGGGCCGGAGACGAGACGGCCGGCCCACGCTTTTTGTCCGGCCTGTGCGATGAGTTGGCGTCCCAGCGCGCGGACCTCGCCGCGGGCAGTGCGCTGCCACTCGGCACGCCGCTGTTGCGGGTCGTCGCCGTCGGCCAGCGAGGCGAGCCAGGTGCGGTAGAGACCGTCCAGGGCGGCATAGCCGAGATCGAGAGCCGTGGACCGCGGGGTGTCGCCCTCCGTTCCGGCGGCGCGGGCGAGGTCACCGGCAAGGTTTCCCAGCGCCTTGACCGCACCGTCGGCGTCCGCGACCGCGTCGATCGCGCACCGCCCCAGCCGCCGGTCCGCCTCGTGCAGCAGGGCAAGAGCGACGGCGACGCCGTCCTCGGTGATCTCCTCAGTCACCGACTGCTGGGTGCCGTAGACAGCTCCGTACGCCCTGAGCCGGACCATCGTGTCCTTGGGCAGGAACCGTTCGGTGGTCAGGTGGGCCAGCCAGTGCACGATGCCGGGGCGCAGCGCGTTCGCCGGCTCATTGCGGGCGGAGGTGTCCTGGTCGCGGGGGGCGATGAGAGCAGCCAGGCCACGCCAGGCGGCACGCGAGGGGTCGTGCTCGCGCGGCATGTAGACCAGGGGCCGGCCGAGCTTCTTCTCCTGGGCTGGGCTGCGCCGCCAGCCCGTCATCGGCTCCTGAGCCTGGCGGTCCTGGACGCTCAGCGGATCACCGTAGGTCAGCAACACCCCGTACACGCCCTGCTCATCGAAGTGCAGCCGCAGCCGCCGCGACTGCCAGGTGTACAGGTCCCGCACCCCGAACGGCCGCCGGGCCAGGTCGGCGGCGGCGCCGGGGCCAGACGGCTCGCGCCGCCAGGCCGGACGGTCCTGTCCCGTCGTGCGCACCACGTCGGCATCCGCAGCGATCAGGTTGAGCAGCAGCGTCTCGCGCAACGTATTGCCCTCGGCCAGTACTCCGCCAATGCTCCCTGCCCAGCCGACGCCCTGCGGGTATGCCTTACCGGCCTTGGCCCTCGGGTCACCGACCGTGCCGGTCTTGATGCCGGAGGTGTCGTAGGCGTGGGCATGGACGGTCCAGCGGGCGGCCTCGGAAAAAGTGATCCGGTCCGCACCAGGGAAGCGCATCGTGAAGAACGCGTCGCCGTTGGGAACATCGGCAACGATGCGGTTCAGAGAGAAGACCTCACCCTTGGATGTGCGCAGTCCGGCCGTCTGGAAGAACGGCGTCGCCGGATGCAGCAGATCGAACCGCTCCCGGTGGGTGTCGAGATAGCCCTCGACGGATGCGAACGGGGCCTCGTCCTCCCACAGGTCGGCCCACTGCTCAGTGTCCTTGGGCCCGTCCACGGCATCGTGGACAATCGCCAGCAGCAGCCGCATCAGAGGGAAGTCCTGCGTCGGCAGATCCCCCGACAGACGCCTGATCTCCCCCGCCTGCACAAAGATCTGGCGCAACGAAAGCTCTGCTGTGCTGCCGTCGGTGCGCAACACCGGCAGCCACGGCCGACTGGTCAGGTCCCAGGACGCTAAGTCGCCTGTGCCTGCTGCTTGTTGCTCACTGTTCACGCGTCACCTCCAGTCCCTCGCTCGGTGAATAGCTGAGACGGAAGCCTGCCAGGCGGGTCTGACAATCCGGGCCGAGAACGAGAAACAGCTCCCCAGCCAGCCAATGGCACTCCTTAGACTGCCAGGCCCGTGGGCAGAATTCCTCCAACTCGGCGATCACCTTGTCGATCACGTACGGCTGAGACAACTGCATCGGCAGGCGCAGTCCGCAGGAAGCCGCCACCCGCGCGGCCCGCGGCTCGGGCACCGCGTACTCGGGCAGCGCCAGACCACCCTTACCCAGGTCCAGCCACTCCGGGGTGGTCAGCGTCCCGTCGGATAGGCGCTGTATGACCAGGACTTCGAGCGTCTCCTTGCCGTCGCGGACCTGTGCTCGTCCACCACGGCTGTCGTCCGCGTCCCCGGCCCCGCCCTTGACCCAGCCCGTCAGCGCCCGTCCGGCCTTGAATGCAGGCGCCAGACGATAGGTATCCGCGCGCATTTCCTTGTCCGCCAGCTCGTCCTCGTGCGCGCGCCGCGCCTCCTGCATCACCTCAGCCCACTCCACTGGGCCCACCGCCCCTGGCCCGTATGCCTGCTGGACCAGCGGGCTGATGTCCTGGGGCAGGCGCACCAGCCCGGTCTCGCCCTGAAGGTGCGGCAGGAGGACGGCCAGCGACCGCAGCAGCGCATGGCGTCCATAGACCCTGACCGATCCCGCTACGGGGCGCGGCACCGGCCGGCTCCGGTCGACCCCGGTCAGGACACATCGGGCAGCCGACAGCAGGGGCGGCCGCTGGCCGCGCGCATGCCGGTGGAGCCGGCCCATCCGCTGCAGGACCAGGTCAACGGGGGCGAGGTCGGTGACCAGGAGGTCGAAGTCGATGTCGAGGGACTGCTCGGCGACCTGGCTGGCGACGACGATGTGCAGATCGGGACGCTCGCTGCCCGGCCCCGCTTCACGGCCCGGCGGGCCGAATTGCGCCAGCAGGCCGGCGTCCTTGGCCGCACGGTCCGGGTCCATGAAACGCGCATGAGCCACGGACACCGCCTGCCTGCCGAACCGTGCCCGCAGCGCCTTCGCCGTCTCCTGCACCCGCGCCACCGTGTTCCGCACCACCAGCACACACCCGCCGTCTGCCAGCAGTTCCGTGAGTCGGTCGGCCAGTTCCGCAAGACCGTCGTCCAGCCACTCCACCTCGACCAGGCCGCCGCGCCCGGACGCCCCGGGCTGCTCCACCACCGGACATCCCCCGGGCGCCACCACGGTCAACAGCGGATAGCCTTCGTCCTCCTCCAGGCCAGCGAACAGTTCCGCGTGCCGCTCTACCGCGATGCTTCCCGCATACGCCCCGGCCAGCGCACGGCGCCGCCCCGCCGGGAGCGTCGCCGACAGCACCACCACCGGCACCCGGTACTCGCCCAGCCACGACAACACCCGGTCCAGATAGGAGTTCATGTAGGCGTCATAGGCGTGCGCCTCGTCGACCACGACGACTTTCCCGGCCAGCGCAAGATGTCGCAGCGCAAGGTGGCGGCTCTTCAGTCCCGCGAACAGCAGCTGGTCGATGGTTCCGACGACGAACGACGACAGCATCGCCTTCTTCCGGCCGCTCAGCCACTGATGAGCCACCAGCTCGGCCGGCGTGAACGGATCCTGCGCGCTGCGCGGCACGACAGTCGCTTCACCGTCCAGATCCACGGCACCGATCGGCTGCGAGGCGGCCATCAGTCCGGCGAAGTGCTCATTGAGCGCAGCCTTGGAATGCGCCAACCGCACCGACCACGCAACACCATCCGCCCCAGGAGGCAACCGCCGCAACCAGTCCAGCAGGCGCGGGAACATGCCGTTGCTCGTCGCCATGGTCGGAAGGGCGAAAAAGCAGCCTCCCGCACCGCTGCGAGCAGCGAAGATCTCGGCGACCGCCAGCGCGGCCTCCGTCTTCCCCTCCCCCATCGGCGCCTCAATCATCATGAGCCCCGGTGCTGGCAATTCGCGGGCGAGCCGGACGGCCGCCTCCTGCACCGGCCGCGGCCGTGCGCCCGGCGACAGCTCGAAGCGAGCGGCAAACAACTCGGCCGCCGATCCCCTGGGCTCCTGCGGGCACCACGGAGCAGGCAGATCGAGCTCTCGCCAGGCCGCCGCGACCCGCTCTGCGCCACTGCGCGAAACAGCCTCCGGAAAATACGGGAAGAGATCCGCGTTACTGGCGATCCAGTCAGCAACGATCACCAGAGCCGACAGCACCGCCTGCACACTCTGCGGCAACTTCACCCACCGCCAGGCAGCCAGACGCTCCGTCACCCCGAACTCCACGGCGCAGGCAACGAGCAACTCCTCCTGCACCCCCAGCCACACAGCCTCCGACCGCCCCGGCGTACGCAGCAGCTCGGGGTGATCGTCCAGATCCCCCACCTGAACCTTCTCCGGCGGAAGCCCGTGATGACCGCCCACCACCACAGCGAACTGCCCGCAGCTCTGCGGCGACCAGCCATGCCGCTCCTCCAGCCACTGGGCGAGCAGCATCTGCCCGGCCAGCCCGTGCGGCGCCATCCTCCGGTCAGCCATCCGCTTCGGCCCCTGCATCTCCAAACCGGCATCCCGCATCCGGTCCGCCAGCGAATCCACCTGGCACGCGAAAGCCGGCGTCGCCTTCCCGATGTCGTGCACCCCCGCCAGCCACACCGCAAGCGACCTCGCATCCGCCGCCCCGCCCGGCAACACCTCCGCCACTAATGCACGAACCGCCCCCGGCACCCACCGGTCCCACAACAGCCCCGCCACCGCCCCGCAGTCGGCGAGATGCCGCCACAACGGCAGCCACCCCGCACTCGCGAAGTCATACTTCGCCCACACAGCCCGCGCCGCCGGCGTAAGCCCCCCACCCAGACCACCCACGAACTTCCACTCCCCAATCAGCACCGTGCACGCACGACCGACCCCCCCGCCCGCGACCTGCCAGCTTCCGCACATCCACAGTCCAGGATGAAAACAGCCACCAATGACAACAAGCCCCCAGCCAGCCTTACACCCCAGCACCCTCTAGCCGGATGCGATCAACTGCGGCTGGACTGCGTAGAGTTGCCGCAACAGCATGCTGGCTCAGCGAGCATCTCGGCGACAGAGAAGGACAATATTAAGTGCCGGAATGGCCCGACATGAGAGACTCCGGCAAAGTAAGCAAAACACTCCCCGCACCCGGAAGAACCACCAGGTCACGGAGCCTGCTCCCCACGCACGCGGGGATGGTCCCCGTCCCTGTTCGATCACGACGCTGAACGTGGACTGCTCCCCACGCACGCGGGGATGGTCCCGGTGGCCCAGGCGCGACAAGTACTCGATGGGGCTGCTCCCCACGCACGCGGGGATGGCTGCTCTCCGCGCGAGCAGAGGTGACCCGCGTGGTTGCTCACACTCCGGCTCCCCTCGTCGCTGCTCTCCGCGCGAGCGGAGGTGATCCGACCGGGTTGCAGGCCCCACCCGTACGCTCCGGCTGCTACCCGCGCGAGCGGAGGTGACCCGAGATCCTGGACCGAATCGAGTTGCCTCGCGAGCTGCTCTCCGCGCAAGTGGAGGTGACCCGTTCCTGGGCCAGGCGCTTGTCGACGTCGATGTACTGCTCTCCGCGCGAGCGGAGGTGAACTGCCTTACTGCCGATCCCACTTGTCGGTGTGAGCCTCAGGAGATGCTTGACAGTTCGTGCTCCGGACATGGTTGACACGTTCGGCTGAAGGTCCGCTATCTCCCGTCCACCGGTGGGCAGGGGGTGCTTCCGTCGGTGCTTGTGGATGTGCAGCAGTTGGTCAAGTACCGCTACCGGGTTGTCCGCGAGGTGCTCGGTGGGTCTCCAACCGGTGAGGCCGCGGCTCGATACGGAACCTCGCGTCAGTCTGTTCACAGTTGGCGGCGGTCCTTCGAACAGGAGGGCATGCCCGGCTGCAGGACGCTCCCCTGTGACCATGGAACAGTTCCGCGCGCCTGTCTGCCGAGGTGGAAGCCGAGATCCGCCAGCTGTGTTGCCTGCCTCTTCTGCGGGTCGCCCGCCGGATCTCCCTCGAACGTGCTGGTCAGAGGCTGGCGTTGACGCCCGTCGAGGGCCACTGTCCACCAGGTGCTATCTCGCAACGGCCTGGTCCGCGCCCAGGAGCTGTGGCATCCCCGGAACTACCGCCGGTGGCACCGCGAGGCACCCATGCACCTGTGGCAGATGGACCTGGTCGGCGGGGTTCCGCTGACCGATGGGCGAGGGTGCAAGATGGCCACCGGCGTCGACGACCATTCCCGGTTCGTCGTGATCACCTTGGTCGCGGCGGTGCCCAGCGCCTGCGTAGTTGCTCGGCCCTCACCGCCGCGATGCGCCGTTACGGAGTTCCTTCGAGGTCCTGACGGACAACGGCAAGCAGGCGAGTATGGCCGGTCTGGAGGGAGGCTGGACGGAAAGGACCTGCTCAGCAGGTGCCTCGCCGTCTGGCCGTCGCTATCCGCACCCTGCGCGAGGAGTTCCTCGATCGCGTGGTGCCGTTCGAGTCGCTGGCCGCGGCCCAGGATGCGGTCGAGGGTTCGTCAGGTGTTCCTGGCGGGGGGTGTGCATGGTACTCAGCTGGCTCCATCCTGGAGAATCTCGGCGCACCGCTCGCTCCAGGGCACTCGCTTCGGGGCTGGCCCGGCCAGATTTGCCTTCGCGCGGTGGAGGTCGGCGAGCAGCTCGGTCAGCAGGTCGTGTGCCACCCGCTGCCGGGCCTCGGCAGCCGTCCGTTCTGAGGCTTCCTCCAGCGTGGCGCGCGACGTGTGCCGGGCGGAGCGGACCATCGCCATGCGGTGGGCGTGCTGGGCTTCGGTTTCAGCCTGTTCGCTGTTCGCCAGACGTTTCAATGCTTGATGACGGCGCTGGTCTAGCAGTTGCCGTGCCAGCTGCTGCCGTTCGTAGGCGCGCAGGACGGGATGGTCCGCTGCTTGCGCCGAGGCCGGTGTACGGTCGATGAAGGTCCAGGTGTCCTGTTCGACCTGGCGAATCAGGTCCGCCGTGGCCTGCAGGTCGAGCGGGTCGAAGCGCAGGGCGACGATGTGGTTCACCGCTTGGGTGACGAGGTCTGCGGTGGTCCGCTGGTACGTACAGGGCGGGCACTCCCCGGCGGAGTCAGGGAGTCCGCACGTCCGGCACGCCATCCGAGCGCGTGCGGCCTTCGCCTCGGCGAGCTGTTGGCGCTGCTTGTCCACGATCGTGTGTCGCAGAGCCTGCTCCTGGGCAAGGCGCTCGCGTCGCACGTCGTCGGCGGCTGCCTGCTTGCGTAGGCCGCTCTGCAACCGCCGCTCAACCTCTGCCCGCCGTACGTCCGAAGACGCCCAAGGAAGATCCTCGGCAACTGCTTCCGAGACCGAGCGGCGTACCGACTGCCGGTCCCCGATCCGGCAGGCACAGCTTTCGCACGGCCCTCCGGTGTCCATTCGGATTCCGTCGTCGCATACATGCGACCAGCAGTCCGGGCGCTGTGGCAGGCCGCGGTGCAGCAGCCAGCCCACCAACTGGGTTACGGCATGGGGGCCTTGGTCATTCAGGCGCCGTTGCAGCCGCGTGGCCAATACCGACCCGGCAAGTTCTGGGCCGACAATGCCTGCGAGGCGGGTGACCTCGGTGCGCAGGGCCTTGGCCAGCCAGGCTGCGGTCGAGGCTCGGGTAATTCCAGCCCACAGATGGGCAACTGGAGCCAACGCCTCCGCGAGATCTTGCGGAACGACACCGACCAGCGCGAAGGCCGCCTGCCTCTCGACCGGTGAACAGCCCGGCTTTTCCCCGCGCAGCGGGCCACCCCCTACCACCTGCTGCGCCTTGCGTCGGCCCGGACGATCTTGCGACTTGGGATCCTCGCCCGCGCCCGCGCGCTCCCGCAGACGGCCTTCACCCAAGACGGCGGAGCCGGAAAAGCAGTTGAGATCACCGGCAGAAGGGGCAGAGAGAGAAACCACAGGTGTGTGGCTAGTGTGGAGGCCTGCACTAGCCGAATCGACCGATGCCCCCTCAAAACCCGAGCTGACCTGCTCATTTACCGAATCGTGAACCATCTGATCCCCGGATGCACTCTCCTCGGCCGCCATCAGGAGGTCTTCGAGGCTTTCTTGCGCCCATCCATCGCCGGCCAGGACCAACTCGTCACCCAGCACCTCCGTTCCGGCACACCGCTGGCACGGTCGGCTCTCCTGCACTGGGCCATCCGTCAACGCCGAGGAGCGTGCGCCGAATTCAGGCGGCGCGGTCCTGCGTACGCGAGCATGAGCAGCGGCCACCGCCGGTACCCGAAGCCGATCGCGGCCGGGCCGTCCCACCGCGTCCAAGGCCAGATAGCCGGCGGCCATCAGCCGGTCGACCACTGCGGCGGCAACATCAACTGCACAGCCCATCAGGCGCGCCATGGTCACATCCGCCCGCCTATATCCCGCCGGGACCCGGCCCGGAGCCATCCGCACGCGCCCGTCCGTCCGGGCCTCCAGACACAGCAGCACCATGGCCAGCCGGTCGGTTGCCGCGCCCCTGTTCTGCCGCCAGGCCATGAACCCCGGTGGCGTCGCGACCTTGTCCTTCGGCTCCCACCCCGGGCACGTCACCGCCTCGCACAATCGCAGTAGCGTCGCCAACTCCCGCTTGGAAAGCATCGCGAGCGGCTGCCCGTCAGCAGCAGCCCGGGCCTCACGCAACGGCAGCAATTCCAGGCGCAACGACTCCGTCCGCCCGCTGTCGGAACGCTTTGTCGCGCACAACACCGCGTCCGAAGCATTCATGGCGGGAACCAAGGTGTGGCCCACATGGGAGACGGAACAGCCCAGCCAGCCGCCGACATCACGAGACGAGATATCCACGACCGTGGAGCATGCCGGTGCCTTGGCCAGTAGGACCACCGCGGCCAGCTTCACGAGGTCGCTCTGCTTGGTCAGTCGGGAGTCCTGCAGCAGGCTCTGGATTGCTGCAGCAAGAGCTGAGCGCATCGCCGGAGACAGAACGAGGGGCTCGTTCGGCTTTTCCTCACCAGTGGGTTGGTGATCCGTTGCGGGGCGCGTTGAAGTGGGTGACGAGACCGTTCTGGTCTGTGAGGCCGTAGTCGAGTGGGGGGCCGGAGCGCGCCGCGTCAGATCGGCTTCGGGCACGACTGAGCCAGCCCTCGGACGGGTAGCTATGATCTGCTCCTGTCGAGGAGGTTCGAGAGGGGACACTTCGCCGCCGGCGGTCGCCTGGGGAGGTAGAGACGTTGGCAAAGCGAGCGGTAGTTGGATCTGCCTGTTCGCACCTCCTCGACGAACGTGGATGCCGTAGGGCTTAGCCCTTAGCTGTTGCAGTGGATGCGTGTTTCGCGGTCGACTTCTTGCGACGCGGTTCTCGGGTGGGGATCTGAGCTAGCAGGGAGGGAAGTTCATCGATCCACCTTCCGATCGGGAACCGGAAGGCGAGCTGCCCGTCCAGCGGGGATGGATCCTCTCCGCTAGAAGAAACGGACTCCAGTGCGGCTCGCTCATCTCGTGAGTGGGCTACCTGCACTGCGTCTTGCATAACCCAGAGCGTGGTCTCGGAGTTGGTGCGTGGGTCTGTCACTGCGTCACGAGCGGCGTTGAGCGCCAGCAGTTGCCAGGTGTCTACGTCATGTTTCAGCGAGCGCTGGCGCTTCTTGTCAGGCCAGATGATGCTTGAGAGAACGCGGTGGACCTTGATGACGATGATGTCCGCTTCGAAGTGCCTCTCCGGAAGAATGCCGTTCTCAACGGCGCGATAGACCCAATTGCTGTCGACACCAGCTGCGTTGGCAACGGCGTTCGCGCTGAGGAGGCGTCTGGGAGACGGCATGGAAGCTCCTGTGATCATGACTGGGCGTGACGGAAATACCCTACCCCAACCCCTCAACTTGTGTCCCTCACAGGGGAATAGATGAGTGAGATGGTGGATGGAATCTAGGGTGCAGGAGTCGATACTTGTATAGGTCGTTCGATCGCTAGATCGCAGCATCGATAGATAGATGCAGACTATGGCGTGAGGTGAGTCGGTAGTCCGATCGATAGGTCTCGCACGTCAGAGGTACTTTTAGGCCCTCCACTGGCCGGAGCTTGGGGTCCCCCGTAGACCCCTGAGAGTGACGTTTTTGGCGATGCCCTGAGAGTTTCACCCGGACTGAGATCAGCGGTCCGTCGCACGAGAGGGAAGGCGTGCCCAGGCCCGATCCAGGAGCTGGGCGTGCACGTGGAGTCATATTTTTAGGTCAGATGACGCGCGTGTCGAGGTACGCGAAAGGGCCGTACACCATGAGGTGTACGGCCCTTTGAGGGCGCCTTAGAGGCTGCGCCTTGCGAGCCTGCTAGAAAACCAGCGGAGTCTGCTTGCGCTTGGGCATTGGCCCTTCCGCGTTGAGTTGCCGAAGCAACTTCAGCGCGACGGCAGACATCACGTCCTTACCTTTACGCGAGTATCCGACGTCTGCCATTGCAGCCAGGACCTGGTCGAAGCGAGCCCGTGCCTCTGGACTCATGCTCATGGAGGTTCGGTGACCACGCGGCAGGCCTACCATCTCGCGGTTGATCCATTCGACCAGTTCCACGAGTTCGTCAGCGCCGGTAGGCGCGGCCCGAACGATGGCGTCGACATAGTGCGTCGCAGCGAGCTCGGGTTCTCCGGATGACACGCGGTCCTTCCGGACACGCTTATGGAGCTCCTCCCAAATCGGTTGAACTAGGTTGACGCCATGTTGCTCCCAGGCGCGTGAACGAACTCTTGAGTCGACGAAACTGTCCCACACCCTCTGCTGGGTTGGCCCGTACTTAGTCTTGTCACCACGTGCACTGGATGGGCTGCTGGATGCGCCCACGCGTGGTTCCTTGGCTGGGAGTGGCGACGGGATCTCAGTAGTGGGCGATCCGTCCTGAGAAGTCGTGGCGTCACTCGTGGGGCTCGTGACAGCTGACGGCAGTGGGGATTCAACTACGTCGGTGGGGGGCAATTGGCTAGATACGGGGATGGGCCCACCAGGCGCAGCCGTGCTCACACTGAGGGAGTTGACGGGCTCACCGGGTGAAGCCGGGCTGGGAACGGGTGCCTCTTTGGGCTCCCCAATGAGCGTCGTGGACAGGCCGGCATCTGGAGCTGGTACGTCAGCGGTCCCTCGGGAGGTCGGAGGGGCAGCGTCGGCCGGGATGACGGGCTCTGATTCCAGTGCCGTTGGTACCTCCGCAGCTGGCGACGGGACAACCGACGATGGAGCCCCGACCGGAGAGATGCCACCAGAAGTCCCCAAGAAGGAGCTTCCCGCCACAGCCTCACCATTTGCACGGAGAGCAGCAGCGTTCTTGGCGCGGTCTCCGCTGCCGCGGCGCTTCCGGCGCGCCAGGTTCGCGAAGTCGCCTGCCAGATCCTGGGTCTTGTCCGTTGAGGCTTTGTCAGACACGGCTGGACTCCGTCGACTTCTGCGGGGGCACGCTTGAAGCAGCCGCCTCGGCAGCCTCTAGGAGGTCGTCGGCGCTGGGAGCGATCTGCCAGTCCTCTTCGGGAGTGTCCATCCGGTCGAGCACCTCTTCCAGGAACTTCGCATAACGCTTGCCACACGCGGCCCGGGCAAAGGCGATCACGGCAGGCACCCCCTTCGTGTAGCTCCCGGAGATCCGGCCGTCCTCACGAACCTCAGTGACGAACGGAAGAAGGTCTGCATCCACCATCTGGTTGCGGACGTCAATCTCTTCGTTCGTCCACTCCCCCATGGGGTGGGACAAGTTGAGCAACGCTCCAAGGTACTTGGGGTCAGCCAGCCCGTTGGTGCGTTTGCTCACGTGGCGAACAGTCGAGCGCATCGCCACCGCGCCTTCGATCGTCGCTCCCTTAGGGGCGCAGAGAGTGAGCGCGTAGTCAGCGGCTGCCAGCGCAACCCCGTTGAGAGACTGAACGGCAGGAGGAGTGTCGAAGACGGCGAAGTCGTAGTCGTCCTCCAGTTCAGCAAGGAGGTGACGTAGAACGGCGGCCTTCTCAACCCCTCCGGCGTGCAGGAGGTGTTGCGCGTTCGCCATCGTGGCTTGCTCGGATGCCAGAAGGTGGAGCTTGCCCTTACTCCTCCGCTGCTCGAGGAGCTCGCTGCGATCGATGATGATGTCCCGCAGCGATGTGGGAACTCCTTGAGCAGCCACCTGCAGCTTCAGGCCCAGCGACATGCCGATGTCTTGAGGTCCAAGCCGGATGCCGAGCGCTGAGCCGGCCTGAGCCTGGGGCTCGATGTCGAGGATCACCACGTTGTAGCCAGCCAGAGCCATACCCGCAGCGAGGTTCACGGACGTCGTGGTCTTACCGGGCCCGCCCTTTTGGCTAACTACGGCCACTTTGTCCACGAACTGCTCTCTTCCTGTGCGGCGGGACGACGGCTCAACACCTTGGTGACATGCACCGTTTGCGAGCTGCGACGCTACTTGCGATCGCGCAAGGTCGGCAAGCTATGTCCCTGTGAGGGGTATTACTAGCGCGACTCTAACAGCTTGCGGCTGCAGGGGCGGGGCACCACGCGGACTGCGGTTGACGAGAACCTGAAAATCCCACCATCTGTCGTTGGATGCGTGCGGGCGCCTGGTTCGGGTTGGAACCGCCCAGCCTGTGGGAGTCACAAGGCACTCCGAGGTCGACGGACGGGGTCGCGGGTCCGTGGCGCTGCGGAGCTGCGGTGGTTCGGCAGGTTCCTGCCGTTGCGCCGAACGCCTTGGTTGACGGGCTGGCAATTGGGCGCGGGCCGGGCAAATCACGTGATCAGTTGAGACCTGGTGCTCTTTGGTGATCAGTAGCGCGATAGCTGCGGAGAGGTGCCAGTCGCTCGATGCGGGGCTCGTTGGGTCGGTACAAGGTTGGCTGGGTAGCGCGGTGAGTCGCTGGATCGTCTGCCTGATGGGTTGATCGGAACGTCGGTTGATGCGTGGTCCGCAGAGTAGATATGAGCGTCCGTCAGTCGACGGTTGAATCGATCGCAGCCAACGCCGATCGCTCGCTCGATGCGGGGCTCGTTGGGTCGGTACAAGGTTGGCTGGGTAGCGCGGTGAGTCGCTGGATCGTCTGCCTGATGGGTTGATCGGAACGTCGG
>NZ_JBIWHT010000032.1:0-31860 GCF_044764265.1 Streptomyces sp. NPDC094147 | reverse complement strand
ACGGGTTGATGCGTGGTCCGCAGAGTAGATATGAGCGTCCGTCAGTCGACGGTTGAATCGATCGCAGCCAACGCCGATCGCTCGCTCGGAACATAGCTCGCTAAGTAGACCGGTCGATAGATTGATCTGAAGCAGACAAGAAGAGAGAGTCAAAAGGTAGATCGCAGCTAAGGCTGCTAGGTAGCAGGGCAGATGCATAAATAGATAGCAACATCGATGCGTGCGCCGGTAGATAGATCAGTAGCAAACATAGAAGCGAGAAGGATAGCTAGATTGATCGATAGCGCGATAGCTCGCTCGATGTGAAGTTCGATGGAGCCATGAGGGATAGCGTAGATAGGTCTATCGATAGGTCGATCAGTAGGCGAGAAGTTAGGTGGTAGGGGACCTTACTCGATCTTGTCAAGGGTATTGAGAAGGGAGGGTGATCGTATGCAGCATGGTGTTATAGATAGATAGGTCACAGGGTGTAATCTAAGTGTGTCATATCGCGCATACGATAGAGAGGTCTATCGATAGGCTTCCCAGGTCAAGGGTCAGTCTTGCTGGCTTGTCGGCGAAGGTCGTCAAGGTCACGCGGGCTCCGTGGTTGGTCGCGAAACCGAAGGCGGCTGGTCGGGAGTTGCCGGAGGCATCGCGAGTGATGGGAACGCCCCCGGTTTCGGCGATGAGTTGGTCGCAGGTCTGGAATCGCTCATTCAGGCCGCCCAGCGCTACGCCCAGGAGCACCAGGACCTGCGCGTGCCCTTTGGCTACCGCACCCCCGCCGACTGGTCCCCGACCGACTTCCCGCTGGGAGTGTGGGTCACCGACTGCCGTCGGCACTACAACGTCGGTCGTCTGGACACCGATCGCGTAGCTCAGCCCCAGACGCTCGGCATGGTCTGGTCGCACTCCGACGCCAGCTTTGAAGAGGGCCTGGCCGCACCCGTGGACTCCGTAGTCGGCGAGTACCCGGTAAGTCGCTGGCTGAAGAACCAGCGGGCGGCCGCACGCCGGGCCGCCGAGCTCGAACGCTGCTGCATCGAGGGCCTGCCCGAGCCGGAGGGCGGCACGGCTCTCCTGACTGACGAGCGGCGTCAGGCGCTGGACGACATCGACCCTGGCTGGAGTCCGGCGTGGAGCGCCGGCTGGCAGCGCGCCTTCCAGCTGGCCTGGCCGCACATCAAGGCCGGCGGCGCTCTGCCCGACAAGACCGGTGTGGCCATCGCGGACGGCGAGGATCTGGGCAAGTGGGCCGCCGCCCAGCGCACCGGCTTGGCCGGGCTGACGCGACTCAGCAGTGGATGCTCACCAGCATGCTGGACGTCACCGCCGAGCCGGCCAAGCGCACCCGGTCCCGTGCCGCCTGCCGGACTAGCAAGCGGCACGGGCAGTTGGGCGGACCTGAGCGGAGTCGCCACCACCGAGCACGTCCCAACAGCGAGGCCGTGAGGCTGAGTGCCTGGGGCAGTCAGCAGCGCGTGGAGGCCGCCAAACTCGCGCCTGAGCGGGTGAAGGAGCTGTCGACCCTCGGGATGCGGTGGTCATGAGGGGAGGAACCGGGATGCGACCGGCCCGGCGTGAGAGCCGACAGTCGTGACGAGGAGCGGTGTGTGTGCGGAGCGGGGTGGGTAGCTCCCTGAGATAGCGAAGAAGGCAAAGCAGCGGAGGAAGCGCCCTTCCCCTCCTCCAGCGTCCGGCATCACCAGGCAGCGTTTGATGGATGGCTTAGCCGGGCCGGACGGGACACGCGTCCGGTTCGCCCGTCCTGAAGACAGTGTCCGCTTCGGTGAGTTGCTGACCTTGGCCACGGACGAGATCGAGCAAGCGCACGTCGGCGGAGTGGCGGCAGGCAAGTACGGCGAGGATTGCAGGACAGGCTGGTGGAGCGGGCGCGGGTGTTACTGACCTCTGCGCTTCAGGTGACGCTCGTTTCGTCTTCCGGAGCACTGTCGCCTGGACTGCGAGTGTATGAGCTTGATCCCTTTTCGTTCTGGCCGCTGGTAGGTGGTGCAGAGGCAGCTCAGGATGGGGGAGTGAAGTCACGCACCACATCCCGCAGGGGGCAGTCGGACCCGGTAGCTGAGTCGGTTGCCGTCTACAGCGGCCACGCCGACGATTACGCGGCTGTGCATGCTCCGAAGATGGCGGATCGTGTTGAGCGGTTCGCGGGCTCCTTGCCTGTGCCCTCGCTGATCCTTGACGCAGGGTGTGGTCCGGGCCGTGACCTTGCGAGGTTTCGGAAGCACGGGCATGTAGTGCGTGGTGTTGACCTTAATTCGGAGTTCGTGGCGATGGCCAACGCCCATGCGCCTACCTCTGAGTGTGACCTGCGTGAGGTCGGGTCGCGGTTCCCGGCCGGAATGTTTGATGGGATCTGAGCCTCCGCGTCGCTCGTCCACCTCGACGTGGTGGATGCGGTGGATGTGCTGGGGCAGTTCGCCGGACTACTGCGGCCCGGGGGCCGGATATACGTGTGTCTGAGTGCCACCGGCCGTACAGGCTGGCTCGATGAACCGGACGGCCGACGGTGGTACACCGTGTGGGACCCAGATGAGTTCGCCGCCGCGGTGGCCAGGGCGGGCTTCACGATCGACGGTGTCGACCGGGGGCCGTACGTAGAGGTCTGGGCGACCCGCGGCGGCTGACTTGCAGGGTTCGGTGGTGTCCTGGAAGTCAGGCGGACTGCATTGAGGGGGTGCGTCAACCGGATAGGGACGGCCTGACCACTCCTGGTGGAGGATCTCGCTCGTCACGGTGTTCTTGGGGTGTCTAGGGCCAGGCCGGTGCCGGCTATGAAACCGTTGAGGACCTCGGGACGGTACTGGAGGCGTTTGAGCCGTTGGCGGACGATGACCTCCAGATGATCGAGGGCCATGACGGCGAGGTTGGCCAGGCTGTGCTTGATGTGCGCCCACACGCCCTGTACCGCCAACACCCTGGCAGCATCAGGGCTTTCACGAAAGTCACCCTGACGGGCCGAAGTCAGTAACCGAGCTTTTGGTGCGGGCGGCTGCTGGCGGGCGGCTCCAGGACGGTGCTCTGGCCCTGTTCCTTCCGCTGGTCGCTGAGGGCAGGGATGGCGCCCTCGGGGATGCGCTACACAGACATACACCCTGCCCTCCGCTCGCCCCGACGTCGACTGGGAGCAGCTGCGGACTGTCGGCAAAGGCGAACGTTCACCGCTCGTGGCCCTGGCATGAGGCCGGCACGTTCCAGCCGTGACGCAGGGCGAAAACGGTGAAATGGCGCAATCTTCTCAAAAGTTGACCCACGGAAAGGCCGCGTAGGCGGCCGATCTCAAGGTCGCCGGTATGGCGCGATGTTCGACCCCCTGGTAGGCCGTCAGAACGGCATACAGGCCATCTCGGCTGCTGCGAACCAGCGTTGAGTGCTCCATTCGTGTGACCGCACCAGCTGAAGGCCCTGCCGCAGCAGGCGGCGGGCCCTCGGCGCTTCTCGGCTCAGGGAGTCGATGCGGAGCCTGTGAGGCATCTTTACGGCGTAAAGAGCCGGGGGTGCGGTCGGGGCGGCGCCGTGCTCGTTAAGCTCCAGCCCGAGACTCAATCACCAGCCCCACCCCCCAGGGGCGGCGAACGGCCGGCGCGCAGAACGACGGACTCTCCGCAGAAGAACGACGGAAAGAGAACGAAGCCGAGCGTCAAGCAGCCTCAGGCGGTGCCGCTGGTAACACCGCCAGCGTGCTGGATGAACGCGCGAGGGGCTTCGCGAGGGCGCGTGGGGCGGCGCCGAGCATTACGTCGTAATAGTGCCGAGGCTGCTGGGTGGGGCTGGTTGCTGACTGCCCGTCACGAGGGCGGCGTCAGCCGGGGGTATTACGACGTAATAGCGCGGGGCTGTGGCGCCACACAGGAGAACCGACTTAACTAACGTGTTGATACTCGCCATTGGCTGCATAGTTAGTAAGGTGTCCGGTATGAGTTCTTCAGCCTCCTCCAGCGACCGGGAAAAGGTCGTCTCCAAACTGCCGGGATGGCTCCGGCAGGACATCAAGGTACGTGCAGCCCAGCACGGCGTCGAGATCCAGCACGCCGTGGAACAGGGCATCGAGGCATGGACCCAACTGGCCGCCACTCCTGCGTCGGTGGTCACCACGAACGCCGATAGCTTTGCCACCTTCCTGCCGGTAGGGCAGTGGGACCAGTTCAAGGGGATCTGTGCGGATCGCAGGGTCTCCCTGACCCAGGGTCTCGCTCAGTCCGTCCAGCTCTGGCTCGACAAGAACCCTCCTCCGCACGTCGAACGCCCCGCCCATGTGCGTCGCCGCATCGTCTGCAACCAGAAGGGCGGCGTGGGAAAGACCACCGTTGCCGCCGGCCTGGGAGCGGCATTTGCCGAGGACAGCAACCAGCTCCATCCTGTGTGCGTCAACAAGTACCTGGTTCGTCTGCTGGAGGAACTTAACGAGGCAGGTGAGGGCCAGAACTTGGAGAGCCTGGAAATCGAGGAGCTGCCTGGCCTCGGTAGGCGGGTGCTCCTGATCGACTTCGACCCGCAGCGTCACCTGACGGTGCAACTCGGCCAGCAGGAAATCCCTCTGGACGCGGACAGCCTCGGCAAGTACATGTCGGGGGAGGCCAAGGGCGACATCCGCGACCTCATCATCCCCATCAAGGAAGATCGTTACGGTGGCCGCCTCGACCTCCTCCCTGGCTGCCAGGACGGATTCCTCCTGGACGTGAGCCTTTCCCGGACACGTGCCCGCGAGGGCGCCCTGGAACGTGCCCTCGCACCTATCGAGGAGGACTACGACGAAATCATCGTGGACTGCCCGCCGAGCCTGGGGCTCAGCATGGACGCCGCGATCTACTACGGGCGGCGCCGCGAAAGCGAGGGCCCCGAGAACTCCGGCGTGCTCATCGTCGTGGAGGCGGAAGACAGCTCAGCCGACGCGTACGACCTGCTGACGTCTCAGATCGAGGATCTGCGCGACGACCTGGGTATTGAGATCGATTACCTCGGGATCGTCGTCAACAAGTACTCCCCCGGCAAGGGATTCATCGCGACCTCCTCTTTGAAGAACTGGATGGACGTGAAGGACCCACGCGTCGTGGCCGTCGTCCCGCAGCTCAGCGAGCAGCTCAAGGCTGTCCGCCGCAAGCAGACACTGCTGACGTTCGCCCCTACCTGCGAGCAGGCCGTGGCAATGCGCGCTATGGCTCGGGAGATCTCGTGAGCAAGTCCGTAGCGGAGCAGATGGGCCGCGGTGCCTCCTTCAGCAAGGCCCGGTCGGTCAGCGCCCGGCGCGCGGCCGTGGCCGCCATTACCGGCGCCCCCACCGAGGGGGTAGTGCCCACTGATGTCGACGTCAGCCTGATCAGTCCCAACCCGGACAACCCCCGCAGCGAACTTGGCGATGTCAGCGACCTCGGCGCGAGCTTGCGTGACCACGGCCAGAAGGTCGCCGTGACCATCATGAACCGCGACGCCTATGTCAAAGCCAACCCAGAGCGCGAGGGGGAGCTGGAAGAGGGCACTCTCTACGTCGTCATCGATGGCAGCAGCCGGCTGTTCGCCGCGCGCGAGGCTGGCGTGCCACGGCTCAAGGTGATGGTCGATGACGACATGGGCACGGACGCCGACGAACTTCTCGAGTCAGCCCTGGTCGCCAACATCCACCGCCAAGACCTGTCCGAGATGGATGAAGCCCGTGCCTTGCAGCGCCTTCTGAAGATCCATGGCACACAGAGCGCGGTGGCTCAGCGTCTTCACCGCTCCCAGGGATGGGTTTCCCAGAGGATTGCCCTGCTGGGGCTCACCGAGGAACTTCAAGGCCTCGTCGGGCAGGAACGCATCGACCTGCTGCGCCAAGTCGGCACCAAGCCGCCACACGAGCAGGCGGCGGCGCTGGCCCGGCTCAAAGAACAGCGCAAGGCTAAGGAGAAGCCCAAGAGGAATCAGTCAGCGCCACCAGCCCCTCCAGAGACGTCCAACAAGCCCGCCGATTATTACGACGTAATAGACGGCAAGGACCGACCGAACCCCGAAAGTCAGGACCCCCCGCCGCCACCCACCGTCGGTGTCCCCGCCACCCGGACGGTGAGTCCCACGGCGGTGCCAGAGGCCGAGGAAGCTGCCGGGCTGCCGGTACCTCGGAGACAGAAAACGTCTCCGGCAGCGGTGGATGAGGGCCTGCTCCTCGACGTGGACGGGGATGCGGAGGACGTCGCGCAGTTGCTCATCGAACGCCTGGCCCCTGCGGTCCTGATCCAAGTGACAGTGTTGTTGCAGCAGCACAACCGCGAGACGGTTAAGAGCCGTCCCGCAGCACAGGCTTCCTGAGCCAGCGACCCGGTGCCGCTCCCTCTCCGGGCCAAGGCGGGGGAGCGGGGCGGGGGAGCGTAGTGGGTAAAGGCCAGCCCCGTTGGGGCGGTTACCGGAGCCCTTCCGCCACCTCGCCGGGTGGTTTGAAGCATGCTCTCTTGCGCCTGCACGAATCTGGCGATGGGATGTGCGGGTCGTCGTGACTTTGGGCGTCGGCGCCCAGGCTGGATTCCGCGGCAGGTCGGCCGCGCGTCGTATTCGCAGCCCCTGCGAGCAGGTCCCTCCCCCCATTCTCGCCCAGGCCCGCATCTTCAGTCCTGGCGCGCACAACCGGATCACACTAGACCTACCCGCATAGCCGGTAGAGCTCTCGCCACCGGTGAGAAGGCGCAGCTACTGAACTTGAATGCGTGATGTCGGCTTGGTCGTGGTCATCTGTCCATGGTCAGGCCAGTGCCTGCGAGGCAGTGTCGCTGCACACGGCACGGCAGCTAAGGATGAAGGCGTCGACGGCGTCGTCAACCAGTTGGGTGTGCGGCCGGGCGACACCGATCTGGCTGGGACTGACGCCCGTCACGGGCCGGTAGACGACGTCCGGGCGCTGGTAGAAGCGGGCGGTCGCCTCGGGAGTGAGGCTGATGCCCTGGCCGTGGGCGATCGCGTTGAGCCATTCATCGGGGTGGTGCGCGACCGCGCCGATACGCACCGGGTGACCCTCGCGCTCATCGGCCGCGAGCCAGTAGTCGCGCCACTCCCCTGACTCGGCGGGGGTCGCAACGAACGGTTCGTCGTACAGATCCTGGAACTGGATCCGGTCCTCCGCTGCGAGGCGATGCCCCGCAGGCAGGGCGATCCAGCGTGGCTCGGTCAGCAGCACCTCGACTTCGAGGTCGCTCTGCGCGGGCACTGGCAGGCGCAGCAGCGCCACGTCGACCTCGCCGGTGGCCAGCCCGGCGGTGGGGTCGGTCCATTCGGTCTGCCGCATCTGGACCCGCCAGCCGGGCCGCCGCCGGGCGAAGTCGGCGATGATCGGCTGGGTGCGCTCATTGGCGGCGCTGGCCACGAAGCCGACCCGTAGCGTGCGTGCGGCCCGTGTCGTGGCGGCCCGGGTGACGCGCAGCGCACGCTCCCAAGCGGTCAGCACGGCGCCGGCGTGGGCGGCCAGAGCCTCGCCGGCCTCGGTGGGGGCCATCCCGGCGCGGGAACGGACGAACAGGTCCACTCCCAGCTGGGCTTCCAGCTGCCGTATCTGCTTCGTCAGCGCGGGCTGTGAGATGTACAGACGCTCGGCAGCCCGCGTGAGGTTGCCTTCCTCGACCACGGCGGCGAAGTACCTCAACTGACGGGTGTCGATATCCATGCCGCCAGGTTATGGAAGCGGGTATTGGACGACTACAGCGGCCCGGCGAGATCGTTGATCACGCGACCGGGACAGCCCGGTACCGAACCCGCCGGGGAGCATCCAGATGACGACGAGTGAAGCCGTGTCCGACCCCAAGGTCGAGGCCATCACCCACTTCTTCTCCGCCTACGCCGCCAACGACGTCAAAGAGATGAGCGTGGTCCTGGCTCCGGACATCGAGTGGACCATCCCGGGCCACCACCCTCTGTCGGGCACCAAGCACGGACTCGACGAAGTGGTCAGCTTCTTCGACCAGCTCGGCAAGGCGGGCTTCCAGGCCGAACCCGTGTTTCTCGGCAGCAACGGCGAGTACGTCGTCGACATCCACCGAGGCTGGACGACCCAAGGCGTGGGCCAGGTCGACACGATGTGGGCACTGGTATGGCACTTCGACGCCGACGGCCAGGTCGATCGAGTGGTCAACCTCAGCGGCGACCAGCACCAGATGGACAACTACGTCTGGGCCAACTTCCCGCTGGCACCCCTTCCAGCCCGCCTCGCCCGATGACAGAAGGAAACAGCATGAAAATCATTGTGATCGGAGCAACCGGCACCATCGGCCGTGCGGTCGCAGACGCGCTGGAGACCGAGCATGAGGTGATACGGGCTTCACGCGACAGCAGGCCACGGGTCGATCTGGAGATACCGGCCTCCATCGACGCCCTTTTCGACACCGTCGGCAAGGTGGACGCGGTCATCTGCTGCGCGGCCAGCGGTCAGCTGACTCCGCTCACATCCCCTGCCGACGACGAGTTCACTCTCGGTCTGAAAGGCAAGCTGCTGGGACAGGTGAAGCTGCTACGCCGGGCCCTGGACCACGTGCAGGACGGCGGGTCCATCACGCTCACCAGCGGCATCTTCCAAGAGCCCACGCCAGGCAGCTCGTTCGGCGCTCTGGTCAATGCCGGACTGGAGGCGTTCGTCCGGGCGGCAGCCATCGAAATGCCCCGCGGGGTAAGGGCGAACGTCGTCAGCCCAGGGTGGGTGAAGGAGACGCTCGAAAAGCTCGGTATGGACAACGGTGGAGGCACGCCGTTGAGCGACGTCGCCCACACCTACATCGAAGTTGTCACAGGAGAGATGCAGGGACAGACCTTGACCCCTCTCCTCCGCTGACAGCCGGAGCGTCGACAAACGAGCGGGACGCCGCTACTGAACCGGCTTGGTTTGGCGTCAGCCGTCCATGGCCAGGCCAGTACCCGCAAGGCAGCCGTCGATGAGGTGCGGACAGTACTGGGTCTTCTTGAGGCTGCGCTTCACTGCGGTGGCAAGATGGTCGAGGTTCGCGGCGGCGAGATTGCCGATGGTCCGTTTCACCAGTGACCAGATGCCTTCCTGCGGGTTGAGATCGGGTGCGTAGACGGGAAAGTGGAAGACGGTCAGCCACTCCTCGTTCGCGGCGATGAACTCCTTCATCTGCGGCATGAGGTGAGTGCGTGGTTGTCGGCTTCGTAGACACGGATGTCGGCTTCCGGGCGGCCGGCCAGGCCCGTCCGCCATCGCACCAGGTCGTTGGCGACGGTGACCTGGTAGTCGCGTCCTCCTTGGAGGGTGAGCATCGGCTTGCTGAGTCCGGCCGCGATCGCGACCGGGTCGTAGTCACGCAGTTCGAGCCAGTACGGCGCGGACAGGCCGAACGGCAGATCCGCTGCGGGGGTCGAGGGCGTGAGCTCCGCGCTGTCGACCAGGGTGGCCTGCCGCTGGAAGGTCTCGATGACCGCGGGTGGGACCTGGTCGGGAAGCACGCCGGCGAGGTGGCTGACGACGCGAACAGCGGCGTGGTGCATCGGCTGCGTGTCACCGGCCATGATCACCAGGCCCGCCACCGTGGGTGCGGCGACGGCGACGGCGGGGGCGACCTTGCCGCCCATGCTGTGGCCGAGGACCAAGACCCGCCCGGGGTCCACCGAGGGGTGGCTACGGAGCAGGCCGACCGCGTCGACGGCATGCGGCACGTATTCCTGCGTCATCGTCAGGTCCGATGCCGCGGCCACATCGCGGTGGGCGTATGTCGCCTTGTCGAAGCGCAGCACCGTCGTCCCGCGGCTGGCGAGCCCCCAGGCCAGGTCCTTGAGCGGTTTGTTCGGCCCGCTGGTCTCGTCGCGGTCGAACGGCCCGCCACCGGCGAGCAGCACCACGCCGGGACGGGAGCCTGCCCGCGGGGGACGCTCACCGTGCCTGACACCGCGAGTGGGCCGGTGCCGACGGTGACCTCGTGCTCGCTGAAGCGGCCGGGCTCGGCATAGGGCGGTGGCATCCAAGCGAGTTCGCCGAGCCCACCGAAGAGCTCACCGACACCTGCAGCTGAGTCGCGAAATGATTCACTGCTAATCCAGTCGACACTCACGCGGCTGGCACCCGAAGATGATCGAATGGATGACCTGCCCGATCCGGCCGCGCTCGGCGCTGCAATCCGCCGTTATGTCTCCGTTGACCGCCGCCATCTCGAACTGCTCCACGGCAACGTGCAGCAGCGGCGGGTGGAGCCGGCGGAGCGCGCCGCTTTCTTCCGTGAGCTGATCGCGGACTCCGCGCGGGTCGACGACCAGGAGTTCGCCGCGCTCCTTGGACAGTGCTCCGGCTGGCGTGAGCGCCTGGTCGCCGCGTGGATGGCCGGCATCGGCGGCCACACACGGCAACGCCAGCGGATCGGCGAGTTGCTTATCGAGAGTCGCCAGACCTACGCCGGTCAGGGCTACTGCTTCGCGCTGGCCTGCTTCGGCACGTCGGCAGACGCTCAGATCCTCTGCGACTACCTCGACCAGTATCTGCGCCGGCCCGATCTCCACTACGACCAGCACTGGGCCATCGGGGCCCTGCTCGACATCGACACGCAACTCGGCAGCGATTACGCCGAAAGTTTCACCGCTCCGGATGGGCTCTGGCATCAGTGGACGCGCGACAAGTCCCCTGAATACCTCGAAGCCCAGAAGAACTGCGTCGCCGAGCTCCGTGCCCTTGTCGAGAAAGCACGTCAGGCCGACCCAGCAGGCACAGAGCAACGGGCCGTCAGCCTGCCAACTGGATGGGTCCCCATCCCCGGACACGACCGAGCCGTCTTCGAGGCCGAACTCGTGACGGAAGTCTCAGCCGACCTCAAGCCGAGCCACCCGCTCGCGGAGCGTCCGCTGATTGCGGCCGCGCACTGCAGCGAACGAGACCACGTGCTCTTCGAAATCGCCGAGAACCCGATCCGCTGGGCGCTGGTCGAGTTGAGCTGGTCGGGACAGCCGGAGCCCGGCATCCGTCCCCACTGGGACTTCTTCGCCTCGGCCGAGACCGCGGCAGCCGGACTTCGGGAACACATGCGATAGCTCGACGGCCTGTCCAAGCACCTGGATCGGGAGGATTTCGACCGCTTCGGTCCGCCCCGAGGTTCTTAGTTGGGTGCGGCTCGTTCTGAGTGAGGTGGTCCTCGGGTTGGCAGGCAGGCGTCCATGGCCGAAGAAACAGGTCGCGCGGTCATTCGACGGCTCTGAGGGTGCTCTTTTCCGCAGAGCCTGGATGTAGGGCATGATCGCGAACATGAGCGAATCGGAACTGGAACGGCTCTCACGGATGTGGGAAGAGCACATGCGCGCGCCATTCCCACCGCACATGCGCGGTCGAGAGATCGAAGGCGAAGACATGGTGTTGCTCGACGCGGAAACCGCCGGCTGTGTCGTCTCGTCGCTGTCAGGGCCCCTTGAAGGGAAGCGCCGCGAGATCCTGCTCGGCTGCCTTGCGGCCATTGAGAAGGTCCTGCCGTCGATCGATGATGACGGCGCGTCCGAGTACTACAAGCACCTGCGGGACATGGCCGCGTTGGCTGCCGAACTGGGGAACACCAACGCCCGGTAGCGTGAAGCGGAGCGGTGGTTCTCAGGCGGTGAGAGCGTATCGGTGCTGGTGAGCCGGATAGAGACGCTGATGTTCGGCGGCGAGATGATGCTCCCAGTAGGCTTCGAGATCGCCATTGGCGCTGACGGCACGGAGTTTCAGGACGGCTTCGGCCCCATCGAGGCCCCAGCGGGCTCCGCTGCTATCGAGTTGGTCGGCGATGAGATGGCGTGCCGCGCCTTCGATGATCCCGGTGGCGATGGGCCACCCGGCCGCGAGGGCCTGGTCGTAGCGCAGGAACTCGGCCTTGGTGCGGAGATAGCGGATACACACGTCGGCTCCACGGCGTTGTTCAGCACTCAACTCGGCCTGGCTGACCTGGGCTTGGATGGCATCGGCGACTTCGACGGCGTCACCGTTCAGGATGGCGAGCGCGTGGGCGGCGACCCAGTCCTCGGCGGCCTGGTCGCCCGCGTGGTGGAAGCACCAGCTCGCCGACCACAGGTATTCGAGCACGTGGACGATGTCGATGACGATGTGCACCTCGATCGCGCGAAGACGGGCCTCGGCCTGGATCAGGTCGAGTTGGTGCTGGGCGCCGTCCACGAGGACGACCCAGCAACGCCGATGACCGTGATCGCGAGCCTCGGCGTGGTCGAAGACCTGCCCGGAGCCGGCTTCGCGAGCCCGTCCGAAGACGGCGGCTTCGAGGAGTTCTTCGAGTTCTGGCCCAGCCGGGCCTCCAGATCCGTGATCCGCGCCCGCGCCGCGGCCAGTTCGCCACGCAGCTCCACCACCAGCGCGGCGAGCTCCTCATACGACGGCGACCGGTCAGCAGACACAACCACCGGACAACACCAAACCAGACACCAAGATCAAACCGGGCGCCACAGACCTATCCAGTTACATCCGAACTACCCAGCTCAAGGACCGGCGAGGCCGATCGCAGGCGAGTTGCTAAAAGTAGTGGGAAACAATCTCGGCGCCTGGGCGTATCCGGGCGTGTCGCGCCGCCAACTCCGGCCTGGTCGCCCGTGAACGGGGCGCCCGGGGCAGGGGACAATGCAGGACATGGATGACGCGTTCACACTCCTCCGGCAGGCCGTCGACCTGCTGCCCGAGGACGCCGTGGCAGAGAACGGCCAGACCGTCGGGGATGTGCGCGAGGACATCGTGCGCGAGGACTGGGGGATGGTGCTCGGCGTTCTCATCGAGATCGGGGATGTCCACCCGGTGTCCGTGGACTTCTGGAGGCTCCTTGCCGAAGCCGCCCAGCAGATGATGCTCGACCGCAGCCGTCGTTGGTGTGAGTGGCGGGGCTGGGAAGTACGGCACGGCACGGTCCGGGCGACCCTCAGCCTGATGGGTGCGGAGGAAGGCCGCCGTCGGACTGCCTTCTCCGCAGACGGTCGGCTCCGGCCGATGTGGGACATCGGCAACCGCACCGCCAACGGGGAACGAGAGCTGAACATCGCGAGGCTGTGGGTGGAGAATGCGCAGGATCTCAGCCCGGGAGAGACCGCCGATGTTCGACTGGCTCCCCTGAGTCCCGAGCAGTGGAGGCACCTGAAGTGTGGCGACGTGATCACCATGCACGAAGCCCGACCTGCCGTCGGCACGGCCATCGTGATCGAGGTCCTGCCGCCGCGCACCTGAGCCCATCGCGTCGCCCCAGATGCGCCGCCAGCCGCTGCCAGCCCGGTTCCCGGGGTGGTACTTTGCCCGGAAATCGCGGGAGGGGCGGCAAGCAGGTGGACAGAGACCGACGGCATGCAGCTGTCGTTGCGCTCCGCGAGCTCGGCCGAAGCCACGACTACCGTGACCGGGCGGATGCCGGTCACGGCCTAGTACTGCAACGGTGCTTGTCGTGACGGGTGGGCAGTTTCTGGTGGTGTGTGGCCGCGTCGTTTGTAGTGGCTGAGGCGGGCCTGGTACTGCCTTTTCCGGCGCCAATGGGACCAGTGCAGGACATGCTCGACGGAGGCGGGCCAGCGGTGGGTGAGGCGGTTGGTCAGGCGTCTGATCTCGGGAAGGCTGAGGCGGATGAGCGGGGAGGATCCGTTTCTGCTTTCTCCGTGTCGAGTTCACGGGCCCGCAGGACAGTCAGGGCGGCGTGGGCGGCCATGGCCAGGGTCATGTGGCGGTGCCAGCCGGGGTAGCGGCGGACCGGGTAGTCGTCCAGGCCGCACTCCTGCTTCGCGCTCTGGAAGCACTCCTCCACCGCCCACCGGCTGCCCGCGACGCGGATCAGTTCGTCGAGGGTGGTGTCGGCGGGGCAGTAGGCAATGTAGTAGGAGATCTCTTCGGGCCGGCGGACGCTGCGGCGGGCAATCACCCAGTGCCGGCGGTCCTCGCGGTGCCACGGGCGGACCTCGACGCGGGCCCAGTCGTAGATCCGCGGACCGTGGGCCCCCTGGCCGCACGAGCGGCGTTTCCACTTCTGCCGGGGAAGGCCCGGGAACAGGTCGTGGACGGGATGGTCGATGGACCAGCGGGTGACGACGGTGTCGTGCCGGGTGGTGGCCATGACGTGGAAGACATCGGCCTGTTCCAGCTCGAAGCGCCAGCCCTTGCTGAAGCCGTAGGCGGCATCCGCCGTCACCCACCCGAACGGGACCTGGTCCGCAATCGCCCGGCGGACCATCGCCTTGGCCATCTCCACTTTCGTGGCGAAGGCGACGCTGTCGTCGATGCCGGCCTGCCGGCACCTGTCCCGGTCGTCGGTCCACGACGCGGGCAGATACAAACGGCGGTCGATCAGCGTGCGTCCGCGACCGGTGGCATAGGCCAGGAACACACCGATCTGACTGTTCTCGGTGCGTCCGGCGGTGCCGGAGTACTGCCGTTGCACGCCGGCCGAGCGGATGCCTTTCTTGAGGAATCCGGTGTCATCAATGATCAGTACGGCATCCCGGTCTCCGAGGTGTTCCACGACGTAGTCGCGCACGTCGTCCAGGACCTCGTCGGCGTCCCACTCGATCCGGTTCAGCAACCGGTGGATCCGGTCAGGGCCCGCATGCCCGGCTTCCTCCGCGAGCGTCCAGCCGTTCTTCCGCTCCAGCGGAGCAATCAGCCCCCGCATATAGGCGAGCGCCGACTGCCGCGGCTCCTCCCGGTTGAACCGGTGCACGAACCGCCCCTGCACTGCATTCAATTCCCCAGCCCACGCCCCGACATCAGCGAGATCCCCACCCATAACCACACCAACGACAAAGCTGCCCACCCGTCACGACAAGCACCGTTGCAGTACTAAGTGGTCGGCTCTCGAAGTCCTTCAGAGGTTGACGCTGAGGGAGTCCCGTGCCAGGCGGTGGCGTGGAACCAGGCCGAAGGCCGAGTTGACCTTCAAGTTGGATGAACGTCGACAATCGGGGCCATGGACGGCACCACGGAACTACTGAGCATCAGCGCATTCGCGCGACGGGTCGGTCTCGCTCCGAGCGCCCTGCGTTTCTACGACGACTGCCGCGTTCTGCGGCCGGCGTGGGTTGACGGGGCGACGGGATACCGCTTCTACAGTCCTGCTCAGGAGGCCCGTGCCGCTCTCCTGCGCAGTCTGCGAGAAGCGGGACTGCCGCTGGCTGAGGTCACCGTGGTGCTCGACGGGCCCGAGCGCGAGGGCCGCGAGGTGCTGAAGCGGCACTTGGAGAGGATGCGGGACCAGACGCAGACGGCCAAGGCCGCCATCACCGTGGCTCTGCGTTCCCTCTCGACTGCCGGCAGTACGACGGAAGCGCGAATCGGCGGCGTGGAGTTGGCCAGTGCGGTACGCCAGGTGGTGTCGGCCGCCGCCTCCGACGTGGAACTCCCCGCGCTGGGCTGTGTCCTCATCGAGATCGATGACGGCGAGGTTCGTCTGGTGGCTACCGATCGCTATCGCCTGTCGATGCGCGTCCTGAGGCCGACGGTGCTCGACGGAGGGCCCTGCCGCCTGCTGGTGCACGCGGCTGACCTGATCGAGTTCGGGCAATGGGCGGCGCGAGTCCACGAGGTCACCATCCAGGTCGGACCGGACGGCGCCCGCGCACGCAGCACGTCAGAGTCCCGTTCCCTGGTGACGACCGACGAGCTGTTCCCTGCCTACCGCGAGATGCTCTCGGCCCTGGCCCCGCCCGAATACCGTGTGATCGTGGATCGCCTGGCCCTTCGTGACGCGGTCAACAGCCACGGAAACGCTGCACGCATCGCTCTGAGCTTCGCCGGCGACGAGCTGGACGTCTCTCTTGCCCATCACTCCAACGCCGCCATCCTGCCTGCGGTCTGCCATGAAGACCTGCCCCAGCGGATCGGTTTCGATCCCGCCGTCCTGGCTTCCGCTCTGGAGGCCAGTGTCGGGCCCGAGGTTCTGCTGGAGGTCTCCGCCGTGGATCGGCCTGTCGTGGTGCGTTCCGCGGACCAGGGCAGCTTCACCACGCTGATCATGCCCGTCGCCCTCAGCACCTCCAGCTGATTCTTCCCCAACACCGCACCCTCATCACTTCAGGAGAACCGTGACCGACCCCGAGAACATCGTCGTGCAGCTGTGCGCGCAGGGTATGCAGGCCGAGGCCGAAGGACGAGATGGCCGAGCACGGGACCTGTTCCTTCAAGCGTGGGAAGCGGCCGAGGTCGACTACGACGCCTGCATCGCCGCGCACTACCTCGCCCGGCACCAGCCGACCCCGCAGGAGACCCTGCGCTGGAACCAGGAGTGCCTGACCCGGGCCGACAAGGTCGGCGACGAGCGTGTCCGCGGCTTCTACGCCTCACTTCACGGCAACATGGCCCGGGCCCACCGGGACCTGGGCCAGATCGAGCAGGCCCGCGAACACTTCGAGTCCGCCGCCAAGCACATCGACCACGTCCCGGCCGGCCCCCACCAGCAATGGCTCCTCTACCGCATCGCCGCAGGACTGCGTGCCACCGACCGGCCCGCACCGCAGCACCACGAAGACCCGGTCGGTGAACTTCTCACCACGCTCTGCGCACGCGCGGACCTCGAAGCCCTGAGCCTGCTGCTGCCCCCGTACATGGGCAGCCTCGGCACAGCCGAGGACGAGGAACGCATCACCAACGCTCTGCGCATGCTCCATGCCGAGCGTCGCCTTCCCGACGACGAGCAGGCCACCCTCAGCCACGCGATCAAGGTCCGGTCCGCCGCGTGAGCGCCCCGAACCGCGGTGACATGCGAGACACGCATGTAGGCCACCGGCCGCCTTCCTGTGAGCCGACGAACCTTCAACGATCACGACGGCCCGCCGACCTGACGGTCGGCGGGCCGTCAACATGCCGGTCACTACCGCTCTTCCTGCCTTCTGAAGATCCAACGATGTGGAAGGAAAAGCGGGGGACAGTCGAAATCATTTAGGCTGATCAGCCTGCCGCAGGATCGGGGGGACGGGTACGTGGCCATACGCGCTGCCGTGGCGGTGGTGCTGACCGCCGCCGAGCGCCACCGGCTGAAGAAGATGGCTTACGGGCACAAGACTCCGCACCAAGCCCGGCAGCGCGCCGCAGTCGTCCTCCTTGCGGCACGTGGCCGGGGTAATGCCAGGATCGCAGCCGAGACCCACCTGCACGTGGACACGGTCCGGACCTGGCGCGGCAGGTTCGCCCATGGCGGGCTGCCGGCGCTGTCCGACCGCAGGCGCTCCGGGCGCCCCGCCCGTTTCACCCCCTTGCAGGCCGCCGAGGCCAAGGCACTGGCCTGCCAGCTGCCCGCCGAGACGGGCGTGCCGTTGTCACGCTGGTTCTGCCCGGAGCTGGCCGCCGAGCTGACCGCGCGCGGGATCACCGATACCGTCTCCGCGTCCACGGTGCGCCGCTGGCTGCGCGCGGACGCGCTCAAGCCCTGGCAGTTTCGGTCCTGGATCTTCATCCGCGACCCGGACTTCCGCCCCAAGGCCCAACGTGTCCTGGACCTTTACGCCCGCACGTTCGAGGGTGTCCCGCTGGGCGAGGACGAGTACGTCCTCTCCAGCGACGAGAAGACCTCCGTCCAGGCCCGCTGCCGCTGCCAACCGACCCTGGCCCCGGGCCGGGCCCGGTCGATGCGCGTCAACCACGAGTACGGCCGCGGTGGTGCGCTGGCCTACCTGGCCGCCTACGAGTCCACCGCGCGAAGGTCTTCGGCCGCTGTGAGCCGAAGACCGGCATCGTCCCCTTCATGGCCCTGGTCGCCCAGGTCATGACCGCCGAGCCCTACGCGAGCGCCAGACGCGCCTTCTGGATCGTCGACAACGGTTCCTCCCACCGGGGAAAGAAGGCCATTGACCGTCTGACCACGGCGTTTCCGAACGCTGCCATGGTCCACACCCCCGTGCACGCTTCCTGGATCAATCAGATCGAGATCTTCCTCTCGATCGTCCAGCGCAAGGTCGTCCAGCCCAACGACTTCACGGACCTGACCCAGGTCCGGGACCGGCTCCGAGCCTTCGAAGACCGCTACAACGCCACGGCACAGCCGTTCCAGTGGAAGTTCACCACCCCCGACCTGGACGATCTGCTGGCCCGACTCGACCGACACACACCCGCCGACCGACAAGAAGAATCCTCCGTGGCCCTGGCAGCCTGATCAACCCCCGAAGGACTTCGAGAGCCGACCACTAAGTCCCGTAAGTGATCTTGCCGTGGGATGATCTTGGCCGTGGTTGGTGTGATCACGGCGTCTGAGCCGTCCTGGGTAGCCCCGTTCGCCGGACTGAGCCCGCGCGCCTTAGGCGATTCGCCAAGGACGCGGTGCTGATCGTGGACGGCACACTGGTACCTACCCGCGACCACCAGGTCGCCGAGCAGTCGAAGAACTATCGCTACTCGACGAACCACCAGGTGGTCATCGACGCCGACACCCGACTGGTTGTGGTGGTCGGCCGTCCGCTGCCGGGGAACCGCAACGATTGCCGGGCCTGGGTCGAATCCGGTGGGCGGCAGGCGGTCGGCAACACTACAACGATCGCGGACGGCGGCTACCTGGGCACCGGCCTGATCATGCCGCACCGCCGGCGCAAGGGCGAGGAACTGCCCGACTGGAAGGAGGCCCACAACAAGAGTCACAAACGGGTTCGCGCCCGCGTCGAGCACGCATTCGCCCGGATGAAGACCTGGAAGATCCTGCGCGACTGCCGCCTGAGAGGCGATGGTGTGCGCCACGCGATGCACGGCGTTGCCCGCCTGCACAACCTTGCTCTCACGGGATGACTCCCGCCGCATGCGGGACCTGAGAGGTCCACGGGAGACAGCTCCCCACCTCGCAGTCTCGGAGGAGAATCAGGCGAGGCAGAACTCGTTGCTCTCGATGTCCTGCATCGTGATGCACGACTCGTTGACGCCATCGGCGCGCTGCGTCAGCACGTGTTTCGCGCCGAGCGCCATCAGCCGTGCGCATTCGGCCTCGAGTGTGGCCAGGCGCTCGTCACCCACGAGCCCGGCGCCGGCCCGTACACAGAGATGCACCCGGTTCTTGACGACCTTGCCTTCGGGAACTCGCTGGAAGAGCAGGCGCGGGGCCACACCCGAGGGATCAGTACACGCGAAGTAGATCTCGTCCTCGGGCGGCAGCGAGCGGTGGTACTCCCCCCACGTGGCAAAGCCCTCCGGGACCGTCGGTACGACGTACCCCAGCACCTCGCACCAGAAGGCGGCGAGCCGCGCAGGTTCCGCGCAGTCGAAGGTCACTTGGAACTGTTTGATCGTTGACATCGGCGCACGATAGCAGGGGCCTCGCTCATCTCCCCGGGTCGGTAGGTCCGCACCTTGTCGGGAGGAGGCACCTGCTACCCGTTGCTGTGTCGTGCGGTCGCAGGGGTGAACCGAGGTCAGTGCTTCCCCAAAGGGAACCTGGGATGCAATCCCGGCCAGCCACTCTCGTGCTGCTAAAGATCAGTTACGGGACTTAGGCGATCGACGGGACGCCGAGGAATACCTCCGATGACCTTCGATGCAGCCAAGCGTCGAGTTGCGTGAGCTTCTCCTCGGCGCCAGCGAGGCTGACCCGGAGTCCCTCCGCCTCGCCAAGCCAGCCCTCGTGCTCGGCTTCGACAACGCAGGCGATGAGGTTGTCGCGGGTCTCCTCCAATCGGCCGCGCTGGGCCGGGTCCGGCCGGAGGAGCGAGCAACGAACACAAGGGCTTGAAATGACACGAGCGCATAGGGATGCTCTCCCAACGCACGTCGTGGACATGCTCCTTGAGGCCGGTGCGCTCCTCGGGGTTTTTGAATCCCCGCTGCCACGGCACTTCTCGGTTCCAATGTCGCACCGCCCGGGTCAGCTTGCTGGCCGTATGAGAGCTTGAATCCCGCCTGCAGTTGACCTGCTCCCTTGAGTGCTGGATCTCCGTCGCCCACCAAGATTTGGTACTGGGCGGCCCCGCCGGGTACGCCCGTGATAGACACTGACCACGAACCTCATCCTTTCCACTCCACCTGGACTGCTTCCTTGCCCCACGCTGCACGCCTCAGCGGCCTAGCTGTCGAGTGCAACTGACGTGGCATCGGCCGGACTGCTGCTGTCCTGCCAAGCCGACAGTTACAGCAGAGAGGCCCTGTACGACGCGCTTCGGCTTTGGTGCAGGCAGCCGTTGGTGCCGCATCCGGTCCTCCCCGATCGCTGGATCACGAGTGGAGCTGCAGTGGAGCCGCGAACCCTCGCGGAAGCCTGCCTACGGAGAGCCGAGCGACAGCTCGAGCCAGCGTCACGGCCCGCATAATTCTCATTGTGCGTCTCCGGAAGGGACACGAGCCGTCTCGTCGGGCATGGACGGGCGCGCGTGCCGGAAAAGCGCGAAAAGGGTGAAGTCGTAGGCGATCCTCAAGCTGCCGGCGATGAGGAAGGGCAGCCAGCTCCAGGCAAGCTGGGAGAGAGCGACGGCGGCCAAGGGCGCTACCGGCCGCGCGACGTAGCGTGCGGTATTGGTATAGGCCGCGGCGGCGGTTCGTTCACCGGGGGCGACCATGGTGACGACATATGCCTGGCGGGCGGGGACGTCCATCTGGGAGAGCGCGGAGCGAGCGAGCAGAAGGGTCACCGCGACGGGGAGTGCGGGGGCGAAGGGGAGCGCGGCGAGGAGTAGGTTCGAGGGCAGGTGGGAGAACACCATGGTGTTGAGCAGCCCGATGCGTTCGCCGAGCTTTCCCGCCAGGATGCTGGACGCGGCTTGTAGCAGCCCGGCAATGGAGAAGACGGCGCCCATCAGTTCCGGGGTCGCGTCGTAACGGCGGACAAACCAGTACACCAGGAACGCCTGGACGACGAAGCCACCCGCGAATGCGTCGACCGCGAAGAGAGCGCAGAGCCGCCGCACCGTGCTGCGGGAGCTGGTCAGTTGCCCTCGGGACTGGTGTGCGGTCGGCGGTTCGACGCTATCGCTAAGCCGAAGAGCGACGAGCACGGCGAGGAACGCCGACACGGCCAGCGTGAGCAGCCAACGCTGGTCGGCGGGGACGTTGGGCCAGAGGTCACGCAGGGCAGCGGGGCCGCCGGCGAGCAGCCCGCCGAGTGATCCGGCGAGGTAGGCGATGGCGTTGTACTGGCCGAACACCTGGGCGCGGGCCGCGGCAGGCGCGCTCGCGATCATGGCTTGTTCCAAGGTGGTGATCGGCCCGGATTCATTGGGGTCTGTGGACAGCGTGCCGGTGAACGCGGCGAGAAGGAGGAGCGGGAAACAGTCGGTAAGGGCGAATACCGAGGCGGAGATCCCCATGGCGATCAGGAGCGCGAGATAACTGCGTCGCCGACCGAGGCGGTCCGCGTACCGGGCCGCCATCAAGGAGACGCAAGCCATGCCCGCGAGCATGGTGGCGAAGACGGCGCCGACCTGCGTGGGGGACAGCCCGCCTGCCGCAAGTGCGGTTCCCAGTAGCACGCTGCTGAAGCCGTAGCCGAATGCGCGCAGCCCCTGTACTGCGAGGACCAGGCGCAAGTCCCGTTCGGCGTCGCTGATGTCCGTCACCTCAGGAGTTCAGCATCCTGTCGCTGTCTTTCGACGCCTGGTCACCGTGAAGCTTGTCAGTGAGCCAGCCCGCCGAGACTAGAACGAGTAGGCCGATGAATCCGGCCGTCATGAGAACAGTGAGAATCACAACTCCATCGTCGAATGGACTGCAGACCGGCGACAGTGGCAAGAGTGCCGATCTCCGATAGATTGTCGTCATGCATCGGGTGGCAGTTCTCGTCTTCGATGGGATCCACAGCTTCGACTTGTCGATGCCGCTGCAAGTGTTCAGCACCGCGCACTCGCTGGGCAAGGAGCGGGGTAAGGTGTTCGGCTCTCGTCTCTACGATGTGCGGGTGTGTGGTGACGGCCGAAACTTGGCTGTCACAGGTGTTGGTGATGTCGAGATGTACCAGTACACCCCTCGGTACCCGTTGGTGGACGCTATCGACGCGGACACCATCGTTGTCATCGGGGTCGCCCGAGGCCAAGAACCACCGGCCCAGGCACTCAACCTGCTGCACGAGGCACACCGAGGTGGCGTCAGGATCGCCGCAGTGAGTTCTGGAGGCACGCGCGTGCTGGCGGCTACCGGGCTGCTGGACGGCAGACGCGCCGCCACCCACTGGTCACGACGGCATGTTATTGCCGGGCGTTACCCACAGGTGCGGGTCGACACCGATGTGCTCTTTATCGATCACGGTGACGTGCTCACCTCTGCGGGCGGTGCCAGCAGCATCGACATGTGCCTGCACATGGTCCGCCAGGACTTCGGATCTGCAGTCGCTGCCAACGTCGCCCGTCATATGGTTGTGGCGCCGGAGCGTGATGGGAGTCAGGCGCCGTATACCGCGCATCCAGAGCCCGGCGACGGCCATGGATCCCTTGGGCCGGTGATGCAGTGGCTACGGCAACGGCTCGGGGAGCCGGTCACTTTGGCGGACATCGCATCGCATGTGGCAACGAGCCCCCGCACACTAAACCGGAGATTCAGGGAGCAGACCGGCACCACGCCTCTCCAGTGGTTGGTGATCGAACGGGTGCGTCATGCACAGGAGTTGCTTGAGACCACCGACCTGTCCGTTGAGGAGATCTCCCGGCACTGCGGGTTCGGCACCTCGGTGACGATGCGCCAGCACTTCGCGAGACACCTGAGGACCTCACCGACGGAATACCGTCGTGCATTCCGCACCCGCCACGCCCCGGACTGAACGTCGCCGCCTCACCTTCTTCGCACGGCCGACACCGTCAGGCATGGCCAGGTGACTTGGAGCCTGTGTCATGATGCCACCCGCGGCAGATGCGGAGGCGGACGCCTACCCTAGGCAGCCCCACAGGCTGCAACGACTGCGGGGCGTTCCCTGGCCACATGACACGGTCGGTAGGCCAAGGGGTTCGATCACGCCCGATGCCCGATCACCGCTCACTCCCTGGAAGAGCGTCCTTCATCTGTCTGAGCTGTGCCGCCCAGTCTGAGGACCGAAGTTCGGCATGCCGAGGTTCGTGGTGGTGTGCTTGGCGGCCATCTCGCGCATCGAGGCGAGCTTGTCTTCAGCGGCGGCCACGCTCGTCTCGATGGCGGCGACCTCGCCGAGCCATCCCTGGTCCTTCGCTTCCTTCAGGCGGTCGAGCAGGTTGTCGTGGATCTCCTCAAGCCGGGGCATCTGGCCGGGGTCGGGCCGGAGTTGTGGGCATCTGACACACGCTTAACCGAACTGATCTTGAAGCAGTTCTCGGGGGACTTCGGTGCCGGTCTACTCACAGAAGGTGATGAAGAGCCTTGTGAAGTACGGGGGCGGCGTGTCGCGGACAGGCTGACTCAGGAAGGTCTAAGACGCGCCGGGCGACGTGGGCGCCTGGTAAGTCCTGCGCAACCAGTTGTCGAGAGTGACGAAGTCCGATTCGGTGAGGCCCAGGCGGGGGTCGACGCGATGGAGCAGAGCAAGTCCTGGATGGTGCGTGGATACCCAGGCGCGATCGGTGTCGGTGATCTCGTCATCGACCCATGTGAATGAGTGTCCGGCAGCCCAGTCGACGAGGGCGCGGGTTTTCCAGTGCAGTCCGTCTCGCTCGTCCTGCTCTTCTTGGTCGGACGACTCCGGCCAAATCACCACTGCCAACTGCGGCAGGCCGATCCGCGGGGCTATGTGTTCATTCGCATCCGCCATCCAAGTCGTGGCCCAGACCAGATCGCACGGCAGCGCCGCCAACCGGGGCCCGTGCGCCGGATTGATCCTGGCCAGCAATGGATTCGTGTTGGCCCCCTGCGCTTCGGGGATCGGGTAGGTCGGATAGCCGTTTGGGTACTGCTGCGGCGTCGCTCCGAAGGGAATGAGGGGTCCGTCGACATCGAGGAAGAGAAGAGGCTGTGCAGAACCGGTCACTGCCGCACGATAGCGGCTCGACCTGATGGTGCCGAGTCGATGAGCAGGTTCGCCAAGCGGCAGCGGGCACGCCCTTTGCGAGGCGAAGATCGGGCTCCTATGGGCGATCAGTCCTTGAACTCGGCGCTGCTTCGACCGGCATCGCGGCGGAAGTCGGGCATGCCGAGGTGAACGGTGGAGGGCTGTGCTGTGCGGTCGCGCATGGCCTCCAGTTTCTGCGCCGCGGCCCATGGTGGTCTCGATGGCGGCGACCTCGCCGAGCCAGCCCTGGTCCCGGGCCTCCTGGAGGCGGTCGATGAGGTTGGCATGGATCTCCTGGAGGCGTGGCATCCGGGCTGGGTCGACGAGCAGTAGGGAGCATCTGACACAGGTGTCTTCTCTGAGCTAACTGGGTGGGTTGCCGCGGTGCTGAACTGAGGGGCGATCTGGCTCGCCGTGGCTTGCAGCAGTCGCCTCGGACTCGCTGTTCCGCATTCGGCTCTCGCTGCCAGAAGCGAGTCGCTTGACCCTCACGTGGCGTCAGGCTGCATAGTCGGTGCCGTGGAGGATCACTGGACCGTGGGACGCGTGGCCGAACTGGCCGGCGTGAGCGTCCGCACGCTGCATCACTATGACGAGATCGAGCTCGTGCGTCCTTCGGCGCGGACCGCGGCCGGGTACCGGGCCTATTCGGCGGGCGACGTGGAGCGGCTGCGGGAGGTGCTGGCCTATCGGCGGCTGGGCTTCGGGCTGCGGGAGGTTGCGGAACTGGTCGGCGACCCGTCCACCGACGCGGTCGCGCATCTGCGCCGGCTGCGCGGCCTGCTGCTGGAGCGGCGTGATCGCGCTGACGCCATGGTGGCGGCCATCGACAGGGAACTTGAGGCACGGGCGAAGGGACTGATGGTGACACCGGAGGAGCAACTGGAGATGCTCGGTGCACGGCTGTACGACGCGATCGGCGGCGCCTACACCGCGACACGGCGTACCGAGCCGCGGATCGCCGCGCAGATCTGGGACGGGCTCGGGGACGCGCAGACGGTGCTGAACGTCGGGGCCGGCACCGGCTCCTACGAGCCTGCCGATCGCGACGTGACCGCGGTGGAGCCATCGGCGGTCATGCGAGGGCAGCGACCTCCCGGCTCGGCACCGTGCGTGGCCGCCACCGCGGAGAACCTGCCGTTCGAGGACCACTCCTTCGACGTCGCGATGGCCGTCTCCACCGTTCACCACTGGGGGGACCCGATAGCGGGGCTGCGCGAGATGCGCCGCGTGGCCCGCCGCGCGGTGGTGCTGACGTTCGACACCGACGAGCCCGGATGGCAGGACCGGTTCTGGCTTACCCGCGACTACCTGCCCGAGTTCGCCGCCGTCCTCGCAGAATTTCCCTCGCTTGCCGGGATGTCCGACGCGATCGGTGCCCGCGTGGAGCCGGTGCCCATCCCGTGGGACTGCGCTGACGGCCTGTTCGAGGCGTACTGGCGCCGACCGGGGGCGTATCTGGAGGATCACGTGCGCCGTGCGATGTCGGTGTGGACGAGGGTCGGGCCGGAGGCCGAGCAGCGGGCGGTACGAAGCCTCAGCGACGACCTCGACTCCGGCCGGTGGGCCGAGCGCAACAGCGACCTCGCCGACCTCGACGCGGCAGATCTCGGCCTCCGCCTGCTCATAGCCTGAGCTTGTTTTTTATGGTCCCGTAGCCTTTGAGGTCCCTTTGGGGCAGGTGGGCCAGTGAAGGGCGGTCTCCAAGTAGATACTGGCGGGGTTCTCACGAGGTGATGGGACTGTCGCTGAAGCGGTTGCTACTGAAGGACGTCATGATGACTGACACACCGACCACATACGCATTCTGCTTCGACCAAGGCGATCTGCATGTCTTCCGTGGTGAGGAGCCTTGGTGCACGGCGGCATGGGTCACACTGTCTGGCTCCACTCGGGATGAAGCGTTGGAGGATAAACGGAGTCGCTTCGGAAAGGCCCGCTTCGTCGACGACCTGCCGCTTGAGCAGCAAGTCGAGGTGCTGCAGCTTCGCTAATGCGGGCCAGGCCCGAACGACTCCTCGAACACTGTCACTCACCTGGGCATTCGCAGGACAGACGGACGGCCCGCGCATGAGCATGCGTTCCGTCACAGAACCGCACTCATACGAGGGCCGCAGGGGTGAGTCTGGTGCACCACGATGCCAGGGACGAGGCGTTCGACTTCACGTCCCACTTTCGGGAGGACTTCTACGCGTGCCTGACCCGGCGCGGTGACACCTTGTTCGAGATCTGCGACGCGATGCTCTGCGAGAACGGCCCGGTGACCTCGCCGGTCGACCTGACACTGCTGGCCGAACACCGGCGTGGACACGGCGCGTTGTACGACGCGCTCAACCACGGCCGTATCGACGTGGCCGGGCTGCGGAAGGCGCTGGCCATGCTGCCGCAGCCGAAGGCCGCCGACGGGCGCATGGTCCTGGCGGTCGATGTCTCCCTATGGCTGCGTCCCGATGCCCCGTGCAGCCCGGACCGGCTGTTCTGTCACGTCTACGGACGCTCGGGACGCTCCAGCGGCCAGTTCATTCCCGGCTGGCCGTACTCGTTCGTCGCCGCCCTGGAGACAGGCCGCACGTCATGGTGCCAGCTGCTCGACGCACAACGGCTCGGCCCCGACGACGATGTCGCCCAGGTCACCGCCGGGCAGGTCCACCGCGTCGTCACCGACCTGATCGGCCAAGGCCAGTGGGAAGACGGCGACCCGGACATCCTGGTCGTCTTCGACGCCGGCTACGACGCCCCGCGCATGGCCTACCTCCTCGGCGGCCTCCCGGTGGAGGTCCTCGGGCGGATGCGCTCGGACCGCGTGATGCGCAAACCCGTCCCGGTGCCGTGGATCTGTCCGCCCGAGGGCGGACGGCCCCCGAAACACGGCAAGGAGTTCCGCTTCGCCAGGCCCGATACCTGGGGCGAGTCGGCCGTGGCGACCACGCAGGTCACCGACCGCTATGGCACCGCCCAGGCGATGGCCTGGGACCGCATCCACCCGCGGCTCACTACCCGCAGTGCCTGGATCGGCCACGACGGCGAACTTCCCATCATCGAGGGCACCCTGATCCGCCTGAAGGTGGACCGCCTGCCCGCACCCTTGGGGGAGCTGGCCCTGCAGCAGGTCGCCGACCAGTGCAGCCATGCCGTCCTCGCCCGGACGACTTCGCCCTGGCTCTTCCCCGGAGGCCAGCCCGGCCGCCCGATCAGCACCTGGGCCATGGGCGAACGACTCCGCAAGCTCGGAATCGGCCTCGCCGAGACCCGCTCCGCCGCCCTGTTCCAGCTCGCCACCCGCCTGCCCGCCGCGATCCTCGCCCGCACCCTCGGCATCCACATCACCGTCGCCGTCAAATGGCAGCGAGCCGCTGCCGGCGACTGGGCCGCCTACGCCGCCGACATCAGCCAACGCACCCCAACACGGGAAAACTGATGACACCTCACCACCGCACTGACAACTCCACAGTCCTCCTGATCCACGGCGGACTCTGGGAGGACGGCATGGACGCCGACCAGTTCTGGGCAGCCCCGGGAATCTCAGCCGGCCTCGAACGAGAGGGCTTCACGGTGCTGGCACCGGACCGCCTCCACCACCCACCGGGCTGGGACGCAGAGGTCGAGCACCTCGCCCCCGCCCTGCCCGGCCACCCTGTCTCCGTAGTGGCCGGATCAAACGGGTGCTCAGCGGCCGTTCGCCTCGCGTTGGCCTTCCCGGACCAGATCACAAGACTGTTGTTGGCCTGGCCCGCAACCGCAGGCGACCCCGCAGTGGACTCCCGCACCCGCATCGGCCTGACCAACCTCGGTGCATCCGACCAGAACATCCGAGCCCTGCTGGACGGGCAGACCCTGCGAGGCGTCACTGACGCCGAACTGGCAACGCTCAAGATGCCGATCAGCGTGCTCCCCTCAGACCCAGAGAACCCGTTCCACCAACGACACACCGTCGACGCGCTCCGACGACTCCACCCGGACAGCGACGAACTCCCCGGATGCCCAGAGCCGCCCCGCCCAGACTTCAGCCCCCACCTGACCCAGTTCCTAGCCTCGGTCACCAAGTTCGCCGACCGCTGAGCTCCGACCCATTCGGAGAGTTCCAATACCCGAGTGCACCATTAGCCGTGTTCCAAGAGGACCTGATCCGTTCTTACCGGGCCTTCCTCGACAAGCGTCGCTCCATCCGTCCCATCGAGGAGTACCGCGAACCTACCGATGACTAATGGCGCGAGTTCCAGGAGCACTTCCACACGCGCAAGCTCGAACTGGGCGATTGCGCTCGCCCCTACGGAACCCCCCTGCCAGCATGAGCACTCTTGCCTCAGATGCCCCATGCCGACAGGTCTCGCCGCGTCAACGAGGACGGCTGGTCGAGATCATTCGCTACCTCAGCGATCGCATCGACGAGGCCCGCATCAACGGCTGGCTCGGCGAAGTCCAGGGCCTCCAGGTCAGCCTGAGTAAGGCCAAGGAGAAGCTCGTCGGCCTCGACCGCAGTCTGGAACGCGGCTGCAGCCTCGGCCAGAACGGTCCCACCGACCTCGGCATGCCCGTGATCACTAGACCGAGCTCAGCCCCGAGGCGCGGATGAAAACGGCTGGTCGTTCCTCCACGGGTGGGAGATGCTGCCTCAATGATCGACCGTGAATTCGCCATCCGACTGGTGGAGTCGCAGCTGGAGCGTGAGTCTCCGGGGCAGCTGCTGGTGGCCCATGTTGGAGAGCACGAACTGGCGTGGGTCGTCTCATACCAGTCCGCCGAGTATGTGCGGACGGGCGACCCTACCCATCTGCTGGTGGGTAACGGCCCGTTTCTCGTCGATCGTGTGGATGGCGGGCTGCACTCGATCGGGGTGGTGTCAGCGGTCACCGGAGCGTGGGAATCGGACTACCGGACCCGCATCCGGGGGATGACGACGCGAACGGCAGTCGACGACCTGCACGACGAGCTACGCCAGACGGCAGCAGCTCGCGGTCGGATCTTCGCTATGCACGTGCTGCGGCAGAAGGTTCCGGCGCTTGCTCACGCGGAGGTCATCGAATACGTCAATGCCCTGCGAAGCGGCTCAGCACCGGCTCGTCTCGTGGCAAGCGCCGCCAAGACCCTCGTCCCCGAGCCGGACCCCGTCCTCAGTGTCCACACCATCCAGCCAGGAAAACACCCCACCAGCTGAAGGGCATTCCCCCTGAAGGTTGGACACCGTAGACACTGGATCTTGTAGATCTGGGAGAACGGAGTCCCTGTGGGGATGAAGCACTATCCCGCCGAGTTCAAGGCGGATGCGGTCGCGCTGTATCAGTCGCGGCCCGGGGCGACGATCAAGGAGGTCGCCGCTGATCTGGGCGTGAATCCGGAAACGCTGCGGAACTGGCTCCGCGCGGCCGGGCGGACCGGGAGGAGTCGGGTGTCGGCCGGCGGGGCGTCCCCGGCGCCGAAGAGTGGGCTGGAGGCGGAGAACGAGGCTCTGCGGCGCGAGAACGCCGAGCTCAAGACCGAGCGGGACATTCTGCGCCGGGCGGCGAAGTATTTCGCCGGGGAGACGCGCTGGTGAATCGCTTCCAGTTCGTCGCCGACCACCGGGACGCCTTCGGCGTGAAGCGGTTGTGCCATTTTCTCGGGCTGGCCCGCTCGAGCTTCTACTACTGGCTGGCCACCGCCTCGAAGCGGGCCGCTCGACAGGCCGGTGACGTTGAACTCGCCCGACGAATAAGCAATGTTCACGCCGGATCCGACAAGACCTACGGGTCTCCGCGGGTGACCGCCGAGCTCCGTGAAACGGGCGAGCGCATCAACCACAAACGCGTCGAGCGCGTCATGCGGGCCTTCAACATCGTCGGGGTGCACCTGCGCAAGAAGCACTGCACGACCGTCGCCGACCCGGCCGCAGCGAAGGCCGCCGATCTGATCGGGCGCGACTTCACCGCGACGACGGTGAACACCAAGTACGTGGGCGACATCACGTACTTGCCGGTCAGCGGCGCGAAGCCACTGTATTTGGCGACGGTCATCGACCTGTGCTCACGCCGGCTGGCGGGCTGGGCCATCGCCGATCACATGCGGGCCGAGCTCGTCATCGACGCCCTGGCCGTCGCCGAGCGCACCCGCGGCAGCCTCAACGGGGCCATTTTTCATTGCGACCACGGGTCGCAATATACGTCCGCTGCGTTTGCCGAAGCCTGCAGGTCAGCGGGCGTGAAAAGGAGCATGAGCGCCGTCGGGAGCTCCGCGGACAACGCTGCCGCGGAGAGCTTCAACGCGTCACTGAAAAGGGAGACACTCCAGGGCGCGAAGGCGTGGCCGACAGCACGTCAGGCCCGACTCGACACCTTCCGCTGGGCCGGCCGCTACAACACCCGACGCCGCCACTCCCGCCTCGGACAACGATCTCCAATCTCCTACGAGACCACCCTCGACGAACCATCAACTACGCTGACACAAGCCGCATAACCCCGTGTCCAACATCCGGGGGGAATGCCCGAACTCAAGCCGCCAGCCAGTAGTCCGGATAAGGATGGCCGGGCCAGGGAGCTGGTGAACCAGGCCCAGTTCGACATGGCCGAGGTGGAGGGCGAGGGCTTCGGGGACGACTTCGCCACCTACCCCCAGGGAGAAGGTGAGGAGGAAGAGTTCGAGGACCCGGTACAGATCGTGCGAGGTTTTCACCGCTCCATGGAGTTCACCGATTTGATCGGGGTCTGCCAGGAGTTTGTGGCCGGAGCGAGCCGGCTGGTGCCACGGCTGCGCGGCCAGGAGTGCACCGAGTCGCAGGTGGCCCTGGTCCTGCGCCACCTGGAGAAAATTGGGGCGACATCGACTCTGGTCGGATGCACCGAGGTTGGTCAGGCCGATGCGGGTGCGGGAGTCCACTGCGGGGTCGCCTGCGGTTGCGGGCCAGGCCAGCAACAGTCTTGTGATCTGGTCCGGGAAGGCCAACGAGAGGCGAACGGCCGCTGAGCACCCGTTTGATCCGGCCACGGCATTGCTACCACCCCCGCGGTGGTGGCCGACGGGGCGGTCTTCACGGTTACCGGGACGATGTCGGCCTGGATCAGTGCCGGGGCGGCCAGCTGAGGCACAGCCGCCTGCGAAGGCGTTGCGGCTGCTATAAAATGTCCGGCCATCAGGGCGGAGCCGGTGAGACCTCTGACGATCTGTACTCGCAAGATGTTTCCCCCTTGCGCTGTGCGACTCCCGTGGGCCGTGTTGCCCGCGGTGGGGCGCGGCAGCGGTCAACGATCGTAAGCATGACCGTAGTTGCCGAGGCCGCCTTTACCGCATCGTTTGCCGAGAACGATCGGCACCGGCTCCCACGGCCGTGGAGGAGCGGGCCAGCAGCCGCAGCCAGCCGAGCAGGAGGCAGCTGAATCGGTAGGCCAGACGGAATGTCATGATTCCCAAGCGTGCGCCGACGGGCTCACGAGCGCTTTCTATGTGCTCACATCGTGGCCCTCAAGTCGCGGCTCAGCGAGGGTGACAGGGTTGTCGGCACCCACAGGGCCAGGCGCGGACGGCCTTGCTGCGGTGGACGGGATGGCGGTGGGCGATCACGTGGACCTTGCGTCTGGCCTGGCGGGCGAGCCGGTCAAGGAACGTGGTGAACACCTTCGCGGTGAACTTCTCGGTGAACACGGTGAAGTACAGGGAGCCGCGGGAGGCGATCGTGGACGTGATGTTCACCAGGAAGCGACGCCCGTTGACCCGCACGACGGGGGTCTGGCCCTTCGGGGCCCAGGAACGTCCGGGCGGAGCGGTGTCCGAGCGCAGTCCGCACTGGTCCGCCCAGGCCACCACCGCATTCTCCGCCTTCGCCCTGGCCGAGATCGCGGGGTACTCGTCCTGCAGCCAGGCGGTCACCCTCGCCTGGTCCTGGCGGTAGGGACGGCGGTCGTGCCGCTGCGGGGAGAAGCCGTGCCGACGCAGCCACTTGCCCACCATGCGCTCGGTCATCACCACTCCGGTCACCATCCGGACCAGTTCCGCCACTAAAGGCTGTCCCGTAAGCGATCTTGGGAATTGAGGAGGAGGTGTTCGATGGTGGTCCCTGCTGCTCGTCTATCCGGCGAGGGCGAGGTTGTGG
>NZ_JBIWHT010000031.1:0-65175 GCF_044764265.1 Streptomyces sp. NPDC094147 | reverse complement strand
CGGGTCGGCAACGCGAACCTGTTCCCGGTGGTGGCGGCTCTGGAGCTGAAGTACGGCAAGCGGGTGCTGCCGCCGGGTGCGCTGGCGGAGATGACACGGATCTCGCACGCGATCGCCGAGGTCGTCAACCTGGCGCCGTCCACGCATCAGCCGTATGTGGGGGTGTCGGCGTTCGCGCACAAGGCGGGTCTGCACGCGTCGGCGATCAAGGTGGATCCGGATCTGTACCAGCACATCGATCCGGGGCTGGTCGGCAACCACATCCGGATGCTGGTGTCCGACATGGCGGGCCGGGCCTCCATCGAGCTCAAGGGCCAGGAACTCGGTGTCGACCTCGGCGGCGACCGCGAGGTCGTGGCCCGCGTCGTGGAACGCGTCAAAGCGCGTGAACTCCAGGGCTACACCTACGAAGCCGCCGACGCCTCCTTCGAACTCCTCCTGCGCGACGAAGTCGAAGGCGGCCCCCGCAACTACTTCCGCATCGAATCCTGGCGGGCCATCGTCGAGGACCGCCCGGACGGCACCCACTGCGACGAGACGACGGTGAAGCTGTGGGTCGGCGACGAGCGCATCGTCGCCACCGCCGACGGCCAAGGCCCCGTCAACGCCCTCGACCGTGCCCTGCGCACGGGCCTCGAACGCCTCTATCCCGAGCTCGCCAAGCTGGAGTTGGTGGACTACACCGTGCGCATCCTCGGGGGCGAGCACAGCACGCAGTCCACGGCCCGCGTCCTGGTCACCACCTCCGACAGCGCCGCCAGATGGACCACGGTGGGCGTCGCCGACAGCGTCATCGCCGCGTCCTGGCGGGCTCTTGAGGACGCGTACACCTACGGACTGCTGCGCGCCGGGGTCAGACCGGCGGCGTGAGCCCTGGACCGACCCGGCGTCTCCCGCATTTCCGTATCCCTTGGACGTTCCTGGAAGAGGAAGGCAGATCGCATGACCACCGAGATCCGCGTCGAACCCACGGGGAGGACCGAGTTCGCCTCGCTGTACGCGCAGGTCGAGCAGTTCTACACCCATCAGCTGACGCTCTTCGACGCCCACGAGGCCGAGCGCTGGGCCCAGACGTTCACCGAGGACGCCGTCTTGGAAGTGCCGCCCCTGAGCACGCCGGTGCGCGGCCGCGCCGGGCTCGCCGACACCGTGCGCCGCGACCGGGCCCGGCAGCAGCGCTACGGCGCCGGGCTGAAGCGGTGGATAGGCAAGCTCGACGTGCTGCCGCAGTTCGACGGTACGCTGCACACCCGCTGCTCGGCGCTGGCGTACACCACGCCGCCCGGCGGCACGTCGAAGGTCCTGCACGTGTGCGTCATGGAGGACGAGCTCATCCGCTCGCGCAGCACCTGGCGCACCCGGCACCGCCGGGTCACCCGCGACGACCTCGCCTAAAGGTTCGTACGGGCCTGCCTCGAAGACCCTTGTACGGGCAGCCGAAGCCGGCTCGCGGAATCCGCCGGGGCCGACGTGCGGCGGCTATCGTCCGAAGACCTGACCAGAACCGTCGACGGAGACACCATGGAGCTGCGCCTGTTCGTGTTCCACCACGCGGGTGGTTCGCATCTGATGTACCGCGACTGGCCGGCTCTGTTCCCGTCCGGCTGGGACGTCCGCACACCGGACGTCCCGGGCCGCGGACCGCTGGACGACCGGCTGCCGCTGGCCGACGTGGGTGCGGTCGTGGACCACTTCGTGGCCGAGCTGGGCGACCAACTCACCGGAAATTTCGCCCTGTTCGGGCACAGCATGGGCGGCGTCGTCGCGTACGAGCTGACCCGGCGGCTGCTCGCCGAGAGCCGCACGCCGCCCGTCTGGCTGGGCCTCTCGGCGCGCGGGGCGACCCGCATCGACGAGGCGTCCCACCGCCACCTGCTCTCCGACGCCGCGCTGCGCCGAGCGGTCGCCGCGCTGGGCGGCACGCCCCAGGCCGTACTGGACGACCCGGACCTGTGGGGGCTCTTCGAGCCCACCATCCGGGGCGACCTGCGGCTCGGCGAGACGTGGAGCCCCGCGCCCACCGCGCTGCCGGCGACCGTGCCGGTGTCCGCCTTCGGCGGCAGGTACGACCAGACGGTGCCGCCCGAGCAGCTCGACGGCTGGTCCACGCTGGCCGAGCGGTTCCTCGGCCTCCACCTGTTCGACGGCGGCCACTTCTACTTCCGGGACGACCCCAGCGCGCTGATCGAGCAGATCACCCAGGACGCGGGCCGCGCGCTCGCACTCGCGAAGGCCGCCACCGCGGTACCGCGATGACCGTCCTCGACCTGCGCTCCCCCACCACGGTGGGGGCCTGCGCCGAGACCGAGTTCCGCCTCCTTGGACCGGTGGGGATCCACGACGGTCGCACCGGAGCGGCCATCACGCCCTCCGGCTCCAAGCAGCGGGCGCTGTTCTCCGCGCTCGTCATCCACGCCGGTGAACTGCTCTCCGCCGACCGGCTCATCGAGGAACTCTGGGGCAACCGGCCCCCGACGAACGCGCCGAACGCGCTGCAGGCCCATGTGGCCCGGCTGCGGCGGCTGTTGCCCGCGGGCGACGCCCCGGGCGCGCCCGGCCACGAATGGATCAGCACCCTGCCCACCGGCTATCTGCTCACCCTGGGCCGGGCCACCACCGACGTACAGCACTTCGAGCGGCTCTCGGCGCAGAGCCGGGCGGCGGCCCCCGCCGATCCCGCCCGCGCCCTGGAACTCCTGCGCCACGCCCTGTCCCTGTGGCACGGGCCGGCGCTCCAGGACAGCCGGTACGGACCGATCTGCACGGCCGAGGCGGCCCGCCTGGAGGAGAAGCGGCTCACGACGCTGGAGGCGCTGTACGAGGCGAGCCTGCGCTGCGGCCAACACGGCGAGATTTCGGGCGAGTTGGAGAAACTGACGGCCGATCACCCGCTGCGCGAACGGTTCTACGACCTGCTGATGGTCGCCCTCTACCGCAGCGGCCGCCAGGCCGAGGCGCTGGGCGTGTACGAGCGGGCGCGCCGCTGTCTGGCCGGCGCCCTCGGCATCGGTCCGGGCCCGGCCCTGCACGGCCGGATGGAGGCGATCCTCCACCAGTCCCCCAGCCTGTCGGCCCCCCGGAGCCGACCGGCTCCCGCACAGCCCGCCACCGTGGCGCACGCACTCGACCTGGGCCGCGAGGTGGCCCGCCTGCAAGAGCGCATCGACGAACTCAACCGCGAGCAGGAGGCGTTGGTACGCCGCTTCGACGCGATGACGGCTCTGATCCCGCCCGTGTCGTAACCGCCCGTCCCCTGGCCCGGCCGTCCCCGGCCCGGGAAGGGGACGGGACCCATGGCAGCGGGCGTCCTGCCACCCGGGCACACGAATCGACCCCCGCGGTCAGAATCCGCGGGGGTCGTCAGCTGTGTATGGGGGGCGGCTAAGCCGCCTCGGCGAGTTCGCCGGGGAGGGCCGGGGCGTCGGTGCGATAGCGCGCCACATGGCCCGGCGGCACGAGGGCCGGCAGCAGGAAGTCCCACAACGCGCCTACCTTGCGGCTGAGTTCGGGGAACGGCACACCGGTGCCCGCCAGCGTCACGATGCCGCACACCGCGGCGGACAGCAGCGTCTCCGGCCCGTCGCCCGGACCCCGGTCGAGCACTTCGCCCTCGGCGAGGGCCGGGCCGGTCAGCCGCAGCACCTCGGTGATCCACTCCTGGTGGAAGTCGGAGACCGGTGAGGGCCGTCCGGTGAATTCGTTGGTGATGCGGAAGCTGGCGCGGATCACGGGGTCCCCGTGGAGGCTGCGCGCCAGCCAGTGCGTCATGTCGATCAGAGCCTGCACCGGTGGGACGCCCCGCTCCCACTGGTCCTGCACGAAGTCCCGCAGCAGCGCGCGGCCCTGCTCCTGGACCGCCTCGGCCACCGCGTCCTTGGAGCCGAAGTGGAAGTACAGCGCTCCCTTGGTCATCCCCGCCGCCCTGGCGATCTGCAACAGGGTGGCCTGGGCGAAGCCGTTCCGGTCGAAGGTCTGTGCCCCCGCGTGGACCAGCCTGCGGCGGGTCCGCTGAGACCTGGCCTGCATCCTGGTCTCCTTTCCTCTCGTACCAAATCCTGGATCAGCGGTCGATCAGCCGACGCGGGTCAGCCGCTCGTCGCCGGCGGCGGGCGCGTCCAGGACGAGCTCGGGGCCGGCGGTGAGGATCGACCGCTGCAACCGCCGCAGTCCGACGGAGGGTTCGAGACCGAGGTCCCGCACCAGGGAGTTGCGCAGCCGCTGGTAGACGTCGAGCGCCTCGCCGCGGCGGCCGGAGCGGTGCAGCGCCAGCATGAACTGGCCGTGCAGGTTCTCATGCGTGCGGTAGCGGCTGACCAGAACGGTCAGCTCCCCCAGGAGCTCGCGGTGCCGGCCGAGCCGCAGGTCCGCCTCGATGCGCTGGTAGAGGGCGCACAGCCGGGTCTCCTCAAGGCGCAGGACCTCCATCTCCAGCTGCGGCCCGGCCTGTACGTCGACCAGGGCGGAGCCGCTCCACAGCACGAGGGCCTCGCGCAGCTGGCGGGCGGCGGTCGGGAAGTCCTCGGCGTCCATCGCCCGGTATCCCATGCCGGCCAGGCGCTCGAACTCACGGACGTCGCTGGTGCCGCCCGAGGTCTTGAGGAGGTAGCCGCCGGGCATGGTGAGGAGCACGTCCTTGGCGGTACGCGACCCGTTGTGCTCGGGATCGCGCTCCAGCGCCACGGAGATGAGCTCGCGCAGTTGCAGGATGTAGGTCTGCAGCGTCGTCCGCGCGCTGCGCGGGGGCCGCTCGCCCCAGAGTTCCTCCATCAGCCAGGCCATGGGCACCACCTGATCGGCGTGCAGCGCCAGCAGCGCCAGCACCTGCCGCGGCTTCGGTGCGGTCGGCGTGACCGAGATCCCGTTCTCCCTGACGGCCAATGCGCCCAGTACATCGATGTCCACGCCGTGTCCCCTGTTCGTGTATCGCGTATGAGTCATGAGCCGCCAGTCGTCCGAGGGCTGCGGCTGAACCGGTTCTCGGCACATGACGAGTAAAAAACGGGACGGGCGGTTTGTCAATACCAAACCGTTCGCGCTGTTTTTACGGAGGTCCACGCCGCCTCAAGCGCGCCTGCAGCCAGGGAGGATGCGCGACCGCGAGGCGCGCCGGGCTCCGGGGCCCGAAAGGTGCTCCACCCCGGCCGATCGCACCGAAAGCGGACCCATAGCCGCACCTCCCGGGAGGCGGAGGCGCGACTGGCAGGCTCGGAGATCACCTCCCGGGGGCTGGGGCCCACCGCAGCGGGATCCGGCGGGGTCCGGCGACATTCTGGGCGACCCGGCGCGATGGAAGCGGTCGGAGCCGTCAGGACCAGCCCACAACCATAGAAACATACCGCTCCCCTGGTTTCTAATCGTCTCCCTTGGCCCCCGCTACAGCATCGCTCAACACTCCTTTCCGCACGGCGTGCCGCCTTGCGTACAGCGTTCAGCTGCCCGTACAGTGCGCATATCGGCGCACACTGTTCAGATCTGGCCCGCATGCCAGTCGCACACGCCGCCGCAGCAGCGAGATGTCCTTATTGGCAGAAATAGGACTCGGCCCCATGGAATCAAACCGCTAGGTTGGTTTATTATTTCTGCCTCTGAACCCTGAGGAGCCACCGGTGTTGAAACAGGAGCGTGCCGTGCGCACCCTGCGCTCACTCATAGACTCCGCGGCGGACGTGTTCCGGCGGCACGGATACGTCCAGGCGCGGCTTGCGGACATCAGCGCCGGCGCCGGAGTCAGCGCGGGCGCCCTGCACTTCCACTTCGAGAGCAAGGCCGCGCTGGCCTCGACAGTGCAGTCCACAGCCGCAGTGTCGCTGCGCGCGGCAGCCCATGCAGCGACACTGCGGCCCGATACGGACGCGTTGCAGAGGCTGATCAACGCGTCGCACGCCCTGGCGGACACGCTCCGCCGCGATGTCGTGGCGCGCGCCGGCGTTCAACTGAACGGCGACCCGGCGTGCGAGAACGAGTGGGACATGTGCCAGGAGTGGCGCCAGTACGTCCAACGCCTGCTCGCGCAGGCCGCGGACGAGCACCTGCTCACCGAGGGCGCCACTCTTCACGACGCGGCCGCCTCCATCGTGGCGGCGACCACCGGTATGGAGCTGCTCGCCAGGAACGACGCCGAGTGGCTTTCCCCGGAAACGCTCACCAGATTCTGGGAGGTCGTCCTTCCGAGCCTGGCCACTCCGGCGGCGCTCACCACGCTCGACCTGGCCGGCGCACACACGGGCGGGCGCGGTACTGCTCGCGGCACGCAGCGGCCGCTGGACAGGACCGCCTTCTCCTCCCACCCGTTGCTCACAGGCTGATCACCGGACCGCCGGTGACCCGGTGTTACGGCAGGTGCGTGCCCACCGCTAGGGCGTCCCGACCTTGGTACCGGACGCCACAAGGGTGTCGAGACAGGAAGACTCCGCGAGCCTCGGCAGCAGCAGCCGCCAGAACCGGGTGAGCGGGGTGTGCGAGAGCCACCATTCGTCCTGGCGGCCCAGGGTTTCCAGCCCCACCGTGACAGCCACCACAGCCGTCGCCGCGTCCTGCGCCGACGGTTCCGTCGCCAGCGCACCCTCCCTGCCGGCCCGAGTCAGGGAGTCCTCCACCCATTCCTGCCACCTGCCGCGCAGGCCCGTGCCCACGCGTACGTGCTCGAGGCTGTCGCTCAGGCCGAACCCCGCGCGCAGCACCGCATCGTGATCAAGGCCCTGAACGAGGGCGTGCGTGGCATCGATCAACGCCTGCAGGGCGCCGTCGGCCTGTTGCTGGGTGATTCGATCGAGCCGCTGCGCAGCCGCCTCTCCGACCGCTTCGGCCAGGGCCGCCTTGCTGGCGAAGTGGAAGTGCAGCGCGCCGCTGCTCACCCCGGCTCGTGTGCTGATCATGGACAGCGAGGCCAGTTCATAACCGTCGCTGTCGAAAAGCTCGGCGGCAGACTCGATCAAGGCGTTACGCGTACGTACCGCGCGATCCTGTTTGGCCATCAGAGGGCTCCGGTGGTGCAGAGGGGGCAAATATGGACTTCATGGCGGAATGGCCTGCACGCTTCCCCCAACCCCGGGACATTGGCGTAATGACCCGAGTGCACGCAGCGACTCTCCCCGTCGGGCATCGTCCGCACGAGGAACAATAATAAACCGCTCTGGCGGTTTTGAGCGACACCTACGCAGATCTCGGCCACATGGTGTCCCAAACGACGAACTCCGCAGCCCAGGGAGGCTGCGGAGTTCGTCTGGCTTGGTCCTGCGGCGGAGTACGTGACTTAGGCGGCGATCGGCCTCAGCACCACGGGAAGGGAGCTGTACCCGTTGACGATGAACGACGGCATGGGTTCGATCGACTCCAAGGGACGCGCCAACGCCATCTTCGGGAAGCGCGCGAAGAGTTCTGAGAGCGCGACGATGGCCTCCATACGGCCCAGCGACGCACCCAGGCAGTAATGGACACCGTGCCCGAAGCCCAGACTGTCGTGACGATCGGTCCGCCGAGCATCGAATACAGCCGCATCCTGCCCGTGATGCTCCGGATCGAGACCAACAGCGGCGAAGGAGACGATGATGGGGTCACCTCTCTTGATGGTGACACCGCCCAGATCGATGTCGTCCACAGCGAACCGCAGCGGGATGTAGGCCGCAGGACCGTGCGTCCTGGTGGTCTCGGCGATCACATCCCGCCAGCTCACCCGGCCGGACCGTACATGCTCCAGCTGCTCGGGCTGGTCGAGCAGGGCCGCAGCGGCGCTGCAGATCAAGGAACTCGTCGTCTCCTGCCCCGCCCCGATCACGAGGTTCAGGGTGTCGACCAGCTCCTGCTGGGTGAGGCCGTCGCCCTGATCTCGAACCGCGATCAGGGCGGACGTCAGATCGTCACCGGGCTGGGCCTGCTTCGCGGCCACCAGCTCGGCCAGCAACTCGAAGACCTTGCTCTGCGCCGCATAGATCTCCAGTGGTGTCGCCCCGGTGCTGATCGTCGTGTCGATCGCAGCAATCAGAGGGGCTCTGGCGTCTTCGGCGACCCCAAACAGTTCACAAATCACCCGTACGGGCAGCAGTTTGGCAAGCGACGCCCGCAGGTCGATCTGCTGTCCGGCTGGTACGGCCGCCAGGCCATCAAGCAGTTCGGCAGTGATTGCCTCGACTCGCGGCCGGAGCATCTCCGTACGCCGCGTAGTGAACGCCCCTGCGACGAGCCGACGCAGCCGTCCATGGTCCTCACCGTAGGCGAACAGCATGTTCTTCGCCGACACCCAGTGATAAAGCGGCCACTCCTGTGTTATGCGCCCCTCGATGAAAGCAGGCCAGTGCTTCCGGGCGTCTTTGGACACCCGCGGGTCCAGCACCAGCTGCTTGACATAGCGGTGCTGAGTGACGGCCCACGCTGCCACTCCCCCCGGGAGCAGCACCTCGACGGCCGGCCCCTGTGCCTGCAACGCGGCAGCCTCACCTGCGAGATCACTTCCCGTCACGTCCAGCGCATAAGGGCAGACAGCTTGCCTCATCCGTGCCTCCGGTCAATGGATCCTGCGTCTTCATGTTCCAAAATCCTGTGCACAGAGAGCACTCACAGCCCCGTCAGCTGGCCGGTGGGAAACTCGGCTCAGCCAGGCAGCACGAGCTCCGAATCTTCACGGAGCCTCATTGCCGCCTCGTAGATCTGCGGCCCCCTCGTCGCCGTGAAGTCCAGCCGGACAAGCACGGCGGGCACCGCGATGGACGGCATCACATGCCGGTAGAGGTCGACCACCCGTTCCGCCATGTCCATCCGATCGGTCATGATCCTTGACAGCACCTGAATACCGGTGAAGGAAGCGACCATGAACTTCGCCACGCGAAGCACGTCCGTGTCCGGAAGGATCTCCCCGTTCGCCTTGGCCTCACCGAAGACGGCTACGTTGTGTTCGATCCACCCCGCCATCGGCACCTGCCGGTCCAGACCGTCTTTCGGTGACCCCTGGTCCACGGTAAGGCGGATGCTGCCCTGGATGATCGGATCGCCCCAGTCCCGCCCGAGCAAGTGAGTGAGCAGCAGCGACTCGTCCAGGGACTGCTGCAGTTTCAAGTCCCGCTCCGGAACCAGAGGCATCGCGGCGACCTGCTCCGCCAGCACTGCCTGGGCGAGCTCTTCCTTCGACGTGAAGTGGAAGTAGAGCGCTCCCTTGGTCATGCCGGACTTCTTCAGGATGTCGGCGATCGTCGCTGCTTCATACCCGACCTCGTCGAACACCTCTGCCGCCGAGACAAGAATCTTCTTCCGCGTCCGGATGGCTCGTTCTTGCCGCGCCACAACCCACCTCCATACCAGCCCCCGATCAGCTAGAAATAAACCAAAGGGTTCGTATTCTAGCATCGACTAGCCCTGCATGACGGGCGCGTACCGAACAACCCCATACCACCTCTACATGCCCCATAGCCTGGCCGTCACCCGCGATCAGGGGAGTGCATCAAAGAATAAAACCAGCGGATCGGTTTTTCAATACCGGACACCCGCGACGCTCGTTGCAGGAACTGACACCTACGGACACCCGGCGTGGGCATGCTATGCCCGGAATGCGCCGTTCCGGTGTGGTTCGCAGCCGCTCTGCGCCATCCGAGGCTCCGGAGCCGCCCCTCGAAGGGACTTGAAAACAAAACCGGTTGGTACGTATCTTCGTGGCTGAGATTCCCATCCCATCGGGTTCCTCATCAACGGGGAGAGGTCCATGACCTTGCTGACGTTCCAGAAGAACACCTTCATAGACGCAGAGATGGAGAGGACCGTTGGTAGCAACGGTCCGCTCAGCCGTCTCGCATTCGGGCCCTCGGCTATGGCCGCCGGCGAGCTCGCACACTTGCTCTTCGACAGACAGGACCGGGACCGGATCCACGAGACCTGGCGCAACCTTGCCGGTGGCCGAAACTTCACCTACCGGACAGGGCTGTCGCCGGACGAGCGAACCGCCCTCTCCTACGACCGGCTGCGTCTGGTCAATGAGGTCGTCGACAACGCCGCGGAACTGGCCAACGACCCCCATCGACTGGCCAGCCTGCACGAGTGGACAGGGCCCGTGGACGGTGGTCTGTGCACGGTGGCCAGCATCCACTACAACCTCTTTCTCGGCAGCCTCCTCGATCACAACACCGACGGCCGTGACCTGTCCGCCTTCACCTCGATGAAGCGCACAGGAACGTTTCTGTGCACGGAGCTCGAACACGGCAATGACGTGGCCGCGATGGAGACGACAGCGGTGCTCGACCGTACGACCGACGGATTCGTCCTGGACACCCCCACTCCGGGAGCGCAGAAGTTCATGCCGAACACCAGCACCATCGGTGGCCCGAAGAGCGCCGTGGTGGCGGCCCGGCTGCTGATCGACGGCCAGGACCACGGGGTCTTCCTCTTCCTGACCCCGCTGAGCGACGAGAACGGCCACCTGCCCGGAGTGAAGGTCCGCCCGTTGCCGCAGCGGACCGGGACCCCGGTCGACCACTGCCTCACCTCATTCGACCACGTGTGGCTGCCTCGCGAGGCCATGCTGGAAGCCGCACACGGCCGGCTGGACTCCGAGGGAAGGCTGAGCAGCAACCTCGGCAATCGCCGCAAACGCTTGCTTCGCTCCATCGGCCGCATCACCATGGGAAAGCTCTGCATGAGCGCCGGCACGTTGGGGATGTCCCGCACAGCGCTTGCCATCGCGGTGCGCTACGCCCACAACCGTTTCATCGCCGGGACCAAGGCCGGTGAGCGGGTGGCACTGACCGCCCATCGCAGTCATCACGGCCGCCTTCTCGACAAACTCGCCACGGCGTACGCCATGACTTTCCTGCACCGGTCCACGGTTACCCGCTGGGCCGGGCACACCGACGAGGACCGGGCGGAGGTCGAGCGTCTGGTGGCCATCGCCAAGGGGTGGATCACCTGGCAGGCCCGGGGGATCACGATCGAGTGCCGGGAGCGGTGCGGAGCACAGGGGCTCTTCCCTGCCAACGGCCTGTCCGATCTCCCCCTGAATGTCGAGGGAGGGATCACGGCTGAGGGCGACAACCTCGTGATCTGGGTCAAGGCCGCCTCCGAGATGGTGCTCGGCCATGAGGTCGACCGCAAGAGGTCCGCAGAACTCCCAGCCGGAGAACGGAATCTGACGGACCTGCACTTCCTGCGCGACCTGCTCGCCGAGGTCGAGGCCCTGTGGCAGGACCGAGCCCGCACCGCCCTGCGACAGGGCCCGTCCGGCGACCCGCTGTCCCGATGGAACGAAACCTCCCCCGCCGCGCTGGAGATGGTCTCCGTCCATGCCCGCCTCCAGGCCGCCGACGCCTTCATCTCGGCCGCTGCCGAGGCCGTGGATCCCATGGCCCGCTTCCTGCTGGAGAGCCTGTGCCGGCTGTTCCTCCTCAGGCAGATCAAAGAGCACACCGGTGACCTGCTCGCCGACGACCACATGACCGCCGACCAGGTGCGTGCGCTGCCGAGGACTGAAAATGCCGTCGTCGCCGAGCTCGCCCCGCACATGATGACCCTCGTCGACGCATTCGACATTCCGGCCGAGATGCTGGCTGCCATCCCCATCGCCAACGGCTCCTACATCGACCAGCACCTCGATGCCTCAGTCGCCGGCACGACCGCGCTCCCCGCGTGACCACCTCACCGTCACACGGGACCGCTGAACTTCCGTATGGCGGAGACTCATCGCGCCCCACACGTCCATCACCGATCCCAGCTCGGAGCGACCATGACGAAGCAGCAGGGCCGGGCGGTCCGGACGCGGGCGGCTGTCGTGCAGTCCGCTGCCGCGCACTTCGACCGGGAGGGGTACGAGGGCACGTCCCTGGTCAAAGTGTGCAGGACCGCGGGCACTTCGCTCGGCGCCCTCACCTTCCACTTCCCGACCAAGGGCGAACTCGCCGACGCGGTGATGGACGAAGGCCGCGCGCTGACCCAGGCCGCGTTGCTGCGGGTCTCGGCGCGGCCCGGTTCCGCGCTGCGCAAGGTCGTCGAACTGTCCCTGGAGCTCACCCGCCTGCTGGAGGAGGAGACGGCCGTGCGCTGTGCGGTACGGCTGGCCAGGGAGCGGCCGGGCACCGGAGGCTGGTCGGACATCTGGCTTCCGGTCGTCAAGCAACTGCTCGACCAGGCGCACAGCAACGGGCAGTTACGGGGCGGGGCCCGGCCCGCGGAGGTCACCATGCTGGTCGAGTACCTGACGGCGGGCGCGGAGGCGTTCCTGCGTGACCGCCCGGGTACGGGGGCGGCGTCCGGGAGCGGTGTCGCCCAGCTCGAGAGCGTCTGGCGGCTCGCCCTTGCGGGGGTGGGCGTCACCGAGGAGGCGGGCCAGGCCGGATGGTCCTCAAGCACCGACCGGGCTACGCCAACCAGGCTGGCCGGACCGGATGGTGATGGTCCATCAGTTCTCAATCCGGCCTTCCGCCCCTGAAGGAGCCAAGCTTCCGCCCCATGGCACCTCCCCCGTCACTCGACAAACAGACCGGTCACCCTTTATTTTGCTTGGGAAGTGCGCCAAGGGTGGCCAAGGGTGAGGACGGGTCAGGCGCACGCCAGGGGGGATCGGCCGCCGTCGGGGGCCGGTGCCCGCACAGCACAGCCAGGCTCTGCGCGCCTGCGGGCCGCGGGGCGACACTTCGCACGCCCGGGGGAAAAGGCATGCTCATCACCGAGGGACGTTCTCTTACGTCGCCAGCGGGGTCGCCGGACACGACGGCGCCCAGACGAATGCGCGGCAGCCGGTGTCGGTGGACGTCGTCCTGACGTGGACGCGCTCCTGACCGACTGACGGTCGGCCCGGTGACCGTACGGAAACCGTATGGAAACCGTCCGGATCGCCGCTTTCCGGGTTCTTCCCACCGCCCCCGCCGGGCCGCCCGGCGTGCCGCAGTCGGGCCGCGCCGGGGGCAGCGGCAGTGCCAGCCCCAGCAAACGGACGATCCGTCAAAAAGGGTTACAGAAGCGGAAGTTGCGTTCCTCTCCCCTCTTGTCGGCATCAATGCCTGGGGATGGTCGCTTCGGTCGCTGCTGGGGGCCGGCGCCCCGGTCGGGGATCTTCGCCTTGTTGAGTTCGCCGACCACGGGACTGTTCGAGCGCTCTGCACTAGCCTGTGCTGAACGCATCTCGAACGTGAGTCGCTTCGGTCGCTGAAAGGAAACACCCATGCCCCCTGACCTGGGGTTTTCAAGTAGCGACTCATCCCAGCGGGTAGCGATCGAGCACGAAGGGCGCAGATCGGGGACGCCGCTTGGCACCGCTCTGTGGTGCGCCGAACAGGGCTGGCCCGTACTTCCGTTGGCCCCGGGCAGGAAGACGCCCGCCGCCAACTGCGCCCCCTGCCGCGACCAGCCGCACAGCGCCCAGGGCTGCCCCTGCATCGCCGCCGGTCGCTGGTGCCACGGTTTTCACGCCGCCACCACCGACACCTCGCGGATCCTGGCGTGGTGGTCCGAGCAGCCCCGCTTCGGCGTGGGCGTGGCCTGCGGGCCCGCGAACCTCGTGGTGATCGACGTGGACGCGCACGCGGCGCCGCTGCCGGATCCCGACCGGCTGCTGCCGGGCATCCACATCCCCGCCTCGGTGTCCCTGGGCGGGCTGCGGCACGGTTTCCACAGCCTGGCCCTGCTGGCCGCCCTGCGCGGCGCACCCGACCCGAGCCAGGACGACACCACCTTGCGGGTGCGCACCCCCTCGGGGGGCCTGCACCTGTGGTACACCGCGCGGCCCGGACACACCTGGCGGTGCTCGAACGGCTCAAGTGCCCGGCGGGCCCTGGCCTGGCAGGTCGATGTGCGGGCGCACGGGGGCTACATCATCGCGCCGGGCACCACGACGGCCGTCGGCACGTACACCGCCTGCCGTCCCGTCAGGCGCCCCGCTCCGCTGCCGAGCTGGCTCGCCGCGGAGCTGGAGCGCACCGGCCACCGCCCCTCGTCCGCAACTCCCCGCAACGCCACGCCCGTTCCCTCGCGGGCCCGAGCCGCCGTCATCGCCGCGAGCGGTGGCCGGGACGCCGCGGCGCGCGCCCTGGCCACCGTGCTGATCGCGGTGACGGAGTGCGCCGCCACCGCCGAGGGCGCGGGCTTCACCGAAAAGCTCAACCGCGCCGCCTTCACCGCGGGCGGCCTGGTGGGCGCCGGCCGCATGAACCTCGCCGACGCGGAGGCCGTGCTGGTGGCGGCCGCCGCGCAGGCGCGCCCCGGCCAGGAACGCCGCTGTCTGCAGATCATCCGGGGCGGGATGAGCGCGGGGAGCCGACGGCCGCTCGATCCGGGAGTACGTACGTGAACGACGCACCGTCCTCCCAGGAGGGGCTGTTCGACCCGGTCGAAGTCGCGCGCCAGATCATGCTCGGCTGCCCCGACGGCGCCGTCCCCGCCCAGGCCGCCCCCAAGTCGGCCGCGGCGCCCGAATCCGTGGCGGCCCAGGCCACCGAGCACGGGCTGCTGCCGGACAGCCTCAGCGACCGGGGCAACGCCAAGCTGTTCGTGTCCCTGTACGGGCGGGACTTCCGGCATGTGCCGGGGCTCGGCTGGTACCGCTGGTCCGGGTTCCGCTGGGAGATCGACGAGGACGACAACGTCCTGTGGGCGGCCGGTGAGATGGCCGAGTCGCTCGCCGAGACCGATGCCCGCGCGCGGTACACGGACTCCGCGCTGCGCCGCCACCGGCGCCGGGCGCTGTCGACGTCGGGGATGAAGGCCATGCTGATGCAGGCGAAGGCCGCACCGGGCATGGTCCTCAACGCCTCCCTGCTGGACGCCGATCCGTACGCGCTGTGCACGCCCGAGGGCGTCATCGACCTCACCACGGGCACCCTCGCCCCGCCCGACCCCGAGAAGCACTACCACTCGCGCGCCACGAGCGTGCCGTCCCGGACCATGGCCACACCGCGCTGGCAGCAGTTCCTGACCGACACCTTCGGCGACGACGCCGAAGGCCGCCAGATGATCGACTTCCTGCACGTACTGCTCGGGTACTCCGTCACCGGCGACGTCGGCGCGCAGATCATGCCGTTCCTCTACGGACAGGGCAAGAACGGCAAGAGCGTACTGCTGGACGTGATGGTCAAGCTGCTCGGCGACTACGCCGACGCCGCCCCGCCCGGGTTCCTCATGGCCCGCCCCTTCGAGGGGCACCCCACCGACCTGGCCGAACTGCACGGCCGGCGCATCATCGTGTGCTCGGAGCTCAAGCCCGGCGACCGGTTCGACGAGGCCCGGGTCAAACTGCTCACCGGCGGCGACCGCATCAAGGCCCGCCGGATGCGTCAGGACTTCTTCGGCTTCAGCCCGACCCACAAGCTGTGGCTGCTGGGCAACCACCGTCCCGAAGTGGGCACCGGTGGCTACGCGTTCTGGCGCAGGATGAAACTCATCCCCTTCGAGCGGGTCGTCGCCGACGACCGCCAGGTGGACAACCTCGCCGACGTGCTGGTCACCGAGGAGGGCCCCGGCATCCTCAACTGGCTGGTCACCGGCGCCCGTCGCTACCTCACCGGCTCCCGCGACCTCACGGGCCCGCAGCAGGTGCGTACCGCCACGACCGCCTACGCCGAGACCGAGGACCACACCGGGCGCTTCCTGGGCGAGTGCTGCACGCTGGAGCCCGCCATGCGCGCCGAGCAGGCCCAGCTCTACAACAGCTACAAGAACTGGTGCCAGCTGGAAGGTGCCAACCCGGTCTCCTCCAGGGCCTTCGCCGCCCGGGTACGGGAGACTGTCGGCATCGCCACCCCCAAAGACATGATCCTTTCGAATCAGCGGAAGTTCTATCCCGGCATCGGGCTCAACGCTGAAGTGGGAGCAACCTCATGAGCGCCCTGATCGAGCCCGAGCAGCTCGCCCACGAGAGCGAGCTCGTGTGGCTGGAGGACACGACGGACCTGGACTACGTGCGCCAGAGCCTGGACCGGCTGCCCACCCGCCGGGGCAAGCCCGCCTACCACCGCGGCGGCCGCATGGTCGGCTACGCGGTACTCGGCCCCGACGCCCGCTCCTCCCGCGCCTCGGGCACCTTCCTGCGCCGGGTGTTCTGGCTCGCCCCCCACGACCGCGACGGCCAGCCGGGCGGCCTCTACGCCTCGGGCGCCCCGTCGGAAGCCGTCGACCCCCGCACGATCGCTCCGCGCGTCAAGGGCTACAAGACCCAGCGCTCCGAGGGCGGCCCGGAGTCCGAGGCGATGCGCGAACTCGGCATCACCCTGCCGAAGGCCTGAGCCCTCCTCTGCGCCCCGGACAGCGACTGAAGCCGCACAGCGCCTCAGCGACTGAACGTCCGGACCAAGGGAAATGACGAAACCCCAGGTCAGCGGCCACCTCACCAAGCAAGCAGCGACTGAAGCGACCGAGAGTCGGATCTATGACGACATTCCCGCGTGCGTGTGCGTGTGTGCGTATGCACGTCATAGATAGGAGGCTTCAGTCGCTTCAGTCGCTGTTTGGCCGTACGTAGCCTTTTGACCTGCACTTTCTTCTCCAGACCGAGCCAGCGACTGAACGAATCCGGGTCGCTTTTTTTTCGCGGGCGGCGACAGCCACCTTTTGCCGATGGCTACCGGGACGGTGCTCGCCGTCGGGGCGGCGGTGCCGGAGAACGGGCCGGGCCTCGCGCCACGTCGGCACCGCGTGGACGGGATTCGGCGGTCCCAGGCCGCCGGTCAAGCTGAACGCTGGAGTTCCAGGGCCCGCACCCCGAGCGCGGATCGACGGGGCGGGTGCTGCCGGTCGGCCCGCCGCTGACCGGCGCGAGGCGCCCCCGGGACCGTGCCGCTGCCCTAGCCGCCGGTACGGGAGAGCCGGGCCTCCAGGCCGTCGAGGACTCGTTCCAGGGCGTACGCGAAGTTGTCCTCACGGATCTGCTGGGGGTTCTTGCCCCGCTGCGCGCTCTGGCCCTCGCGCAGGCGCGGGTAGTCCTGCGCGGCCTGCTCGGCGGCCGGCATGAGGCTCTCCATCCACTCCTGTTCGTTCTTGCCGCTGCGGGCGATCATCGACAGGTAGGCGGCCTCGCTGGTGGTCATGCCGATGACGCAGGCGATGACGGTGTTCATGGCCTGGTCGGCCTCTTCCGCGGCGAAGCCGGCCGTGCCGAACACGGCGAGCATCCGGTCCGACATCCGCATCACGTTCGGCCCGAGGTGGACGAGCCCGACCTGGCCGAGGACGGAGGCGACCCACGGGTGCCGCAGCACCATCGAACGCAGGCTGTGGGCGCTGTGGTTGGCGGCCTTCCGCCAGCTCGCCGCATCGTCGGCTGGCGGTACTTCCAGCTCGCCGTAGACCTCGTCGACGACGAGTTCGATGAGCTCGTCCTTGCTGGCCACATGCCGGTACAGCGAGGTGGCCCCGGCGCCCAGGCGGGTCCCCAGACGCCGCATGCTCAGGGCGTCGAGCCCCTCGGAGTCCAGCAGCGCCACGGCCTCGGACACGATCTGCTCGCGGCTCAACTGCTCCCGCTGTCGGTGCGGCCGGGTCCAAACCGAGGGGATCGGCGTCTCGTCGCCAGACATAGGGCGTCCTCTTTCTCCCAGTGAACGATCTTTGTACGGCCTACCGTAGCCATGCCGTTCGCATGATGCGTACACCGGACGCCGAACGTCCCTCGGTTCTGGACGGCTCCTCCACGGATCCTTGTGGCCGCGTACGTCAGTTGGTGATTGCGAGGCGGGGAAGGCCCGTGCCGCCGCCCGCGCGGAAGCCTTCCGCGCAGAGCCGGGGCCGGCGGGAAAGCGCCGGTGCGGGAGGTCTGGTCCCGTTGGGTCCTGAACGCGGTGTCGTCCTCGACCGTGGTGTCGGCGCTCCAGCCGCTGGTGGCCCAACTGCCCTATGGCGTAACCCCGTTGATGGCAGCGGTGCGGGCTGGGGCGCACCCTTTGCCCGCAGGGCCCGCAGCAGGACCGGTGCCGAAAGCGGGCCTGACAGACCCAGCCCCGCCTTCTCTCGGGCCCGTCACAACGACTGAGTGGCGACACCGCAGGCGCCGCCACTCAAGATCCCAGAGCACTCATTCACGTGTTGTTCTTCCTGGTCGGTGCGTCGGGGGGCCCCCGGGGCACCACCCCCTTGGGGCCCCACCCGACTAGCTGCGCTGAGCCCTCCAAGACGCAACGTCAGCTTGAAGAATGTAACTGTCATGCCGACCAAAACATTCCCTAAGACTAGGGAGATCACATTCTTTCCGGTTCCCCGGCCGAATCGGGAACCAGCGTGAAGCTTTCCCTAGAGGTAGGGAATTCACCGCCCCGGTGGGTGGCGTAACGTCATCCCCGAGATGAACGCTCGCGCCTCGCCGACCGCTCCCCTGTGGAATCCTGTCCGTGTAGCCGCTGTCCTTACCGCACCGCAGTCGTGTTATATCCTGCTCGATCTAGAAGGCCACCCTTTTCGGCGGATCACCAATCCGGCCGGTGATCTTCTTGAGCTTTACCAGCTGAGCCCTCCAGTTAAACGACTCAACGACACGAAAGGGATTACCGGTGACCGGTTTCCTGCTGGCCACGGTCGTCATCGTCGCGATCGTAGCCCTCCTCCTCGCCTTCGTGATCAAGGTGCTGGCCTCGACCCCGGTCCGCATCGCGGCCGTGATCGGCGCGATCACGGTGCTGGTGACAGCGCTCCCGGCGTTGTTCCTCGTACTGCGCCCCGCCGAGGTCGGCCCCGCCCAGGGACCTGCGCCCGCCGCCTCGGCGGTGAGCTCAGCCCGGCCCACCGAGCCCCCCGCATCCGCCGGCGTGCCGGAGAGCACGACCTCGGCCGCGTCGCCCGCCTCGGCCGCGTCGGGCAGTCCGGCGGTGGGGGCCTGATGAACGCGTCCCGCGTGACGCCGCCGGCGACCCGGGCCGTGCTCATCGGCCCTTCCCTGTACGAGGTGGACTCGGTGACCGGCCGCACCCGCTACCGGACCCGTCGCCGTTCCGTGAGCGAGATCGTGGAGCACAACGCCTTCCTGCAGCGCCTGTCGCCGAACCAGCGCGACGACCTCCTGGCCGCCGGCCAGCTCCGCCGCTACCACCGGAAGGACCTTCTGCGCGGCTCCATCAGCTCGCTGGTGCACGTCGTGCTCAGCGGCTGCGTGGCCGAGGAAGCGACGTACGGCGACTCGACCACCGTGCGCATCCTGGGCACGGGTTCGGTTCTCGGGGACATGGAGATCTGCGACGGATCGCTGATCACGCCCACCACCCGGTGCCTGAACACGACGCTGACGCTCGCGATGCCGATGGAGCGGATACGGCTGCTGTCCGAAGCCAGCCCCGCCCTGGCTCTGGCGATCGGCGCCTCGGTGACCGAACGTCTCAAGAACGCGGAGAAGGTCTACAACCGCTCGGCCCTGCGCCCCGAGGAGCGGCTGGCCGGCCTGTTCATGCACCTTCTGCGGACCTGCGCGGTGCCCTGCAAGGAGTTCGGCCGGATGCTCGAAGGGCCCTCCCAGCAGGACCTGGCGGACGCTCTCGCCGTGAGCCGCGCGACGATCGAGGGGGCCCTGCGGGAACTGCGCCGCGAAGAACTCGTGGTCACCGGCTACCGCACCTTCCAGTTCCCCTCCGAAGCCCTGCTGGCCGACTTCGGGAAAGTCCGCATGCCCACGATGCGGGTGACCGGAGAATCATCTCAGCGGTAGCCGCTATTCCGTTTACGACGCCGGCCGTGAAGGTAATTCACCCTCGCGACCAGCGTCTTTTTCTTTTTGGTATAGACAACCGTGCGGGTTACCGTCGAGTATTCTCGACTTGAGGGCGTCGGCGCGCTCAACAAAGAGTTGAGAAAGCAATTTCTCACCGATACCGGAAAAGTTTAGGTTTTGCCCGAAGAGTCCTTTTCGGGCCGAACAAGTGGTCGGCGGAGGAGCGGGAGCGTCAAGACGGCCGTCTACTCGCGGTCCGGACTTGGCTCGGCAGTACCGCCTGACGTCGTTTCGGGTTTCGCGTAGAGGACCTCGCGGGCCTGCTCCGCGGCACGGATGATGCCCTCGCCGACGAAGTCGACGAAGCGGGCGATGTTCTCAAGGCGGATGGCGGCCGGGGTGTCGGGGCCGAGGATGCTGACGCCCTGCCGTGCGGTCTCGACGAGTTGGGCGTGGCCCCGGGCGCTGGCGATCATTCCTTGGTACCAGACGTCGGCGTCGACGACGTAGCGCTCGCGGCGGCGTTCGTCCCGTTCCCGGCGGATGAGACCCATGCTTTCGAGGAGCGAGACCGCCTTGGAGATGGACGCGGGGCTGACCTGGAGGCGCTGGACGAGTTCGGACGCGGTGAGGCTGCCCGCGTCGGTGGTGTAGATGGCCGCCAGCACCCGGGCCGTCATCTTGGGCAGGCCCGACTGCATGAAGACGCCGGCGAACATCTCCTCGTACTCGCGCACCGCCTCGGCGTCGCGCCCGTGGGCCTGCGGGAGCGCCTGCGTCCCCCGGGGCGCGGCCTGCCTGCGCCGGTGGGCGCGGTGTTCGGTGGCGCGGTGGGCCGCATCGGCGCGGTAGCCGGCGGGGCCGCCGTTGCGCATCACCTCGCGCGTGATCGTCGAGGTGGGGCGGTCGAGGCGTCGGGCGATCTCCGCGTAGGCGAGGTCGTCGGCCAGCCCCAGCGCGATCTGCTGGCGTTCCTGCTGGGTGAGTCTGCCTCCCGGCATCGCGGTCTCCTTCGTGTCCGTGGTGTCCCCAGTATAGCGTTCACTTCCAATTCATTGCAACGCACGAGGTGAGGGATGTTGCATTAGATTTAAATCCATTGCAACAACTTCTCGGCTCCCACCTGCAACGATGCCAATCAAGCGCAACGACTCTGTTGCCAGATCCTTGAATGCAACGTAGCGTTTCCATCATCGAAAACGACGGACCGAAGGAGCGCACGATGCAGAAGATCACGATGCAGAAGAAGCAGAGCACGGTGCAGAAGTTCGACACCCCCGCCCCGATCACCGCCGTCCTGGACATTCCCGCGGGCCGCATCCAGTTCATCGCCGCCGACCGCACCGACACGACGGTGGAGGTCCTGCCCTCGAACGCCTCGAAGGGCCGCGATGTGAAGGCGGCGGAGCAGGCCACGGTCGAATACCGCGACGGCGTCCTGCGGATCGACGCCCCGGCGGCGAAGAACCAGTACTTCGGCCCCTCCGGGTCCGTCGACGTGACCGTCCAGCTGCCCGCCGGGTCGAGCGTCGAGGCGAAGCCGTCCTGCGCCGAATTCCGGGCCGTCGGACGCCTCGGCGACATCAACTGCTCCGGCGCACACGGCGCGATCAAGATCGACGAGGCCGCGAGCGTCCGCCTCGCCGCCCACGTCGGTGGCATCACGGTCGGCCGCCTCACCGGCCCCGCGGAGATCAGCACCCACCAGGGCGACATCCACATCGCCGAGGCCTCGTCCGGCACGGTCGTGCTGAGCACCCAGTCCGGCGACCTGTCGGTCTGCGCCGCCCGCGGCGTCTCCGCCTCCCTGGACGCCGGCACCACCCACGGCCGGATTCACAACGCGCTCCAGAACACCGACGGCGCCGGCGCCGGCCTGAACATCCACGCGACCACGTCCTACGGCGACATCACCGCCCGCAGCCTCTAAGGAGCACTCCTCATGACCAACCTGGCCATCGCGGCGAACGGTCTGCGCAAGTCCTACGGTGACAAGGTCGTACTCGACGGTGTCGACCTGGCCGTCCCCGAAGGAACGATCTTCTCCCTGCTCGGCCCGAACGGCGCTGGCAAGACCACCGCAGTGAAGATCCTCTCCACCCTCATCTCCCCGGACCCGGGCACCGGCGACATCCACATCGGCGGCCACAACCTGGCCGGCCACCCCCAGGCAGTACGCGCCGCGATCGGTGTCACCGGGCAGTTCTCCGCCGTCGACGGGCTGATCACCGGCGAGGAGAACATGCTCCTCATGGCGGACCTGCACCACCTCTCCCGCAGCCAGGGGCGGCGCACCGCCGCCGAACTCCTTGAGCGCTTCGACCTGGTGGAGGCCGCGAAGAAGCCCGCCTCCACCTACTCCGGCGGCATGAAGCGCCGCCTGGACATCGCCATGACCCTGGTCGGCAACCCGCGGATCATCTTCCTCGACGAGCCGACCACCGGGCTCGACCCGCGCTCCCGGCACAACATGTGGGGCATCATCCGCGAGTTGGTCACGGGCGGCGTCACCGTCTTCCTCACCACCCAGTACCTGGAAGAAGCCGACGAACTCGCCGATCGCATCGCCGTCCTCAACGACGGCAAGATCGCCGCCGAAGGCACCGCCGAGGAGCTGAAGCGGCTCGTCCCGGGCGGCCATGTCCGGCTCAGGTTCTCCGATCCGGCTGCGTACCAGTCGGCCGCCTCCGCGCTCCGCGAGGTCACCTGCGACAACGAGGCGCTGTCGCTGCAGATCCCCAGCGACGGCAGCCAGCGCGAGCTGCGTTCGATCCTCGACTGGCTGGACTCGGCCGGTATCGAGGCGGACGAGCTGACCGTGCACACCCCCGACCTCGACGACGTGTTCTTCGCACTGACCGGCAGCAACGTGCCGAGCCAGCCCAACCAGCCCAACCAGCCCAAGGAGGCTGTCCGATGAGCTCCCTCTCCCTCGCCGTACGCGACTCGACCACGATGCTGCGCCGCAACCTCCTGCACGCCCGGCGCTACCCCTCGCTCACGCTGAACCTGCTGCTCACCCCGATCATGCTGCTGCTGCTCTTCGTCTACATCTTCGGCGACACGATGAGCGCGGGCATCGGTGGCGGCGGCCGCTCCGCCTACATCGCCTACATCGTCCCCGGCCTCCTGCTCATGACCATCGGCAGCACCGTGGTCGGAACCGCGGTGTCCGTCTCCAACGACATGACCGAGGGCATCATCGCCCGCTTCCGTACGATGGCGATCCACCGCCCTTCGGTGCTCGTCGGGCACGTCGTCGGCAGCGTCCTGCAGTCGATCGCCAGCGTGGTCCTCGTCGGCGCCGTCGCCGTGGCCATCGGCTTCCGGTCCACGAACGCGACCGCCCTGGACTGGCTCGCGGCATTCGGACTGCTCGTGCTCTTCGCCCTGGCGTTCACCTGGATCGCGGTCGGCATGGGCCTGATCAGCCCGAACGCCGAAGCCGCCAGCAACAACGCGATGCCGATGATCCTGCTGCCGCTCCTGTCCAGCGCCTTCGTCCCGGTCCACTCCATGCCGGGCTGGTTCCAGCCGATCGCCGAGTACCAGCCGTTCACGCCCGCCATCGAAACCCTGCGGGGCCTGCTGCTCGGCAGCGAGATCGGCAACAACGGGTGGCTCGCCGTCGCCTGGTGCCTGGGCCTGACCGTGCTCGGCTACTTCTGGTCGACCGCCAAGTTCAACCAAGACCCGAAGTAACCGCCATGACAGCGCGGGCCACCTCCCGCAACGCGTCCCGCCCCAGGGCGGCGTACCCCCGACACCGCGTCGGCGTACGCCGCCCCGTCGGCGTTCTGGGCCATCGGCCGGGCCCGCAGCGCCGACATCGTCGGCCGGACCTCCCCCGGGCGGCGCCGATCATGCAGCCATCGCCCCTCCGTCAACTCCTAGTAGTCCAGCTCCACATAGTCGATGTCGGTGAACTCGACCGTCAGATCGCGGGCCCGGCGGCCGCGGTCCTTGAAGTAGATCTCCTGGAGGCCTTCGGCGGCGATGGACTGGAGCTGCTGCTCGGTGGCGCCGGAGGACCGGGCCTCGAAGAGGCGGGCCGCGTACGCGGGGGGCAAGGACTGGGTGATGAGGCGCAGGCGGCCGTCGTCGGAGGTGCCGGGGGCCGCGGTGTAGCCGAACCGGGCGCGGGTCTCGATGACGATGCCGCCGGTCGCCGCGGCCCGCTGCTGCGCCCTCGCGCGGACCTTCGGCTGCCACCGCTTGCGCACCTCGCCCCGGAGCCGGGCGGCGAGTTCCGGACGGGGCTGCTTGAGCTGGCCCTTGAGGTAGCGCTCAACGGTGCGCTGGGACACACCGAGCAGCTGCGCCACCACCCTGGTGGAGCCCTTCTCCTGCTTGACCAGGAACTTCATCTGCGCCTGTGCGGACTTGGGGAGCGGCCGGGTGAACGTGTTCGCCGCGGCCTTGTCGAGGCTGTCGCCGATGATGCCCATCGAGGTGGTCTACTCTCCGTCGATCGCGGCGTCGGTGCCCTTGATGTGCCGGGCGGGGTTGTGGCCTTCGTCGAGCATCTGCACCGCCCACAGCAGTTCCTGGGTGCCCTCGTGCTTGACCATGCCGGGGCTGACCCCGAGACGGAACGTACCGGGTGCGGGCTTCCCGTCGGGGGTGTGCGGCAGGAAGTCCAGCGGGCCGGGCCCGTCGGCCAGGTACACCGCGCAGTCGGACAGCAGGGCGACGGGCAGCAGCGCCTCGTCGGCGAAGCGCAGATGCCCGACGGGGGCCGCCACCGGCTGCGTCGCCAGGGCGGTCTTGATCAGCTTGCGGTGCATGTTGACGCGGGCCGTGGAGATGACGGCGGCCCGGATGTCGGGGCGCCAGGTGGGACGTTCCAACGCGGGCCAGCGTTCCCCCGGCCGGTAACCGGCGCCCTGCGGCCGCTCGCGCAGCTTGCCGATGCCGCCCTTGACCGTCGACTTGATCGCGGACAGCACGGCGGCCGTCGCCGGATCGGTCTGCTTGTACGTCTCCATCGCCGCGAGGAACGCGCCCTCGTCCATCCCGGATTCGATGCCGAGGTCGGCCATCGTCGCCTTGTACGCCTCGCTCAAGTGCTTGTACCAGGGGTCGAGGTAGGGCCCGCTCTCCGGACGCAGCCATGCCTCGACGGGGGCGAGGGTGACGGGCAGGCCATAGGCGCCGATGAGCTCATGGGCGTACGCCACGGTGGGAGTCGCGTACCAGGCGGGCCCCTCTGGGCGTACGCCGTCCGGTGTGAAGGGGCTGGGCAGGCGCGGGTCCATCTCGATGCCCGACAGGTCGATGAGCCAGCAGCCGGGCACCGTCTTGTCGAAGGCGGGGGCGGTGACGTGGACGGGCGCCCCGAGGCCGACCACGAGACGGTTCGCGGCGGCGAGGAACGCGGTGTTCACGTCGATGCCCACCGCGAACTTCCGCGTGCACTCGGCATCGGTGAGCAGCTGCGGGTCCCGGATCCAGTCGAAGGCCTCCTCGTCGAGCACTTCGGCGGGGGTGCGTTGGTGGCCGCGCGGGTGGAGGGCGGCGACGACGGGGTGCTCGTCGGGCGCCTCGGGGGGCGCGGGGTCGACCGGCTCGGTGAGCGAGCCGGGCATCGGGCCGGACACCCACGCCTCGGAGTGCGGGTCCTTCACCGCCCGGGTCGGCGGGCGCAGCGCGGTCATCAGCTCCAGACCCGATACGGCGGTCGAGCCGCGGGGGGTGATGACCCGGGTCGCGTAGTCGCCCAGCACGCGGGCGAGTTCGGCCGGCGGGAACTGGCCCGCACTCCCCCAGGCACGGGCGTCGAGCGCGCCCCACGGCAGGACCGCGAACTGTACGCACTGACGCTGCCCGGCACGCGCCGGGCGGTAGACCCGGGCCCACGGGCCGAAGCCGCGCCGGGTCAACTTCCACTTAGCCTTGGTGATCTGCTGGACGGCCCGGTGGTCCTCCGGCAGCCGCAGGCCCCGCCGGTCCTCCAGCGCGGCCGGAAGCCCGAGGCGTTCGGCGGCCGCCGCCGTGAGGACGATCAGCGGGTCGGCGTCCTTGCCCGAGCGGTGCAGCCGGGACGCCCCCAACTTCGCCTCGTTCAGGGCCCATTCGACCAGCGAGACGATGTCGTCGGCCGGGCAGTCCAGGACCAGGCCGCCGACGCAGTACGCGGATCCGTCCCCGTCCAGGACGGCGATCGGTCCGTGCGCGAAGCGCGGATCGGTCACGGGGGCGGGCGCCTTGGCCCCGGACTTGGCGGTGGTCCTGGCGGTGCTCCTGGTCGCAGTCTTCGGCATGCCCTTGGCCGGAGGCTTCTGCGCGCCGTTCTGCGCGGCGGGACGGCGCACCGTCGAAGACGGCCGGACAGGCGCGGCTGACGCGGTGGCCGGTTCGGGCGTGGTGGCGGGCCGGGGGGCGGTCACAGGCTCGGGTGCGGCGGCCGGTTGAGGGGTGGCCTCGAAGGCGGCGGGTGGTTGGGGAGCGGCGGCCGACTCGGATGCGGGCCGGGGCACAGCGGCCGGGCTGCCGGACACTCCGGTCTCCGGGGCCGCGTCCTGCGGCGCCGGGTGGCGGGCGGCGAGGCCGTCCAGGAGGCGGAGGTAGGCGGCGCGCTTCGGCGGGCGCGGTTCGGTGCGCCCGGCTTCCCAGGACGTCACCGACTCGCGGCGCACATCCAGCGCCCTGGCGACCTGTTCCTGGCTCAGCCCAGCGGCCTTCCGCAGCCGCTTGCGCTCCGCCGGCGCCGGGAGCCCGTCCTGCGCGTACACCTGCTCCAGCAGCGCATCGATCGAGGCGAACAACTCGTCCTGCTCATCGGCCACATCCATCACCTCCAGCAGCGCACCCTATACGAATCGCACATCGAATCACACGCGAAACGCACGTCGCCGGGAGTGGAAGGAAAGTGCCGCCGGGCGTTACGGCGTCAGGGTCGACTGGGGCTCGTACTGGGGCATGGGCGGCGCGGCGGAGGCGAACGGCTGGGGCTGCGGACTCGGGGCCGGGGTGTGGGCGGACGTACGGGCGTATACGACGACCGTTCCCGCCACCCGGTCGGCCACGGTGCGGCCCGAGTACGCGGACAGGGCGTTGAACCAGAACGCCGCCACCGCTCCCAGCCAGGCCAGGACGGCCCAGACGAGGTGCCCGGAGACCAGCAGGCAGCAGGCGAAGGCGAAGCAGCCGACGTCGGCGAGGGTGGTGACGGCGGCACGGGCGGCGGCCCGGCCCGGGGTGTGCGGGGTGATGCGTACGCCGACGAGCACCTTGCCCAGGGTGCGGCCCGCGAAGGTGAGGGTGGCCCAGTGGTAGGCGAAGGTGGTGGCGGCCAGGAGCAGGAAGCCCTGGATCACGGACACGACCACCTGGTGCCAGAGCGATGTCGCGAGGTGGCCCGCCTTGCCGATGGCGCCGCCGTCGCCGGTGACGATCTGCCAGGTGGACAGGCCGAGGTGGGGGGCGTTGCTCCAGACGTCGCTGATCTGGTGGGCGGTGTGGACGCCGATGGCGTACGCGGCGGCGAGGACGAGGGCGAAGTCCACCGACCAGGCCACCGCCCGGCGCGCGATCGAGGGGCGGTCCGGGTTGCCGGGGCGGTTGTCGGAACGGCTCTCGGGCGTTAACAGGTCCGCTGTGCTGGTCTGCATGGTCGTCTCCCGCTGTGCGGCAAGGGCGGTGGGCGCGGCGCTGACCGGCCGAGGTCACTGCTCTCGCATATCCGGATGTTTCGGTCGGCGGCGCGGGCCGGTCAGGCCCGCACCCGAGCGGTGCTGAACTGCCGTCCCTGTCCCGGTCGTTGGCCCGCCGTGCCACCGGGCGGCCGGCGCCTTCCGCGCTGCGCCCGGCCCGGCGACGGCCCCCAGTGGGCGCTCCCCACGCGACGGCCCCCACCGGCTCCGACGAGTCCGAGGTCGTCCCACCGACCCGCCCGGCGGGACACAACTGCCGTGACCGGGGCCCCGGTTCGCTCTTCGGGCCGGTTCTCCGGCAGGTCCTGGCCCCGCCCGCCGCCGAAGACGAACAGGCGGAGCACCACGAAGCGTCCGATACCGGCGAGCCCGGCGGCCGAGAGGTAGACCACCTGCTCCCACAGCACGCCGGGCGACGCGACGAGCAGATGCAGTACGAACATCGCGGCGCAGGTCACCACGTAGGCCCCGGCGGCCGAGCCGAAGGACTGCAGATGCCGGCGCCACCCGGCCCGGCCGCCCCCGAAGGTGAAGCGGGAGTGCAGTTCGGTGGCGACGACGGTCGACGCGACGGTGGTCAGCGCGTTGGCCAGCGCCCAGGGCATCACCAGGGCCAGCAGCGCCAGGGAGACGGTGGAGGCCACACCCGTACCGCCACCGCACGCCACGAACCGGACGAACGCGCCGAACGGGCCCGGCGCTGTGGAGAGTTGGCTGCTGCTCGCTGACTTCATGTTCAACCCTCCATTCGACCCGCACGGCGTTCGTCCTAACGAACACTGTACGGGGCGCGCACACTGTGCGCAACCCTGGACGCTGTACGAAGTCGGTCAGTGGACGGTGGGCACGCGGTTTACGACGCCGACCGGGCCACCCGGGAGGCGTCCGTGCTGAACTCGGCGTTCAGCACGTCGGTGAAGATGCCGATCGGGTCGTCCCAACCACCCTGCGCCCAATCGGCGTTGATGTTGACCGCCACCATGCGCGCCCCGTCACGGCTGCCGTAGGCGTACGACCACGAACCGAGGACGGCGCCGCCCATGCCCCAGAGCGTCGTCCCGCACTCCAGCTCCAGCGAGGAGACGCCGAGGCCGTACCGAGTGCCGGGGATCCACCCCTGGGTGGGGACGGTGGTGAACATCGCGCGCTGCTGCTCGTCCGGGAGGATCCGCCCCCCGAGCAGCGCGCCGAAGAACTCGTTCAGCTCCCCGGCCGTGGAGATCATGCCGCCGGCCGCCCAGTACGGGCTCGGGTCCAGCTCGGTGGCGTCGTAGATCTCGGCGTCGGGGTCGGGCAGATACAGCTTCGTGTAGTGCTCGGAGTGCGGTCCGCTGATCGTCGGGTCGTCGCCGCGCGGCAGGTACGTGCCGGTGAGGCCGAGCGGCTCGGTGATGCGCCGGGAGATCTCGTCGGCGAGTACTCCGCCGGTCACCCGCTCGATGACCATCCCGGCGAGAATGTAGTTGGTGCTGGAGTACCCCCAGCCCGTACCCGGTGCGAACGGGGCCGGGTGAGCCATGGCGATCTGTACGAGCTGCTCGGGCGTGAAGTTGTCGCGGGACTGCAATGCCGCATAGTCCTCGGTGTAGCTGAAGATCCCGCTGGTGTTGTCGAGCAGCTGCCTGACGGTCGTCCGGCCTCCGTCGTGGCCGTTGCCCAGGACCACGCCCGGCAGCCACTTCTCGACGGAGTCGTCGAGGCCGAGCGAGTGTTCCGCGACGAGCTGGAGCACCACGGTGGCCACGAACGTCTTGGTGATGCTGCCGATCCGGAACCGGTCCCGCTCCCCCCGCTCCCGGCCGGTCTCGGTGTCGCCCACCCCCGCCGAGCCGAACCAGCGCCCTTCCCCGTCCCGCACCTCGGCGAGAATCCCGGGAACCCCGCCTTCGGCCACGGCCCGCCCGAGCTCCAGCCCCACCCCACTCGCCACCATCGCCCCCGCCTTCCACCTGCTCCGTGCCGCGCACTCCACGAGGAGGCACACAGGAGACCCGGACACCGTCGGCTCTTCACGGTAGCCAGGCAAGTGGGGGTCCGCCGGTCCGGCGGTCGAGGGGGACTCAAGAACGGCTCAAGGGGCCGCCGTTGGCCGGCCCGGGTGTCGTCACACTGCCCCTTGCCGCGTCGATTGGACGTGGCCGCTTCCCGCCCCGGATGAGGTGAGACGGGAAGCACCGTGATCAACGTTCCCGGACTCGGGATCCTGTCGAGGTCAGGGGCGGGTGGGGCCCGCACCGGCACCGGTGGTGGCGATGGCCCGGCTGATGGTGGCGATGTCGGACTCGGAGAGTTCGAGGGAGGCCGCGTCGATCCAGCCGTCGATCTGCTCGGGCCGACGGCTGCCGACGATGGCGCCGGTGACCCCGCGCCACGCAAGCGTCCAGGCGACGGCAACCGAGGAGACGCTGGTGCCATGGGCCTCGGCGACCGGGCGCAGCGCCTCGGCCAGGGCGAGGTTGCGATCGAGATCCGTGGTGAACTCGGGGAAGCTCTTGCGCCAGTCGTCGGCAGGCAGCGCCGCCACCCGCTCGCGCGAGAAGGTGCCGGTCAGCAGGCCGGAGTGGAGCGGCTGATAGACGATGCCCCCGACGCGATGGGCGTCGGCCCAGGCCAGGTCGTCGGCGGCAGCCCGGCTGAGTGCGGAGAACTGCGGCTGGATGGCGTCGACATGGGCGATCGCCTCGGCGGCCGCCAGTTCCGGGATGCCGTGGTTGGACAGGCCGATGGCCCGCACCTTGCCCTCGGCTTTGAGGTCGGCCATCGTCTGCCAGTACTCCTCGAGTGGGGTGGGGTCGCCCGGCTCGTTCTCGCTGCCCCACTCCAGGGACTTGCCGGTGTCCGGCCAGTGCACCTGGTAGAGGTCTATCCGCTCGGTGTTCAGCCGTCGCAGCGAGTCCTCGACCTCCCGGCGGACGCTGTCCTTGGCCATGATCCGGCGGGGCGCGGCAAGCCGGTTGTTCTCGTCCCAGACCAGTCCGACCTTGGTGAAGACGTAGGGGCGGTCGGCTTCCGGGATGTCCTTGAGTGCCTTGGCGACGACTTCCTCGGAGTGGCCGAGGCCGTAGACGGCGGCCGTGTCGATCCAGTTGATTCCGGCCTCCACCGCACGCCGGATGGTGGCAATGGACTCGGCATCGTCCTGAGTGCCCCAGCTGTAGCGCCAGCCGGCCCCGCCGATGGCCCAGGCGCCGAAGCCGAGGCGCGTGACGTCGAGACCGCTGCTGCCCAGAGGGAGGGTGGGAAGTCCCATGCTCTGCAAGCTCCTTGAAAGGGTGGGAGGCGACGCCGTCTGCGCAGCCCGGCTGCTGACCCTAGTGGCCGGAATTGGACGTAGTGCGGCGAACGAACGCACGCACAGGGGCGTTCATCGGGAACCGCTGGCCGTCCGCCCACTGTGGGTGCTGGAGCGTCGTCACCGCACGACTGGCCCAGGAGCCCAGCGAAGGAGCCGACAGGGCGGTCGCCACCTTCCTGGCCCGAAAAAGCCCGGACGGCCGTAAGGGGTGGGCGAGGTGTCTCCCCCGGGTCTGCCTCAAGACGCCTCCCGCTCCCCCGCCACTTCGCGCGCACGGTGCCGCGCGCACACCGCCCGGGTCGGCAGTGCCGGGCGGTCGCACGGCACGCCGTCCCACCCCGCGCAGACCGCCGACGACCGGGCACCGGCGACACCCTCAGCCGTTCCCTCGACTGGGGCTTGCTGTTCGCGGCACGGCTTGCACAGCCCGTCCGTGTGGGCCTTGCCGATCAGGACGATCCGGCAGCCGCACTCAGCGCAGTTGGCGCGTGGCGGCTCCTGCGGGTCAGGAGCGACGGGTACGCCGTCCGAGGGGCGAAGGGGCGCGGCAGCAGCCACGGGGTCGTACGGGCCGGGTCGACCGCTTTCGCGTTGCCGGGCCGCGCGTCTGTCCGCCACGACTTCCGCACACACCGCGCACGCGGCACCGCTGGACCACATCGTTCCGGTCTCGCAGTCCAGATGGCCGCAGCCCCATCTCGGCAGGGCCACGCCAAGCAGCCAGCGCCCGGGGTCGCGGATCTCGGACGGCGACGTACCGGCGAACCGGACCGTGAGGCGGTGGTGCAGGCGGGCGGCGTCCGTGCCCTCGCGCATCTGGCGGCCCACCTCCCGGGCGATCTGGCGTACCAGGAAAGGGTTGTTGACCTGTTGCAACAGCCAGTGCACGGGTTCGAGCACGGCGTAGATCTGCGGGCTGAGGGTGAGTTGAGGTCCGGTGTAGCGCTTGCCCACTCCCCCGCCGGTGCCGGGCTGTGCTGGTGAGGGCGAGGGGTTGGCATCCGCGCGGAGCGCGAGACCTGCCGTCGGGTTCGCGGCTCGCGGTTCGCGACGGGTTCGCGCGAGTGCGACGCGCGAAACCACCCGAGTCTCGCCTACGGCGGATGAGGAAAGACGGGGTTCGTTCTCGGGTCGGTCAATCCTGTGGTCTTCCTTAGTCGCGAGCGATCCCGCATGAACTTGAGAACCCGATCCTTCATCAACAACAGGAGTCCGCACGTCGGCTGACGGGGCGTGAGGGCGGTCGGCCGGACTCTCTTCGACGGCGGTGGTGGCCGTGGCCGGTGTCTCGCACCCTGACGGAGCCTGCGAGTCGTACCCGTACGGTTCGGATCCCTCCGGAGCCTGCGAGCGCGGAACGTCGTGGACGACGTAGTGATTGCGGCCCTGCGCCCCGGTCCGCCGCTCCACTGTGGCCCAGCCCGATGCCTCCAAGGCGGCGACCACCGCCGCCGCCGCGTTGGCCGTGATCGGCTGCCCGGCACGCCGTCCCGAATAGTGCAGCAGGTACCCGGCGATGTCGCCGAGGGTCAGCGGGATCCCCTGCGCCTGGGCGAACATCAGCACCGCGAACGCCCGCAGCTGACGCGGTGTGAGGTCCTCGCAGGCCGCGACCGGCAGCCACACGAACAGCTCGGTGGGGCCCATCCGGCGGACCCGGCGCCGCGCGGTGGTACCGGTGCCGCCGGGCAGGGAGCGGCGGGTGTTCTCGGGGAGCTCGATCACGCCGTCGGGGCGGGGGCTGCGCAGTTGCGCAAGTCCGCGTTCGACGGACGAGGTCGACATGTCCAGGTACCTGGCGAGCGTCGCCGCTCCGGCCGTACAGCCCTCCGGCCGCTGCCCGAGGACCTTGATCTTCATGTACACGGCCACGGCGACGTCGGAGTAGAAGGGGGACGCCACCACCATCCAGGGCACCCGTACCCGCTGGCGCCGCTCCCGCCGGGGAGGGTGCTGCGGGGCGGGGCTCACGGGGACGTGGATGAGGGCAGGGACGGGCTCGGGCACCGGGCGCGTCGCGCGGGCGGTGCTGCCAGGGGAACGGCGGGAGTCGGGGCTGGCGGCCCGCATGACGGGGCGGGCCGTAGTGCGGTGGGAGGAGGGAGTGTGGGGCGAGGCTGGACCAGCAAAAGACAACACTGAACCAGCCCTCGTGCTGGTAGCGATGATGTGCTCCTGGCAGGGGGTAAGAAGGCAAAACGCCATCGCCGTTCGACAGACTGCTGACGAACGCGGGGTGGGGATTCAGTTGGGGGAAGGGCTGAGGGTCACCTCACGGGCTGTGGTTGGCGGTGGATGTGGGGGTCTTGACGGGCGCCCAGGAGATACGCCGTCAGGCGGGCTCCTGGAGGGGCCTGGGAGTCAGGCGGAGGCCCTGGCGTGGAGGTTGCGCCGTCGCCGACGCGGCACGGCGTTTATGGCGTCGGGGAGCTCGCAGATCCACATCCCGATGGGGATACGGAAGGCGGCCCGCCCGTCCAGGTGCTTGAGATCGAAGGCGGCGCGCTCCGCGGGCGTGGTGACCAGATAGACGGAGTCCTCCAGCACCCACAGCGCGGTCTCGGGCGTGGTGAGCGGATCGTCCACCGCCTGACGGGCCGCGTCCACCGCGCTGGACTGCCACAGTTCGAGGTCCTGGCGGGCGCTGCGGGGGCGGCGGCTGCCAGGCCACACGATCTGGGAGACGAAGGCGTAGACGCGCAGTGCGACGACGGCGTCCTCGAAATGGGGCTCGAACAGGACGCCTTGGTCGCGTGCCTTCCAGGCCCAGGACTCGCTCAGACCGGCGGCCATTGCGACCGCACTGGCGCTGAGCTGGGCGTTTGTCACCGACATGGCCATCACTCCAGGGATACATGGGTTGATCGTTGGAATCACGGTACCGGAAATCTCGGACTGCTCCGGTTGACACTAGAAATCGCGCGTGTTGCCGAATCGTCAGGGGGTCCTTGGTGTCCGCTAATTGACGGTCTTTCAGCTATCTCTGCACCATTTGGTCTAGCCCACTACTCTGGCGACACATGGTTAGTTACCAAGCAAGACCGTTAGCTAGATAGTTCGACCGTAGGTACGTCAGTCAGTGAGAGGGCAGCAAACAGCGCAATAGGAAACGTGACAAATATCGCCGTAACCTTCGGTGCATGTGCTCGTTGGACAGCGGGTTGTCTGCCGAGCTGGACCAGGATCACGGCCAGGACGCGGATATGGGTGTGGCCCGTGCCTAGGCACGGGCCACACCCACATCGACACTGCCGCCGAGGCGGCAGGTTCCGCTGTTGTGCCGTCCCGCTATGAGGACGCCGGGCGCTGAACCTTCATCCGCCGCTCGGGCCGCCGCAACTCCCCCTCGGCATCCATCGCCTGCATCAGGGCCTCCAGGGCGGCGGAGACGACGTACAGTCCGCGACGTCCGTAGTCCGCCTCCTGGAGCCCCTGGTTGAGGCTGCGGACCAGAGCGTAGGCCTCCGGCCCCACCCGGAACGTCGACTGCTTGCCCGCCGCCACCACGCCCATGCGCTCGTCGAGGAAGGCCTGCGCCATCGCGATCTGGGCGTCGACGTCCTCCGGAATGTGCCGCAGCGCGGCATCGAGGTAGTGCCCCAGACTGAGCAGGGTGTTCGCGGACGTCCGGCGATCGGTCTTGATACGCGCCTTCAGTTCGGCCAGCACCTCCGGGTCGAGCCGGAATCCGTAACTGGTCCAGCCCTCCGAGCGGATCTTCGCGCTGGCGAAGCTCTCGTGCAGTGCGGCATGGGCCCAGGGCTTTCCGGCGGCGCGCAGACGGCGACGCGGCGAGGACGCCTCCTCATCGGCAGGAGCAGGATCCCGTCGCTCCGGCGCGGGGGCGTCCTCACGGACTGCCGCCTTCGTCGGCTGAACGGCCGCCGGGGCGTCCTCACGAACCACTGCCTTCGGGGCAACGGGCGCCGGGGCAGCAGCAGCTGACGGCGTCTTGACCGCGCGAGCCGGCGTCCGTACGTCGTCGGTCACGGCCACGCGGCGGGCGGCAGGGGACTTCGCGGCCCCTCCCCCGGCATCGGTGCGGGCCGTGCTCCTGGAGTCGGCTCCGGCATCGCCTCCGGCATGGGTGTCAGCACCCGCCGGGGCATCGGACACCGGGGGCGCCGACGGCGCGGGCGCAGTGGACGCGGTGGACGACGCGGGCGCGGCGGGCGGGTCCTCACTGGCTGCCTGCGGCGGTACGGATCTCCCCGGCTTCGGCGGCGTCTGAGCCGCCGGGGCGGCGGTGTCCGAGTCGAGGTTGGCCCCGCCGAGGAACGACCGTTCGGCGACCTGGTCGGCCCCCGCGAGCAGCCCCGCCACCAAGGAGGTGCCGACGGCCTTGAAGTGGTTGGGAGCCTTCTTCTTCGGCTTGGCCCCTCCCGCGCGGGGCACGGGCTGCGTGATGTCGTCGGAGTTACTCAACGGAGTCCTCCAGCGAGATCAGTTCGGGCGTCTCCCACTTCTGCGCCGGCTGCTGCATGCGCTCAAGGATCTGGGTCATCAACTGTCCGTACAGCTTGCCGGGTGCGTGACTGGCGAAGCGGATCGCGGCCGGGACGCCGTAGGCGAAGGAATCGGAGATCCGGTTGTCACTGCGGATGTCCGTCATGAACGGCTTGAGATCCGCCTCAAGCATGCCGTTGCGGATGTTGACCTCTTGGGCCTTCCACTTCGACGGCGGGTTCGAGCGGTTCAGTACGGCGCCCAGGTACTGTGGATCGCACTCGCCTCCGGTGCGGTCCTTGACGTAGGCGACCGTCCCCCGGGTGGCGGCCGCTCCCTTGAGGGCCGGGTACTCCGGGACGCAGACGGTCACGACGTAGTCGGCGGCGGCCAGCGCGGTGGCCGACAGCGAGGAGACCGCAGGCGGGGTGTCGATGACGACGAAGTCGAAGAGGTCGGTCACCTCAAGCAGCATGCGGCGCACGATCGGCGTCGCGTGGTAGCCCTTGCGGTGGATGATGTCCTGAACCGACGTCATCGTCGATTCCTCACTCGCCAGAAGATGCAGGGTGCCCGCGTCCTCCCACTCGGAGAGGAGCTCACTGCGGTCGTACCAGGCGCTGGGAAGATCCAGCGGCATGCCCTGCAGTCGGCCCTGCAACACCCAGCCGAGCGAGCGGGCGAGCTGCTCCCCGTCGGACAGGTTCACTCCGAGGGCAGTACCGGCCTGGGCCTGTGGATCGAGGTCCACAACCAGTACGCGCGCGCCGGCGAGGGCCAGGCTCGCTCCAAGATTCACGGTAGTGCTGGTCTTGCCGACCCCTCCCTTCTGGGTTGCGACGGCGATGACCTTCATCGCGACTACCGCCTCTCTGCCTCTCGGCTGCTGCTATCAGCTCTATCCGTCCCGTGACACCAGGTCAGCAAGCCACTCCTGGAACGACAGCGGAGGGAGAGAAGGGCCGTTTATGTCCCTTTACTTCCCGTCAACCCCTGCCGGGGTGCCGCCAATGATCTAGTGACACGGGATCATTGAGGGTGACCTTAACAGGATCTCCGGACCGTCCGTGAGGCGACGCGCTGAACCGCACGCAAGGCGGGACAACTGACGCACCGTCACCGAGGCCGCAGGTTGGTCCGCCTGAGCGCCCGAACGACGATACGCGAGCGAGCGGTGGTACGAGGGACAGTTCGTCAGACAGACGGTACGCGGGTCACCTCGTCAGTTCGTAAGCGAGAGGGATAGAGCGACAGTTCGAGCGTTCGCTCGTTCGTAGGCAAGAGGGTTAGCGGGTACGTAAGCGCGTATGCGCGCAAGCAAGCTAGATGGTAAGCGCGATGGTCCGTCAGATCGCACGCAACATGGTTCGTCCGTAGGTCAGCTAGCACGCTCGTACGTCAGCTGGACGGACAGCGCGACGGTTCGTCCGACAGCGGGTCGGCAAGCGGGTCAGCTAGTAAGCAAGCTCGTTAGCTCGTCAGTCCGTTGGAGGGTTCGTTAGCTGGTTCGTAAGTTAGATGACTAGCAACGCAGTGATGCGACTAGTTATAGGGCAACATGTGTCGTTGCAGTGTTCGTGATGCTCAACGAGAGGAAAATCCACACAAGAAACAGGATATGTAGTGGTGCATCTACCGCTAGATGAATCCATAGAGGTGAGGCAACCTCCATCGCGCCAAATAACACAACTGTCAAGCCAACTTGAAACGAAGTATCTATAGGCTTCTATTAGGGGACATGCATCGTTATATTCCCAGTTCGCCTGGGGTTTGGTCAGAGCTCAGCGATCTACGAACTGCAGCGACGACGCTCGGCTAAACCGAACCCGTCAGTCGACGCCAAGCCCGTGCCAAGCTCGCCCCAAGCCCGCGTCGGGCCGCCAGAAATGAGTGTTGCTGCGAGCCCGAAAACTTCGCAGCGGGGGAGCTCTTCAGGCCGGCGCGAGGCTCGCCAGAGACGGCCTGAACGCGTCTCCGCGACGCCAGGGAGCCGCGCCGACGAAGCCGTTCAGAAGCCACTCGCGCCAAAAATCGCGCCGACACTCATCCAACTTTCCCCCTTCAGGCTCCGGCAACGCGGTCCGCGGACGTGTCCGAAGGCGTCTCCGCAGAGGCGTCTCACGCCTAAGGCGAGCGCGGACGAGCCCACTTCCGTCCTTGCTCAGTCCTCGTTCTGAGCGGCTCAGACAGCCGGAACGGGAACGAAAGGCACTCGAAATAGGACCGAAGTGGAGCCCGAAGCTCTCCGGATCCGGCACTCAATCTGCGCCACCGTGCGAACGAAGACGGCGCTCATCTCCGTGGTCGTGCATCGTCGTCCGTCGTCGTCCGTCGCCAAAGGGGCGGAATGCGGCGGCACGGGGAGGCCATGGGCGACCGGCAAGCACCCTTCTGGTGCCTCTTCCGGAGGGAGTGGGAGACGGTTCTGGCTCGCTCCGGGGGACTTGAAGCGGGCCATTCTTGACGGGCGTGATGGGGGAGCGCGGCTCCTGGAGGCTGCCGTGCCGATCGGACCAGGCCGGGTTGGAGAGTCGGCGGAGCGCCCGGCCGCCCGTCTTGTCCCGGTCCGGCACGGGCCCAGCCGATCAATTGGGGCGGTGGAACGGTCATGTGATGGCAGGTCATACCGAAGAGACCGGAAGTTAGTATGCTGACTTCATGGTTACGCCGAAGCACGCCGAAGACAGAGAGAAAGTTGTCTCCAAGCTGCCCGTCTGGCTCCGCCAGGACTTGAAGATCCGCGCCGCCGAACTCGGCGTGGACATCCAGGACGCCACCGCGGAAGGCATCGAAATGTGGCGGGCGACGGACGAGAGGCTCTCGGTCGTCGACACCTCGGGAGCGGCGACGTTCTCGACCTGGCTGCTGCCCGGCCAGTGGGACGCACTGAAGGCCAGCTGCCAGCACGCCCGCATTCCCTTCGTCCAGGGGCTCTCGCAGTCGATCGCACTGTGGCTGCGTGAACACCCTTCCCCCAAGCACCGACCCGTCACCGGCATCCCCCGGCGCAAGATCGTGTGCAACCAGAAGGGCGGCGTCGGCAAGACCGCCGTCGCCGCCGGGATCGCCGAGGCCTACGCCGAAGACCCCTCGGCCGTCGTCGGCGTCGAGAACGGCATCACCAAAGCCGCGGCCGCCGCGGGAGTTCCCCGCGAGAACCTGAGCGCGCTCACGGAGGCCCAGCAAGCCACCGGGATGGGCCTTCGCGTGCTGCTTGTCGACTACGACCCCCAAGGGCATCTGACCAAGCAACTCGGCCTTCAGCACCTCCCCGCCGACGGGGACAGCCTGGCCAAGCACATGTCCGGGCAGGCCACCAGTGGGACGATCAAGGACCTGGTCGTCACCGTCAAGGAGCCCCGCTTCGGCGGCCGTCTGGACGTCCTGCCCGCCTGCCCGGACTCCTTCCTCCTCGACATCATGATCGTCTCGGCCCGCAACCGGCAGGCGACCCTCGAACGCGCCCTTGAGCCGCTGGAATCGGACTACGACGTCATCGTCGTCGACTGCCCGCCCAGTCTCGGTGTGGGGATGGACGCCGCGATCTATTACGGCCGCCGAAGGGAAGGCGAGGCCCCCGGCGTCTCCGGCACGGTCATCGTCGTCCTCGCCGAGGACTCCTCCGCGGACGCCTACGCCATGCTCATCGACCAGATCGAATCGGGTAAGCACGACTGGCGCATCGAGGTCGACTACCTCGGCCTCGTCGTCAACGCCTACGACCCGCGCGACGGATACATCATCACCTCGTCCATGAGGTCCTGGCTCGAACTGGGGAAGGAGCACCCGCCCGTCATCGCCGTGATCGACCGCCTCAAGGAACAACGCGAAGCGGTACGCGGCAAAGTACCCCTCCTGTCCTACGCACCCGACTGCCCCCAAGCGAACGTCATGCGGGCCATCGCCAAGGAAAGCCTGTGAACAGTCGTCAGAGCGCCGCCGCCCGGGTCGGCCCTTCCACGTCATTCGGCAACGCGGCGCGGGCGACCAGCCTGCGGGGCCAGCTCATCGCCCAAGTCACCGGCACGAATCCGCCGCAGCACGCACCCATGCTGTCGATCGGGCTGATCAGCGAGAACCCGGACAACCCCCGCGAGACGCTCGGCGACCTCAGCGGTCTAGCCTCCAGCCTCGCCGAGGTCGGACAGGTGCAGGCCATCACGGTGGCGTCGGTCGCGGCCTACCTGGAAGGCCGGCCCGGACGGCAGGGCGAGCTCAAAGCGGGTGCCGAGTACGTCGTCGTAGACGGTCACCGTCGCCTGGCCGCCGCGCAGGAGGCCGGCTTCACGGACATCAAGGTCACCTTCGACGACAGCTTCGCGGCGACCGATGAAGCCCTCCTGGAAGCCGCCTTCGTCGCCAACGCGCAGAAGGAGAGCCTCTCGGACCTGGAGTACGCCACCGCGCTCAAGAAGCTGGTCGACTTCTACGGCTCTCAGGGCAAGGCGGCCAAACGCCTCGGCCTGAGCCAGCCGAACATCTCCCAGAAGCTGTCGCTCCTCGCTCTCACCCCGGCTCTGCAGGCCGACCTCGAAAGCGGCAAGCGCAAGATCGAGCACGTACGCGGTCTGGCCCGTCTCTCTCCCGAGCAGCAGCGGGAGGCCGCGGACCGCCGGGCGCGCGAAGCCGACGAACGCAAGCAGCAGAAGAAGGCCAGCCGCCGTCAGGACCCCGCACCCCATAACGCCGTTATGACTCAGCGATCGGCAGGGGCAGCAGACGTACCGTCAGACGCCGACGGAGGCAAAGTCGAGGGCGAGGGCAAGGGTGCGGAATCCGCTCCCACTCATAACGGCGTTATGACCCCGGCCGCCGGTGCGGAGCTTGCAATGGCGGACGCGGCGGGGGACCCGAAGGCATGGGAGAGCGTCGAGCAGCTGGCCCAGTGCATCATCGATCGGCTGGGACAAGAGGACGTCCTCGCGCTGACGCTGCTGCTGCAACACCACAACCGCACCGTGCTGCGTTCCTGAGTCTCCAGCTGAGCGTGAGGGTTCCGCCCGCCGACGGAACCCTCATTCTGTGGTCGACGTGGTGATGCGCTTCTCGAACCAGTGGTGGGCGTAGGGCTCGTCGTTGAAGGCGGGGACCTCCTCGAAGCCGAACGAGTGGTACAGGCCGATCGCGGCGCCGAGCGCTTTGTTGGTGTCCAGGCGCAGTACGTCGCGGCCGTGCTCGGCGGCCCGCGCCTCCAGCTCGGCGAGGAACCGGCGGCCGAGGCCGAGGCCCCGGGCGTGGGGTGCGACCCACATGCGTTTGATCTCGGCCGGGGCGCCGGGCGGCAGCTTCAGTCCGGCGCAGCCGATCGGCTCCCCGTGCATCCGGGCGACCAGGAACAGACCGCGCGGCGGCCGGAGTTCGCCGGCGTCGGGCAGCAGGCTCCGCGCGGGGTCGAAGCCGGTGTCGAAGCGTTCCTGGAGTTCGGTGAAGTACGCCAGCAGGCAGTGCCGGGCGTCGGGGCAGTCCGGGGCGACGGCGTCCAGGGTGACCGTGGCGGCGGTCAGCAGGCGGTCGACCTCGGCCATGGCGGCGACCAGCCGGGCGCGCTGGGAGGTGTTGAGCGGTTCCAGAAGGGCTCCGGCCAGTTCGTCGCTGCGGCCGTCGAGCACGGCGCGCTCCGCGCGGCCCGCCTCGGTGAGCCGGACGGTACGCACCCGCCGGTCCTCGGGCTGCGGCTGCACCGTCACCAGGCCGTCGCTCTCCAAGGAGCGCAGCAGACGACTGACGTACCCGGAGTCGAGCCCGAGCCGCTCGCGCAGCCGCCGCACGTCCTGGCCCCGGTCGCCGATCTCCCAGATGAGCCGGGCCTCGCCGATGGGCCGGTCGCGGCCCAGGTAGCGGTCGTGGAGCACGCCCACGCGTTCCGTGACGGTGCGGTTGAACCGCCGCACCTGTGCGATCTGCTCTGCGTCGTCACCCATTCTCTGACTTTAGTCAGAGAATGGGTGCGGGGCCAGTGGTCTCGGTCGGCCGTCGGACGGTCGAGTAAATCTCCTCTATCGAGAATTTCGGAGAGACGGCTCGAAAAGCGACCCACAGAATGGCACCGTGGAGCGTCGAACGGGACTGTCCTGGTGTGCCGGGACCTTCGAGGCGCCGGCAGGCGATCAGGGAGCCGTACGGCGCTTCCGGGTCTCGCAAGGCCCGCAACTAAAGCCGTTCAGGGGCCCTGTCGACCGCGAAGGTCTCGTCCAGGGCCGTGTTGAACAGGGTGGTGACGTCCTGTTCCGTCAGGCCTTCCGCTCTCGCCTCGCGCATCCAGTCGCCGAGCCGGGACCGCAGCGGTGACTCGGGTGCGGTCTGCGGGGTGGCCAGGGAGCGGGTGATGAAGGTGCCCGCGCCCTGGCGCACCTCGACCAGACCGGACCGCTCCAGCTCCCGGTACGCCTTCAGCGTGGTGTTGGGGTTGACCTTCGTGTCGGCGGCGACCTGCGCCGCCGTGGGCAGCCGGTCTCCCTCGGTCAACGCCCCCATGCGCAGGGCCTGTTCGACCTGATGGACGATCTGGCGGTACGCGGGCACGCCGCTGCGTCGCTCTATGCGGAACACGACCACCGCACCCGCCTCCTTCCGTCTCTGCCCTGGTTGCTGCCGGGGGCGCCCCAGCGTATGCCGTTGTCCATCGTCGTACGGCTACAGCGGGTGGCGCCGGGTCCGCCACCAGACCAGCGCGATCAGGGCCGCGGTCCCCGCGAGCAGCAGGCCGGCCGCGGTCCACTGCAGGGTCGGCATCTGGTCGTAACCGAAGTAGTCCCAGACCGAGTTGACGATGCCGCGCTTGGCACGGCAGGCCTCGGGGGCGGAGTCGTTCACGCAGGTGCTCCACCCGTAGAGCTTGCCCGAGGCGGTGCCGACCCACTGGTCGACCTGGACCGCGTCGGTGAGGCCCGCCGGGTGCTCGCTGTCGAGCGGGAAGGCGATCCGGCGCGGGGTGCCGAGGTGGGGCCTGAGGTAGTCGGCGACGAGGAGGAAGGCGGCCGAGCCGAGGAACGTGAGGGTCATGGCGGTGACCGCGCGGCGGAGCAGCGCGCCGATGACGATGCCGAGGGACGTGGTGAACAACGTGAGCGTGGTCAGCACCGGGCCGGTGTTGTCGAAGACCCACCCGTCGAGCCAGTTGCTGGATGCGACGGGGCCGGCGGCCCGCCACCACCAGGTGAACAGCGCGCCCAGGATTCCGGTCGTCACCACGACGAGGGCCAGGGCGAAGCCCAGCTTCCACAGGAGCCAGCGCAGTCGGGGCACGGACTGGGTGGTGACCAGTTGGGCGGTGCCGTGTTCCTGGTCGGAGGAGGTGAGGGGGGCGCCGAGGAACACGCCGAACAGCATGGGCAGATAGGAGAGGTAGCCGGCGGCGTCGCTGAAGGTTCTGCTGAAGTGCTGGAGCATGGCGTGGTCGAGGACGTCGGTGGGCTTGCCGGGCCAGCCCGCGCTGTGCAGGGAGTCCAGCATGGCGCCGCGCTGGTAGACGATCCAGGCCGCGCCGAGTACGGTCGCCGCGGTGCAGGCGAGCAGCGCCGACCGGTGCTGACGCACCATCAGCCAGGCGAGTCCGCGCAGCCGCCGGGGCGCGGCGGTCTCCTGCTGGACGGGGGTGCTGGTGAGGGTGCTCATGCCACGTACTCCTCTCGGTGGTCGGGGCCCGCGGTGGGGGAGAGGAGCGCGGGGGCCTCGGGGTGACGGAGGTAGCCGAGCAGTACTTCCTCCATGCTGGGTTCGACCCGCTGCCAGTCCGGATCGATCGGCCCGTGGTGCCGCACCAGTGCGGTGAACTGCCGCCCGGCGGTGCGGACATCGATCACGGTGTGCGCGGACAGCGCGGCGGGCAGCCCCCCGTCCGTGGTCAGCCCGGTGACCAGGGTGTGCATCGGCACCAGCTCGTCCGTCTCGCCGGCCATGCGGACATGGCCGCCGGCCAGCACGAGGAGGTAGTCGCACATGTGCTCAAGGTCGCCGAGCACATGGGAGGACATCAGCACCGTGGTGCCCCGCTCGGCCACCTCCGACATGAGCAGCGAGCCCATCTCGTCGCGGGCGAGCGGGTCGAGGTCGGCCATCGGCTCGTCCAGGAGCAGCAGTTCGGGCCGCTTGCCGAAGGCGAGCGCGAAGGCGACGCGGGTGCGCTGGCCGCCCGAGAGTGTCCCCACCCGGGCGTCCAGCGGGACCTGTCCGGCCCGGACGATCCGCTCGGCCGCGGCCTGGTCCCACCCCGGGTTGAGTTCCTGGCCCAGGCGCAGGGTCTCGGCCACCGTGAACCGCTTGAACAGCGGCTTGTCCTGGCCGAGATAGGCGTAGCGCGGCATGGCGGCGGGCTCGTCGACCGGCACCCCGAAGATCCGCAACTCGCCGCGGGTCGGCTCGACGAGCCGGGTGGCGAGCCCCAGCAGGGTGCTCTTTCCGGCCCCGTTGGGCCCCACCAGACCGCAGACGCGACCGGCCGGAATCCGGAAGGAGCAGTCTTCGAGCGCCCACCCCCGCCGGTACTTCTTGCCCAGTCCCCGCGCCTCCAGGGCCCATTGCCCACCGGCCGCCGCCCCGGAAGTGGCCATATGTGGCATGCGCCCTCCCCTTCCCTGAATTCCACTAGTCAACTAGTGGAATCATGGTCTTCGCGGCGATGGCATGTCAAACGCCGTGGGCGTGGGGAGTGGGAGCGGGTGCGGTGCGCCAGGACCGCACCCGCCGGGTCGCGTCAGCGGTCCTTCGAGATGGCGAGCAGCTCCGCGAACAGCCCGCCGCCATGGGCGAGTTCGTCGTACGGGCCCTGCTCGATGATCCGGCCGCGCTCCATCACGACGATCCGGTCGGCGACCTTCGTGTTCTCCAGGTTGTGGGTGACCATGAGGGTGATCCGGTCGGCCGCGACGGCCCTGATCGCGTCGAACATGTCGCGCTCGCCCCGTACGTCCATCTGGGACGTCGGCTCGTCCATCACCAGCAGGGCAGGGCTCCGGTACAGGGCGCGCGAGCAGGCCACGCGCTGGAACTGGCCGCCGGACAGCTCCACGCCGCCGAAGAGCTCACGGGCCAGCAGGGTGTCCAGGCCGTGGCGCAGGTCCTGGACCGGGGTGCGCATGCCGACCGCGTCGAGGGCCTCCCACACGAGGGTGTCGTCCGGGGTGCGGGGCTGGCCGAGCGTCACGTTCTCGCGCACCCGCAGGGGCCACTGGGCGAAGTTCTGGGGCACCAGTCCGGTACGCGCCCAGACGCTGTGCGGGTCCGCATCGGCGAGGTCGGTCCCGTCCCAGGTGACCGCGCCCTTGTCGGGCAGGAGGATGCCCGTGACCAGGCGCATCAGGGTGGACTTGCCGCAGCCGTTCTCGCCGACGACGGCCACGATCTCGCCGCGTCGCAAGGTGAGCGAGACATGGTCGACCGCGGGAGTGTCCTTGCCCGGGTACTGGTGGACGACCTCGTCCAGCCGGATCTCGCGCACCCGCTCCGGAACCATCAACTCGCCGCGCCTGGGCGCTAGTTGATCCGCCAGGTCGAGGAAGGAGCGCATGTCGGCGAGGTAGAGGCTGGTGTGGAACATCGCCGCGCCGTAGATCACGAGCTGGGAGAGCGCGGCGAGGGAGGTCTGTACGGCGATGACCGCCGTCGCGGCGACGGCGAGCTCCACGCGTCCGGTGACGGCGAGCCAGGCGAGCGCGGCCCAGGTGCCGGCGAGGAAGACGCCCCCGATCGCCGAGCCGGCCAGGACGATGCGCAGCATCCGGGGCACGTCGCGCAGGGTGCGCCGGTCGATCCGCTCGGACAGGGCCCGGTACCAGTACAGGAGGTAGCCGGTCATCCCGTTCGCCCGGACCTCGTCGGTGTACTTCGCGGTGGTCGACCACCAGCGCATCATGTGGCGCACGGTGCGGTCACCGATGTTGGCGTAGTGCGTCTCGTAGGTGACGCGCGCGGACAGCACCGAGCCGACACCCGCGGGAACCACGGCCAGGACGATCAACGGCAGCATCAGCGGATGCAGGACGGACAGCACGCCGCTCGCGGTGACCATCCGGACCAGGGCGGACAGGAACCGCGTCGCGTCCTGCACCATCGTGTGCGTACGGACCACGCCCATCTCCGCCGCCTCCTGCCGGTCGCAGAACCCGTCACGCGCGTGCGCGGCGGCCTCGACCCGGCACACGGCCGCCACCAGAGCGGTGTCCGCCTCGGTGGTCAGCGGCGGGGTGATCCGTCCGTCCGCGTAGCCCGACAGCGCGGTGGCGACGCGGCCGGCAGCGCTCGCGGCGGCGACGACCAGCAGGAAGGGGAGGGCCGCGTGGAGCCGCTCCGAGGCCGCCCCGCCCCGCAGGACCGGCTGCATGGCCTGCGCGGTGAAGGCCAGCAGGACGGCGGCGGACGCACCGGTGAGCAGCTGGCAGAACAGGAGCAGGAGCACGGCCCCGCGGTCGGTGCTCCAAGCCATCCGGGCCGTGTGCCCGAGCACCGAGGGCAGCCGGGAGCACAGCTGCGCGAAGGAGGTCTCGCTGAGGGGGTTCTTGGCCTGGTTCCCCTCGTACGTGATCTCGGCCGGCGGGGGCGGCGGCAACGGGGCCGTGAGCTCGGGTTTCGTGGCCATCACGCGCCCCAGCCCATCGCGGTGTACGGGCGGTTGGCGGCGATGGCGGTGAGTGCGACGGCGGTGTAGTCGACGAGCGGGGCGGGCAGTGCCGCGTACGGATGCCAGGCCAGCGCGGTGCAGCGGTCGGGCTCGCAGATCCTCGGGGTGCCCCGGTGGGCGAGGACCCGGAAGAACAGCTGCATGCGCGGGGTGCTGTCGATCCCGTCGCGGTAGTGGAGTACGTGGACGAGGCGGAGATCCTGCGGATCGATCTCCACGCCGAGCTCTTCGCCGGACTCCCGCACGGCACACTCCACGGCCGACTCCGCCTCCAGATGTCCGGCCGGCAGATGCCATTCGTTGGGGGCGAACTCGGCCGAGGGCGACCGCTGTTGGAGGAGCACCTGGCCGACCTGTTCGAACACGAGGTGAACACCGATGATGTTGGGCTGGGTTCGCATGGGAGCGCCTCCGGTGGCATCCGTACGGACAGGTGCTCGGGAAACCGGCCGGGCCGGTCATGCGTAACGGTGACGTGGGGGCGAGTCATCGCTCGAACGTTCCAGGTCGGGCGAGGGGTCCGTGCTGCCGGGCCGCAGCGTCGTGATCTTGCGTTCGATCCACTCCTGGGGATGCGATCACTCGAACCGGTGATTGCTTTTGCGCCCGGAGTCCCCGGTCGGGGCAGCGGAGACGAACCGATCAGGAATCGAGAAGCGCGGTCATCGGGCCGGGGCTAGCGTTGACGGTCATGGACATCACAGTCGGCTCCGCGATGTGCCCACGACTTCAGGAGCGACCACGAGAGGACCGGTGACCGGCCCCCGCTCCCGCGTGGCCGGGGCGTAGCAGGACCAGACGTACTGCTCGAAGCCGTTCGGATCGAGCCAGGCGACACCGACGGGGACCACGAAGGCGGCCCCGTATCGACAGATGGAGACCCGAAGAGCATGGCCACGAAGAAGGACCCGCAGTCGCCTGCGCCGCACGTTGCCGACAGCCACGGCCTGATCCGTGTGCACGGCGCGCGCGTGAACAACCTCAAGGACGTCAGCGTAGAGATCCCCAAGCGCCGCCTCACGGTGTTCACCGGCGTCTCCGGCTCGGGCAAGAGCTCCCTGGTGTTCAGCACGATCGCCGCCGAGTCGCAGCGGATGATCAACGAGACGTACAGCGCCTTCGTGCAGGGCTTCATGCCGACGCTGGCGCGCCCCGAGGTCGACGTACTCGACGGGCTGACCACCGTGATCACCGTCGACCAGCAGCGGTTGGGTGCCGACCCCCGCTCCACGGTCGGCACCGTCACCGACGCCAACGCGATGCTGCGCATCCTCTTCAGCCGGCTCGGGAAGCCGCACATCGGCTCGCCCAAGGCCTTCTCCTTCAACGTCGCCTCGATCAGCGGAGCCGGCGCGGTCACCATGGAGCGCGGCGGACGGACCGTGAAGGAGCGCCGCAGCTTCAGCATCACCGGCGGCATGTGCCCGCGCTGCGAAGGCCGGGGCACGGTCACCGATCTGGATCTCACCCAGCTCTACGACGACTCCAAGTCGCTCTCCGAGGGCGCGATCACCGTCCCCGGCTACACAGGAGGCGGCTGGAACTCGCGGCTCTACAGCGAGTCGGGCTTCTTCGACCCGGACAAGCCGATCCGCAAGTACACCAAGAGGGAACTGCAGGACTTCCTGCACCGCGAGCCGACCAGGATGAAGATCGCGGGCATCAACATGACGTACGAGGGGCTGGTCCCGCGGATCCAGAAGTCGATGCTCGCCAAGGACCGGGAGGGCATGCAGCCGCACATCCGGGAGTTCGTGGACCGGGCGGTCACCTTCACCACCTGCCCCGAGTGCGACGGAACCCGGCTCAACGAGGGGGCCCGGTCCTCGAAGATCAAGAAGGTCGGCATCGCCGACGCCTGCGCGATGCAGATCAGCGACCTGGCCGAGTGGGTCCGCGGCCTCGACGAGCCGTCGGTGGCGCCGCTGCTCACCGCGCTCCAGCAGAGCCTCGACTCGTTCGTGGAGATCGGCCTCGGCTACCTCTCGCTCGACCGGCCCTCGGGCACGCTGTCGGGCGGCGAGGCGCAGCGCGTCAAGATGATCCGCCACCTCGGCTCCGCGCTCACCGATGTGACGTACGTCTTCGACGAGCCCACCATCGGCCTGCACCCCCATGACATCCAGCGGATGAACGGCCTGCTGCTGCGGCTGCGGGACAAGGGCAACACGGTGCTCGTCGTGGAGCACAAGCCGGAGACGATCGCGATCGCCGACCACATCGTCGACCTCGGTCCGGGTGCCGGTACGGCGGGCGGTGCGGTCTGCTTCGAGGGCACCGTCGAGGGGCTGCGGACCGGCGGCACCGTCACCGGCCGCCATTTCGATGACCGGGCCGCCGTCAAGGAGACGGTGCGCAAGTCCACCGGCACGCTGGAGATCCGCGGCGCGAGGACGCACAACCTGCGCGATGTCGATGTCGACATCCCGCTCGGGGTGCTGACCGTCGTCACGGGTGTCGCCGGTTCCGGCAAGAGCTCGCTCGTGCACGGCTCGGTCCCGCCCGGCGAAGGCGTGGTGTCGGTCGACCAGAGCTCCATCCGCGGCTCGCGGCGGAGCAACCCGGCGACGTACACCGGACTGCTCGACCCGATCCGCAAGGCGTTCGCGAAGGCCAACGGCGTGAAGCCGGCGCTGTTCAGCGCCAACTCCGAGGGCGCCTGCCCCACCTGCAACGGCGCCGGTGTCATCTACACCGACCTGGCGATGATGGCCGGGGTCGCCACCACCTGTGAGGAGTGCGAGGGCAAGCGGTTCGAGGCATCGGTCCTGGACTACCACCTCGGCGGCCGCGACATCAGCGAGGTGCTCGCGATGTCGGTGGCCGAGGCCGAGGAATTCTTCGGCGCCGGTGATGCGCGTACGCCGGCCGCTCACAAGATCCTTGAGCGGCTCGCCGACGTCGGGCTCGGCTACCTCACCCTGGGCCAGCCGCTCACCACGCTGTCCGGCGGCGAGCGGCAGCGGCTCAAGCTGGCCACTCACATGGCAGAGAAAGGCGGCGTCTACATCCTCGACGAGCCGACCGCCGGCCTCCACCTCGCCGACGTCGAGCATCTGCTCGGCCTGCTCGACCGGCTTGTCGACTCCGGTAAGTCGGTCATCGTGGTCGAGCACCACCAGGCGGTCATGGCGCACGCCGACTGGATCATCGACCTGGGCCCCGGCGCCGGTCACGACGGCGGCCGGATCGTCTTCGAGGGCACCCCCGCCGACCTCGTCGCCACCCGCCCCACCCTCACCGGCGAACACCTCGCGGCCTATGTCGGCTCCTGATGTGCCGTTGCGGGCCCAGGAGTTGACCACGTAGACACACCTGTTGCTGGGGGTCACACCCCGGTGCGGCCGTCGATGCGTTCGCGGAGCAGGTCCGCATGGCCTATGTGCCGGGCGTACTCGGCGATCAGGTCCACCATGATCCTGCGCAGTGAGATCGGCTCGCCGGTCCGCTTGCGGATCCCGGTCGCATCCAGCGACACCGCGGCGGCCGTGATCTGCCGGGAGCGCTCGCACTCGGCCCGCCAGACGGCGAAGGCCTCTTCGACGTCCCCGTCCAGTCTTTCGAAGTCCTGGTCGGGGTCGTCTTCGGAGTAGTGGAGCAGAGGGACGTCCTCGCCCGCGAACTGGATGCGGAACCACCAGCGTTCGACCCCGGCCAGGTGCCGTGCCAGGCCGTGCAGGGACAGCGCCGACGGCGGCACCGCCCGTTCGGACAGCCGCTCCGGCGGCAGGCCGGCGCACTTGAGCTCGAAGGTCGCCCGGTGCCAGTCCAGGACCGTACTCAGCGTCTCCCGCTCGCTGCCCACGGCGGGCGGATCGGGTCGGGTGCCGCTGTTCCACCGGGGTGAGTAGTGCTTGGGGGCAGGTGTGCCGGTCATCAACTCCCCTTCTGGTCGAGGACGTACATCGAGGCGTCGAGGACGTGCATCGGCCTCGCACCGAGTCTGGCAGGCACCACTGACAGCGGAGCTGCGCACAGGGTCCGACCTGGTCGTAGGCGTTCAGTGCGCGCATGACTGGCCGGCCGCGCAGGAAGCCGGCTCTCCTCATCAGGCCCTCTGGAATCGATCATCTAGGCTGGCGCGGTGACTGATGAGCAGGAGCGGGCGCAGCCGTCGGGAGTGTGGGCCACGGCGGTGGGGGTGGCCAGGGTGCGGGCGCTGGAGACCGAGCGGGAGAACGCGCTGTTCCGCGACCCACTGGCACACGCCTTCGCCACCGCCGGCGGCCTGTGGCCCTCCTCGCCGCCGCTGCCCGATGACGAGGCCGCGCGACGCCGCCGGCTGGCCGTGTCGTTCTCCATCGTCATCAGGACGAAGTTCCTCGACGACCTGTTGCAGCAGGCCTCCGCGTCCGGGGTCCGGCAGGTCGTGCTGCTCGGCGCTGGCATGGACAGCCGGGCCTTCCGGATGGACTGGCCCGAGGGGACCCGGCTGTTCGAGGTCGACACCGCCGCGCCACTGGACTTCAAGGCTTCGGTGCTGCGCCAGGAGCGGGCCGTCGCACGCTGCGAGCGGATCACCGTCGCGGTGGATCTGCGGGAGGACTGGCCAGGCGCGCTCGCCGCCGCAGGGCACGACCCGGCGGTGCCGACCGTGTGGATCGCCGAAGGACTGCTGATCTATCTGCCCGAGGAGGCGGTGGAGCTACTGCTGGCCCGGATCAGCACGCAGTCGGCGGCAGGCAGCCGGATGGGGCTGACATTGGGCTCGCGCGGCGTGATCGAGCGCTTCGGCGCGGACGCCGCGCAGGGATCGGCGGCGTCCATGTGGATCTCGGAGATGCCCGACGACCCGGTGGGCTGGCTGGCCGGGCACGGCTGGGAGGCCGACAGCCACACCCTGCGCGAGCGCGCCGCCGCCTACGGCCGCCCGATCAGCACCCCGCCGCAGAACGAGGAGGGGCCCGGCGGACTGATCTCGGCGGTCCGCCGGTAGAGCGCCTCCCGGTTCCCCAGGTGATCGATTCCCAGGGGGGGCGGAGTGGCCGGTCGGTCAGGGCGGTCACGATTTCTTCGGGGCGGATTCGTGGCAGCGGGTGTTCAGGGCATGTCGAGCGGGTGGCCGACGACGCTGGCGATGTCCGGGTGCCGGACGGTGCGGACCCGGTCGAGGGGGCCCATCCGGTCTCCATGTCCACGGGGCGCGGCACTTACGGGGCGCCATCCGCAGACGGCTTCGGCACGGGAGAGGCTGCTGGCCGGCGCGTGACCCCGGCGGGGGCGGCAAGTGCCCTTACTGGCACGGGAGTTGGTGGGTCGGCTGGCCGGAGAGCAGGCCGGAGATCCTGACCACAATCGTGATCATCAACCTTGCAGGACCTCGGCCCGGCCACAAGAATGCGGGCATGACGGGCGAACTCAGGCCAGCTGACAACTCTTCCGGGCAGGGCGCGACGCCCGAGCTGCGGGCATCCGACCGGGACCGGGACAGGGTCGTGGAGATCCTGCAGATCGCGGCGGGCGACGGCCGGATCACCGTGGCCGAACTGGACGAGCGCCTGGATGCCGCACTGGCCGCCCGCACCATCGGCGACCTGGCGGCGCTGACCGCCGACCTGCCCTTGGAAGGGATGCCCCCGCAAGCCAAGGATCTGGTCCGGATCGACCAGCGTTTCGGCGATGTCTCGCGCGTCGGCCGCTGGCTGGTTCCGCGCCGCATGGAGATCCGGATGACGTTCGGTGACGCGAAGCTCGACTTCACCGATGCGGTGATCACCCACAACTCCCTTCACATCGACGTCGATCTGCGCCTCGGCGGAAACCTGATCCTGGTGACCAGGCCGGGCATCGTGGTCGACACCGACGAACTGGTGCGCAGCAGCGGCGACATCAAGATCCGGCCGGTCTCCGGCCCGGACACTCCCATCGCCCTGCGCGTGCACGTGGCCGGACAGTCCCTCGGCGGCGACATCATCGTCCGCCCGCCACGGCGGGGCTTCTCGGACTGGGTACACCGCCGCCCACCCAGAAGCATCGGCCGCTGAGCACGGGCCTCCCGTGCGGGGCGGCGCTCAGCGCACTGGCTCCTTCCGCCCTTGTGGTGGGCGACGCGCCCTTGGCAGGGTGCTGCCGTGATCCTTCCCTTCACCCGCGATGGTGAGACCGGCAGTGTGCGGGTGACCCTTGAACAGGTCGATGAGCCGTCGACGGTCGGCAAGCACCCGCAGTCGCGCGGATTTCCGTGCTGCACGGCTGCCGTTGACTGTCCCGGCAGGGGGTACCGAGCCCTGTTCGGCTGGGTCCAGCTGGTCCGGTCCACCGACAACTCCTCCGGTGGTGTCGACTTCGACATGGACCCCTTCATCCTGTTCGAGGACGCGCCGTCCCCCTACGCCTTCTTCGGTATCAGCCCCACCTTGTTCGACGCCCCGTCACGAGCCGAACGCAAACCCATGGCCTGGCTCGCGCACAGCTTCCTGGCCTGGACACCGCTGGACCAGGCCCAGCGGCACGTCCTGCCGCTGGCCGGTTTCTCCTGGGGGTTCGACATCGATGGAACCGGCCACATCGCTCTCCGGCCCGCGAAGGCGCTGACAGACGCCGACTGGGGCGGACACCTGCCGTACATGGGCGCGCGCTACCCGGCCTGGAGCTTCGGCCGTACGTCCTGGTAGGTGCGCCCGCCCGCCTCAGGCGTCCAGGCGCCGTGTCCCGAGCTGGCTGGTGATGGCCGGGTCGCGGTGGTCGAAGAACAGTGACGTTCCGGTGTCCAGGGTGGTGATGGAGGCCATCTGGTCGGCGGTGAGCTCGAAGTCGAAGACGTCGATGTTCTCCGCCATGCGCTCGGCGCGGACCGACTTGGGGATCGCGACGATGTCGCGCTGGGTCAGCCAGCGGAGCACGACCTGTGCCACGGACTTGCCGCGCTTCTCGGCGATCTCGCTCAGCAGCGGATGAGTGAAGAGGTTGTTGCGGCCTTCGGTGAAGCCGCCCCAGGACTGGATCTGGACTCCGTACTCGCGCATGACCTCCTGATCGGCGGTGCGCTGGAAGAACGGGTGGGTCTCGATCTGGTTGACCGCGGGCGTGACGTCGTTGTTGACGATGAGGTCGACGAGCCGGTCGGGGTAGAAGTTGGCGACGCCGATCGCCTTGACGCGGCCCGCGCGGTGGAGGTCCTCCATGGCGTGCCACCAGTTTCTAGCGAGGGAGTGCCGCCCTTCAGGGCGGTAGGGAATCGCTTCTCAGGGTTGCTCTGACCTCAACTGTGTGCACGGGTCTGCGCTGTCGGCCTCGGCCGGGTCAGAGTGGTCGGTTCTGGTTCTCGATGTACCGGCGGACGGTCGATAGCGGGGCCCCTCCGGCCGATCCGGCGAAGTAGGACCCGGCCCAGAGCTTATTGGCCCGCCAGTAGTGCTGCACGAGGTCGGGGAACTCCTGGCGGAGTCTGCGGGAGGAGACTCCCTTGAGGGAGTTGACCAGTTTGGAGACGGCGACCTTGGGCGGGAAGTTGACCAGGAGGTGAACGTGATTGGCCTCGCCGTTGAACTCGGTCAGCTCGGTCTCGAAGTCCGCGCACACGTCCCGCATGATCTCCTCCATGCGCCGCAGGTGTGCGTCGGTGAACACATTGTGCCGGTACTTGGTCACGAAAACCAAGTGTGCGTGCATGAGGAATGTGCAGTGTCTACCAGTGCGGATGTTCACGTACTCGGCCATAACCCAATGGTAGTACGGTGATCGTATGCAGCTTCGGTACCAGTACCGCGTCTACCTGACGCCTGGTCAGGCTCTTTGGGCCCGCCGGGTGTTCGGGTGCCGACGTGTGGTCTGGAACGATGCCCTGGCGATCGTCAAGCCGCGCAAGGCATCGAACAAGCTGCTCGGCAACCCCAAGTCCAGGACCGCCGAAGGCCCGTACCAGCAGATCCCGAAGAACCAGGACCTGTCCAAGACGCTGATCACCGCCGGGAAGAAGACACCCGAGCGGGTATTCCTGACAGATGCGCCGGTCGGCGTCCTCCAGCAGACCCTCCGGGACTTCGACAGGGCATGGGCAGCACACGAGGACTCCAAGACCGGCAAGCGCAAGGGGCCCAGGGTCGCGCCACCCCGGTTCAAGTCCCGCAAGGATCATCGGCAGACCGCCCGGTTCACCCGCTCCGACCGCTGGTCCATCACCGAGACCGGCAAGCTCCGCCTGCCGAAGATCGGCGACCTTGAGGTCACGTGGAGCCGGGATCTGCCGTCCGGCCCGTCGTCGGTGACGCTGATCAAGGACCGGTCCGACCGGTATTTCGTCTCCTTCGTCGTCGAGTCCGACCCGGCCGCGGACATCCTTGCGCCCACCGACGGGGACCAGGGCATCGACCTGGGCCTGACCCGCTTCGCGGTCCTCGCCGACGGCTCGCACATCGCCTCACCGAAATACCTGCGCCGGGCGGAGAAGAAGCTGAAGAAGCGACAGCGGGAGCTGTCGCGCAAGAAGAAGGGGTCGAACAACCGGGACAAGGCCCGGACCAAGGTCGCCCGCGCACACGCAGCCGTCGCCGATGCGCGCCGTAACTTCCACCACCAGTGGTCTCACAAGCTGACGAGTGAAAACCAAGCCGTCTTCACCGAGACCCTGAACGTGCGTGGACTGGCGCGAACCCGGCTGGCCAAGAGCGTCCACGATGCGGGCTGGGCACAGTTCGTCATGTTCTGCGAGTACAAGGGGGTCCGGCGCGGCCGGTCGTTCGCCAAGGTCGCCCGGGACTTCCCCTCCTCGCAGGTATGTTCCGCCTGCGGCTTCCGCGACGGCCCCAAGCCGCTCCACGTCCGCACCTGGGCCTGCCCGAATTGCGACACCCGGCACGACCGGGACTGGAACGCCGGAAAGAATGTCCGCTATGAAGGCCGCCGCATCATCGCGACGGCAGAACCATCCACCCCCGGACCGGGGGCCCCGGCGCGGTAACGCGCCGGGTAAACGCCTGCGGAGCGCGCGTAAGACCCGGCAGGAGCCAGGCAGCGCGCACAACCCCGACACCCGTCGGGAGGAACCAGGAAACACCGTGGTCCCCGGCCGCTCACGCGAGCCGGAGACGGACGGAGAATCCCCGTGCTTCAGCGCGGGGAGGCGAGGTCAATGGCCGTACACGTCGGCGTACGGCTGATGCATCAGGTACAGGTCGAGGTGGTCCAGACCCAGCTTGTCCAGCGACGTCTCGAAGGCGCGCCGGGTGTTCTCCTGCGCGGGCGCGTCCTGGATCCACAGCTTGGTGGTGACGAACAGCTCCTCGCGCGGGATGCCGCTGTTCTTGATCGCGCGACCGACGGCCTCCTCGTTCTGATAGGCGGCCGCCGTATCGAGCAGGCGGTACCCGGCCGCGAGGGCGTCGGTGACGGCCTGCTCGGTCTGCTCCGGCGGGATCTGGTACACGCCGAAGCCGAGGATCGGCATCTCGACGCCGTTGTTCAGGGTGACGTTCTGCATGGGGGTGGTCCTTCTGTGCGGGATGACGTGGTGAGTACCGGGGGAGCGGGGGAGGCCGGCGTTTGATGGGGCGCATCAGCTATCTCCGATGCGTCACCTTCCGGCGGGTTCCACTCTGGCTCGATCGCCCTGCGACCGCGCGCCGTGGGCGCACCCGTGCAGCCGGTCCGGTTGGTGTCCGGCGGCGACGAACCCCCTGACCCCGGTGCTGGTTTCGGCCAATGCGGGGCTGACGGGATGTTGGGCGTGCGTTGGGGGCTGGTGAAATACTTCCGCGGGGGCTGCAAGCCCGCCGGGGGTCGGCGTCGTAACTGCGTGAGAGGCACGGCACCGGGTGGCCCCGCCCCCGCACCAGCCCGCCTCCCCCGAAAGGCCCGGATGCACGCCAACGAGCAGGCCCAGACCACCGACGGCAAGCGGTCCGGCCGCGCGCCCGCCAGAACCCAGGCCCCCGGCGGCGTGCCCGCGCAGCTGCGCGCCCTCCAGGCGAGCGCGGGCAACGCGGCCGTCCTGCAGATGCTCCGGCAGGCCGGCCACTCCTGGGCGGCCCAGGAACAGCACCAGCACGGCGCCGGCTGCGGCCACCAGCAGACCGAACAGCCCGCCGTGCAGCGGTCGTCCGCCGTCCATGACGTCCTGCGCACCAGCGGCAGGCCCCTGGACGCGGCGACCCGTACGGACATGGAGGGCCGCCTCGGGGCCGACTTCTCCGACGTCCGCATCCACAGCGACAGCGCGGCCAAGGCCTCCGCCGCCGAGGTCGGCGCCCGCGCCTACACCTCCGGCCATCACGTCGTCATAGGTGACGGGGGAGCGGACAAGCACACCCTCGCCCATGAGCTGACGCATGTGATCCAGCAGCGCCAAGGGCCCGTGTCGGGTACGGACAACGGGTCGGGGCTCAACGTCTCCGACCCGTCCGACCGTTTCGAGCGCGAGGCCGAGGCCAACGCCACGCGTGTCATGCGGTCGGCGGCTCCCACCACGAGCGCGCATTCCGGTGACGCGGCCGTGCAGCGCGCGCTCCCGCAGCCAGCGGGATCGGAAGAAGGCGTCGCGGTACAGCGCGCCTTCACGGGCAAGCCGTACGTGAATTACGGGCCGATCCACCCGACTCATGACGCCGGGACGCTCATGCACGCCGAAGTCCACCCGGGGAAGACGGGCGGCGGGTCGAAGCCGAGCACCCGCCCCAACTGGTGGCCGGACGCCGGTTCCGCCGCCTCCCAGGCAACCAAGACCTGGTTCTCCAACTACATGGTTCAGGGGCATCTGCTGAACCACAACATCGGCGGTCCGGGCGATGACATGAAAAACCTGACACCGCTGGTGAAGTCGGCCAACAGTACCCACTCCAAGAAGGTCGAACAGGACATCAAGGGGTACGTGGACAAGAACTATGTGGTCGAGTACGAGGTTCGGGTAGATTACTCCAATTCGCCGTCGGCGAGCGATCTCAAGGCTCCGGCGGGAATTCAGAACGAGATCGACACGGATTATGCCCACCACCTGGCTCATGCCATCGAGGTGGAGTACTCCGTCTACGATCTGACGGGTAACGAGCGGGACGTGCAGGCCCTGGACAACAAGAACCAGTCCTGGTGGATCGGTAACGACGCCCTGTAAGGCGGACCGGCATCGCAACTCGATCTCACGAATTAGGAGTGCTGAATGCAGGGCATCCGGTCGCGCATCTTGCGGATGATCGAAGAGATTGACCAGAATCCCGACCTCGAACTGATCGACTCCGAGGTGGCGGCACCGGCGTCCGAAGCCGACCTCGCACAGGCGCGCCGCCTGGCGCACGGAGAGCTGCCCGCAGGTCTCGCGGACTTCTACCAGGAGGTGGGCTCCCTTCGCCTGGAGTGGCGGCACACGGTGGCCGACCTTCGCAAGGGAGACCTCTCCGACCAGGGATTCATCAACATCCTGCCGGTCACGAAGGTATTCGGAGACTGGGAGGGGATCACCTATTTCCCGGGGCAGAACGAGGATTTCAGGGCAGTGAAGCCCTTTGACATGTTCGTCCCGGAGGCGTGCGCGGCGTTCCTTCAGAAGCCGGGCGGGGAGCCGGGTGACACCGTCTCCTATCACTATTTCGGCGAAGAGCTCTGTGACACTCGATTCACCTTCGCCGAATATGTGGAGCGGCTGCTCGCCGCACGCGGCTACTGGTACTGGCTGCAAACGCTCTGCCCCGGAGCCGAGGAAACGTCAGAAGTGGTGGCGTTCCGCGCGAAAATGCCCCGGCTGTTCCGCGACTACGACGATTCCCTTTTCCACCCCCGATCGGGCGGCTGAGCCCGCAGCCGTCCCGTACGCAGGCCGGAAAAGCGTTTGACGCCCTCCGGGGCGCGGCGGTCGGATGGCGGGCCATGAGCACAGCACAGACGCAGCCCGGTCCGCGCCCCATCGACGACGACCTCGTACGGCGGCTGATCGCCGGGCAGTTCCCGCGGTGGGCCGGGCTCGCGGTGGAGCGGTTTGCCTCCGGGGGCACGGTCAATGCCGTGTACCGGCTGGGCGACGGCATGGTCGTACGGCTGCCGCTGATGGAGGGCGGAGCCGACGACGTATCGATGGAGCGGGAGTGGCTGCCCCGTCTCGCGCCCCGGCTGCCGACGGCCATCCCCGAGGTGCTCGGGGCCGGGCAGCCCGCCGAGGGGTACCCGTGGCCGTGGTCGGTGTACGGGTGGCTGGCGGGGGAGCACCCCGAGGCGGGCGCGCTGGCCGAGCCCGTACCGCTGGCCGAGGACCTGGCCGCGTTCGTGGCGGCGATGCGGAGCGTCACCCTGCCCAGGGCGCCGAAGGCCTACCGCGGTGGGCCACTCGCCTCGCTCGACGCGTCGACCCGGGCGGCGATCGCGGAACTGCGCCGGATCCCGCAGGAGGGCATCGACTGCGATGCGGCGGCTGCCGTATGGGAGGACGCGCTGCGGTCCCCGGGCCGGGAGGGGGCGCCGGTGTGGCTGCACGCCGATCTGATGCCGGGCAATCTGCTGGTGGACGGCGGCAGGCTGATCTCGGTGATCGATTTCGGGTGCATGGGGGTGGGCGATCCGGCCTGCGACCTGTTCCCGGCGTGGAACCTGCTGCCGCCCGCCGCGAGGGAGGTCTTCCGTGACGCACTCGGCGTGGACGACGCGACCTGGAAACGCGGCCGGGCACGGACACTCTCCCAGGCCCTGATCGCCCTGCCCTACCACCGGACGAGGAACCCCGCGATGGCACACAACGCCCGGCATGTGATCCGGGCCGTGCTTGAAGAGGACTCCGGGCCACCGGCCCCGTAGCCTCCTCGGCCCCCTTGTCCAGCCCCTGTCCGCGTCTGTCCAAACCCTGTGCGCTTCAGGCCGCGCGGTCGTGGTGGATGCGGAGCAACCGGGTGTTCTGGACGGCCAGTTCGTCGCGTTCCTGGGTCGGGGTCAGGCGGATTCCGACGTGGTAGTCCTGGACCAGCATCGAGCCCAGGAAGCTCGCGCCGATGGTGACGGCCACCCCGGCGGCCGCGAGTGCGAGGCCCAAGGTGGCGCTCTTCGCGGGCCCGTCCCAGTGCGACGCGTACATGCCCAGAGTGATGGCGAACAGGGCCAGTGCGGCGACGTTCAGCCCCGCGTGGGCCAGTCCCACGGTCTTGGCGCCGGACGTGCGGGGGATGCCGAACGCCCAGTCGACGAAGCCCGGCAGTGCGGCGAGCAGTGCCCCGCCGACACCGGCGATGTTCAGGGCGATGGCGAAGTTCAGCCAGAACTGCTGCCCGTTCGCCGCGTACACGGCGAAGCCCACCAGCGCGCCGATGTAGCCGACCACCGGATAGGCGACCAGCATGGGGTGGACCGGGTGGCCCGCGATCGTGACTCTGCTGTACATGACGTTCGCCTCCGCGTACGCGAAACCCCTCCGTTCCAGCGTCCTCCCGTTCGCCCCGCGCGGCCGGCGACGGTCCTGCCGGGGCCCTCAGGTCCTGCTTCGCGGCGAGGCGACCTCGGCGATGAGCAGGGCGACGTCGTCATGGCCCTGCGGCGCGGGCAGCGCGGCCAGGAGCCGGTCGCAGGTCGCCTCCAGGGGCAGGCGGTGGTGGGTGAGCACGTCGAGCAGCGCGCGCAGGCGGTCGTCGATGGGCTGGTCACGGGTCTCGACGAGGCCGTCGGTGTACAGGACGAGCCGGTCCCCGGGCGCGCACTCGACATTGGTGGCCTCGAAGGGGACGCCGCCGACGCCGAGCGGCGCCCCGGTGGGCAGCCGAAGGAACCGCGGGGTGCGCCCCGGCCGGTCCCAGATGGGGGGCAGATGGCCCGCGAGAGCGATGCGGCAGCGCGTTCGGTGCGGGTCGTAGACGGCGTACACGCAGGTGGCGGTGGTCTCGTCCAGCTCGGAGGTGATGCGGTCGAGGTGGCGCAGCACATCGGCGGGGTCGAGGTCGAGGCCGGCCAGGGTACGGGCCGCGGTGCGCAGCTGGCCCATGGTCGCGGCGGCGTTGATGCCGTGGCCCATGACGTCCCCGACGACCAGCGCGGTCTTGTCACCTGCGACGGGTATGGCGTCGAACCAGTCGCCGCCGGCCTCGCCGATGGCGGCCGCGGGCTGGTAGCGGTACGCGACGTCGAGACCGACGGGCTGGGGCGGCTGGCGTGGCAGGAGGTGGCGCTGGAGAGCGAGGGCGGCTTGGCGCTGCTGCTGGTACCAGCGGGCGTTGTCGATGCAGACGGCGGCCCGGGTGGCGAGTTCGAGCGCCAGGACCACGTCGTCGTGCGTGAAGGGCTGCGGATTGCGGGCACGCTTGAGGTCGAGGGCGCCCAGTACTTCGCCGCGCGCGATCAGCGGGACCGCGAGGTAGGAGTGCAGGCCCGCGCGCTCCAGGAGGGCGGCGCCCTGTTCGTCGCGGGCGATGTTGACCAGGTCCCCGCTGCCGACATGGCTCACCAGGACCGGCCGGGCGGTGGTGACACACCGGGTGACCAGGCGTTCCGCGGTGTACTTGGCGATCTTGCCCGGCGGGTCGGCCGCCTGGAGGGCCTCGGTGGGGTAGGCGGTCGCGACGGCCAGGGCGCGGATGGACACGGGCCCCGACCGGGGCGCTTCGGGGACGCTGCGGCCGTCCAGGATGGAGTCCAGGAGGTCGACGGCGGCGATGTCGGCGAGGTCGGTCACCACGAGGTCCGCCAGTTCGTGCGCGGTGCGGTTCAGGTCGAGGGTGGTGCCGATGCACACCGAGGCGCGCGCGATGAGGTCCAGGCGCCTGCGGGCCTCGGCGGCCTCGTTCGCCGCGTGGAACTGTTCGCTGACATCCACGATCGAGATCGCGACACCGAGGATCCGGCCAGCCCTGTCCTCCAGGCGGTAGTACGACACGTTCCAGGCACGGTCGGTCGCCGGATCGCCGGGTATCCGGCCGATCGCCGTCTGGTCGAGCAGCGGCACACCGGTCTCCAGGACCCGGCGCATCGCGGACTCGATCTGCTCGGAGTCCAGGAACGGCAGGGCGACCCGGACCGTGCGGCCCATGTGCTCGGCGGCGGGAACCCCGTTGATGCGGGCCAGCGCCGGGTTGACCAGCACGTACCGCAGGTCGGTGTCGAGCACCGCGAGGCCGATGGGCGACTGCGACACCAGGCGCACCGACAGCGCCAGATCGCGTTCCACGGCGCGCAGCGTGGGCTCGTCGGTGGCGATGCCCAGGGCGTACAGGCCGCCGTGCTCGTCCTGCAGCCGCATGTTGCGGAACTCCACCATCCGCGTACGGCCGTCCTTGTGCCGGACCGGGAAGACGCCCGCCCACGGTTCGCCGCCGCTCATCACCCGGCCGAACAGCTCCAGGACGAGCGGGCGGTACTCCTCGGCGACCAGGATCTTCACGGCGGAATGGCCGAGCGCCTCCCGCGAGCTCCAGCCGAACAGTTCCTCGGCCTGCGGGCTCCACAGGGCGATCCGCCCGGCCTCGTCCAGTACGACGGCGGCGACGCCCAGCAGGTCCAGCAGACCGCCCCGCGCCGACGGGGCGACGCGCGGAGGGCCGGGCCGCTCCCCGAAGATCTCGGATGCGTTCATGGTCGGCCCCTTCTCAAGGCTCTGACTCCGCCCGCTACCTCATCCCTGTCTCAGCCCGGTGCCTCCTGCCTCAGCGGTCTTCACCATCTTCTCCCCGCGCGCGGAGATCGGCAGACCAGGAAGCCCCCCTCTCGGCCGTCGCCGAGATGCCGCAGGGCGCGACCTGTACGAGGGTGGGTACGCGGCACGCCGCTGACCGTCCAGAGCGAGGAGCCCGTGAACGATGGAAGCAAGCGTGGGCCGAAGCGAAGAGGTCCTTGGGCCGGGCGCACAGGCTGCCGTCCCGGAGACCACCGAGTCACGCGTGGCCGTGCGGGTCAACGGCGTGTCCCGTGTGGTCGAGGTGGACCACCGCACCACCCTCCTGGACTTCCTGCGCGAGAGCCTCGGCCTGAGCGGCTCGAAGAAGGGCTGCGACCACGGGGAGTGCGGCGCGTGCACGGTGCTCCTTGAGGGCCGGCGGGTCAACAGCTGCCTGCTGCTGGCCGTCGCGCAGGAGGGGTACGAGATCGTCACAGTGGAGGGCCTCGCCGACGCGGCGGGTGCGGACGGCGATCTGCATCCCCTTGCGCGCGCCTTCCTCGACCGGGACGCGTTCCGGTGCGGCGACTGCACACCCGGCCAGCTCTGTTCGGCCGTGGGGATGCTGGAGGAGGCCAAGTCCGGCCAGCCGTCCGTCGTCACCGACATGCGGCTCCCGACGGACGCGCCGGTGAAGCTCACCACCGAAGAGATCCGGGAACGGCTCAGCGGCAACCTGTGCCACTGCGGGGCGTACTCGAACATCGTCAACGCCGTACAGGACGTGATCGCATGAAGCCGGTCGCCTATGTCCGTGCCCGGAGCGTGGCGGAGGCCGCCGCCGCCCACGCCGGGCGACCGGAGGCCCGCTACCTCGGCGGCGGCACCAACCTGGTCGATCTGATGAAGCTCGGCGTGGAGCGTCCCGACGTGCTCATCGACATCACCCGGCTGCCGCTGGACCGGATCGAGGAGCCGAGTGACGGTTCGGTGCGGATCGGCGCGACCGTACGCAACAGCGATCTCGCCGCGCATCCGGCGGTCCGGAAGCGGTATCCGGTTCTGTCGCAGGCGGTGCTCAGCGGCGCGTCGGGCCAGCTCAGGAACGTGGCGACCACTGCGGGAAACCTCCTCCAGCGCACCCGCTGCGGCTACTTCCAGGATCTGTCCAGGCCCTGCAACAAGCGGGTGCCGGGGAGCGGGTGCGGAGCGCTCGACGGTGTCAACCGCGACCACGCGGTATTCGGCCACTCACCCCACTGCGTGGCAACCCACCCCTCCGACCTGGCCGTGGCGCTCGCGGCGCTCGACGCCGTGGTCGAACTGGCCGGCCCCACAGGGCTCCGGACCGTCCCCGTCACCGAATTCCACCGGCTGCCGCAGGACAGGCCCGAGCTGGACACCGTGATCAGCCCCGGCGAGCTGATCACGGGAGTGCTGCTGCCGCCCCTGCCCGACGGGACCGTCTCGCGCTACCGCAAGACGCGCGACCGGGCGTCGTACGCCGCCTTCGCGCTGGCCTCTGTCGCCGCCGTGGTGTACATGCGGCGCGGCGCCGTCCAGCACATCGCCGTCGCCTTCGGCGGCCTCGCCCACCGGCCGTGGCGCGCCCGTGCCACGGAGGCCGCGCTGCTCGGCACCGCGCCCGATGCCGCGGCCGTCGAGCAGGCGGTCGAGGCCGAACTCGCCGCCGCCGTCCCGCTGCGGCACAACGCCTACAAGGTGGAGCTCGCCCGCGACCTCGCCCAAGAAGTGCTCGGCTCGCTGACCGTCCGGCCCTGAGCGGAGAGCGGTCATGGCCCCGACCACGGGCGCACCCGTCGAGCGCCGGGAGGGCCGGGCGAAGGTGACCGGCGCCGCCCGGTACTGCGCACCTCCCGGCGGCGCCCACGCCTGGGTGGTGCCCGCCACCACAGCCGCCCTCGCGCGGCCCGGGGCACTCGCCGTCCGCACCCCGGATTCCGCGGTGCCGCGGGACTTTCCGTATCCGCCCGATGACGCACGAGCAGCCCGGGAGCAAGGGCGCATGGCCGTCCGGTTTGCCGGGTATTGGCCTGTCACGGAAGTGAGTCCCGTGCCTCAGGGAGCTGCCTGATGTCCACCGACGCGATCGTGATGCTGAGGGAAGGCCACAAGGAGATCAGGCAGCTGATCAGGTCCTACCGGGTCGAGCGGAATCCCGGGGTGGTGGCGCAGTTCCTGCGCGCATTGACCGTGTACACGTACATCGAGCAGGAGGGCATGTACCCGCGCGTATCCGTCCTGGCCCCGGAGACCGAGCTGGCCATCCTGGACTTCCGGGAGGAACACCACATCGCCGAGGTGCTGGCCGCCGAGCTGCACGACATGCGCCCCGAAGAGGTCGCCTTCGACGCCAAGGCCCGCCTCCTGATGGACATCGTCGAACGGCACATGGACACCGAGGAGCACATGTGGTTCCCGCACGTCCGAGCCGCCGTCGGCCGCAAGGAGCTGCAGGAGATCGGCGCCTGGATGACCAAGCTCGCCGAGCGGGCCCCCCAGTGGCCGCACCGCCCCGCACAGCAGAAGGTGTGGGACACCGTGGCCGCCTGAGGGCCCTCGCTCACGGCTGGAAGGACAGCGAGTCCGGTCTCCCCCGGGAAAGGGCGGGCCGACGCGGCTCGCCGAGCAGCACGGTCAGGATGCCTCTGACCTGGGGAGTCGCGCCAAGCCTTCCAGGGCGAACGGCCCCGAAGGTGCGAAGACGATCTCCGAGAACCGTTCGGCGATGCGGTGGTGGCCGCCGACGGTGGGGTGGAGGCCGTCGCGGAGATCGCGGATGTCATCGCTTCCGAGCAGTTCGCGGCCGTCGAGGTAGTGGAGGTTCCGATCGTGGGCGGCGCGAGCGGTCACGATGCGAGCCAGCTCAGAACGGATGACATTGAGCGTGAGCGCCCCACGTGGGACGTCGGCGGGGTCGCCGAGCGCGGTGAAGTGCCCGGCAGGGGTGCGGCCGGTGGGACCGGGAGTGTCCTCGACCGGCGGACAGAACACCGGGGACACGACGAGCAGGGGCGTGTCCGGGTGGCCGTCACGAACGGTGTCGAGAAACCCGTTCACCGCCGGTCCGAAGGTACGCCGCCGGAACGAGGCGCCGGTCACGACGTTGAGGCCCAGCTTGAGGCTGATGAGATCGGCCGGAGCATCGCGGACGGCACGGGCCACGAACGGATCGAGGAGGCAGTTGCCGGCCAGCGAGAGGTTGGTGAGCTCGACGTCCCCCAGCCCCGCGGCGATGACCGGCCAGGTGTCGGCGGGGGAGTCGGCCTCGGGGAAATGGCTGACGGAACTGCCGTGGTGCAGCCAGCGGCGGCCGGTGGCGCGCGGCGGCATCGCCGCGGCGTCCGCCCACAGGCCGACCACCTCCGTACGGCACTGCTGCGGCAGCCAGAGCTCGATGTCCTTCTCGCCCGGCGGCAGTTGACCGAAGCGCACTCGACAGGACGAGCCCGACCCCGCCAGGGTGCCCCGCCCGCCCGACACACGCAGTACGTTGCCCGTGCGGAGCAGCTCCCTGTGGTTCAACTCCCCGTCGACAACCAGCTCCAGAGCACCGTACGCCGCCGGCTCCGCCGCACCCTCGTACTGCGTGACGGTGGTGAGCACCTCGACTTCCAGCACCGTCGCACCCGTCCGGAACGCCAGCCGGACCCCCGACGAAAGAGCGGCCACTCGCTCGACGGCCTCGTCCGGGAACTGCGCCCGCGCCGCCGCGGGCAGCCGCCAGGGCAGCACCCCGGCCTCGGTCAACTCCACATCCAGCGCCCCCCGGAACCGCACCGGCCCGCCCACCAACGGAATCCCACACAGCCGGCCGGTCACACCCGTTCCCCCTACCACTGTGTCAACGACAAAAATCCGAAGCACCGCCCCTGGAGCTAGGAGTTACTGACCCTTTCGGGTTCATGTCGGGTGTGGCGTGAGGACCAGCCCGGTTTCGGTGAGGCAGCCGTCGATGAGTTCGGGGTGCTGCTGGATATGAGCGAGGCCGCGGCGGAGGGTGCGCTCGAGGTGGTCGGGATCGGTGAAGGCGGTGTTGGCCAGCGGTCCTCGCCGCAGCAGCGA